>JBEKCJ010000014.1:0-57880 GCA_050014935.1 Candidatus Korobacteraceae bacterium
ATTGGATCGTGACGGAAGAGCGCCACAGTAACAATCACCGCCACCAGGGCCACTGCAAGAATGATCAAGTAGTTGCCGATCTTCAATACGGCACGCTGGAAGTGGCTGACAGTATGGGCCTCCTGCACCAGTTGCGCCGTCTTGCCGAAGTAGGTGTGCGTACCGGTGGCGTACACCATCGCGTCGGTTTCGCCCCGCTTGATAATCGAACCCGAAAACACCGCCTCGCCAGGTTTGCGCGTGGCGGGCAAAGATTCGCCGGTCAATGCGGACTGATCTACTTGCACCGGATCGCCTGCCAACAGGCGCGCATCTGCCGGTACGATGTCGCCCAGTCGCAGACGGATGACGTCCCCCGGCACCAGTTCAGAGACCTTTGGAGTGACCCACTTTCCATCACGCAGGACCCGGGCCTTGGTCGCCAGTTTGGCCCGTAACGCGGCAATTTCGTTGCCCGCCTGATGCTCCTCCCAAAATGCGACCACAGCGTTGGAAAAAAGCAGAAAGAGAATGATGAAGAAATCCAGCCAGTGCCGGACAATTCCCGACAAAATTACAGCCGCTTCAATCATCCATGGGATAGGGCCCCAGAAATAGGTGAGGAACTTTAGGAAGGGATTGGTTTTCTTCTCGGCGATCTCGTTAGGGCCATACTGTGCCAGCCGCTTCTGCGCCTCGGCTTGGCTCAGTCCCTTCGGCGACGATCCCAATCTTTTCTCGACTTCCGGCAGGGGAAGAGACTTCAGATCGTCCTTGGACTCGGACTTCGAGCCGTTCTTGGGTTCGGACTTCGCTGCGGGCGTTGACTCAGGTTTGGATTCCAGTTTCGCTTCCAGATGGGACTCGGGCTTATCTGCCACCGCTTCCACCATGACTGTTCTCCTGCTCCAAGCGCTCTCTCTCCAGAGGACGCTTGGAAAATCGAATCGATAGGCGACCTCGAGGAATCTCATTCGCGGTTTTGAATTCCCTAAACTCGGGCGTGCTGTATCTCAACGATTCATCCAGCCGTCCCGGACCGCTTCCGTACTATGCAGCCCACCCCCTTCTCCGTTCGACACTTTCCGGCATCAATGGCTCAACGGAACGCTTACGCACAGTATCTTCTGGCGGGAGATGGGGAAGCTGTACACTATTGCTCAAGAATGAGTGAACGAGCGCCTACGGGCTGGCCGGAAGTAGGTGCAAAGGATTCTACGGGAACAGTCCGCGACTATTTCTGTGGAGGCCGGGCATCCACGCCAGGCCGGGCCGGGTTGTCGACGCCAAGCGTGCCACGCGCCGCGATCTTGCCGGCGGCCGAGGGCTTCCCTTTGAGAATCCACTCGAACGCCACCCGATCAGGGCGCCCACCAAGGGCCCGACGAGGTAGATCCAAGTCGTGTGGAAGTTGCCACGCACCACATCCGGCGCCAGCGAACGCACCGGATTCATAGAAGCTCCGCTCACTGGCGCTGCCCAAAGTCCTGCCAGAGCAATGTAGCCACCCACCGCGATGGCGCCGTTCGTGCCGGTGCGCCTGTCCTCATCATGTTCGCCTTACGACTGACAAGTTGACTTTGCGGCTTCTCCGGCGGCGGGATTGTCGCATCCGTCAGACTTTGCCTTCCGATGGGTCGGCGACTCCTTCAAACGGAAGGAAATCCGGCAGGTTGAGGCGCGCAACGCCAATCCGGCTGTCGGCCATCCCGTAATAGACGTCGAAGCGATTGGGTAAGCCAAGATCGTCTCGCCGGTCGATGCCGCTGGGAAACACGACGTTGGCGACGGCGCCGCTGCGCTCCTGCGGCAACTCCGGCGTCAGCACCGGCTCCACCGAACGATAGCGGATGACTTGGGGATGCTCCTTCGAGAGAATCATTACTCCCGCGGAGTAGCATAACTGGTGTTCGTTTTTCCTTGGCTGCTCCATTTCCTTGACACCGTGATAAATGATCAGCCAGCCGTACCGGGTGAGCACAGGCGGAGTGCCGCCGCCGATTTTGAGTCGCTCCCAGGGCGACACTGGAGCCGCTAGCCGGTGATGAGAGGAGAACTTTCCTAGCTGACTCTGTTCACGGCTCTCCAAGACCATCGGGCAGTAGGAAATCCAGATGCTCTCCCGATCAAGATCCATCTCGCGCGAGGCAGGGCGGCAAGCCGTCTCCTCAGGGCGAGTGCCGGGAAATAACGGGCGGTGAAGGATGGCCAGTTCCGGGTGCCCGGAAGGATTATGAATCGCAACAGGGAAGAGGCCGGCATCTTTGTCGTCCACGTCAGCGAATTTGATGCCCTGATACTTGCCAAACGTCGCCAGCCCGAGCCGATCCCAGTGGAAGAGGTCCTTAGATAGCGCGAGTGCGATCCGGGGGCCGCGTGTCGAGAATGCCGTGTAGGTCATGATGTAACGCTGCAGTGGTTCTACGAATGTGATTCGCGGATCCTCGCAGCCACCGCCGCTGTCGAGTCGCCGCTCATAATCGGCTTCCGGCTCCAGTGCAATGCCCAGCCTATCAACACCTATCGGGTCGCCGACGTCATTAAAGCGCACTCGTGCAATGCCGATGCGCGAGTAATTACCCCGCGCAACCAGCCGCGGGAAGAGATAGAGCTCGCCATCAGGGCCACGAGCTGCCGCCGGATTCAGAACGCCTTCGATTTCCTGCGGATTTCCCGGCTCCGGCTCCATCACCATTCCCAAACGCTGCAACTTGAACTCGCTCATCAATTCCCCTCACAAAGTCACGCCGCCGCCTGATCGCGATCTGCTAAGCAAGCGATGATTGCTTGTATAACCCGCTTCGTCTCATCGGGACCTTTGACGGGAATAGAATCCACGCCTGCTTTTTCGGCGGGATAGTCATTCCCTCCGACGAACAAGGCATCGCCGATGTAGATCATCTCTTGCAACGAAACGTGGAGGAGGTCTCGCAGTTTTCCGATGCCGTATGCCTTGTCAATGCCGGGTTTGGTGATATCAATGGATGTCGAGCCCCCGATTCGGACAGAGAACTCAGGAATCGACCTGTCAAGAATCGCTTTGATCTTCTTCCGCTTCGCGAAATCGGGGTCCCATTTCTCCTTTTCTTCCAAGGGAGCATGCTGACCCAGGGCGGAAAATGTTATCTGGCTCCCGCGGTCCTCGATTTGCTCTCCCCAAAGCTTTTCGATCTTGAAGCCTGCAACTCCGATCGCCTTCTTGAGAGAGCTGAGTATTTTCTCTCGCTCCTCCGGGGTGAGATCTTCCTCATAAAGTTTCTTCCAAGCCCCTGAGTATTGGTAGAACTTTGTTCCACACGTAGGCAGCAGGGACAGCTCTCTCAGGCGCTCGTCATGAGAAAGTTTGGAGACCACTTGCTTTTCAAACTGTGGCCAGTCGCCACCAGAAATCACGGCCACTTTGACAATACCGAGAAGGTCATGCAGCAGCCCCGACATTTCGGGATCAAGAGCCGACTTACTTTCGGCGAGGGTCCCGTCCAGATCGAACACAATTAGTTTTTTCACTATGCTTCTCCTTCCGAACTTCCGCCGATTTCAATCCGGCAGTGCAATCTCCAGCACGTTCACTACCCCGAAGGGCCGAAAAACACACGTTCCGATCGCCGCAGGCAAGACGAACACGTCGCCCTTTCCGACGGCGTAAGTGGCGCCGCCGTGTTCGACCTGCCCCACTCCCTCGACGCACACCAGTACACGCGGCAAGTCGGCGGCGCCGACGGTAAACGGCGATTGTCCGCGCAGTCGCCACAGCCGGAAGTGTTCACAATCAAAGAGTCTCTCGCGTTCCACCGGAGTCTTCGTCTCCACCACGGGCGTCACCAAACCAACCGGGCCTTCCAAGAAATCAATGCAGGCCATCGCCTTATCGACTTGGAGTGCTCGTGTCTTTCCGGTCTTTGGGTCAACGTGGTTCCAGTCATACAAGCGAAACGTTACGTCGCTGTTCTGCTGGATCTCGAACACCACAACGTCGCCGCCCAAAGAGTGAACCGTACCACCCTTCAGGAAAACGGCGTCGCCGGGCTTCGGAGTGAACCATGCGAGGTCGTCGGCTACCGCGCCGTTCGTAAGCGCTCGTCGCAGATCGGCTTCAGTAGTATCTGGCCTCAGGCCCGCATAGATGCGGCTTTCGGTCCCGGCTTCCAGCACGACCCATGCTTCGGTCTTAGCGGTCTCGCCCGCTGGCAGCAGGTTCGTATTCGCCTTCGTGGGATGCACCTGGATCGAAAGCATTTCATGTACATCGAGGAACTTCAGCAACAGTGGGAATCGGCGAAAGCGCCCAGACAACTGTCCCAGCATTTGCTCCGGAAACTGCTCCAGCAATTGACCGATGGTTCGCCCTTTGAGCGGTCCATCGGCAACATGGCTCGGATGGTCATCGCGATCGCTGAGAACCCATGCTTCGCCAATGGGACCATCGCCGGGCAGCGGAGCGGTGAGCAGGTCAGCCAAACGACGCCCGCCCCAGAGCCGATACTGATAGATAGGTTCGAATCGCAGAGGATACAGAAGCGCTTCGCAAGTGATTGGCTTATTTTCATCCATCACTGGCAGGCCTTTGTCGCTGTTCATTCGCGTATGTGCCATAGAGTTGAGTCCGCCTATTTGTTCATCGCAGTTCACAGGTACTGAGGTCTATGGAACTCTGCTGGCGGATGGCGGCAATTGCTTCTGTTGGCCAGAGGGCACCGAGGACAAGTCATTGGTGACTACGTAGATACAGAGGGCCAGAAGCATGAGAAAGAATCCCGACCAGAACCGCCAATCACGGTGCGCACGTTTCCAGTAAGGCTGATGGCCATGATGGCTAGGATCCATATGATGGACGTGTTCGGTAGATTGCATGCGTTTTCCCAGTTTCCGACAACACCATTCGGACCGCGAGTGAGTGAGCAAAACCATGGACACCCCTTTGGGGGATGTCCACACCTCGGATCTAAGCGCTAGTCAGAGAGAAGGAAGGTTCGGATTTAGTTTCGTGCAGCCAATAAGGCGGGCGGCCGTAGTGACGGTGGAGCTGCTCCTCGTATTCACGAGTGATCGGTGCGGATTCCACGAACGCCGGGGCGTTTTTGACGACGTCCCGGGAGAGGCTAAGGTAGACTTTGGAATCTGTCCAACTCACTCGTTGGATCCACGACGGTGAAACGAGTACCTTCTTGCCTGGCCACCAGTTCTGAGTTGCTACCTCAAGATAGCGGATAGCCCAGGTTTCATCGTCAATGACGAACCCTTCCACGTGGCCGACCTCACCATCTGTTGCCTCAATGTGATAACCCGTGACGGCTTCGTTACTGCGCAGATGCGAATCCCGGGACTCTCTCCAGCTCTGGCCCGACAGTGCCTCCTCAAAAGTAGCCGCCGGAATCGGCAACCCCGACGGATACAGCACGGGACCCCACATATTGGGACCGATCCAATAGTAGGAATATCCGTAATAATCGAGGTATGCCACCTCGTGTTGCCGGGAGACGGGTTGATGGGTGTCAATGCCCGGGCTATTTTTCACTTGCAGTCTGGTCAGCGCCACATCCAACCGCCAAGCTTGCCAATCCGCATGGATGACAGAAATGGGCGAGATCAGCACTTGCCGGCCTCCAAGCCAGCCGCCGGTTTCTACCGTCAGGTAGCGGATGACCCACGCCTCATCGTCGAAGTAGAGCTGATCTACAGTCCCAAGGTCGCCGTCTGTCGCTCGGATCATCATATCCTTCAAATTTGTCGCATTAGTTAGCATTATCTTGCCCTCCAGGGCAGCTGTTGACGGCATTGCGGCCTAGCACGAATCGTCTGCGACAGGCGTTGTCGCTCGGAGCATCAGGGCGCGTAAGTGCGAGCACTGTTACCTGTCAGTTTCGAAGTTCAACCCTAACAATTGAGCAGCGACTGTTCTGAGCAAAAGCGCTCAGCGTGTCCGGGCCATCCCACGGACCGCTGTGCCGCCAACCCAGACAGTGTTCCGTATTGCACAGCAATGCTTTCTTCCGGTGTCTAAGCTCAAGCTTGATGGAGGACAAGAAAATGTTGAAACGCATTCTGAGCTTCACAACACTAATTCTGCTTGTGACTCTACCTGCTGTCGCCTCGGACCGCGACAATGATGTTAATCGCACCAACAAAGCTGCCCAGGTCTTCAATGAGATCATGAACGCTCCAGATCAGGGGATTCCTCAGGATCTGCTGGAATCGGCGAAATGTATCGCCATCATTCCAGGGGACTTGAAGTTCGCCTTTATCTTCGGCGGCAACTACGGCAGGGGACTGGCATCGTGTCGCACCCGACATGGCTGGAGCGCTCCCATGTTCTTGGCTCTTGACGGAGGGAGCGTAGGTTATCAGATCGGGGGCTCTTCCACCGACATCGTGATGCTCTTTATGAACGATCGCGCCTTGAAAAGCCTGCTCAGCGACAAATTCAAGCTTGGAGCCGACGCCTCTGTGGCCGCCGGGCCTGTGGGCCGGAATGCCTCCGCCGGCACCGACCTTAAACTGAATGCGGAGATTTTGTCTTATTCGCGCGCCAAAGGCGTTTTCGCTGGGGTGAGCCTGAACGGCGCCGTGGTGCAAGCCGACAAAAGTGGAGACGAAGCCATGTACGGTCCCAATGTAAATCGTCATGACATTCTTGACGGCAAAGTTGCGGTACCTGCGTCGGCCCGAGCGCTGGTGGAAGAACTTGGCGGATACGTCAAAGAAGCCAAAGCTGAATAGCAATTCCAGGCAAGATCGAAGTGCCCCTGTCTCACGATGGCTGCGGCGAATTTGGGGACGCCACAAAGTCAACGCCAACGGCAACGGCGCCAAGAAATTGACTTCTGTTTAGACGCGCATTTTCCGATTTGTGGCGCAGATTGACGGTCTTGTCCAATATGACCAGGGGTGGCCGCCCCCCTCTTCGGGGTGTGGACGCAACCCAAATTAACCTGTGCGAATGCGAAGGTTCGTATGCTTTGGATGATTTTCATTGTTCTTCTGATTTTGTGGCTTCTAGGCCTCGGTCTGCATTTCGGTGGAGTCTTGATCAACCTGCTTTTGGTTGTCGCGTTGGCGGTTCTTGTCATTAGACTGAGCGGACCGCCATTGTTTGAGGAAAGGTAGTACGGGCCCCGCACCGTGAAGCCGGTGCGGCCTCCTAGCGTTGTCCTTAAGTGTTGATGTCTTTCCGCCCGGTCTATTCCGTTAGGGAGTCCCTAGTAAGGCATCATCCATGAAAACAGTTAACTCATGCGTTCTGACGATCAATGGCGGCTCGTCGAGCATCAAGTTCGCACTGTTCGAAACCGGTGACTCGTTACAGCGGATTCTGGACGGCGCGATTGAGCGAATTGGGTTAGCGCAGGCAACCTTACGCGTGACCGGCCTCGATCCGGCTGACAATTTCTCGCGGTCAGTGACGGCGCCGGACCACACGCAGGCGGTGGGCGTTTTAATGGATTGGATCGAGAAACGCAGCGGGCATGCCGCATTGGCCGCGGTTGGGCATCGCGTGGTGGATGGCGGTCCGAAGTATTACAAGCCGCAGCGAATCACTGCGGAGATGGTTGAGGAGCTGCGCCGCCTCAGTCCATTTGATCCTGACCATATGCCGGAGGAGATCCTGTTGACCGAGGCGTTTCATCGCCGCTTTCCCGATCTGCCCCAAGTAGCGTGTTTCGATACGGCTTTTCACCACGACATGCCACGCGTGGCGCAGTTGCTGCCGATCCCGCGCCGGTACGAGGCTCAAGGGGTGCGGCGGTATGGGTTTCACGGTTTGTCGTATGCATTTCTAATGGAAGAACTCGCGCGATTCGGCGATCCCGCGGCAACGACTGGCCGAGTCATCCTCGCACACCTCGGCAACGGCGCGAGCCTGGCGGCAGTGCGTAACGGCAAATCCGTTGATACAAGCATGTGTTTCACCCCGACCGCTGGTGTGCCGATGAGCACCCGCTCAGGCGATCTCGATCCCGGTCTGGTCTGGTATCTGATGCGCACTGAAAACATGAGTGCCAAGCAATTCAACGAAATGGTCAATTTCCATTCCGGCCTGCTCGGCGTGTCGGAGACCAGTTCCGACATGCGTGACTTGCTCGACCGTGAAGCGCAGGATGAGCGGGCGGCTGAAGCGGTCGCGCTGTTTTGCTACCAAGTCAAGAAATGGATCGGCGCATTCACGGCGGCGTTGGGCGGACTGGACACACTGGTGTTCGCTGGCGGCATCGGAGAGAATGCGCCCACGGTCCGCGCCCGCATTTGCGATGGGCTGGGATTCCTTGGAATTGAACTCGAGGCAAAGCGAAACGCAGCGAATGAGGGCGTCATTTCCGTGGCCGCAAGCCGGGCTGAGGTTCGCGTCATTCGCACGGACGAAGAACGCATGATAGCCAAGACCGTCTGTCGCCTTCTCGGCCTTGGGAACAAGTATCTGCAAGAACTAAGCGGTATAGCCAACCCTCAAGGTTCGAAAGGACAACGTGCATGACAAACCCAAGGCAACATCCGTGTCAGGTTCTAGGGCTAAACCGATTGGCGGCAACCATTCCCCGCCTGAAAAGGACAATCGAGACAGGGTGAAACCCCGTTACCGGCAACAGTTGGACACTCGTTGCCCCTAAAGCCCCCTCCGAGCGAAACTCCCGGGCCGAGTGTCAACGCGACGGCGTCGCAGACAGGATCGCCGCCAATCGGGAGCGGCAGAGGTGTGGTTTCAGCGCTCGCGCTGGGTGGTTGACTCGCCGGGTGTCCCGCTCTTTCCCATGAGGTACTGATCGAACCAGGCAATGGTCCGGCGCATGGAGTCAATCTGGTTGGCGAAGACAGGCTATATCGCAAGTGATCTTGCGGCCCCAGTTTGAGATCCCGCACAGTTCCCGCACAGAAAAACGGGGCTGAGATTTCAGCCCCGTCGTAAGTATCCTATTATGTAGAGCGCTTTGGTTGCGGGGGAAGGATTTGAACCTTCGACCTTTGGGTTATGAGCCCAACGAGCTACCAGACTGCTCCACCCCGCACTTCGATCATATCGCCATGTGAACCTCAGGTCAAACCGCACGCGCTGGCGTGACAGCGCGCTTACGCCGCGCTCTGCAAAAGGGTCGGTGACAAATCGATGCGAGTCTGGGCGCTGGAAAATTTGCGCCTTACCAAAGGTCGAATTGGCATCGCGTCGGCGAAACTTTGAAGCGATGCCGTTTCGAGCTCCGGCCCGCAAGAACGGCGGTACCGACGATGTAGAAACCGGGATGAAGCCAGCCGTCCAGAGTGCGGCCCTGGGCCTCGATCAGCGTGACTGGTATGCTCGATGGTTGCTTTTCGACGGTATTCATTTCAAATGCGAGGTGCCACAATGTGGCAGATCCATCCCTGGCTGGCCCTGGGCGTAGTCGCATCGACGGCGGCGACTGACGCCGTATACGTGATGTTCAGCGCGGCAGTTGCGTCACGGCGGCGCTTACCGGCGGCAACGTGGAGCAGCGTGTGGTATCTGCTGTCTGCGTTCGCCGTGATCAGTTACACCAGAAACTGGGTCTATGTGGGCTTCGCGGCGGTGGGATCGTGGATTGGGGCCTATGTGTCGATGACGTTGCTACGGCGACCAGGGGCTGCGGGGCCGGCGTGAAGTCTGCCGCCCCTACGGGGCTCGAGTTGGATAATACAGCGCACCCAGCGCTGAAGCGCCGGGCTATCCGGTGCCCGTCCCGCTTCGTGGGACTCGGTCAGTTCGCCGTCGGCTTGTCGGTATCGTTCAGATTCCACGGCGTCCGTCAGTAATGGAAGCGGTAACGAAACTCGCCATAAATCTGCCGCGGCTCGTTCCAGTGAAACCCGCCGAAGGTCAGACTGTTATCCAGTTGCACGCGGCGGTTGGCGACATTCAGTGCGGTTGCGGAAATTGCGTATTTCCCCTCCGAGAAGCTCTTGCCCAGAGAAAGATCGACCGTGGTGTGGCTGGGCAGATAGGGCCCGGGGTACTGCGAGAGCGGCGTGCCGTACAAGCCGTTGGTGAAACCGGATCCGTAGTACACATTGCCGGAGGCGTAACTGTGCCAGGGCAGACTGGCATTGGCACCGACGTTCAAGGTGTTGCGCTGATCGTGGTCAACCGGAGAATAGCCGGGCGGAATATAGAGCGGGCAGCTCTGGTCATTGGGATTGGGGCAGATGAGGCCGCCGTTGACGGGCGAGGTAGCCTGCGCGATCTGATTGGCATAGACCAAATGGGCCTGGGCGGTGTGCCATAACAGAGGAGAGCGGAGCGTGAGGTCCCATCCCTGAATGAGGGCGCGATACCAGGTGATGGGCCAGAACAGGTTGGAGTTTCCAATATTGTTGTGATCGAGCCAGTTGGAGGCATTGGTTTGGTAGTTGTCGACCTGGAGATTCCAGCCGCGATAGGGAATGATGAGGCTGGCCTCCCATTGCTTGTCGCGTTCGCCGTAGAGTGGAGCAAAGGTAAAGTGCTGGCTGTTGGCAAATCCGAGGAGCGGGCCGGTGGCGGTGACCAGCGGCGGCGGCTGATAGTAGTGGCCGTAGAAGGCGCGGAGCACCCAATTGAGACGGGGCACGCGAAGGGCGACGCCAACCCGCGGGTCGGCCTGATTTTCCGCGATGGATGAGCGAAATTCAGTGCCGCGCAGGCCGGCGATGATGGTGAGCCACTTGGTTGCGTTGAAGCGGTCGCTGATGAATTCCTCGGCAACCCCTCCGGTTACGGTGATGGAAGACGCCGGAAAATTCTGCGTTCCGTCGCTGAAGACGTTGTCGAAATAGTTGTACTGGTGCTGGAAGAATCCGTAGACCCCGACTTCGAGATCGTTCTTCGGCAAGCTCTTGTTCAGGATCCCCTGGAAGCCGGCGTAGTTCGCATTCAGGTCGACGTTGGTGCTGACGGGATAGTCGTCGGGGCTGCCTTCATAATGGGCCGCGTTGTAGTGGTAGAAGGGCGAGAGCGTGAGCAAGGTGCTGGGATCGAAGGTGTGCACCCAGGAAAAGATGACGTAGGCATCGGGCTCGCGCTCGGCATCGTGCAAGCCATAACTGGGAACCTCGCCCGAGGCTTCCAGGATCTGATTTCCGACGGAGTTGGGATTGGGATCGACGGGAACCTGATAGTAGTCCTGGCGCAGTGAGCCGACGACGCGGAACTGATTGTTGGAATCGTGATTGTAGATGAACGAAGCGAAGCCACCGTAGCCGTTCTCAGCGTCGTGATACACCTGCGGGATGGGCGTCTGGAGTCCGTAGTTGCTGCGGTTTCCGTTGACGCTGGCGTAGTAGGCAAAGCGCTGGGTGTGGCCTCCGCAACTAAGCTGGTCGTCGGTTTGATAGAAGTTGCCGGCGCTGAGGGCGAGATCGCACTGGCGGTCGCGTTCGAAACCGGTTCGCGGCGCAATGTTGAACATGCCGTAGGTGCGGTCGCCATAGGTGGCGTCGTAGCTGCCTTGCAGGACTTCGAGATAGTCGATGTCTTTGGGATCAATCTGAGGCCCCAGATTGGCAGCGATGTTGGTGTTGGGGATGGAAACGCCGTCGATCAGCCACAGGATCTGATGGCCGCCGTTCATGTGCAGCATGTCATGCGCGACATAGGTAGCAGGGACGTAATCGGTGATCATCTCCACGCCGTTGGTGCGGTCAGCGCCGGGAGTTTGCTGGATGTCTTGACGGTTGAGCATGGTGGTTGGCGTAACACTGTCCATAGTGGGCGCAACTGGAGTTCCGGAGACGACGACGTTTTCCTGCGCGCCCGCGACCGCCAGCTTGAAGTGCAACACCGGACTGGTGTCAGACTGAACGATGACGTCTTGTTGCGTTGCCTGGAACCCGGGCGACGAGACGGTGACGGTGTAAGTCCCGATGGGGACGGAGCGGAATTCAAATTCCCCGTTGTCGCTGCAGTTTTGGGACTGTGTCCAGTCCGAGGTTTGGGCCTTCAGCGTGACGTGTGCGCCTTGAACGGGACGGTGCTGCGGATCGTGCACGACGCCGCGAACGGAACCGGAGACAGTAGCCGATAAGTTCGACGCGAAGAGGAGCACCAGCGCCGTCAGAGACAGGGCCTCTGCGCAAATTCGCATCTTGCCGGGAAATGATTTCATCGCGGTGCTGGTACACCTTCCATGACTCTGTTAGCGCTGCCGATGACCTATCGCTGGTGGTCGGCGATGGCGCTCGCGAGCTAAACGGGAGTGGATCTGCTGACGCAAACCAGCCGATGCCGTGCGAAAAGGCGCGTGCGCTGCATCAGGCGAGTGTGAAATTCAGGAATTTAGGCTTTGGAAAAATTCGGAGAGCGGAGGCCCGCGCTTCTGCGCGTTGCCCTCGACATAACGCGGAATATCGGGAGAAGCACTGCGAAGAGAATCCTGCCAGAACGAAGCCGGAGTAACGGTCTGGCTCCGGACCCCGAGCGCCGTTACTGAATGCGACGTGATGGCGGTGAAATGCTGGTAGGGACAGTTGGCCGGGGCGGAGCGAGCGCCGTCGACTGGTACCGGCGTGGCGCAGTGATGTTGGCCGCCACGACGGCAACATGCAGGAACGGCCGATTGGGCCTGCACGAAGGGCAGAGCCAATCCTGCAAGTTGCAGGACAAGCACCAGACTGGCAAAAAACCGTCGCATAAGCAGAAGGATTTTACTACACAACCGCCTCAAGCCGAGCGTGGGCGATCGGCCTGCCAGACATTACAATGGAAGCGCCATCTTAAGAGTTATCAAGAGTTGACGCGACCCAAGTATCAACCGGAGAAATCGTGTGCGCTACGCAATTGTGGTTCTTGCCGTCCTCGGCATAGTCGTATCCTCGCTTGCCCTCAAGGTCCACTATGACGATCCGGGCAAGGAACCGTGCAGCATCAACGATAAGTGGGATTGCGGGGTGGTCAATCACAGTCCGTATGCCATGGTTCACGGAGTGCCCGTGGCCGCCATCGGCATCGTGGGATATCTTCTGATCGCGGTGCTGGGCTTCACCAGGCGCAAAGGATTGCTGCTGGTGTCGGTTGTGATTGGGTTGGCGTTCGCACTGTACCTGACCAATATTGAGGCGCATGTGCTGGAGGTCTGGTGCCTGTACTGCGCGATCTCGCAAGGGATCATCGCCGTGCTTACGTTGTTGTCTCTGATCTGGATTGGGTGGGCGAAGTGGGGCGCGCGCAACGCATAGTTTCAGGTGTACGTTGAGGGCGGCGAACTGGATTGTGAACCCTGTCGCCGCTACGTGGCTTAGACTTATTTCCTACTTCCATCCCGGGGCTTGCGCCCCGGCTCACTGCGCTACCGCCGCTGCGCGGCTGGTTTGATCGGTTGTCGGCGGTTTGTTCCACTGCAAAATTCTTTCGGCCGTTGCGCACGCGAACTGCATAGCCGTTTCAGTTGCCTGGCGGCACCCGACAAGCGCATGTGCCGTTACAAGCTCAGATGTGAACGGCCTGTACGCGATTTCGGCCGTTGGCTTTGGCCTGATAAAGGGCCGCGTCGGCGCTCTGAATCAGCTTTTCGACGGAGCACTCGCCACCGGGATTGGTGGTGACGGCTCCGATGCTGATGGTAATGGTGACTTCGGCTTGCTGGGTACGAACCGGTGACGCGCAGACGGCCAAACGCAAGCGTTCCGCGAATTGATAAGGACGGTCGGCTTTGAGACCGGAAGCGGCCACGATAAACTCCTCGCCACCGTAACGACCGACAACATCATAGGCCCGGACCGCGGCGCTCAAGCGTTCTGTGACCTCACGCAGGATGTCGTCGCCGGCCAGATGGCCGAAGTCATCGTTGACGCGTTTGAAGTGATCGAGGTCGATGAGGAACAGGGAAAGCGAAGTTGGCTTGCGCTGGGCCCGTTCCAATTCGGCCCGCAGCAGGTCAAAGAGCGCACCCCGGTTCCAGATTCCGGTGAGGGGGTCGTGGGTAGCCTGAGAGCGCAAGGCTTGCTGGGCGGCCAGTAAGGTGTCGTGCAGCTTGATCATGCGTTCGCCAACGTGAATTCTGGCGAAGAACTCGTGAACATTGAAGGGCTTGGTGAGATAGTCGTCAGCGCCAGCCTCGAGGCCTTCGACGATGTCGGCGGTGGTGTGCTTGGCGGTCAGCAGCAGGACGTATTGGTAATGGTCGCGGGGAGTGGCGCGCAGGCGGCGGCAGACTTCGGGCCCGGGCAGGCCGGGCATCATCCAGTCCAGCACCAGGAGGCGCGAGGCATCAGGCGACAGAGCATTTTCCAGGGCCTGTAAGCCATCGCTTACCAACTGCACGTCGTAGCCGTGGCCGGCGAGGAAATGCTGGAGAGCGCGGCGATAGAGAGGATCGTCTTCGGCCACCAGCACGCGACCCAGGGCAGCGCGATTATCGCGCGGCGCCAAGGGGAGGGGCGGGGACGGCTCTTCACTGCAAGGGGGTAGCATCGTTCGGCGCTCCCGACGCGGAGACCATCAGCTGACGGAAGGCCTCGATGTAAGCCATCAGCTGGGCCACCAGCTCACCCGCCCGGGCTGAATCTCGGGAAAGGCTGGCATGTTCGAGGGCGAGAGCGAGGGCCTCGCCCTCAACGGCCCCCAGATAGCCAAGGCTCCCTTTCAGCGAATGGGCAGCCTCGCGCAAGCCAGCAAAATCTTTCAGGGAGAGCGATTGCGTAAGGCGAGCGGCGAGCTTGGGATATTCCTCGAAGAAAACCGAGATCAGCTCGACCAGCAGCAGTTCGTCGCCGTCAAGTCTTTCCAGTGCAGCGGCGTGGTCCCAACCGGTTGGCATCACAAGCGTTGCCCTCCTTCTGCGCTTCCGGCCGGCTTCAGCTGCAAGACTCGGCGATGGCTACTCTTCCATCTCTATCGGCAAAGGGAAAGCCGCCTTGAACTGGTCTGCCCTTACCAGTTGGACGGCAGAGCGTCCGCCAGTTCGGCGGTGAGCGCCCACTCCATAGCCCGCATTCTTTCGGCGGTGAGTTTTTGTCCGTGGCAAGTGATGTAGAAGACGTCGTGGGCGACCGGACCTTCGGTATCGATTAATGCCACCTCGATGCTGCACTCTTCGTGGGTCAAGATCGAGCTGATGGTATGGAGAAGCCCGGGGCGGTCCTGGGTGACAATCTCCAGCAAAGTACTGCGCGGGGAACACGCATCGTCGTAGCGCAGGTGCGTCTTGACGGTAAGCTTCACCGGCTGGAGATCGGCCTTCAGCCGCGATTCCAGGAGGCGATCGAGTGAGGCTTCGCGCGTCAGGACCTCGCGCACCGACCTCTGGAAGCGCTCGCACTCGGGAGGATTCAGCTCCAAGGTGCGAAAACGGTCCTTGAAATAAAAGCTGTCGACAACCACACTGCCGCGATTGGAAAACGCCATGGCCCGGGTGATGTCCATACCCCAGGCGTAAAGAATGCCCGTCAAGGTGCGGAACAAGCCAGGGGCGTCGTAAGTAACGACGGTCAATTCATGCTGACCGCTATTGGGCCGCAACCTGAGCTGCACCGGTTCGGCGGCAAGGCTTGCCGCCATGGTGAAGTGCTGGGCCACTTGCTCGGGCGAGTGCGAAAGCAGGTAGCGCTGCGGCAGTCCGTCGAGGAACTTCAGCACCTCGGAGGGAGGCGCGGGCAACAGCGCGATGACCTTCTCGACGGCGTCCGCGGAAGTTTTGGCGTCGAGGCCTTCGGCATCCGCGCTGCGATCGAAGTGGCCAGCGGTGCGGGTGTAAAGACGCCAGAGGTTCTCGGCCTTCCAGGGAGTCAACGCCTCCGGATTCACGGCTTTGATATCGGCCAGCGTCATCAGGGTAAGCATCTTAAGCCGTTCGGGCGTGGCAATCTTTCCGGCCAGCTCGCGGATGGTCGCGGGATCGTAGATGTCGCGACGGCGCAGCGTGGATGAGATTTCGAGATGGTTGGCGACGAGGAAGCACACCGTCGCCGCGTCTTCCTCGGACAGTTGCAGGCGCGCGACGGCCGCCGTGGTCAGTTGCAGGCTGCCGTGGACATGGTCAGCGCCTTCGAGGCCCTTGCCGGTGTCATGCAGCAGCAGCGCGAGGAAGAGCAGTTCGGGATGCTCCAGCTCCGCCATAAGCTGCGCGAAGGGTTGGAGCGGGGAATCCTTTTCGTACTTCAGACGGTGGAGCACCTCGATGGCCATGAAGGTGTGCTCGTCCACGGTGTAGCGGTGATAGAGATCGCGCAGCACGAGCAGGTCGATGGTCTCGAACTCGGGAACAGCGTGGGTGAGCAGGTTGAGCGAGTGCATGGCGCGCAGCGCATTGGCGGCATGAGGAAGCGCAAGAATTTCGCGCAGATGCTGCCAAAGATACTGGTCCTGCGGCATGGTCTCAGCCAGGCGGGAATGAGCATCGTTGAGCCGGCGTTCGGCTTCGGGGCTCAAAGCCATGCCGTGATGCGCCATGAAGGTGAACAGGCGTAACACGGGCGCAGCTTCGCGCGCATCGGCGGCCTGCTGAAAGTAAACCCTCCCATCGACTACGGAAAACTCGGCGTTGGAAACACGCGATCGCCAATGCTGGAACGAGCGGTAGAGGGATGAGCGCTCCCGCGAAACCTGGCCTAACAGTTGCGAGCTGTTGCGATAGACGGCTTTGGCGTGGCGAAAATAAAGGCGCATCCATTCCGCTGGCGAGACCGCTCCGGCACCGGTAGCGATGCCGCGGGCGGCGAGTTCCTCCTGCGCCGCCCAGGTGATGCTGTTGTCGTCGCGCCCATGGCGATAGTGCAGGTAGCAGCGGCTGGAGCAGAGAAATTCCATGGCATCGAGCATTTCGCCGCACGCCGAATTCTGCCGCACGCTTACCAGGTCGCGATGACCGGAGCTGAGCGCGACAATCATGCCGATCCACTGCGACAGGTGACAATCGCGCAGGCCGCCGGGACCGTCTTTCAGGTTGGGCTCCAGATGAAAGATGGTATTGCCAAAGCGCTGGTGGCGGGATTGCGTCATTTCCGAGAGACTCTGGAGCAGCGCGTCTGACTCCCGGGCTATCAATTGCGGCAGGTATTTGGCGTGCAAACGCTCGAACAGGGATTGATCACCGGACAGAAAGCGGCAGTCGAGAAGGGAAAGCGTGAACTCCAGATTGTCCTGGTCAAACCGTGCGCAGTCGGCGAGGGTGCGAACGCTGGGGCTCACGCGCAAACCGCAGTCCCACATTGTCTGACATAGGCTGCTGACCGCGGGCTTGATGGGTTCGCCGCAGGCTTCATTTTCGGTCAGGAAGAGCAAGTCGATATCGGAATAGGGGAACAACTCGCTTCTGCCGAAGCCGCCCAGAGCGAGCAGGGAACAACCTTGGTCGAGCCGGGAAAAGCACTGCTCCCACAATGTCAGAGTCAGAGAATCGACCAGGCGAGTCCGGCTGCTGAGCGAGGCCAGACCCGAGCCGACGGCCTCGAAATCACGCTGGATACGCTGCGACTCGTGACGATAGTTATTGCGCAGGACGAAGTCGGGGGTCGCAATTGGAAGCTTGGAGGGCGGCGACTCCGGCGGCTGCGGAGCGGTGCTCACAGGGCGTTCTCGCCACGGTCGTCGTTGCGAATGCGGATGGCCTCGTCGATGCGGGCCAGGAAGATCTTGCCATCCCCAATTTTGCCGGTGCGCGCGGCGGTGGTGATGGCCTGTACGGCGCGGTCGACAAGATGGTCGGGCAGCACCATCTCGATCTTCACTTTGGGAAGAAGATCAACCGTGTATTCGCGACCGCGGTAGAACTCGGTGTGGCCCTTTTGCCGGCCATGACCGCGGACTTCGGTCACGGTCATACCCTCGACGCCAATTTCGATGAGGGCGTCTTTGACGGCGTCGAATTTCGAAGGTTGAATTACGGTTTCCAGTTTGGTCATATGGCGAAAGCCGTGTCGCCGCTCTGCGGCTCGGGATCGTTCCCCTTCCTACTGGGGGCTAACGCCCCGTCTAACTTCATGCCGCCGCGTTGCGGCTAGTTCTTGCTGCACAGCAGGCGAAGGTTTCGCCCCCACTAGAGTCCTGGTGGCTACTAACCAGGCCTGTTGTGAGGCGGTTGCGAAATTGTGCCGTCCCTACCGGGACTCGGGTAATAAACACCAATGCCATCCAGCACGTCGCCTGCGGCTCGGTGCTGGGCTAAGCTGAGTCGTTCCTTCGGGACGGGATTATCGCGCGTCTTGCGGCGACCGCAAAATCGCAAGCTCCTACCCCAACAAAATTCTCGGACGGCGCGTCTAAGGCAGCGAGGCTTCCCAGTAATAGCCTTCCTCGCCGTGCTGAGTGAGGTCGAGGCCCTGCACTTCGTCCTCGGTTGAGACCCGGACGCCGAGAGCGAAATCGACGACCTGCAAGATGATGTAGGTTCCCACCGCGGCCAGGGTGATGGCAATCAAGACGCCCACGAGCTGGTTGCCCATCTGCCGGAAGTTGCCGTCGAGCATACCGACGGGAAGCGGATGTCCCTGGGCATCTTTGAATATCGGGTTGATGAGACTGGTGGCGAAGACGCCGGTCAGGAGCGCGCCGATGGTGCCGCCAGCGCCATGCACGCCGAAAGCGTCGAGCGAATCGTCATAGCCGAGGCGGGCTTTCACCACGGCGACCATCGCGTAGCAAAAGACGCCGGCGATGAGGCCAATCAGCAAGGCCGGCATGGGAGCTACGAATCCGGCGGCGGGAGTGATGGCAACCAAGCCAGCCACGGAGCCGGAAATTGCACCTAGAACGCTGGGCTTGCCGTTGCGAATCCACTCTGCGCCGGCCCAGCCAATAGCAGCGGTGGCTGCGGCGAAGTGGGTGGCAACAAACGCGCTGGTGGCAAGGCTTCCGGAACTCAACGCGCTGCCTGCGTTAAAACCAAACCAGCCCACCCATAGCAGACACGCGCCAATAAAGCTAAGTACCACACTGTGGGGGGGCATGGGTTCTTTGGGAAAACCGGCGCGGCGTCCAAGAAACAGCGCGCAGATCAGCGCCGACACTCCCGATGTAATGTGAACCACGGTGCCGCCGGCGAAGTCGAGGGTGGGGAAACGCCCGCCCAGGCTGGCGTTCAGCAATCCACCCTTGCCCCAGACCATGTGCGCCATGGGCGCGTAGACGACGAGCGACCACAGCGTCATGAACAACAGCATGGCGCTGAACTTCATGCGCTCAGCAAATGCGCCGCAGATGAGCGCGGGGGTGATGATGGCGAACATCAACTGATAGATCATGAACGTCTGTTGCGGGATGGTGGCAGCGTAGTCGGCATCGGGCGCAGCGCCCACGCCGTGAAGGAACGCGTGCTCCACTCCTCCGATGAAGCTGGTACCCGAGCCGAAACAAAGGCTGTAGCCGATGATGGCCCACAGCACGGTGACGAGGGCCATCATGGCGAAGCTCTGCATCATGGTGGCCAGGACGTTTTTCTTGCGTACCAGGCCGCCATAGAAGAGCGCCAGACCGGGCCCGGTCATCAGCAACACCAGGGCCGAGCACATCAGCATCCAGGCGTTGTCGGCAGAGCTCTTGGCGTCGGCGACTTGCTGCTGAAGCTGGGCGATCTGGCTGCTTGTAGCGGGCGCGCTCGCCACAGGCGAAGCGGCTTGCGCGATCAGCGTGCCGGACATGAGCAGGATCAGCAGGAATGGTGAAAGCTTTCGAAGCATCCGCATGCAAGACTCCTACTAACGAAAGTGAACCGGTTGAACCGCGACGAGTCCGAAGTAGCGCCGTTCCAGACGCAGCTTTACATCTTTGCGGAGAGATTGCTTGCACCGGCCGGCCGCGCGGCTTGCCGGATTTGCTTGGTAAGAACTTTGATACGCGAGTTCGCGGCGAATGAGAAATTCAAAGAATTTATGGGAGGGATTAGTTTCGGTTATCAGGCGGGCAGGGCGCGGCTTGTGGAGTTTGGCGTTGGGTTTTCACCGCGAGTCGAGAGCGTTATCTTCCGTACTGAGCGACCCGGTCTCGGGAGTTAAGGGAGGCTGTGATCAAGTCAAGCGAAGTCCCTTAGCGGCTAAAGCCGCAACGATTTTGCTGCTTCTTACGGACCGCCTGAAGTGTCTGCGTGATAACTGTGCCGTCCCCCAGGGGACTCGGCCGTATTTTCCACCCCAGCCAGCGTTTCCGCGCTGGGCTATTGTAGTTTCGCCCTGCGGGCTCAGATCTTGGTATCTCCCAAACTCTCGCCTTCCACCGCAAGTTCGAAAATTGAGTTCTCACACTCTCAAGGCCGTCCCCTTCGAACCCCCGGCTCAATCAGAGTTTCCTTGGTTCTTCAAAAATCGCCACCGGCACCGCCACCTCCCGAAGCTCCGCCACCGAAGTGAAAGTCTTCACTCGTGGTTTGCGGGCTTGGCGTGATTGACTGAGGTGTCACCAGGCCCAATGCGGCGGATGCGGCGTTCATCCACTGTTTGTCCTTTCCCGATAAGCGTGCGGCGGTAAAGCCGCCGCGAACTCCGCCTGGGCCCCGAGCCAGCCAACGTCGAATAAACAATGCAACGCCGGTCAACAGTATGCCCAGAAGCATCGGGTCCCAGGTATGCCGTGGCCAACCGAGGTAAGGTTTATTGGAGACGAAGGTCAGGATGAAGGAAATCGCACCCACCGCGATAACGAAGCGGTCCTTCTGCCGAATCCCGCGTACGAGTACGACGGGCGGCAGGACCCAGATTAGCGCCCATGTTGTCCAGTAGAACGGCCTCGTATATTCAGAGGCGGCCCCAGCGCTGCCTACCCAGTCCCACCATCCTGCGGGCAGATTCGACGGCGAAAGTTTGAGGTTGATGGCCAGGTAGATACCGAGCCAGAGAAGTGCCTCGGCGGGCGAATATGCATCCTCGAGGTAATCGAAGCGGTGGCGGGTACGCAGCGCGGCCACACAGATCAGCCCAACTAGATAGAGCACGGCAACCAGCGCACGCTGCACCGCGTCGGACGAGGTCCAGTAGCCCGACAGGAAGACGGCAAAAATCATTGCGGCGAGAAATGCATACCACAGCCCGAAGCGGCGCCAAATCCAGAGCGACAAGACGACGCCGGCGGCGGGAACCAGGGAGTGGGCTGCGTCCGAAGCCGGCAGCAAAGGATGGCCGCTGAACAAAGCGAACTGCATTCCCAGGCAAAGAAATCCAACCGAGCAGACGGCGAGCGCTTCCTCGATCCCATAGCGATACAAACGCCCGCGGGAAACGGCAAGCTCGGCGGCGGCATAGCTGACGGCAGCGCCGATCAGCAGGAAAATGCCGTCGGTTTGCTCCGAGGAAGGTCGAAGAAATATCTCGAGGAACAGCGCTGCCGCGGCGCATACGCTGATCAAGGTGAAAAGGAACAGGACCAGCCGCAGGAAAATGTTGGTGGTGCGCAGCTCGGAAACCGTTTCCTGTTCCAGACGCTGGTGCTGCTCCTTGGTCAGGATGCCCTCGCCGGCCCAGTCCTTGATCAGCGTGCGGGCGCGCAGGGTCTCTTCGCTGGAGGCAGAGTACAGTCTCACGCCTGCCTCCCGAAGCGGCGCGCGATCACGACCAGCCCCACAACCATGGCCACGCCGGTGAAGACGAAATAGGTCAGGATAGAAGTGAAGTCACGGATATTGCGGATGAGCATCGAGCTGACACCCACGTATCCGTAGACGGCGGAATACGCAACGAAGGCAAATTGCCGGCGCTTCAGGCCCCAGGCGAGAGACACGGCACAGGCGATGAGCAGGGCGAGAAACCATAGGGCGTATCCATCGCGCTGAAACACGCCCGAGAGCAATGCCCAAAAGCCAACGTTAGCCGCAATATTGAGATACGTGCCGAAGAAATGGGGTTTCACACCGCGATACTGCAAGAGCGCTCCGACTGCGCCGATCAGCAGGCAGTAGAGGAGCGCATATAGCCGGTAAGCCGCGTCCTGATGCGATGGCCAGTGCGAGATGGTGAGCCCAAACCATCCGGCGAGCGAAGACAAAGCCAGCGACAGCACGAAGCGATTGTCGAAACGGTAAGCGAGGAAGAAAAAGAAGCCGGCGGTCGCCAGCAGATAGAGGTCCCATTGTCCAGAGAGCAGGCGGAACCGGTTCTCCAGGTAAGCGAGTTCTATGCACCAGACGAGGCTGCCCAGGTAAAGCACGTAGTCGAAAGCCGCATTGGGTGCAGGCGTTTGCGCGAGGGACCAGGCGGGCGCGCGTGAAAAGCAGTACCAAAAACAGGCGGCGAAAATGGCGGAGAGAATGACGAGGACGAGAACGTCACCGAGTTGTTGCGAGTAGGTGGTGACGGTCCAGCCAAGACCGGCAACGAATGCCAGTACGCCAGCATAGAAGAGAATGTTCAGCTCAAGGAAAAGCGAAAAAGGCTCTCTGCGGGCGAGGGCCGCCAGGTACACGTGCTGCTGGGGCGATATCGCGCCTTGCTCTCTCCAGTGATCTAAGCGGACGAGGATATTCATGAACCCTTCGCTCAGCTGGGACAATTGGTACTGCTGTTGGACCCATCGGTCCAACTCATCGTACATTCCGATAGGCTCGCCGTGCGGAAAAATGCGCGAGTGGGATATGCTGAAGATCGAGTTGGTCCGCATGTCCGGTTTTGCGAGATCGAACCGGATTAGGAACGAGAAACGCGCTGGGTCTGCACAAATGCGGAATCTCCCCGGTCGGTTTCCGTTGTTGTCGGCTAACAGAAGGCAACGCAAAGTTCCAGTTGGATGCCGCCCGCGAAGGCCACGGGGCGCACGCCGCTCCTTATCAGCTATGGACAAGCGGAGTATTATTTTAGGCAGAGGTGGGGAGTGTTCAGGATCATAACCGTGGAGCGCGAATATGGCGCGGGCGGCAGCATCGTTGCCGCGGAGCTGGCGCGCCGCAAGGGCTGGCAGTTGCTGGACCAGCAACTGACGTGTGAGATTGCGAAGCTGGCCTCGGTGGACGAGCACGCGGTGGCGCGTTGCGAGGAAAAGTGCGATCCGCTGTTGCACCGGCTGGCGAAAGTTTTCTGGCGCGGCAGCCACGAACGTTCGTTGCCCATCTCCGACGATAGGATCTTCGACGCCGACGAACTGGTCGCGCACGCGCAAGAGGTGATCGAGAAGAAAGCGCGGGAAGGTAACTGCGTGATCGTGGGGCGCGGCGCACCATACATCCTGCGAGCGCGGCCCGACACCTTTCACCTGTTCGTGTACGGCTCGCGCGAGAAAAAGATTGAGCGGCTGATCAAGCTGAAGATGAGCGAGAAAGATGCGAGCGAGATGGTGGACACCATCGACAAGGAGCGCGCCGCTTTCGTGCGCAAATACTTCAATGCGGAGTGGCCGTGCCGCCGGCTCTATCACTTGATGCTGAACTCCGATCACGGAATCGAGCATGTGACCAACATGGTTTTGGCAACCATCGACTCGCTGGAGAAGCAAGGCAAGACGGAGCCTCCGGGACAGAACGTCAACCTTGAGCGGGCGCGCCAGACGGTGGGTTGAGGCGCGGGGCGAAAGTTGGAACAGCGCATTGTGCCGCCGGCTGAAGCCGGCTCGTGATGAAAAAATGAACAGCCTATGGGCACGACTAAGAGGCGTGCCCTGTTACAAAGCGTTCAGAGCGGACGTTTTCCGCAGCCGGTCAAGTTGTTCCTGTTACGCTTTGTTCCACCGATGCAACCGCGAACGGCGTTTCGTAACAGCCTCTTCAAGGCTAGGTCGGATGCTCCATAAGCGCTACCTAATGAAGGCCTGATCAAGTCACGGCGAAGTCCCTCAGCGGCTAAAGCCGCCTTGATATTCCGGTATTTACGGACGGCCTGAAGGCCGTCCCCTTCAAAACCCGACTAATCAGGACTTCCTTAAGGCTTAGCTGTTTCGGCGTCGCTAGTAAGTCAGGCATTTCAAGATACGTCGCGCAGCTCGGGCGTGACGGCCTGCTGGATTAAGGCTCTTCCTTGGGAAGATCGATCATGACGACCTGCGAGTTTTCGCGTAAGCGGTCAAAGACGATTTGTTTCCCGTCGCTTGTGACGTCGAAGGTCCGCATGGCGGCACGGTTTTGCAGACTGGTGAGGGGGCGCGACTTCATGGAGGCGAGATCGAGTAGCCAGAAGTCCTGTGATGCGAGCAGACCCTGCATGTAGATCAGACTCTTGCCATCCGGCGAGAAGCGCACGTGCTCGCCCAGGCGCCGCAAGCTGATATGGGGCAATGCGACGCTGGTTCCGTCCGGACGTACGGCGAGGAGCGGAGCGAAGGTGCTCACATTCGTACCCGCATATACGATCAGGCTTCCATTCGGCGACCAGACTGGATTGAGGGCTTGCCCGGCGACCAAGCGAATTGGCGATCCGCCGTCCAACGGAATCTTGAAAAGCCCGGGACCGGCAGCGTCGCTGCCACCAGTGACGATCCATCTGCCGTCCGGCGACCAGCAACTCGAACCCTGGGCGACAATTCCCTCCGCGATGGGCTGGAGTTCGGCGCCGTCTGAAGAGATGACATGTAGTTGGCGTTTCCCGCTCCGGCGGAGCACAATGGCCACGCGACCTCCATCCGGTGAAACAGCGGGCGTTTCCAGCAGAGCGCCATCGGCACCCTTCCAGACCTCAGTGGCCTGCCCGTCCCGAAGGCGCCACAGTCCGTCGCCCGTGCCGAGGGAAGATAAATAAAACAGCGAGGAGCCACCGAAACGGGGCGCCAGTGCCCGCACGGTCGGCACGGCAAACGGCTTTACATCGCTTTCGCCGGCGACGCGATCAAGAATCGGAACAGTCCAAAGTCTTGCCACGGGATTGCTGATGGTGGCCACCAGCTTACGGCCGTCCGCGCTGGCTTGCACGGACGTATATTGCTCGAGACCGATGCTCACACGCCGCGCGTCCATGCGTTTCAGATCAAACGCCCACAGCCACGGCCCAGAACCGTCCCCGTCCCGCGCCACGTAGAACACTGTGTTATTGCCGGATGGCGTGGGATACGCGATGTCTGTATTGCGTTGCGTGAGACGCTCTGGGTTCCGGCCGTCCGGGTCTATGCGCCATAAATCCATCTCCCTCGTCGCTGGTGTCCCATGCACGAAATAGATCCAGCGGCCGTCAGGCGACCAAGTTGGAAAATGGTTGTGAAGTCCCGGCTGGTCCCCGAATATGCGCCGTGCATTGGCGCCAGTGCGGTCCGCCACGAACATAGGGTCGCCATTACGGAAGGTATGATAGACAATGCGCTCGCCATCCGGTGACCAGGCCACACTGGCGACGTCTTCGCTGAGGAAATTACGTGGCGTACCTCCCGTCAGGGGCATCAGCCGCAGCCGCAGCCCCACATCACCACCGCCGATCCAAATTTCCGAGCCGTCGCCCGAAAAACCGACGTTTCGTAAGGGCCCAGGCAACGGGCCCGCGTTCCCCTGAGTCAGATTAATCAGGCGTCCGGTACCGACCTGGGTGAGCCAGACATCGAAGGGGCCGTCATGATCGGAGACAAAGGCCACGAACCTGCCGTCGGGCGAAATCGCGGCTTCCACGCTCTCGAAGTCGGTCACACGTGTGAAATGCGCTTTTTCGAGCGGGTTGGCAGGCGCGGGCGCCGGGCGAACCATTTCCCAGACCGCCGTTCCCACCAGCAGAGCGGCGGCTATGAGCCACGGCAACCACGCTCGCCTTGACCTCGGCTGCGGCACACTCTTCGCCGTCGAAGTTCCGCTCAGCGATTCAATGGCAAACGCCAGATCGCTGGCCGACTGGAATCGCCGTTCGACATTTTTTTCCAGGCATCGCGCAAGAATCCGTTGCAGTGCCAGCGGACCTTGCCAGCCGGTTTCGCTGAGTTCCGCTGGCTCTTCGCGCAAAATTGCGGTCATGGTTTCTGCGGAGGTCGCGCGTTTGAAGGCGCGTTTGCCGGTGAGCATCTCGTACAACACGGCACCGAAACTGAAAATGTCCGATCGCGCGTCACTCGGTTCCCCGCGCACTTGCTCCGGCGACATGTAGCCCACGGTACCCATCACCATACCCGGCAGGGTCACCGCAGTTTCGTGGTTTTCTTCCGGCCTAACCAGCTTCGCCAGCCCGAAATCCAGCACTTTAACCCGTCCGTCACGAGTGACAAATACGTTTTCCGGCTTCAGATCCCGGTGCACGATTCCTTTCTCGTGAGCCGCTGCGAGTCCCTGCGCTATGCCGAGCCCGTATTCGATGGCGCGCCGCAAGGGCAGAGGCCCTGATTCGAGTTTATTCCGCAGGGTCTGTCCTTCAAGAAATTCGCTGACCAGAAACGGCGCACCGTCGTGCGCACCAATGTCATGGATTCCCAGGATGTTCGGATGGTTCAGCGCCGCAATGGTGCGTGCTTCCTGTTCGAAACGCCGCAGTCGGTCGGCATCATTGGCCAAGGCCTCTGGCAGCACTTTGATCGCGACATCACGATTGAGCCGCGTATCGCGCCCGCGATACACCTCACCCATGCCGCCCGCACCCAGCAGCGCGAGGATTTCATATGGACCGAGTTTGGTGCCAGGGGAGAGTGCCATTTGTGGGCGTAATTATAGCTCCGCAGCACGTCGCACTCGGAGGCGACAACGCGCGGCTGGTTTCGTCGGCGTTCGAGGGATTTTCTACCACGCCCGAAATTCTCTGGCCCAAGGGAGTTCCGTTGTGGGAATGGCGTTGCATTTTGGTGGCGTATTCACTTGACCTGATAGTGGTACAGGGTCATACTTGGATCGGCAAAGGGACAGAGAGGACCAGTTGGGTTCTCCTGTCCCTTTGTATTTTTGGAAGACGGGTGTCGGGAGGCGGACGCGGTGGTACATCGTAGCCTCGCCCGGGGAACCGCAGATCCCTCCGCTCGGACTTAAGTCCTCGGTCGGGATGACAAATCAGTAGTCAGTCGCTAGTGGCCAGACGCTAATGGCCAGACGTCAGTGGCTGATTCTGTAAGTATATGTAAACGTAGGAGCTCGCAAAATATTGATTCCCGACAGCTTTAAGTTATTGAAAAAATTAATATTTCTTGCATAAAGCAAGCGTAATAATTTCAATATCTTGCGGATTACGACTGTAAACTGCTGAAGGTATTAGCTTTGCTGACGGAAGGCAAGTGCAATGGTCTTAATATTTTGCGGGGATGCGCTGTAAGCTGCTGAAAATAAGGACGATAATCGACGGAGCAAGTGCAATGATATCAGTATTTTGCGGACATAATATTGAAAGCGAAGATTTTAACTACTAGGGAGGGGGGTACCCCCATGGATGTTCCAATTTGTATGTTTCTGAGGCCGGACGGCACGCGCTGCGGCTCGCCGGCAATGCGCAATCATCAGTATTGCTATCACCACACGACGATACGGAAGCTGGTTCCTAAGACTGACCTTTTTGGACTGCACTACAACGGCACAACCGGCGAGCCGTACGGCCATCTTGAATTGCCGTTTCTGGACAATGGCGAGGCCATCCAGATTGGATTTATGCAGCTGATTAATGGGGTCTCGACCGGGCTGATTGCCGGGTCACGCGCGCGGGTGATGCTGGCGGCGCTGTATGGCGCGGCGGCGAACTTGCGCGAGATGAATAAAGCAGCGGCGCGAGCGAAGGCGGCGCAGGCCATGATCCGAAGCCTGGCCGGGAATAAGAAGCCGGAGAGCGTGAAGAGCGTCGAGGTGAAGGACGAGGAGCGGGCGTGAGAGGCGGCTGTCGGTTGTCTGTTGTCAGTTGTCGGACGGGCGGTTGGCAAATCGTCCCAGCATCCGTGGAACGGCAGGGCCCTTCGATCCGGCTGAAGCTGTCGGTCGGGATGACAATCGGTTGCCGGTTGTGGAGCGACGCGGAGGGTTGGAGGGGCGCGCGCAAACCCAACCTCTCTGGAGTACAATTTTCAAGCGTACGCAGAGGAGAAATCACAATGAAGCGAATCATACCCGTTGCAGTGTTCATCGTAGGGCTGGCGATGGTTGGGCTGGCGCAAACTTCCATGACCCCGGGAATGCAGAATGCTCCGGCGCGCAAGTCCCCGCTGGCGGGCTATGCGGGCGCGTGGATTGGGACCTTCGACGGCCATGCCTGGCTGACGGTGCGGCTGAACCAGCAAGGCACCGCGATGGCGGGCATGGTGCAGCACCTGAACGATATGAAGTTTACCGATCAGGGCGAGATCAAAAGCGTGGGCGAGGAGCAGGTGGTGGGCGCGGTGGACAGCGCGGTGCTCAACGGCGACGGCCTGCTGATCACGGTGAAGGACAATGGCACGCAGCAGACTGATCGCTATATGATGCGGCTGACAGGTGCGGACACTGCCGAGTTGAAGATGGTGGCCATGTCGATGCCGCCAGGAATGGCGAAGCCGAAGCCGTGGAAGCTGAGCCGCGTGGGCCCAAACGCGGTGACCCCGGCGCGCTAGGGCTTGGGCTGGCGAGCAGTGCTGACGGTTGGCGCTGGCGAGCGGCGCGAGAATTCTTGCCTGCGCGGCGTCGTCACGGCTGCGAACAGAACTGCGTTGTTACAACGCGGTGAAAGTGCTGGCCGCGGGCTTCCGTGCTCCAGATAGCGGCTGGTACACTGCTAGCGATTGCCGATGACATCTCCAATTTTGCGTCTGCTGGGGGCGTTGGCGGCAGCGGGCAGCGCTATATTGTGCTGGTTTTTGGGAGACGCGCTGGCCAAGCCGCTGCGGCAAGGCAGGTTGCTGGCGCTGGATGGCTCGCACTATGCCCTGCTGGCCTTCCTGCTGGTTCCGGCGTTGATCCTGGCGGTGGTTGCGCTGTTTTGGGTGCCACCGCGGATGGCAGGCGGCGGTCCGCTGCCGGAAGGAAGGCGCTGGCGTCTGGCGCTGGTGCTGGTGTTTGCGGCGACCTTTGCGGTCGGGCTGGCGCGGTGAGCTGCGAGACGAGCGTATCTTCGAGAGGAGTTTCAGGCGAACACGTGATCGCGGTCCTCGACGGTGGCGCGGACCAACTCCACCAACTCGGCAGTCACGGCGTCTGGCAGCTCATCGTGCGTAAGGCTTTCGCATAGCGCGGTGAGATCTACCAGCCGCGCAATGAGCCGCCATTCCGGTGGCAAGATTCCGCCGGCATGCGAATAACCCCGCGAGAAGTTGGGCTCGGCACCGGGCCGCGCAGCGCACTCATAGCGGAGAAAATGGCCGAGGTCGGCCAGCGGCGAGCCCGAGAGTGCGAACTCCCAATCGAGGACTGCTGCCACGGACCATCGGCCGTCATCGCACTGCACCAGCAAGTTGCGTTTGCCGAAATCGCCGTGCACCAGCGACGTCTGAGCGTCGAGTTCCGCAAGCTGCTGCGCTCTTGCCCACAGCAAAGCGCTGACGCGATGGCGCAACGCGGCCGGCATGCGGCGTTGCAGGTTCGTCGATGCCAGACACAAGTCGACGAAGCGCGGAGTGGGATCGGCGCCGTCCAACAGCGGCGCGGTAACTGTCGGCCCGGGGCCGAGCCATCCTGACTTGGGGAACGTGATGCGGCCGATCGCTGCCAGTGTTTCGCCAACGGCGAACGCGGCCTGCGCGATGGCTTCGTGATCTCCGTTCCGCTGCAGATCGTGAAAGCTGATGCCTTCCACATACTGCATCAGGAGAAACGGAGGAAGACCGTCAAGACCGGACGGCTCTGCGAAGATTACTTGCGGAACGGGGACGGTAACGGCGACCACGCGCAGCAGGTCGATTTCCTTCCGACACAAAGATGCGTCGTGCTCATAGATTCGTACGACAATCCAGCCATCTCCGGTGTCCAGGCGCACCTTGAAATTTGCGTTGCGGAAGCCAGCGGTGAGCGGCTGCACCTCGATGACCGTGCAATTGCCCAGCGCGTGGCGGAGAAGGCGATCGAGATCGGGCGCGGGCAAAGATCGCCGCGGCTCGGAACGAATCCAGCGAGCTGCGTGCGGGGCGCCGGAAATCATGGGCCTCGATTATCGCTGGTGAGCTTTAGCGCGCAGCTGCGACGACATGACCTGCGCGGGCGGCAACTTCCAGGCGGACCTCGGCGCGGCGCAGCGCGTGCTGCACAGCGGCATAATCCAGATCGGGTGCAGCCTGGCGCAGCGCTTCTTCAGCTCGCGCCTTAGCTTCCTGGGCGCGCTTTACGTCGATGTCCTCGGCGCGCTCGGCCGAATCCGCCAGGATCGTCACCTTGTCGGGCAGCACTTCGGCGAAGCCCCACGCGACCGCGAAGTAATGCGTGTCGCCGTCGTGGCTGTAGCTGATCTCGCCGATCATCAGCTCGGTGATCAGCGGCGCGTGGCCCGGCAGAATGCCGAGGTAGCCACTCTTGCCCGGAATCTGCACCTGGTCGGCGTCGGCGCGTAACAGCAGCTTGTCGGGCGTCACGATTTGTAGATGCAGCGTGTCAGCCATGGCGGATTACGCTTGTGCCTTCATCTTCTCGGCGGCTTCCAGCACTTCGTTGATGTCGCCCTTCATGTAGAACGCCTGCTCGGGAATGTCGTCGTGCTTGCCGTCGACAATTTCCTGGAAACTGCGCACGGTGTCCGCGATCTTCACGTAGCGGCCTTCCAGTCCGGTGAACTGCTCGGCCACATGGAAAGGTTGCGAGAAGAAGCGCTGGATCTTGCGGGCGCGCGCAACCGTGAGCTTCTGATCTTCGCTGAGCTCGTCGATACCGAGAATCGCGATGATGTCTTGAAGGTCTTTATATCCCTGGAGAATCTTCTTCACTGCCTGCGCGCAGTTGTAGTGCGCTTCGCCCACGATGCGCGGATCGAGAATGCGCGAAGTGGAAGCCAGCGGATCGACGGCCGGATAGATGCCCAGCTCCGAGATCTGGCGCGAAAGCACGGTCGTCGCGTCCAGGTGAGCAAAAGTCGTCGCCGGCGCGGGATCGGTCAAGTCATCGGCAGGCACGTAAATCGCCTGCACCGACGTTACCGAGCCTTTCTTCGTCGACGTGATGCGCTCCTGAAGCTCGCCCATTTCGGTGGCCAGGTTGGGCTGATATCCCACAGCCGAGGGCATGCGGCCCAGCAGCGTCGACACTTCTGAACCAGCCTGCGTAAAGCGGAAAATGTTGTCGATGAACAGCAGCGTGTCTGAGCCTTCTTCGTCGCGGAAGTACTCGGCGACGGTCAGCGCAGTCAGCGCCACGCGCAGACGCGCTCCGGGCGGCTCCGTCATCTGGCCGTAGATCAGCGCCACTTTCGACTTGCCGGTTTCCTTGATGTCGACTACGCCCGCTTCCTGCATCTCCAGCCAGAGATCGTTGCCTTCGCGAGTACGCTCCCCGACTCCCGCAAATACCGAGAAGCCGCCGTGCTTGATGGCAACGTTATTGATCAGCTCCTGGATGATGACGGTCTTGCCCACGCCCGCGCCGCCGAATAACCCGATCTTGCCGCCCTTCAGGAACGGCTGGATCAGGTCGATGACCTTCACGCCGGTCTCGAACATTTCCTGCGACGTCGCCTGCTCGTCGAAGGCCGGCGCCTGGCGATGGATGGGATTACGTTTGGCAGTGTTGACCGGGCCCAGCTTGTCCACCGGGTTGCCGATAACGTTGAGCACGCGGCCCAGCGTCTCGCGCCCAACGGGAACGGTAATCGGCCCGCCGAGGTCCAGCGCTTTCATGCCCCGCACCATGCCTTCGGTGGGCTCCATGGCAACGCAGCGCACGCGGCCTTCGCCCAGTTGCTGCTCCACTTCCAGGATGACGTCCAGCGGCGTCGGGACGGTGAAGCCTTCGCTGGTAACGCGCAGCGCGCTGTAGATAGGCGGCAACGCCGCCTCCGAAAATTGCACGTCCACTGCGGGACCTGCGATCTGAATTACGTGTCCGATGTTTTCAGGCATATGAATTCCGCTCTTCGCTCTTCGCTGCTCGCTTTTCGCAATGGGCTGTTAGGGAAGCTCTGATTAAGTCGGTTCTTTGAAGGGGACGGCCTTTAGGCCGTCCGTAAACGCCCCTCAATGAATACGGCTTTAGCCGCTGAGGGACTTCGCCTTGACTTGATCAGGATTTCCTTAGCTCTTAGCCTTTAGCTCTTAGTTAGCATGCGCGATTCTCAAACTAGAAACTCGAAACTTGAAACTACTCCCTAATCCCCGGCCCCTGCTCTTACAGCGCCGCCGCTCCGCTGACGATCTCGATGATTTCCTTCGTGATCGCCGCCTGGCGGGCGCGATTCATGGTCAGGGTCAGCGAGTCGATAACTTCGTTGGCGTTGTTGCTGGCCGCATCCATCGCTGTCATGCGCGCGGCATTTTCCGCCGCCACCGACTCCAGCATGGCCTGGAAAAGCTGCAAAATCACATACCGCGGCAACATCCCGCGAAAGATCTCTTCCGCCGGCTGCTCGTAAATGTAGTCAACATCGGGCGCGGGAAATTCCTTCGCCCGCCGCTCCTCTTCCGTCTCCGCCGGCTCCTTCAAACTGATGCCTGCGCCCCTGGCCGCTTCGCCCATGCGCTCGCGCTCTTCCAGCGTGAACTCCTCCGACAGCGCTACTTCGCGACGGCCAATCTCCTGCACCGGCAAAATACGTTGCGCAATCAGCCGCTGCGAAATCACCGACTTGAATTCGTTGTAGATGACATACACCGAATCAATCTCAGCGTTGCAGTAGGCGTGGATCATCTTCTCCACGATCTCCTCAACCGCTTCATATTGCAGCTTGCCGAGAAGATTCAGATGTTCGCCGACAATCTGGATCCTGCCCGCGCGCGTTTCCGCGTCCGGCGTCGCCACGGGATAGCGCCGGCGCATGTAGTCGCGCCCCTTGCGGCCTACCGCCGCAATGCTGACGTTCTTGTCCTCGAAGAACTCCAGGAACTTCGCCGCCGCCTTCAATACGTTCGAGTTGAAAGCCCCGGCCAGTCCGCGATCGCCGGTCACCAGCACTAGAAGTATGTTCCGCTCCGGCCGTTGCGCCAGCAGAGGATGCTTGGGCTCGCCCGTCTTCTCATCAAACAGGTCGCAGCGACTGATGAGCGAGCGCAGGACACTGGTAATCATCAGCGCGTAAGGCCGCGCCGCCAAAGCACGTTCCTGGGCGCGGCGCAGCTTGGCTGCCGCCACCATCTTCATGGCCTTGGTGATCTGCCGCGTGTTCTTCACGCTGCGGATGCGTCGCCGAATGTCCCGTATGTTCGCCATCGTTCGTTACAACCCGCTCCAACGACGGGTTTGACGGGGCACAGCTTTAGCTGCCCCGCTACAGCTCCCTATTCTTGTCATCTCTGGCGGGCTTCCGCCTGCGAAGGATCCGCTTTCAAGCGAGCAAAGCCCATGCCTTTATTCGCGTGCAGCACGCCTTTGCAGGCTGAAAATTCCGTCGCCGAAACGCCTTGTAACAGGGCACGACTTCAGTCGTGCCGAATCGCCGTCTCTTTCTCTCTCAGCCGGCTTCAGCCGGCGACAGAACCTACGCGCTAGCCTTCGCTTCCAGCTGATGCTCGCTGACGAAGCGCTCCTTAAATTCCTTAATCACTTTAGTCAACGAAGCCCGCAAATCGTCATCCAATGTCTTCTTCTCCTCGATTGCCGTTAGCACCCCCGGATTTGCGGTGTCCACGTAGGAGTAAAGCCCCTTCTCGAAGTCATGCAATTGCTCGATCGCCAGATCATCGAGCAAGCCCTGGGTTCCGGCGTAGATAATCAGAATCTGCTTGGAGAACGGCAGCGGCTGATACTGGCCCTGCTTCAGAATTTCCGTAAGCCGCGCGCCGCGGGCAAGCTGGGCCTGCGTGGCTTTGTCCAGATCGCTGCCGAACTGCGAGAACGCTGCTAGTTCGCGATACTGCGCCAGATCAAGCCGCAGCGTTCCGGCAACCTGCCGCATGGCCTTGATCTGCGCGCTGCCGCCCACGCGGCTTACCGACAGTCCCACGTTTACCGCCGGCCGCACGCCGGAGTTGAACAGATCGGTTTCCAGATAAATCTGGCCATCGGTAATCGAAATCACGTTGGTGGGAATGTACGCCGAAACGTCGCCCGCCTGCGTCTCAATGATGGGCAAAGCCGTCAGCGAACCAGCGCCAAGATCGTTGCTGAGCTTCGCAGCGCGCTCCAGCAGGCGCGAGTGCAGATAGAACACGTCGCCGGGATAAGCCTCGCGTCCCGGCGGACGGCGCAGCAGAAGCGAGATCTCGCGATAGGCTACCGCGTGCTTGGAAAGATCGTCGTAGATGCACAGCGCGTGGCGCTTGGTATCGCGGAAAAACTCGCCCATGGCGCAGGCGGCATAAGGCGCAATGTACTGCATGGGCGCGGGATCGGAAGCCGACGCCGAGACGACGATGGTGTAATCCATCGCGCCAAAGTCATCCAGTGTCTTCACCACCTGGGCCACCGACGAGCGCTTCTGCCCGATCGCGCAATAAATACAGATCAGGTCGCGGCCCTTGCTGTTGATGATGGTATCGAGCGCGACTGCGGTCTTGCCGGTCTGGCGATCGCCGATGATCAGCTCGCGCTGCCCGCGGCCAATGGGAATCATCGAGTCAATGGCCTTCAATCCGGTAGCCATCGGCTCTTTCACCGGCTGGCGGTCGATGACGCCGGGCGCCAGTCGCTCAATGTTGATGAACTGATCGGTGTTGATCGGCCCTTTGTCGTCGATAGGCTGGCCCAGCGAGTCGACCACGCGGCCGATCATCGCATCTCCGACCGGCACACTCATGATGCGCCCGGTGCGCTTGACTTCGTCGCCCTCTTCGATCTCGGTGTACTCGCCCATCAGCACCACGCCCACCTGGTCTTCTTCCAGGTTCATGGCGAGGCCGGCAACGCCGTGCGGGAACTCGAGCAGTTCGCCGGCCATGACCTTGTCGAGGCCGTAGACGCGGGCGATGCCATCGCCGATGGACATGACGGTGCCCACTTCGTCGACGGCGATTTTCGTCTCGTAGTTTTCGATTTGCTCGCGTATGAGCTTCGTGATCTCGTCTGCTTTGATCTGCGCCATAAGATTCCGTTCGACTTCCGGTAGAGCTGGCTTTCATGCCAGCATCTACGCGCTTCATTTCCGGGTAGAGCGGGCCTTCAGGCCAGCGTCCCCTCGTTCCATTTAATTTCAACGCGCGGCTTTAGCCGCGCCATCCCAAAATCCTAATTCCGTGTCATCCTGAGCGGAGCGTCCGCTGTACCCTTTGTCATCCTGAGCGGAGGTTCGCCGCTTTTGCGAACCGGAGTCGAAGGACCCCTATAACCTCAGGAATCTGTGCCGTCCCTCCGGGACTCAGCTTCTTTTCCCACTCCCACCCAGGGCTTACGCCCTGGGCTAATATTTGTTCCGCCCTTCGGGCTTTGCGCCGGCTTTATAGCCACCCTGCTTTGAAGGGGCACGGCTTTAGCCGTGCCGAAAGAACCCTTCATTTCTTTCTTCCTGAGCCGGCTTAAGCCGGCGCCAGACTGCTACGCCAGGCTCAACTCCTGTCGCATCTTCTCTAACTGCCCGCGCACTGAGCCGTCGTAAATCGTGCTGCCGGCCCGCACCATCACTCCTCCCAACAGCTCGGGATTAGTTACATACCGCGTGCGCACCTTCTTGCCGGTCATGCTCGCCACCCGCGCCTCCAACTCACGCTTCTCTTCCGCCGAAAGCGGACGCGCGCTGGAAACTTCCACTTCAGTGAATCCCAACTGCGCATCCAGCTCAGTCTCGAACTGCCGCAACATGTCATCCAGCATTCCCATCCGCCGGTGATCGATCAGCACCGCGATGAAGTTCCGGATGGGCTTCGCCGTCCCCATCTGTTTGGCGATCGCATCCAGCACGGCGCGCTTTTGCTCCGGCGAAATCGCGGGCGAGTCCCACACTCGCCGCAGGTCATCGCTCTCGTGCACCGCCTTCACAATCGACCTTAACTGCTGGCGGGCCTCTTCGGCATCAATCTTCTGCTCGAGGATGACCTCAACCAAGGCTCGGGCGTAACGGCTGGCGACGGCGGACATGGTCTATTTGCCGTCCTTTCCGAGCTGCCCGACAAAGTCACGCACCAGCGCCTGGTCGGTCGGCTCGTCCACGCGAATCTCGCGCCCCGCCAAATCCACGGCCAGCGACGCCGCGTAGCCTTTCAACTCGCGCCGCGCGTTGCGCGCAATGGCGGTAATCTCGGCCTCGACAGCCTGCACCACCCTTTGCTTGTCTTCTTCGGCGGACTGGCGGATACGCTCTTCTTCCACCGCAGCTTCGCGCTCGGCGGAGGCGCGGATCTCGGCCACCTCGCTGTCCAACTTGCTCAGGCGCGACTCAATATCGCCCAGACGGCGGGCGGCATCGGCGCTGGCGGCCTGCGCTTCTTTAATTCCCTTTTGTATGGCAACCGTGCGATCGCGGAAGGCCTGCGGCAATTTCGACTTCAGAATTACATAGACAACCGCCGCCACGCCCCCGAAATTCAGCAGGATCGACAGCCAGAAAGACAGGTCCGGACCCAAGCCCAGCTTGCCGCCAAGGTTCTCCGACCTATGCGCGGCTTGCTCCGTCGTCTTCGCCAGAATTGCGCCTACACCCGCATTGGCGTCTCCGGCGCCTGGTTCGGCCGCGGCTGCACCAGGCTCGGCTTTCTGGGTTGTGGGATGGTCGCCTGCATCCTGTGCGGAAGCACTGCCAGGCAAACTGCCCAGGATCAGGCAAGCCAGAAAAGCGATCGCAGCCCAGCGCCTCAGAAATCGCCGCCTCATGCTGGACCACCTGTTGCGGGAGTTGCGCCGGCGGGTTTCAGAACGGTGCGAATGATGTCCGCTGCCAGGCGCTGCGTTTCGGCTTGCAGACCGGTGCGCGCCTCGGCCATGTCCTGGTCGATGGCGACTTTGGCTTCCTTCAGCTGCTGTTGTGCGCGCTGCCGCGCCTCAGCCAATGCCTGCGTACGCAACTGCTGGGCCTGCTGACGCCGGGCATCCTGCGCCTTGAAAATCGCCAGCCGCGCCTCTCGCAGCTTATGTTCGTATTCCTGCGTCCGCGATTCGGCGGTGGCCACCTCCGCCCGCGCCTGGGCAACCGCTCCCTCGGTGCGCTCGCGACGCTGCGCCAGCACCCGCTCCATCGGCTTTCGCAAAAAGTTTTGGTAAATGACGTACAGCAGCAACAACAGCACCACCGTAGGGATGGCGTCGAGCAGTAATTGGCCTACTTGTCGGAGAGTAGTGTCCATCCTATGTCGTTGAGTGCCTACCGCTGAAGATGCACTTGGGGGCGCAGAGAAATAACTGGAACTATTGAAACTATCAGAGCTAATCAGTCGGTGTCAATGAATGCTGCTCCGATAAGCGCCCTAGGCGCGACAAAAGTTAGCCAGCCGTTTACGGCTGGGTTAATGGGCACAAAATGATCTAAGTGCCGTAGGCACGACACGTTTTCGCTCACGATCCGTATCACGGCACAGGGTGGTTCCAATTGCCGTACCCGATGCTTTGGACTGAATCGCGATGCGGCGAACTGGAGACGGCCATGCCCGTATCGTGCCTGCGGCACTCGTCCACTTGAATATGCCCTCGCAGACCCAGCCGTGAACGGCTGGGCTAACCTGTGTCGCGCCTACGGCGCTACCATAACCGCGATGGAATCACTGGATATCTTGCAACACCTGGCACGAATACGTCTTCACTACCACCCAGACCGTTCCGCCCACCTCCAGATGCAACGCTTCTCGCGCCGCCGGCGTCAGATGCACTTCAAACTCGGCACCGCAATTCACCTTCGCGACCACCATCACATCGCGCTGCCGCAGCGACGTAATCACGCCCGAGAACACATTGCGCGCACTCAATCCCTGTGGCGCTGCTGACGCCAGCAGAATATCGCCAGCCCGAATTCCGATGCGCAGTGGCCGCGACCGATCGACGCGCGACAGCGGAACCTCCAGCTCAAGCGCGGGACCGGCGACGCGGCAGGTCATAGTTCCCTGCTCGGGGTGGTCAGCGACAAAGGCACATTCGAAAATATTTTCGAAGCCCGCCAGCCGCGCCACCGTCTCCGATTGCGGACGCTGCAACACCTCATGCGGCGAACCGCGGGCCACGATCCGCCCGCCATCGAGCGCAAGGACGTTCTCGCCCAGCGCAAAAACTTCCTCGCGCTGATGGGTGACGTAAAGAATAGGAATGCGATGCTGATTGTTCCAGGCGCGCAGATCATCCAGGATTTGCGATTTCACAACGGCATCGAGTGCGGAAAGCGGCTCATCCAGCAACAACACGCGAGGGCGCGTGACCAGCGTTCGTGCCAACGCCGCCCGCTGGCGTTCGCCTCCCGAAATCTCTTCCGGACGCCGCCCAGCCAGCGCCGAGATTCGAAACAACGCCAGAATCTCTTCGCAGCGTGACTGGCGGTCCGATTCGCGGAGTCCGTCCAACCCGTACTGCACATTCTGCGCAACCGTCATGTGCGGGAACAACGCCAGCGTTTGCAGCAGATATCCAACCGATCGCCGGTTCGGCGGCAGATTTAACCCGCCGGCCGAACTGAACAGCACCCGTTCCCCGACCGCGATCCTCCCCGCTCCCGGCTTCTGCAACCCCGCGATGCAGTCCAGCAGCGTCGTCTTCCCGGCCCCGGACGCGCCAAACAGAATCGTGAAGCCCGCAGCTGCCGTAAAGTCAACATCCAGTGCAAACGCCCCCACTCCCTCGCCGGTAAAACTCTTCCGGATGCGGACGCTGAGCTCGCCATTTGGAGCTGGCGCGGCCGTGGCGGACTCGCTCATTTCCATCCCCACACATTCCACGCTGCCCGCTTGCGCAAGCCATAAAGCCCGGCCAGGATCGCAAAGCAGAGCACCAGCAGCAGCAGCGCGGTGCGATTGGCGGCAGCGTAGTCGAGCGCCTCCACCTGGTCGAAGATCAGGATGGAGATAGTCCGCGTTGCACCCGGTATGTTGCCGCCGATCATCAGCACCACACCGAACTCGCCCAACGTGTGCGCAAAGCTCAACACGAAGCCGGTAAGCACGCCCGGCAATCCCAGCGGCAGCACGATACGGCGAAAAGTACGCCACCGCGACGCGCCCAGCAACGCCGAAGCGTCCAGCAGCTTGTGATCGATGGATGCAAACGACGTCGCCATGGGCTGCACCGCGAACGGCAGGCTATACAGCACCGAGCCAACCACCAGGCCTTCGAAGGTGAACGCCAGCGGATGTCCCGCAATGGCCTGATACCAGCGCCCCACGGGACTGAGCGGCCCGATCGCTACCAGAACATAGAAGCCCAGCACAGTAGGCGGCAGCACAATTGGCAGCGAGACCAGCGCCTCGACGAAGAATTTCCAGCGCCGCCGCGAATTCGCCAGCCAATAGGCGAGCGGCACTCCAACAATCAGCAGGATGAACGACACTGTGACGGCCAGCCGCAGCGTCAGCGTGAGTGCCTGAAGGATCATTAGTGTGACGGGACGCGGAAGCCGTGCTGCTCCAGGACCGCCGTACCCTCTGGCGAACTAATGTAATCGATAAAGGCCTGCGCCGCTTGCTTGTGTTTGGACGACGACAGAATGCCGACGCCCTGTTGTATCTCGGGATAAGCGTCCTGCGGCAACTCCCAATACTTGCCCGCCTCCTTCATTGCCGGAGACCTCGCCAGCGACAACGCGATAAGCCCTGCCTGGGTATTGCCCGATTGGACGAATTGCGCTGCCTGACTGATGTTTTCGCCCATCACGAGTTTGACGGCAACTTTGTCTTTCAATCCGAAATGTTCCAGCGCAGCCATGGCAGCGCGGCCATAAGGCGCGTGCTGCGGATTAGCAATGGCGATACGCTGCACCGAGGGATCCAGCAGCAAGTCCATCTTCAGCTTCTCCGGATCGAGCTTCGAACTATTCGGCACCCACAGCACCAGATGGCCTATGGCGTAGGTGCGCACCGAAGCGCTTTCAATCTTCCCGGCTTCCGCAAGTTTCTTTGCGTAGTCAAGATCGGCGGAGAAAAACAGGTCAAAGGGCGCGCCATTCTGGATCTGCGAATAGAAGTTGCCGGACGCTCCAAAAGACAAGTCCACTTTGTTGCCGGTCTTCTGCTCAAAACGCGCCGCCAGGTCCTTCATGGCGTAGTTGAGATCAGCCGCAGCCGCAACCCGAACGTCTTCTGCGACGAGCCCCGGCGAGAGCAAGCTGAGCATCAGCACCAGAATTACGAAAAGCCGCATGGTCTTACGCACCTCGATCTCTACGAAAACTCTGATTCAGTCGGTTCCTTGAAGGGAACGGCTTTGAGGGACTTGGTCGCAACCGGCAAAACAATTTTGCGGCGGAGCGAACCATCCCATCTGCGATCAAACTAGCCGCGCAGCGGCGGCTATGAATTTAGCCCGGGGCGTAAGCCCCGGGTCTAGTGAGAGATTGATCCGAGCCGCGCCAGCGGCGACACAGGTCGTTCATGGCAGGCTCTTTTCACCTTGCCGGATGGTTTGTATCAGGGCACGGCTTTCAGTCGTGCCGATGCAAGCGCTTTGTAACAGGGCACGACTTCAGTCGTGCCGCAAGTCCACGGCCTAAGACTCTCATCCGGCTTCAGCCGGCGACACCAAGCCATGTTTCACCTTTTTCAGCAGTGCCGCAGCGTCCGCCGAGAAGAACTCGGGCTTTTCGCCTTGCGGACCTTCCAGAAACGAGAATTATAGGCGATATTGAGCGATTCCTGAACGACTCGATTCTTGATCTTGAGCAAGAGGCCGACGCTCCCGCTTTCCCGAATTGGAACATCACCAAACCTAACTTCCCCGAAAGCCCGCCCGTTCGCTCTCCACTCAGCTAGAGTAAAAAGTTACTCATAAAACATAACTTCCTACGGAGAACGCGAGAAATGCTAGCCATTGGCGAGAAATTCCCTGACTTCAGTGTGACCGCAACCGTCAGCACCAACAAAGATACGGCGTTCAGAACCATCACCGGCGAAGACTACGCCGGCAAGTGGAAGATCTATTTCTTCTGGCCCAAGGATTTCACCTTCGTCTGCCCCACGGAAATTGCTGCCTTCGGCAAGCTGAATGAAGAATTCAAAGATCGCGATGCGCAGCTCCTGGGCGGGAGCACCGACTCCGAGTTCGTCCATCTGGCATGGCGCAACAACCATGCCGACCTGAAGGACCTGCCCTTCCCCATGCTGGCCGATATTAAGCGTGATCTTTGCGGCCAACTCGGTATACTTGATGAGAAGGAAGGTGTCGCCCAGCGCGCCACTTTTGTCGTCGACCCCGACAACGTCATCCGCTTCGTGTATGTTACGGATCTGTCGGTGGGCCGCAATCCGCAGGAAGTCCTGCGGGTGCTGGACGCGCTCCAGACTGACGAACTTTGCCCCTGCAACTGGCAGAAGGGCCAGGAAACACTCAAGGTCTAGCTGGGCCAGGAGAGGGCTCCGTCGCCGATACGCCGACGGAGCCTCCTTTTTTCTACTACAGCCGACTTCGAGGAAGGCTATGAATTTTGACGAACTGATGGAAACGATTCCCGCCTACGCCAAAGACCTGAAACTCAACTTCTCCAGCGTGGTCCGCCAGCCCACCGATCTCACCGGGCAGCAGGCGTGGGGGACCGTGGTCGCGTCCGCCATGGCCTCGCGCAATCAGGAGATGATTGCCGCCGCGCTGAACGAGGGCGCTACTCATCTAACCCCGGAAGCGCTGGAAGCAGCCAAGGCCGCTGCTGCCATCATGGGCATGAACAACATCTTCTATCGCTTCCTGCACCTCACGTCGAATGAGAAGTACCGCACCATGCGCGCCGGGCTTCGCATGAACGTAATGCGGACCCACGGCATCGACCCACTCGACTTCGAGCTCTGGTGTACGGCGGTATCGGCGATCAATGGCTGCGGCGCCTGCGTCGACTCGCACGAGAAGACGCTTCGCGAAAAAGGTTTGACCGAAGAAACAATTTTGGCTGCCATGCGGATCGCCTCGGTGATTCACGCCCTGGCCGTGGTGTTTGATACGGAAAAGGCCGCTGCGACAAAGCCTGCGCCCCAATTCGCCTAGAGACAAGTTCATCGCTTAAACTGGAGCTTCGAAACGGGGCACAGCTTCACCGGCTGCGGGAAAAGTCGGTTTCACAGATCTTTGAAGGGGCGCACTTTTAGGTGCGCCGTCACAAGCCCTTATGAATTTGTCATCCCGAGGAGGCCTTCAGGCCGACGAGGGATCTGCTTTTGATTCTTGAGCCGCCGGCCAGTCGCGAACTATGCAGCAGTACATCGTTGCCCTTGCCATCTGTTTAGGATGAAGGCGGTCTCGCCATAAAACTCTCTCGAACTTCTGTATGTGATCTGCGTCACAGACTTGTAAGTACCCTCGTCACAGCCCCAGGGCCCTCTACCGCCTATCGTAAACATTACAGATACACGGATTTCATAGCGGACCGCGCTCATGCCCGGTCCTGGGGGAAGAACAACGTGAAAACAACTGAATCTTCTGCTTCGTCGGCTGCCACCCTTCATACCAATTCATCGGCCGCCGGCGAAGCCTCACCGCACACCTCGTCCAACAACGAGGAAGCTGGAGGCACGATGCCCAGAATCAAAGTGACGTTGGACGGCAACGAGGCCGTCGCCTACGTGGCTTACCGGGTCAGCGAAGTCGCAGCCATTTATCCCATCACCCCCTCGTCGCCCATGGGCGAGTCCTCCGACGCGTGGTCGTCGGCCGGCGACAAGAACATCTGGGGCACCGTCCCCAAAGTTGTCGAGATGCAGAGCGAAGCCGGCGCTGCTGGAGCCCTGCACGGGGCCTTGCAAGCCGGTGCGCTGGGAACCACCTTCACATCGTCGCAGGGCCTGCTGCTGATGATCCCCAACATGTACAAGATCGCCGGCGAACTGACGCCGTGCGTCATTCACGTTGCCGCCCGCGCCCTTGCCGCTCAGGCGCTGTCGATCTTCGGCGATCACCAGGACGCGATGTCCGTCCGTCCCACCGGATTTGCCCTGCTGTCGTCCAACTCGGTACAGGAAGCCATGGACATGGCGTTGATTGCCCACGCCGCGACGCTGGAGTCGCGCATTCCCTTCCTGCATTTCTTCGACGGCTTCCGCACCTCGCACGAAGTCTCGAAGATCGAGCAGCTCAGCCTCGACGACATGAAGGCCATGATCGACAACGACCTGGTGCGCGCGCATCGCGAGCGCGCTCTGTCGCCTGACCACCCGGTATTGCGAGGCTCGGCGCAGAATCCCGACGTTTACTTCCAGGGCCGCGAGTCGGTGAACCCCTATTACCTGGCCTGTCCCACCATCGTGCAGAACGCGATGGACAAGTTCGCCAAGCTGGTAGGCCGTGAATACAAGCTGTTCCAATATGAAGGCGCGCCCGACGCGGAAAGAGTTATCGTCGTCATGGGCTCCGGCGCCGAGGCCGTCCACGAGACTGTCGATCATCTCATCGCGCAAGGCGAGAAAGTCGGCATGTTGAAGGTGCACCTGATGCGGCCGTTCGCGCTGGAGCACTTCCTGGAAGCGCTGCCCAAGACGGTCAAGAGCATTGCCGTACTCGATCGCACTAAAGAGCCCGGCGCTCTCGGCGAGCCGCTCTACCAGGACGTCATCATTGCGCTGACCGAAGGCTTCACCGCCGGCAAAGCCCCGATGGCAGCCTTCCCCAAAGTAATTGGCGGTCGTTACGGCCTCTCGTCAAAAGAATTCACGCCGGCGATGGTCAATCGCATCTTCGCCGAGCTTACCAAGCCGACGCTGCAAAACCACTTCACCATCGGCATCAACGACGACGTCACTCACACCAGCCTCACTTATGATCCGGCGTTTTCCACTGAGCCGGCTGAGACCGTCCGCGCCATGTTCTTTGGGCTGGGCGCAGATGGAACCGTGGGCGCCAACAAGAACACCATCAAGATCATCGGCGAAGAAACCGAACTCAACGTCCAGGGCTATTTCGTCTACGACTCCAAGAAATCAGGCGCGGTAACTATTTCTCACCTGCGCTTCAGCAAGACGCCCATTCGCTCCACCTATCTCATCTCGCACGCCAACTTTGTGGCCTGCCACCAGTTCGGCTTCATGGAGCGGCTGGATGTTTTGAAAACCGCCGATCCCGGCGCGGTCTTCCTGCTCAACAGCCCCTTCGGAGCGGACGAAGTGTGGGACAACCTGCCGCGTACAGCGCAGGAAACCATCATCAAAAAGAAACTGCGTTTTTACACCATCGACGCCGTGGATGTTGCTCGCAAGGCCGGCATGGGTGGCCGCATCAATACCGTCATGCAGACTTGCTTCTTCGCTATCAGCGGTGTGCTGCCGCGCGAGGAGGCCATCGCCGCTATCAAGCACTCCATCGAGAAGACCTACGGCAAGCGCGGCGAGTCCGTTGTCCGCAAGAACTTTGCCGCTGTCGATGCGTCCCTCGAGAATCTTCATGAAGTGAAGGTCCCGCAGACCATCACTTCCAAATTTGAGATGCGCCCGGCGGTCCCAGCCAACGCGCCCGACTTCGTCCGCAACGTGGAAGCGCTGATGATCACCGGCGACGGCGACCTGATTCCGGTCAGCGCGATGCCCATCGATGGAACCTTCCCCACCGGTACCACAAAGTGGGAGAAACGCAATATCGCTCTGGAAATTCCCGTATGGGACGAGCAGCTTTGCATTCAGTGCGGCAAATGCGTCATGGTCTGCCCGCACGCTGTTATCCGCGCCAAGGTTTACGATCCCAGCTTCAATCACGCACCTGAAGGATTCCAGACTGCGGTTCCCAAGTGGCGCGAGTTCACCGACCTGAAGTTCACCTTGCAGGTCGCTCCCGAAGATTGCACGGGCTGCGGCCTCTGCGTCGCTGTCTGCCCGGCCAAGAGCAAGAGCGAGACCAAGCATCGCGCCATCAACATGGCGCCGCAGCCTCCGCTGCGCGAGAAGTACAACGAATACTGGGACTACTTCCTGTCCATCCCCGAACTGCCGCGCGAGAAGGTATCGCATGGCCAGGTCAAGGACGCGCAACTGCTCGAGCCGCTCTTCGAGTTCTCCGGCGCTTGCTCCGGGTGCGGCGAGACTCCTTACATCTCAACCATGACGCGCCTGTTCGGCGATCGCGCACTGATCGCCAACGCAACCGGTTGCTCCTCGATCTACGGCGGCAATCTGCCGACGACGCCTTACACCGTGAACTCCGAAGGACGCGGGCCAGCGTGGTCCAACTCCCTCTTCGAAGACAACGCCGAGTTCGGCATGGGCATGCGCCTGGCAATCGACAAGCAAAACCAGTATGCGAAGGAACTTGTCGAACGCCTGGCCTCCAAGATCGGCGACGATCTGGCAGTCGCGATCCTGAGCGCCGACCAATCCACCGAGGAAGGCCTCTTCGCCCAGCGCGAACGCGTGAAGGCGCTGAAGAACAACTTGTCAGGGGACAAGTCGCAAGCCGCACGCGATCTGCTGGCGGTTGCCGATGAACTTGTCCGCAAGAGCGTTTGGATCATCGGCGGCGACGGCTGGGGTTACGACATTGGCTACGGCGGCCTCGATCACGTGCTCGCCTCCGACGCCAACGTCAACATCCTGCTGCTCGATACCGAGGTTTACTCCAACACCGGCGGTCAGATGTCGAAGTCGACTCCGTTGGGCGCGGTGGCCAAGTTTGCCGCGGGCGGCAAACACACTCCCAAGAAAGACATTGCCATGATGGCTATCAACTATGGCCGCGCTTACGTCGCGCACATCGCCATGGGCGGCAACGACGGGCAGACCATGAAGGCCTTCCTGGAGGCCGACGCCTACGATGGCCCATCGCTCATCATCGCTTACAGTCACTGCATCGCGCACGGCTACGATATGGTGCACGGCCTCGACCAGCAGAAAGCCGCGGTCAACTCCGGCCACTGGCCGCTGTTCCGCTATAACCCGCCGCTGGCCCGGGAAGGCAAGAACCCGTTCGTGCTGGATTCGCGGCCGCCCAGCATTCCGCTGGAGCAGTACATTTACAACGAGACGCGCTACACCATGCTGGTCAACAGCAATCCTGACGAGGCCAAGAAGCTGCTGGTGGCCGCGCAGGAAAACGTCAACGAGCGCTGGAAGCTCTATCAGCACATGGCGTCAATGAATTTTGAGAAGAAGTAGGTGATTGCAGCTGGGCAGCCTGCGAAAGGAGTTGTCCGAGGGTCTGGGTAGTGCGGCGCTTCAGCGCCGTGTTAAGGGACATTTCTAAGAGCGAGCCGGCTTTAGCCGGGGCACACGCATGGCGAAAACTTACTTCATAACCGCTTCGGCTTACATGCATCAGAACCTGTTCCAACGAACAGAGACTGCCGACCTCTTGCTGACCACGCTATTTCGATACCGTGACGGGGGCGAATTTGCCGCGCACGAATTTATTATCATGCCGAACCGCATTCATCCGCTGTCATCAGTCGACGAGACGCACGCAGTCCAGCGCGCCGTGCAAATGATTAAGGGCGGGTTCTCCCACGCGCTCGGGCAGGCGGGGTTGAAGGCGGTTTGGCAGCCGAGTTACTACGAGCATCGCGTGCGCGACGGAGAAGAATATATGCGCATGCGGAGTTGTATTCACCAGAATCCAGTGCGCCGCGGACTGGCGGAAAAGGCGACGAGCTATCCGTATTCTTCCGCGAGCACATCCCGTCATCTGGATGAGGTACCCGAGAGGCTAAAGCCTGATTTTCAAAAGGCCGAGTTTACGCGGGCCTAATGGCCCGCACTACCCAGACTTTGCGCAGCAATATCGAGGAGGCAATACTGTGATCGACCTGTCAACCAATTATCTCGGACTGAAGCTGAAGAACCCGGTCGTGGTATCGGCCTCGCCGCTAACGGAAAAGCTGGAGAACTTCGCCCGCCTCGAAGATGCCGGCGCTGCGGCCATCGTGATGTACTCGCTGATGGAAGAGCAGATCGAGGCGGAGAGCGCGAACATCGACAACGCGCTGGAATACGGCACCAACAGCTACGCCGAGTCCATGTCGTACTTCCCCGACATGCAGAAGTATCATGTCGGTCCCGACCGTTATCTGGAGCTGCTGCACAAGGGCAAGCAGTCGGTCAGCGTTCCCGTCATCGCCAGCCTCAATGGCCGCTCTCCGGGCGGCTGGGTGCGCTACGCGGAATCCATGCAGCAGGCCGGCGCCGATGCTCTGGAGCTCAACATCTTCGATATTCCCACCGATCCTTCGCTTTCCGCCGACGACCTGGAGACGCGCTACTGCAACCTGGTGCGCGCTATCCGCAAGAGCCTCCGCATTCCCATCGCCATCAAGCTGGGCCCCTACTTCACCTCGTGCGCCAATTTCGTAAAGCGCCTCTCGGAAGCTGGCGCCGACGGCGTCGTCATCTTCAATCGCTTCTATCAGCCCGACTTCGACCTCGAGGAACTGGAGGTCACCCCGAACCTGGTCCTCAGCAGCCCGCACGAGCTGCGCCTCCGGCTGCACTGGGCCGCCATTCTCTATCACCAGGTCGAAACCTACATCGCCATTACCGGCGGCGTCCACGACTCATCCGACGTGTTGAAGTGCATGATGGCAGGCGCGCACGTCACCATGATGACCTCGGCGCTGCTCAAGTACGGCATCGAACACATCGGTGTCGTGCTGGCCGGCATGGAACGCTGGATGGAAGAGCACGAGTACGTCTCGGTGCGCCAGATGCGCGGCAGCATGAGCATGGTCAACGTCGATAACCCCGCGGCCTTCCTGCGCGGCAACTACATCAAGATGCTCGGGTCGTATACCTGGCGCGAGCCAGGCACGGCCTTGAGCAATGTTCTAGATTAGCTGTCGGCTGTCAGCCACGAATGCGGCGAAAAACGGTTGCCGTAGAACGCTCCGCGTTGTATCCTGCACAGTGATCAAGAGCTTTCGCTCGCACGAGACCGAACGTCTATTTGCCTATCAACATAGCAAGCGTTTCGGCCATATCGAACGTGTCGCTCTACGAAAGCTCTTGCAGCTCCACGCCGCCACCGAATTGTGGGTTCTCGCTTCTCCTCCCGGCAACAGGCTGGAAGCATTGCGAGGCACTCGATCCGGCCAATATTCGATTCGCATCAACGATCAGTGGCGGATCTGTTTTGAATGGCGGAGCGGCGATGCTTATGACGTCGAAATCGTGGATTATCATGACTAGGAGGTGTCCGTGAAGAAGTCCGGGAAGCTAAAGCCGCCGGTTCATCCGGGCGAGATTCTTCGGGAAGACTTCATGAAGCCGCTTGCGATGTCAACCAACAAACTCGCGCTTGAGCTGCACGTCCCCGCCACCCGCATTGGAGAGATCGTGCACGAGCGCCGCCGCATCACGGCGGACACTGCGTTACGCTTGGCCAGATACTTCAAGACCAACGCTGAGTTCTGGCTGAATCTGCAGAATTTTTTCGATCTCGAAGAAGCCAGGCGCACGGGAGCTGCATCGGAAATCGAACGCCGGGTTCAACCACCTGCCAAGCTAGCCTCCTAGACGGCCCCGCTCCGGGACCTTACCTTTCTTTTTGTCACGAACCAGCTCCAGTTGCACGAATTTGCTTGCCAAAACCGCAAATCGTACTACTATGCCTCCATCGAAACTTGGGGCGCGGTCCGGCGTCTCTGCCGCCGCGACTTTCCTTCACTTCAGACAACCCGCATTTCCTGACGAGGCGATTGAATATGAATCTTTCAGCGACTCTCTTTTCTCCCACGCCTTTAACCATTAGCTCACTTGTCTGCGCCGCAACCCTCCTGCTAGCGACGCGGCTGCTGTGGCGTTGGCCCAACCCTCGAGTGCTGCTTGCGGGCTGCACCGGGCTGGCGATCCTCTTCCTGACCATCCCTTCCGCCAGCGCAACTGACCGCCTCATCATCAATAGCACCGGCTGCCAGGTGACCGAAGAGGACGCCATCGGCATCCTTCTGAACCAGGACCTCTATCTGCGCATCGATTACCCCAATACCCATTGGCGCTTCGGCTTGCGCAACATGGGCCTGAAGGGCACTCAAGCGCTCGATGTCACCATCCAGGGCGCGCAGTACACTTCGCCGCAATACATCATCAAGCGCGCAGGCATGGCGGAGATGTTCGTTCCCTACGACGATCGCAGCGAAACCTACTACGACATGTCGTTCGGCGATGACCGCATGGACCAGATGGACCCCGCCGATCTCCCTACCCAGAATGGCGCGCTCGTATACTTCAGGACCCAGCAGGGCAATTACTATGTCCGCGATACCGTGCCTAAAATCGCGGTCGAATGCCGCGACGAGGGAGTCGGCTGGTTGTGCAAAGAGCCAGGCAGCCACATGCGCAGGCGTATACAGGAAGTGGTCGTGTGGTCGGTCTTCGACGCCTTCAACTACGACTACATCATCGAGTACACCTTCCATGAGGATGGTCGCGTTACCTTCCGCAGCGGCGCTACCGGCTACAACCTTCCCGGCAACACCTCCGAGGCCCACGTCCATAACGGACTTTGGCGGGTGAGTACCCAGCTCCTGGGACGCGATGACAACGACGTTCAGGAGTTCACTCACGTAGAGGACGCCAACGGCTATCGGGCAACCGATTCCTATACCCCGGTTACGAATGAAGAGACTACGGATTGGAATCAGGCCCAATTCAGCAGCGTCACGGTTCAGAGTCAGACCCAGACCAACGACTACGGACACCTGGTTGGCTACCAGTTCTATCCCTTCAATCGTTGGGGCCAGGGTCACTTTGAAGAAACCTTCACCCAGCACGACCAGGACCTCACCAACGATAACCCAGGTGAAGATGGTACTGGCACGGGCATCAACAACTGGCTCTACACCTGGTACAACCCCAACAGTTATCTCCTGTCGTACCTGAACGGCCAGCCCCTGGGCGGGACGGGCGACGGTATCGTGCTGTGGTATTTCGGATCGACCCACCATGAACCCACCGATGCCGACAACCAGATGGGCAGCGGCGGCCGCACCGGTATCACCCTGGTCCACTGGCTGGGCTTCGAAATGGTGCCGCACAACTTTTTCGACTACAACCCGCTGGGCGGGCCGCCGCGATGCGGCAGCGGCGGCGATCTGAATGACGCACAACTCCTGGGCTGGCACCATCACTAATTGGCAATGGGCTTCCGGGCGCGACCTCTGGGTCGCGCCTTTTTCTTGCCCCGGTGCGTGCTAAGCTGTACCGATGGCGCTCTATCTCGTTACCGGCGCGGCAGGCTTCATCGGCTCGGCCCTGGTGCGCGCGTTGTTGGAACGCGGCGATAAGGTGCGTGGCCTGGATAACTTCGAGACTGGCCGGCGCGAAAATCTTCAGGAAGTCTCCGCCCAGATCGACTTTCGCGAGGCCGATCTGCTCGACTTTCCGGCGGTTCAGTCGGCGTGCCTGGGCGTGGATTACGTGCTGCACCAGGCCGCGATTCCCTCCGTGCCCAAGTCGATCGCCGACCCTGCGCGCAGCAATCGGGTCAATGTCGAAGGTACAGTGAATGTGCTCATCGCCGCTCGCGATGCGGGCGTGAAGCGCGTAGTCTACGCGGCATCGTCCTCTGCCTACGGCGACACGCCAACTTTGCCCAAGCGCGAAGACATGACGCCAGTTCCGCTTTCGCCCTACGCGGTCGCCAAACTCACCGGCGAAATGTACACGAAGGTGTTTCACGGAGTGTACGGGCTGCCCACCGTCTCGTTGCGCTACTTCAACATCTTCGGTCCCCGCCAGGATCCCACCTCGCAATACTCGGCGGTGCTGGCCAAGTTCATCACCCTGATGTTGAAGCGCGAGCGCCCCACCATCTATGGCGATGGCGAGCAGTCGCGCGACTTCAACTACATCGACAACGCCGTGGCCGCGAACCTGTTGGCGGCAAGCGCTCCTGAGAGCGACGTTGCCGGCCAGACTTTTAACATTGCGACTGGCCATCGCTTCGACCTGAACCAGACCATCGAGTTGCTGAGGCCTTTGACCGGCTACACCGGTGACGTTGAATATGCGCCCGAGCGCGTGGGAGACATCAAACATTCCCTTGCCGACATTTCGCGAGCGCAGGCGAAGTTAAAGTACCAGCCGACGGTGGATTTCCAGGAAGGTCTGCGGCGCACGGTCGAGTGGTATCGCCTGAGCGAGACGGCCGAGCAGAAGGAACTGGCCGCCAGCAAATAAGGGTTGCAGCGAGAAGAGTCCGTACCTTCACGGGATTGTCATCACGAGGAGGTCTTTAGACCGACGAGGGATCTGCTGTTAGCCGCTTGAGAAAAAAAGCCGTCGGACGCGCGAAGACCTGTGCCGTCCCTACAGGACTCAGGCTCTTGTAAAACCTACCCAGCGCTGAAGCGCTGGGCTAACGTATGCCGTGCCTACGGCACCGATACCGAAAGGAATTCCTATGCCCCGTACCCCCGGCGTTTACGCCACCTTTGACACCAGCGAAGGAACCATCGTCGTCCGCCTGTTTGAGGCGGAGGCTCCCATCACCGTCAAGAACTTTATCGAGCTTGCGGAAGGCTCACGCGAGTGGACCCACCCACACACTCGCGCCAAGAGCAAGACGCCGCTGTATAACGGAACCATCTTCCATCGCGTGATTCCCGACTTCATGGTCCAGGGCGGCGATCCGGCAGGCACCGGCATGGGTGGCCCCGGCTATCAGTTCCAGGACGAGACCAAGGGCTCGCCGCACAAGTTCGACAAGCCGGGCAAGCTGGCGATGGCCAACTCCGGCCCGGGAACCAATGGCTCGCAGTTCTTTATCACCGTGGCGGCAACGCCGTGGCTCACTGGCAATCACACCATCTTTGGCGAAGTGGTCGAAGGACAGGACATCGCCGATAAGATCACCAAGCTCCCTCGCAATCGCCAGGACAAGCCCAACAATGATGTAGTGCTGAAGTCGGTGACCATCGAGCGCGTGTAAAGGCAGTCCGAGTTTGAAGGCTCGGGTTTCACTCTTCGGTTCTATGCCGCCATTTTCGCCAGCAAATCGGCCGGATGGATCGGTTTCGCCAGAATCTCAAAATCGTGGCCCTGGCGCCGGGCTTCATCCAGCAAATCGGCGGTGGCTGCCATGCCCGAAAAGAGCAGAACCTTGCAATTGGGATAGCGTTCTTTGATCTGAATAGCGAGGTCGATCCCGCTCATTCCGGGCATGATGACATCGCTGATGATCAGATCAGGGGCCTGGGGGCTGCATGCTGCCCATGCAGTCGGGCCATCGTACAGCGCGGTTGCGTCATAGCCGGATCCGCGCAAAATTGCAGCCAAACTATCTGCAATGCATTGCTCATCGTCTACCACCAATATCCGCTTAGACATTCTGTTTTCCTCCAACATGGATGACAGCAGTAGCAGATCGCCATCCGAATCGACGATAGCGGCTAGTTCGTCGCCTCTTAGGAATCGCGATCAAGAGACTTCGAGCGTTCGTCTTTGCCACGCACTGTGCTGGGTGTTTCTTTTTCCGTCGACTTCGTTAGCCGGCTCCCAAGAGGCTTCACTGCCGGATTGTTAATGACATGCGCGAGTGGTATGGCTTCGAATCTTCTGGCTTTTTTCAAGCGGGACCCCACTACAACGACGCTATACCTCCCAATCGGATACGGGTAATTTTTCTTTGGTTATCGATCTGCGAAACGATTGGAAATCAATAGCTTACGGGTAATTTTCTTGTGGTTAAGGTTTAGTTGTAGGATTTCGTTTGTTTAGTGTATCGTTAGTGATACGTTACCGAGAGTCCGGTGAGGGGGAAGGTTTGCCTGGGAATAAAATGCCCGCCATCCGCAAGTTCAAGACTGCCGCGCGCTCGCAGATACCCAGCGGCCGCAAAGGCAAGCACAACGATATCGTCACCGACATTCTGAGGGACCTGGAGAAACTCGACGCCGGTCTGTGCCTGAAAATTCCTTTGTCCGAGTTGCCGGATACCAAGGTCAACATCCGCTCGGCACTTAACCGTGCCACCCACAAACAGCATAAGTCGGTGGCCACGGCGACCGACGACGAATTCCTGTATGTGTGGAATTCGTAGGCTTCGCTGAGGTTGCCCCTGAACGGGCGCGCGACAAACCCGCCTAGCTGAATTCTCTCCTGAAGCGTATAGTGTGTCTGCATTTCAACAAAGATTGCCAACAGGAGATACGCATGAAGAAACTGCTTTGCGTGGTTGTGTGTTTGCTCCCTCTTCTGGCATCTGGCCAGAGCCCATTTGACGGCACTTGGAAGACCAACATGGCCGCGTCCAAGCTGTCACAGAAGCCCTATGTCTTTTCGGTCAACAAGGGCATGTACGACTGCGAAAGTTGCGTGCCCAAAATCAATGTCAAGGCCGACGGCACAGATCAGGCTGTGACTGGCCAGAGCTATGACACCATCTCGGTGAAGGCCGTGGACGCGAATTCAATTCACCTCGTCACCAAGAAAGGTGGCAAGCCGACGGGCGATTCGACGCGGACCGCCTCGGCGGATGGCAAGATGCTTACCATCGCGGGCACTACCTATCCTGCCGATGGCAGCCAGCCCTATAAGTCAGAGGTCAAGTTCACCCGGGTTGCCACGGGGCCTGGGGGTTCTAATGCGACCTCCGGCTCCTGGCGTATTCAGAGCGTCAACGAAGACACTGCTGGCCTGACTGCTACTTACAAGGTTTCGGGCGATAACGTAAGCATGTCCACGCCGACCGGCGAAAACTGGACAGCCAAGTTTGGCGGTGGAGAATCGCCCGTGAAGGGCACCTACGCCAATGAGACCGTGTCGGTGAAGAAGTTGGGCGACCATGCCATCGAAGTAACCTACAAACGCGATGGGAAGCTTTTCTTTATCAGTAAAATTACGGTCTCTGCCGATGGCAAGAAAATGACCGAGGTCCTGGACAACAAGCAGACCGGAAGAATCTCGACCTATATCGACGAAAAGCAGTAAGCGATAGCTTCGAGTTTCAGGTTTCGAGTTTCAAGAGTGGGGTGGGTGATTTCGGTCTCCCGCCCTTCTTCGCCAACAGAGAGTGCAAGGATGGAGGACCTGCCCGGGCCGCACAAGCGGTTATGACGTGAGCTGCCAAGGCCTGCCGCTCCTCATCGCTCCAGCTTTCCTCCGCGTCCTGGGCCTCAAGAGCGCGACGCAGTACATCTTCAACACTCGCGTAGCCACCGCCCGAAGGACGCTTCTTGATAAGCGTCTCGAAATCGGGAGGAACATCCACTTGCATCGCAGCACTCCGTATCCAGACCATTGCAGACTTTGATTGCCGAGGGGCGAAATCTCGCTCTAAGGAATAAATGTTGGTAACCGATAGCGGCCTTCGACTTCGGCGCGACGGAAGCGCGCCTCCGCTCAGGATGACACCTTGTTGTTGGGTTCTGGGTTGTTCGGCTCTGGCGAAGAGCGAAGAGCGATTCTAGCTGACGGCTGAAAGCTAATTCGACTTTACCGCTTCCATCACGTAAACCCGGTTCGGATTTCCCGGTTCGATCTGGTTCTTCTCGAAGCTAGCCTTGATGCGGCGGCGCAGTTCGCGGCCCACATCGTCTTTCTTCCCCGGCTTCGTCTTCACCTGCATCAGATAGTCCACTGCGTCGCCAGTCACTTTCTCGATGCCCGGCACCTCCGGCTTGGTCAAAATCATTGCTAGGTAAGCGGGATCGTTAGCCAACTCATCCCCAACTTCCTGCAACAGCTTGATCACGCGGTCGCTGTCCGCACTGTAGGCGACGGAAATATTCAGTGCCAGTTCACTCCAGTCACGCGAAAGATTGCTGACGATCTTGATCTCGCTGTTGGGAATGTTGTGCAAGGTGCCGTTGTCATCGCGCAGCACGGTCCGGCGAACGGTCATGGCTTCGACCGTTCCCTGCACGCCGGCGGCCTTGACGGAGTCACCGATGTCGTACTGGTTCTCCGCCAGGATGAAGAAGCCGTTGATGAAGTCGCGGACCAGAGTCTGCGCGCCAAAGCCGATAGCCACGCCCGCGATGCCGGCGCTGGCCAGCAGCGGTCCCATGTTGATGCCCAGCAGCGGCAGGATCTGCAACGCCGCAACGAACATGATGATGAACAGGCCCACGCTGTGGATGACGCTGGACAACGTGCGCAGTTGTTGCGAGCGGACCGCCGATGGCAGTCCCTGGTTGCTGCTGAGGTTGCTGAGGTACCGCGCCACCGCCTTCAGCAGCCGCGTCAGGATGAAGGCGATGACAAGGACGGCAACGATTCGCGGCGCCTGGTGACGCACGAAATCGAAGGTGTCATCGCCCCAGCTGTCGAGCATCTTGAGGACCTTGTGCCCGGCGTGGTCCGGTTCCACTATCACGGCTTGCAAGCGATGTAGTAGCGGATGAAGCATTGTCGCGGATTATAGCAATCAGGGGTGAAGGGGATGATGAATCGCTACCGCATCGATGCCTTGCCGGTGGTCGACACCGGCACCTGCTCCACAATCTCGATGCCGAAGCCTTCCAGGCCGGCAACCTTGCGCGGGTGATTCGTCAGGATGCGGATGCGCTTCAGGTTCAGATCGGAGAGGATCTGCGCGCCAATGCCGATCTCGCGCTGCGTCTTACGCTGGCTTTCGGGCAGGGTCGGCAGGCGCTGCTCGTGGTGGAACTGGATGGTCATGCGCTCGCCCAAACGTTCTATGGAATAACCGGCTGAGGTCGAGTGAAGATAGATGAGCGCGCCGCGGCCCTCTTCCGCGATGCGCTGCATGGCAGCGTCGATGACGTCGCGGCAGGCACATCCCGTGGCTCCGAAGACGTCGCCCACCAGGCAGTGCGAGTGCATACGCACCAACACCGGCCCCGCGTCGGCGTTCTCCACGTCGCCCTTCACCAGCGCAATGTGGGAGTCGCCGGTGATCTCCGATGCGTACACGATCATGCGGAACTCGCCATAAGCGGTGGGCACCATGGCCTCGGCCAGCCGCCGCACGTAACGCTCGTGCGCCATGCGATAGCGGATGACCTCGGCGACCGTCAGCATCTTCATGTCGTGCTGGCGGCAGAACTCGGCGAGCTCGGGCACGCGCGCCATTGTGCCGTCGTCGCTCATAATCTCGCAGATGACGCCGGCGGGAACCATGCCCGCCATGCGCGCTAGATCGACGGAAGCTTCGGTCTGACCGGCGCGAACCAGCACTCCGCCCTTGCGGGCGCGCAGCGGAAAAATATGTCCAGGGCGAGCCAGATCGTTGGGACGCGTTGCAGGATCGATGGCAACGCGGATGGTCTGCGCGCGATCGTACGCCGAGATGCCGGTCGAGACGCCATCTTTCGCGTCAATCGACTCAGTAAACGCGGTGCCGAAGTTGGAGGTGTTCTCGGCCGACATCTGGCCCAGCCGAAGATATTCCAGCCGCTCTTCGGTCATGGCAAGGCAGACCAGGCCGCGGCCGTACTTGGCCATGAAGTTGATGGCTTCAGGCGTGATCTTCTCGGCGGCCATAGTGAGGTCGCCTTCGTTCTCGCGGTCCTCATCGTCGATGACCACAATCATGCGGCCGGCGCGAATTTCCTCCAGCGCGGTCTCAACATCGCAAAATGGGGCTTGCGGGGACATAGCGTCTAGTAGGATTCTAGCAGCCGAAAGACCCAGGCGGTGCAAGTCGCGCAGCTCAGACCAAAGAAGCAGCAGCCAGAGATTGACTTAGTCCTGAACTTAGTCTAGTTTGTTTTAAATGGAAGTGAATATACATGAAGCTAAAACCCAGCTTTCAAGGCTATTGGAGCGGGTTGCGCGCGGCGAAGAGGTCGTGATCGCGAAGGCCGGCAAGCCTGTGGCCCGGTTAGTCGCCATCAAGGGAAGAGGAGCCCCGCGTCCGCTCGGCACCGGCAAGGGAGATTTCGTCGTACCGCAGAATTTTGACGATCCCATGCCTGCATTCGAACAGGATTTTTACCGTTGAAGATCCTGCTGGACACGCACACTTTTCTGTGGGCCATTACCGATGACCGGCGCCTTTCGGCACCCGCCCGCAAAGCCTTCTCCGCTGCCAATAACGAGGTGCTGCTCAGCGTCGCCAGCATTTGGGAGATCCTGGTGAAGAGCGAGACCGGAAGGCTGCCATTTCCCCGTCCCACCGGCGCCTATCTCCGAGCGCAGCTCAGCAAAACGGCGATCACGGTCCTGCCGATCCTGCTCTCCCATGTTCTAGAACTTGAACAGCTTCCCTCCCATCATCGCGACCCGTTCGACCGGATAATCCTGGCGCAAGCGATCGCCGAAAAACTTCCGGTGGTCAGCGCGGATGCGAAATTCCGATCCTATCCTGTCGAGATACTGTGGTAAGGCTTTACGCACTGCCGCCGACTGAGGCCAGCTCGGATAGAGCAGGAAGGCCGCTTTCGAGCCATGAGCTGCGAGCTGCGAGCTTACGAGCCCCGCCCTAGCCGAACGAAGGCTAGAACGGGGCATCCAGCGATCAGTGTGAGTTACGGTGTGAGCTTGAAGACCACTCCGCAGCCGGGCCCATAGAAACCGGTACAGGCAGGGTTGGTGGCGCCATCGTCACCGCCGTAGAAGGTAGTGCCGTACAGACTGCCCTGTTGGTCCATAACCAGAGATCCGTATCCCGGTTCAAGCCCGTCAGTTCCGGCAGTGAAATTCCAGAGTGTGGTTCTATTAGCAGCGGAATCCAGCTTGTACACTGTTCCGCAGTAGGGGCCATACAGGCAGGCTCCCCCGGACTGTGTGGTGCCGTAAAAATTGCCTTGGCTGTCCCTAAGCAGCCCAAAGGGATTTGCACCATCGGCGCCTCCCTGAAACCTGTAGAGGACGGACTCGGTCCAGCTTCCATCCTGATTGGGTATCAGTTCGAATACGACTCCGCAGGTACCACCGTAGACACATCCGGGGCCAGACTGCCCACCGATTAGGGTGGTGCCGTAAAGGTTCCCTTCTCCGTCCGCAATCACACCAGTTTGGGGAGCTCCCCCGTCGTTTCCGCCAGTGAAACTGTACAGGACACTTTCGTTGCCGTCGGCGTCGATCTCATAGACAGTCCCGTAGCCACTCGGCCCTCCGATATCAGTAGTGCCGTAGAGGCTTCCGTCTGCCGCCAACAATAGCGGGCCCGTTGGCCATCCGCCATCAGCGGAGCCGCCCTGGAAGTTATAGATCACCGTTTCCTGCCCCTGCGGATCAACTTTGAAA
>JBEKCJ010000015.1:0-61376 GCA_050014935.1 Candidatus Korobacteraceae bacterium
GCGCAATCATTCCTGAGCTGCAAGGCCTGCTGGCGGACCGCGTTGGGCTGCACCACGCCTTCGTGCTGCCGGTGCTCTGCTATTTGTACATCCTCTTCTTCGCGGTAAAGGGGCAGCCGCGGCGGGGCGATCAAGCTTCGGGACAAAGTAATGCCCTGCTGGACGGCGGCCTGGCGCTACCTCCTGAAGCACGAACTGCAAAGTCGACCTTAAGGACGAATTTGCAGCCGTAACCAACTGGGCCTCCGCGAAAGGGCTTCCGATGCGGTGTAGGAATGAATGCCGTTAGAAAGGGCGACGAGTTTGCGAGGCGACTTAGAAGCGCTACTTCAGATCACGGGCCCAAGTGACCGCTGAATGCCTGCGGCGCAGGCTGGAGCCTGGTGACTCCTCATGATGCGGTGGCGCAGAGGAATCTCATAGCAAATTCAGGGTATCCTGAGTGGGCCCATCCCGTTTCGGGAATAGCTGTCAAAAAAGCTTGCCGCGCCCTTTGAATTGCGCCTGAGAGATTGGCTAGAACTTCGTTTTCAGCCGCTGGTAGGTCGTTTCCAGCGACTCGGGTAGCACGCGGGTCTCGCCGATCACGGTCATGAAGTTGGCATCCGCAATCCAGCGAGGCAGAGCATGCATATGGATGTGGCCTGCGATGCCGGCCCCGGCGGCTTTGCCGATGTTCATACCAATGTTCACGCCGTCGGGACGGTAGAGGTCGAGGAACGCGAGTTCCAGATGGCGGGCGAGCGCCATCATCTCGTCGGCCGCCGCCTCGGGAAGCTTGTGTAGCCGGTCGATGTGCGCGTAAGGGACGATCATGCTGTGCCCGGAAGTGTAGGGATAGGCGTTGAGAAGGATGAAATTGTACCGGGCGCGATGCACAATCAGGGCTTTCTCGTCGTCGCCCAAGCTGAGCAATCGGCAAAAAACGCAGCCTCCTCCGTCGCTGGAGGTATCGGCGGTGGTGAGGTAAGAATAGCGCCAGGGAGTCCACAGATAATCCATAATCGGCAGAGTAACACCCGCCGTTGGGCGTGCCCAAGCAACGAGTCTCTTATCACATTGAGCGGTGATGAAACGCCTTGACTCGGACATTAAAAGTTCAATAAAACCCTGCAAAATCAACGTAGATGTCACACTTAGGTGTTTGACACTGGCTGTAGGCGGTTGCTATAGTCGGGACATTCAAACCTGTCGATTCAAGCCAGCAGTCCGTGGTTCTAAGGCTCTCGGCGTGTTTTCAAAACGCGCAGAGTGTGCGTACGCAAACCAATGTCCTTCGAAGAAACCCACAACGTTCCGACTACCCAAACGCAAGAAACCGCCGCTGCCGAGCAGCCCGAAATTCAGCCCGCTGAACAGCCAACTCCGCAAGTTGCTGTGCAGCCCCAACCCGAGCCAGTTGCCGAAGCCGCGCCGCCGGCGGCGGAGATGGCCGCTGCCCCCACGCCGCGCGCCGAAAAGGAAGCCGGCATGGAAGATTTCGCCACCGCTCTAGAGACATTTGAGCAGGAACAAGCCCAGACCGAAGCTGCGCTGAACGAAGAGCAAGTCGTCACCGGCACGGTGCTGAAGGTCACGCCGCAGTATGTGGTGGTGGACATCGGCTACAAGTCCGAGGGCGTGATTCCTGTGGCAGAACTAACGGACCACGAAGGCAACGTGACCGTGCAGCGCGGCGATGAAGTGGCCGTGATGCGCGAGCCCGGCCACACCGAAGAAGGCTACATCCACTTGTCGCACCAGAAGGCGCAGCGTTTGCGCTCCTGGGACGAAATCGAGAAGGCCTTCAACGAGAAGACCCCGGTCAAAGCGCGGGTCATCGATCGCATCAAGGGAGGCGTGACCGTCGATATTATGGGCGCGCGTGCCTTTCTTCCCGGATCGCAGGTCGATCTGCGCCCGGTGCGCAACCTCGAGGCCCTGAAAGGCCAGGAGATCGAGGTCCGCATCATCAAGCTGAACAAGAAGCGCGGCAATATTGTGGCTTCGCGCAAGCAGCTGTTGGAAGAGGAGCAGGCTGAAAAGCGGACGAAGACCCTGGAGCATCTGGAGGAAGAAAGCATCCTCACCGGCTCAGTGAAGAACCTGACCGACTACGGAGCGTTTGTCGACCTGGGCGGCATCGATGGACTGCTGCACATCACCGATATGTCCTGGGGACGCCTGACGCATCCGCGCGACCTGGTGCAGGTGGGCGATCAGATCCAGGTGAAGGTGCTGAAGTTCGATAAGGACAAGCAGCGCGTGTCGCTGGGATTCAAGCAACTTACTCCCGATCCGTGGCTTGACGCGTCCGAACGTTATCCCATCGGAGCGCATGTTCGCGGCCGGGTCATCAGCGTGACCGACTACGGCGCGTTTATCGAACTGGAGCAGGGCATCGAAGGCCTGGTGCACGTCAGCGAGATGACATGGTCGAAGCGGATGAAGCATCCCTCGAAGCTGGTCAATGTCGGCGATCAGGTGGAAGCGGTCGTGCTGAACGTGAACCCAACAGAGCGGCGCATCAGCCTGGGCCTGAAGCAGCTGGAGAGCAATCCCTGGGAAACTTTGCATGAGAAGTTCCCGGTTGGGACTGTGGTCGAAGGCAAGGTCCGCAACCTGACCGAGTTCGGCGCATTCATCGAGATCGAAGATGGTATCGACGGGTTGGTGCACGTGAGCAACCTGAGCTGGACCAAGCGCGTGAAACATCCGTCGGAGGTATTGAAGAAGGGCGACAAGGTGAAAGCCATTGTGCTGGCGATTGAGCCGGAGCAACGCCGCTTGTCACTGGGAGTGAAGCAGCTGCAACCCGATTCGTGGGACACCTTCTTCGAGCAACATCACGTGGGTGACGTTATTCACGGCAAGGTGCTGCGCCTGGCCAGCTTCGGCGCGTTCGTCGAGATTGCCGAGGGGGTGGAAGGTCTGTGCCACAACTCGGAAGCGGTCGACGCGCACGGCGCGCCCATCAAGCTGGACTCCGGCAATGAGCACGAGTTCAAGATCATCAAGATGAATCAGGCGGAGAAGAAGGTGGGGCTCAGCATCAGGGCGGTGGGCGAAGAAGCTACGCGCTCGGATGTGGAGGCTTACAAAGCTCCGGCTGCGAGCTCGTCGTCGTCCGGCGCAGGCTCTACGATTGGCGAGTTCATGTCATGGAAGCGCGCCAGCAACGAAAACAACTGATCGAAGTTCAGTGCAGATGAAAAAGGCCGCCAGCAATGGCGGCCTTTGTGTTTGTAGAATCGCCGAAAAAAAATTACTTGTTGGTATCGATCTGGAGATTGATATTCGGCTTGTCCCGGTCGTCGAATTGACTCAGCGTCTTCGATTTGCTCTGCTGCCCGTCTTTCTGGGCGTAGAGGTCGTAATCCACATTCGGCGAGAGTTCGGGGAAGCGATATGTCCCGTCCGTCTGCGCGATATACGTTTTGACCGCCAGCGTCTTCGTGTTCTTGAGATAGACCACGGCGTTGGGGACGGGTTTATCGCTCTTGTCGAGAACGGTTCCGGTGAGGGTCCGGGTTGTGCTACGCGTCTTCCGGGCGTTGTCACTGGAAGGCGAGCTGCCCATCGGGATTTGTAATTGCGCGCGGCAACTCAACGCCACCAGCAGGACAGCCAATGTGCCCAATGCCTTGTACATTTTATTTTCCCTTAATCCCTTCACCGGGAGGGCGGAGCGCTGGTGAGATGCAAGCCAACGTCCGTGCGCTCGTTGTTAGTGATGTGGGCCGTCGTCTGCGGCTTGGGCTGGCCCTTAGGCGTCTTGATGTCAGCCACGATTATGTAGTCCTGAGCACCTACCGGAACCCGCTGCGCGAACTCGCCATGGCTGTCGGATACGAGCTCCCATTTCGCCTTCTTGTCCGGTGCCCTGCGGATCTTGATGGGGATACCCGCCACCGGACGATCGTCAGGCCCCCAGACCGTACCGTAGATCAAGGCATAATCATTTTTCGTGACATGCGAACTGGATTGCGGGGAGAAGGGATTGCGCGCGCTGGCCCGCGAGACATGCAGGATCAGGAATACGAAAATAGCTAAAGCACAGCCAGTCCGGCCAGCCCAGCCGCGCAGCCAGCTAAAACTCATCCTCTTCCTCTTCTTTCGCGTCTTCGTCGTCCTCCTCTTCCTCGTCCTCCACGCGCGACAGTTCCAAAGGTTCAATGCCAACTACTTCAAAGTCGCTGCCGCACTCGGGGCAGGAAACGACCTCGCCTTCGTCGACTTCATCCTCTTCAATGTCCAGATCGCTCTCGCATTCAGGACAAATCACCATAGTGGCCTCCGGTATTCACGTTACATCAAAAACCGCCGGCACGACGGCGCGCCGTCCGTGCATTTATATTTAGATTCTCCGGGCGACATCGTCAAGTGATGGACGACGTCCAAAGGCAGGGGTCTCGAAGAATTTATGGCCATATCCGTACCGAAGATCGTCCTGACCGGAGTGGTGATGGTGATGACGCTCCGGCTACCCGCGGTTGCTTCAACTCCCGAGCAAAACGGCGCGCCCGCGACTGTCGAACCCGACCCGCAAATCGTCGCAGCCCTGCACGAAATCTCGCCGGCACAAATTCAGCAGACCATTGAGAGGCTGGCCGGCTTCTATACGCGGCAGACGCTCTCCTCGGACGTGCCCCCGATCGGCGACCAAGGCATCAACGCGGCGGCGGTCTGGATCCAGGGCGAGCTGCAACGAATTTCCAGCCAGTGCGGCGATTGCCTGGAAGTGAGGACAGACCAGTTTCTGCAACCTCCCGGGACGAGAATTCCGCAGCCCACCACGATCACGAATGTTTACGCTATCCTGCGCGGCACCGATCCGGCAAACGCTGGCCGCATGTATGTGGTGACCGGGCACTACGATTCCCGCAACAGCGATCCCACCGACGCCACTGGACAAGCGCCGGGCGCCAATGACGATGCCAGCGGAACCGCCGTCAGCCTGGAGTGCGCGCGGGTGCTGAGCAAGCATCGTTTTCCCGCTACGATCATCTTCCTGGCTGTGGCTGGCGAAGAAGAGGGCCTCTACGGCAGCGCGCATTTCGCCAAGATGGCCAAGGCAGTCGGATGGGACATTGAAGCGGTGTTGAACAACGACATCGTGGGCGGCGATCGCACCCCGGGAGACACGCTGCAGGATCCACACGTGGTGCGGGTCTTTTCCGAAGGAATTTCATCCACGGCAAGCGAGGAAGAGTTGCGCAAAACGCGCTCCCTCGGCGGCGAAAGCGATGGTCCGTCACGGCAGCTGGCGCGATACGTCGGCGAGGTCGCGAAGGAGTATCTTGCGGCGGAGGATTTCCGCGCGATGCTGGTCTTCCGTCACGATCGGTATCTGCGCGGCGGCGATCACTCTTCCTTTAACGAGCAGGGGGATACGGCGGTGCGCTTCACCGAATTTCGCGAGAACTACAATCATCAGCACCAGAACGTCCGCACGGAGAAGGGCGTCGAATACGGCGATCTGCCAAAATTCGTGGACTACAATTACACCGCGAAGGTGGCGCGGTTGAACGCTGCCACTCTGGTGGAGCTGGCATCGGCCCCGGCTCCTCCGGTGGGCGTCCGCCTGTTGACGAAAGAGCTGCAAAACGATTCCACTCTAGAGTGGGGGGTCTCGCCAGGCGGTTTGGCGACAGGCTATGAAGTATTGTGGCGCGATACGACTGCACCCGATTGGGAACATGTGAAGAGCGTGGGAAATGTTACTCGCGTCACTGTGCCGATGTCGAAAGACAATGTGATTTTTGCGGTGCGGGCGGTGGATGCGAAAGGGTATCGGAGCCTGGCAATGGTGCCACAGCCCGGACGATAAGGTTTGGTTGGAGCTCGGATTTCTTGTGCATGCTACTCGGCCGCTGAAGCGCTGGGCTTATACCGCGCCTGCGGGGTTTGATAACTGGAAGCGACTGCGGCAACTGGCTACTTCCGACACATGTCGACGCAACAACAACGCATCGGATTGATCGCCGGGAACGGCAAATTCCCGCTGCTGGTGCTGGATGCTGCGCGCTCGAAAGGGATGCAGGTCGTCGTCGCTGCCATCAGAGAAGAGGCCTTCCCCGAGATTGAGCAGCACGGCGCGTCGGCGGTTTATTGGTTGTCGCTGGGCGAGTTGTCCAAGCTCATCGAAACTTTCAAGCACGAAAACATCACCCGTGCCATCATGGCCGGCCAGGTCAAACACAAGCAGATCTTCAGCAGCATCAAGCCGGACTGGCGGCTGGCCAAACTGTTGCTATCGCTCACTACGCGCAACACCGACTCGCTGATTGGCGCGGTCAGCAAGGTCCTGGCCGACGAAGGCATCACGCTGATGAATTCGACGGAGCTGCTGGAGCCAATGCTGGCTACCGAGGGCGTGCTGACACGGCGCGCGCCGAGCGATTCCGAGCAAACGAACATCACCTACGGACATGCCGTTGCCGATCATCTGTCCCGCTTCGACGTTGGGCAGACCGTGGTGATCGCCGAAGCGGCCTGCATCGCAGTGGAAGCGATGGAAGGGACTGACGCGACCATCCTGCGCGCCGGCGAAATCATGAGGTCGCCCGCACTGGGCAAAGAGCCTTCAACCTTGAGCCGCGCGCTGACCGTGGTGAAAGTTGCCAAGCCGAATCAGGACATGCGCTTCGACGTGCCGGTGGTGGGACTGCACACGATCGAAACGATGAAGCAGGCGGGCGCGACGTGCCTGGCTTTGGACGCGGGCCGATGCCTGCTGCTGGATAGAGAAGCCATGCTGGCGGCCGCGAACGATGCGGGCATTAGCATCATCGCTGAGACGCCGATCCACCACATTCCGCATCACGGCGGATAGACCTCATTTTTTCGCAGCCTCCAGAAACGATCCGCAAATCGCTTTGTGAGCTGATCTGGGCTCCGATCTATTTTGCTGCGATCGTTTCGCGCAGGACCTTCGATAACTCCTCAGGACTCTCCACGGGCGGCTGGCAGGCAAAGTCTGTGCAGACGATCGCCAACGCCTTGTTCTCCTTCAGCGCCGGCAGATTTGGGATGGTTTCCGCGAGAACCGGCGGCAGGTTCTGCGCTACGGCTTCGCTGTCGGTGAGATGCACAACCGACTTGTTGACGGCGAACGGCGCGATCGCAGCTTGCAACAACGCTGCGGCGTCAGCATCTTCGCCAACCACAACCACCTGCGTGTGCGGCCGTGAGAGCCAGGTCGCTGCGATTCCGTAGGTTCCGGCGTAGATGCCGAACTGCTCCGCAGCCCCGGCAAAGACTGCCAGCGTGAGCTCCGCGGTTTCGCGGTACTTTGCGTCATTGGTATAGGCATGAAGCCGCAGAAGCGCAATGGCGGCGCTGGAATTTCCGGCGGGAGTAGGCGCATCCTGGAACGGCTTGCGGCGCGTAGAGAGCACACCGAGCTGAAGCTTTTCTTCGAGCGAGGCCTCGGTATCGAAGAAGCCGCCGGATTTGTGATCGGCGAAGCGGGCCATCATCTGGTCGGTGATGCGCTGCGCGAAATTGAAATAGCTGATCGCGCCCGTGACCTCGTAAGCGTCGAGGCAAGCCAGTACCGTGAAGGCATAGTCATCCAACATTCCGCGGACGAATCGCTTGCCGGCATTCGGATCAGCATAGGCGATCACGTGCGCCAGTCCGCGGTCGTCGTTCCAGGCTTCCGACAGGATGCGATCAAGCGCGCGCAGCGCGAACTTGCGTGCATCGTCCAGCCCCAGCACCTGCGCCGCCTGCAAGTAGGCCGAGACGCACATGGCGTTCCAGTTCACGTAAACCGTCTTGTCCACAAACGGCGTGGGACGCTGCAAGCGTGCGGCGTACAGCTTCGTCTTGGCCGACGCCAGCAGATCGAGCGCCTTGGCCACGTCAACGCCAACGCGCGAGGCAACTTCTTCCGGCATCGCCCGCAGCCACAAGACGTTCTTGGCGGGATTGTGGTGCATTTCGCCAGCCGCCTCGATGTCGTAGTGCAGAGCGGCAGCTTCGAATTCTTCCTCGGTCAGGACAGCCTTGGCCTCATCGCGCGTCCAGGTGAAGTAGTCGCCATCGTCGTCGAGGTTGATGTCGGCATCCTGCGAGGCGTAGAAGCCGCCATGGGCGCGGTCGCTGAGCCACTCGTCCATCCAGCGAACGATGTCGCGCGCCACATGCGCGTAGAACTCGAAGCCGAAGACCTGGTAGCCGTGGACGTAGTTCTTCAGCAGCTCGGAGTTGTCGTACGCCATTTTTTCGAAGTGTGGGACGGTCCAGTGCTCGTCGACGGAGTAGCGATGAAAGCCGCCGGCAAGCTGGTCATAGACGCCGCCCTGCGCCATCTTGGTCAGCGTGGTGGTGACGACGGTGGCAACCCGCTCCTCGCCGGTGCGGACGTACCAGTCCATCAGCAGATCGAGCGCGGCAGGATGAGGAAATTTGGGCGCACTGCCGAAGCCGCCGTGCTTTTCATCGAAGATAGGCAGCGCCGACTGAACCATGACGCCGACCAGGCGCGGCGAAAACTCGGTTTGGCGGCCGGCGAAGCTCTCCGCGTTGCTCAGAACGTTCATGGCTTCGTCGGCGGACTTCAGCACCTCGTCGCGGCGCTCGCGATAGGCGCCGGCGATGGCCTGAAGAATTTTCATGAAGCTGGGACGTCCCCACTGATCGATCGGGGGGAAATATGTGCCACCGTAAAAAGGGCGGCCATCGGGCGTGAGGAAGACGGTGAGCGGCCAGCCGCCGGTACCGGAGATGGCCGAGACCGCAAGCTGATACCGGCTGTCCACGTCAGGACGCTCGTCGCGATCGACCTTCACCGCGATGAACTCGCGGTTGATGATGGCGGCGGTTTCCGCGCTCTCGTAGGACTCGCGGTCCATGACGTGGCACCAATGACACCACACTGCGCCGATGTCGAGCAGGATGGGCTTATTCTCGCGTTGTGCGGCGGCGAAGGCTTCCTCACCCCACTCGTGCCACTGGATGGGCTGATGCATGGCCGAACGAAGATAGGCGGACGACGCGTGGACTAAGGAGTTGGTGGGTTCCGGCATGAGGGTTCAGTCTAGCAGGGAGGGCGAAGACGTGCGGCGGCAAGCCGCGGCGGAGGCGGAATCGCATTCCTGCGATAGAGCTCTCCCAAAACGACTGTTCTATAGTGTTCGGATGGGGAAGGGCGCGCCGCTGCGATGGTTGGAGAACAGGCTGCTGGCTCGACATTTGCGCGGGCGCGGCATTGAGATTGGAGCGTTGTGGCGGAAGTTTCCGGTACCGCGTGGGGCGAAGGTGTGTTACGTGGATCGCTTGCCGAATGAGGATTTGCAGCAGCACTATGCGGAAGTCAGCACGCCGGTGGTGAATCCCGATATTGTCGCCGATGCGATGCAGCTGCCGTTTGCGCCGTGCAGCCTGGACTTCGTGATCGCCAGCCATGTTCTGGAGCATCTGCCGTTTCCGCTGGCGGCGCTGCGTCACTGGTACGATGTGCTGCAGCCGCGTGGAGTGCTGCTGCTGAAGATTCCCGACAAGCGATACTCATTTGACGCGAAGCGGTCGCGCACAACATTACAGCACCTGATCGCGGAAGATGAAAATGGCAGCGGGTTCGACAAGCGGGCGCATTTTGAGGACTGGGTCGAACACGTTGTAGGATGTCGCCGTGCGACTGCGGAGTTCGATCAACAACTGGCACAGCTGTTGCAATCCGACTACAGCATCCATTACCACGTGTGGATTGACGAGGACATCCGGGAAATTGTGGAGTACACGCGTAGCAGGATGCATCTGAACTGGCAGTCAGTGGTGTTTTGGAAGGCACACTTTTACCGCAAGGAGTGCGTGCTGATGCTTCAGCGGGCTGAGGCGCGATGAACATTGGCTCGGCGGAGCAGGTCCTCGTAGGCAATCGGGGAATAAGTGGAATTGAACTCATCGCATAAATACCCGCAGGGCGAACGAAGTACCGCAGGGGCTGAAGCCCATGATTTGGTGGGCGGCTTTCGACACGGCTGAAGCCGTGCCCCTTCAAAACCGAACTGGACAGCAGTCGATCCGTGACCGATGCGCGTTGATGGAGGGAACTTGAAGAGTGAGGAAGCGCTGGCGAAAATCGTGCAAGGCGTAGCGAAATTCCAGACTGAGGTTTATCCGGCGCAGCGCGAGCTTTTCGAGCAGTTGAAACATGGGCAACAGCCGATCGCCATGTTTTTTACCTGCGCTGACTCTCGAATTCAGCCTACGGCGTTGTTGCAAAGCCGGCCGGGTGAGATTTTCATCGAGCGCACCCCGGGAAACATTGCTCCCAAATACAGCGATCACGTGGGCGGAGTGACCGCTAGTGTGGAGTATGCTCTGTTGGCCTTGCATGTGCCGCTCATCATTGTTTGCGGACATACCGATTGTGGAGTGGTGAAAGCGCTGCTGGAGCCAGAGCGGGCCGCCGGGATGCCGGCGTTGCAGAATTGGATGCGGCACTCGCTGGCTTCGCGCGAACGTCTGCTGCGCGAACATCGCCATGCTCCCACGGAAGAGAAGATGCGACGGTTGACCGAGTACAACGTCCTGACGCAGTTGGAAAACCTGGAGACGCATCCCGCGGTTGCTGCGGCCTTGTCTCGCGGTGAGCTGGCGCTGCGAGGTTGGGTGTATGACATCGCCGCCGGCTCCATCTCGGCAGCTGACGCGCGGAGCGGGCGCTTCGAACTACTGGGACACGGCACCCCCGAATAGCGCGCGCGCTGCATCTCGCAGGTCAGTTGCTACTTCACACGACTGCGCTTACGGCACCACGACAACCAGGTTCGGTGGGGTCACATTGCCGTTGGAATCCTTCAAGTTGACGGCAATCTGCGAAACATCGCTCAACTCGTCGACAAGGACGCGATGGACGGTGTTATCGCTGGCGCCAAAGTATGCATTGGCACTGTCCTTGGTAATCCCGCCGTTGTAAGCCGTCGCTCCTCCGGTCAGAGAAATATTGGTCGGCGTTAACCCGGGCAATGAAAACGTTAATATCTGGGGAAGGTTGCTGACGATCCAGGCACGAGTGCTGTCTGGACTGACGAAAATTTGCTGGGCAGTGAAGCTGCCCACGCCCAAGTCGTATGGAGCGATGGAACTCTGCGTAGCGACCGGGCAGCCCGCACTTAAGACCGAGGGAGTGGAGATCACATCGATATTGGGCGAGTCGGCAGCCACGGCACCGGTTCCGTTGGGCACCGCGGCAATCACAGTAGGACCGGCTGCGGTCAGGACCTGCTCCAGGCTCTGGTTGCAAGTGGAGAAGACGAAAATCTGTCGTGCGGCGGCGCTGGTAATGTAGGTCAACCCGCCTTGCGCCATAATGTCCAGCGCGTTAGCTGTATTCGATAATCCAGCGGTGCCAGATGTTCCGGTGGGAAGGCCAAAACCAAGGGTTGAGCCGGTCAGCCATTCGACGAACCCGCTATCCGGAGTGTAGGCGGCAGCGCTGGCGGTGATTCCCGACTGAGCGCTGCTTAGAGTACCAGTGCCGAGATCGAAGTAATTCAGCGCGCCATCGACAGTGTCGGACAGCAGCAAGTAAGTTCCATCGGGCGAGATGGCCTCGATGGTGCCGTTGATCGCATAGGTCGTTACTGTGCCGGTGCCTACACTCACCGCCATCAAGCCGCTGGCAGAACCAAGATAAACCGTGGTGCCGGCAGAGTTGGCGATGATCGAGTTAGGAAGGTGGGGAAGCGTAATCGCAGTGCCCGGTGCATCCGTCTGGACGCTGAATGGCACCAGCATGGTTGAGTTGGTGCTGGCAGCGTAAACCGAGGTGGAGGTTCCTCCGCTCACAGTTGCGGTAACAACGTTTTGACCATATTGCGGCGGCAGATATTTGTTGCAACTGGGAAAACTACAGGTGGCGGTGATGAATGCCGTGCCGGGAGCAACGGCCGTAATTGTCCCTGGATTGTTTGCCGTGCCGGTAGCTGCAATCGTGGCCGTTGCAGTTGAGGATGAGCCCCAGGTCAGAGGGGGCTTGATGTATTGACCCATGGTGTCGTAAACGTCGGCGGTCAGGGGTTGAGTCCCGCCCACCGCCAGATTGAACGAAGTGTCTGAATTGCTGGCGCTGTGCACCTGAATGCTAGCTACTGGACAAGTCAGATAAGGCGTGCCCACGCTGTTTACTCCGGAATTGCTGGCAAAAACGGTAGTGGCGCCCGGAGCAACGGCGACCAGATGCCCCGCGGCGTTCGTCGAGACGATGCTGAGGTCGTTGGATCCGAAAGCGATGGGACCCACTGTGGATGTGATGTCGCAAGGCGCGGACTGCGAGCAACCCGGAGCCGAGGTGTTTAGCACTTGGCCATAAACGTTTACTTGCTGGCCCATGGTGGTGCAACTGTTCTGCAGGATGACATTGACCTTGTCCACTGGTTCGTGCACATAGACCGTTGCGTTCGCCTTCACTCCATTCGCTGTAGCCGTCGCCGTAATCGTCACCACTCCTACTCCGGCTGAGCCAATCGTGGCGTTGCAGTTGATGAAGCTTGCGTCCCAGATTCCACCGCAAATCAGCCCACCGGGAGAGACGGTCCCGATATTATTATTGCTGCTGCTGAAGCTGATGTCCGCAGCGACGGCGGCACCTGTTGAATCTTCCGTAATAACCGACAGCGTAAACACTCCGCCTTCGTTCAAGGAAATCGTCGAGGGCGTCAGAATCACCTGCGTCACGACGCCGCTGGTGCTGCTGTTGCCACCACATCCGGGCAGGCATATCAGAAAAACAATTGCTGCGACCGCAGCCAAGACAGGAACCGCTCGAACCCGCTGCATGTATCCTCCCCGCCGTTACCGATGGCCGGCGGACGCGCACCATAAATTATTTCAAAAGGAAAACCCTAAGTGTAGAGGCTGGGGTACGGAATCGGCAAATCTAAGGTCCCAGTTAACCGAGGCGTCCGGTGACCTGACCTCCATTCGGTCTCGCACGTCGCCAGTCGTATCGCTACTCGCTTCGGCGCGGACATTTACTTCCTTCCCCGAGGTTCATTATGCGCCCGGTTCTTGATCCATATCGGGGTGCCGACGAAGCCAAATGCCGCCCGAATCTGGTTTTCCAGAAATCGCTGGTAGGAGAAGTGTAGCTTCACCGGCCGATCGGTGAAGAGAATGAATGTTGGCGGCGCCACGGAGGCTTGCGTCATGTAAAAAATCTTCACCCGCTTGGCAACGGGCACCGAGGCTCGCTCAAAGTCGATGTGGCTGAGGAAGCGGTTCATCTCGCCGGTGCCGACGCGCTTGCGGCGCTCCCGAGCCACCAGCTCCAGAGTGGAAAAGAGCTTGTCGAGGTTTTTTCCCGTCGTCGCCGAGACGAAAACCACCGGCGCGTACGCCAGAAACTTGAGATGACGCCGAACTTGCTCCTCATAGACGCTGCGGTCCGCCGGGGGTTTGCCATCGGCTCGTTTCTCCGTGATCAGGTCCCACTTGTTGATGACGACAATCACTGATCGGCCGCTCTCGTGGGCGTAGCCGGCGATGGTGGCATCGCTGGCGGTGACGCCTTCCGTTGCGTCGATCAACACCAACGCTACATCTGCGGCTTCGAGGTGCTTGCGAGCCATCACCACCGACATCTTCTCGGCCATCAGCTCGGTCTTGCCTTTGCGGCGAATGCCGGCGGTGTCGATGAAGCGGTAAGTGCGGCCATCGCGCTCCATCAACTCATCCACCGCATCGCGAGTGGTGCCCGCAACTGGTGACACAATCGCCCGCGAAGTTCCGGTCAGAGCGTTCAGCAGCGTCGACTTGCCGACATTGGGACGGCCAATGATCGCGACCTTGGTCTCGCGCGGCTCGTCGACGAGCTCGCCCTCAGCCGCGCTCGCCTCGTCCTCCTGTGATTGCGGCTCCGAGGGCCTGCGACCCTTTCGTTTTGATATCCCGACCGAGGACTTTAGTCCAGGCGGAGGGAGCGGCGGTTCGTCAGTGTTCACCGGGGCGTTCTGGTGCTCCGGAATCACGCTCAGCACATACTCCAGCAACTCCGCGACTCCAGTTCCATGCTCCGCGGAGATGGGCAACAACTCCTTGATTCCCAGCCGTCGAAACTCCTCCGCGTACGGCTCCATCGTCGTGGTGTCAATCTTGTTCACCGCCAGGACCAGCGGTTTGCCGGTGCGCAGCAGCAGCCGCGCCAGGTCGATGTCCGGCGATGCCAGTTCGGTCCGGCCATCCACCACCAAAACAATCGCGTCGGCTTCCTCCAGCGCAACCCGCGCCTGGCGGAAGATCTCCGCCGGAATCAGCGCCTGGTCGTCGGGAACGATGCCGCCGGTGTCGACCACGCGCAGCTTGCGTCCAGCCCATTCGGCTTCGCCGTAGATACGGTCGCGCGTGATTCCAGGTTCGTCGCCAACGATGGAGCGGCGCGAGCGCACCAGCCGGTTGAACAGCGTGGACTTGCCAACGTTGGGACGGCCAACAATGGCGAGCGTTCCGTCCACCGGCGGCTCGCCCTCACGGATATTCTTGCTCGATTCGAATTGCACTCGACGGCTCACTTAGACTCTTTCTGCGACGGTAGGCCAAACAGCTATTATAGGAACACGTTCCCATCACCGTGTCCTCCACTTCACAATCCGCAATGCTGGCCGCCCGCCTGCCCTCGCTCTACCAGTTCTTCGGTCCAGGCGGCCTGCTGGCTCGCACCCATCCAGCATATGAGTTCCGGCGCGGGCAATTGCAAATGGCCGAGGCCGTCGAGCTGGCGCTCCAGGAACGCCGCCATCTCATCGTCGAAGCCGGAACCGGCACGGGAAAGACGCTGGCCTATCTGCTCCCCGTCATCCGCTCCGGCAAGCGCGTCATCATCTCCACCGGAACGAAGACACTTCAGGAGCAGCTCTTCTTCAAGGACATCCCTTTCCTGAAGCAGCACCTCGGCGAGCTGCGGGTCTGCTATATGAAGGGCCGCGGCAATTATCTTTGCCGCAAGAAGCTCTATGATCTCACGTCTCAGCCGGTATTGAATGGGCTGGACGAGATCAGCCATTTTCGCATCATCAATGACTGGGAGAAGACAACCGAGACCGGCGACCGCGCCGAGCTCTCCGAGTTACCCGAAACCAGTCACCTGTGGCCTAAACTCGACGCCCGCACCGATCGCTGCATCGGCAGCGAGTGCCAGCAGTTTGACCGCTGTTTCATCACCGAGATGCGCCGGCGCGCCGCTGAAAGCGACATCATCATCGTCAACCATCACCTCTTCTGCGCCGATCTGGCCATCAAGGCCGCAACCGATCGCGCCGCCGACGCGGGCGTGCTGCCAGACGCCGGCATTGTCGTCTTCGATGAGGCGCACGAACTGGAAGATGTGGCCACCGACTACTTCGGCGTCACCGTCTCCAATCTCAAGGTTGACGAGCTGCTCCGCGATGTCGAGAACACCTTGCGCCGCGCCGACATTCCGCTGGCGGATGTGCTCCAGGTATCGGCACGCGTGCGCGAGCACTCACAGTTTTTCTTCTCGCTCCTTCCACCGGGCGACGGCCGCTTCGCCTTCGACAATCGCGCCGAGTTTCTGGAAGAGAATGGCGACGAATATCTCGGATTGCAGAATGCCCTCCTGCACCTCTACACCGAGTTGCAAGCCATTCCCAAAAAGCCCGACGAAGTCCACGCGATGGCGCGGCGTGTCGACGAGCTGAAGACACAATTCGGCTTCATCCTGGAGGCGCAGGACCGCAACACCGTCTTCTGGATTGATCGCCGCGGCGACCGGCGCGGCGGGCAGCACAATGTCTTCCTCCAGGCCACGCCCATCGCGGTGTCGCAAATATTGCGGAGTGTGTTGTTTGAGCATCTGGAGTCGGCGGTACTCACTTCCGCAACGCTGGCCGTAGCAGGGGAGTTCGAGTACATCCGCAACCGGCTGGGCATCCAGCACGCGCGCGAACTGGTGGTGCCATCGCACTTCGATTATGAGAGTCAGGCACTGCTGTACGTGCCTCCCGATCTTCCCGATCCCCGCGACCCGCGTTTTGTGGAGCAGGCCTCGCAACGGGTTCGGCAATTGCTGGATATTACACGCGGACGTGCGTTTTGCTTATTTACGAGCTATGCGTTGATGAACCAGCTCTATGAGCGATTGCTGAGCGAACTCAACTTCCCCATGCTGTTGCAAGGCAGCGCGCCCAAGAATGCGCTGCTGGAGGAGTTCCGCCTCACGCCCAACGCGGTGCTGTTTGCTACTTCGTCGTTTTGGCAAGGCGTGGATGTGCAGGGCGAGCAACTGAGCTGTGTCATCATCGACAAGCTGCCGTTCGCAGTCCCTAATGATCCGGTGGTTGCCGCTCGCGTCCGGGCGATTAACGACGACGGCGGCAACGCCTTCTACGAATACCAGGTGCCCAGCGCGGTGATTTCCCTGAAGCAAGGTTTTGGCAGGCTGATCCGCTCACTGCATGATCGCGGGTTGCTGTGCCTGCTCGACAATCGCATTCTGAAGAAGCAGTACGGGCGGGTCTTTCTCGACAGTTTGCCCAAATACGGCCGGACTGCCGATATGCGAGAAGTGGAACGATTCTTCGGCGGCACGGAAGAAGAGACCTCTCGCGCCAGTCTCGAGCGGCCTCAATAATCTCGAATGGATCCCACCCGCATTGCCGAACTCCTGAGCCCGTTTGCCGGCGACGCCGAAGTTCCAGTCGACATGCTGGAGCAGTTCCACCTCTACCTTGATCTGCTGTTGCGCTGGAATGCGCGTGTCAACCTGACGGCGGTGAGCGATCCCGAACAGATCGTGACCCGGCATTTTGGCGAGTCGATATTCGCTGCTCGGATGCTTGACCTGCAAGCTGGCGGGGCCATCACTCTGGCCGACGTTGGTTCCGGCGCGGGCTTTCCTGGCATCCCCATCAAGCTGTGGTCGCCGCACATCGATCTGACGCTTATCGAATCGCATAATAAAAAAGGTACGTTCCTTCGCGAGGCCGTCCGAACCCTGAAGTTCGACCGCGCCCAAGTCTTCTGCGGTCGCGCCGAGCAGTGGGGACAAACCGCCGATCTCGTGACCCTGCGTGCGGTGGAAAAGTTCGAGCGCGCTTTGCCGGTTGCGGCGGCGCTGGTCAGGCCGGGCGGCGAGCTCTGCCTGCTCATCGGTTCCGGACAGATAGAGTCGGCGAAGGTCCTAAGCGGCGAACAATGGACATGGCACGATCCAGTTCCCGTTCCACGAAGCGCAGCACGAGTGGTTGCTATAGGACAGCGCACCTAGGCGCTCATTGAAAATCACGAGATCATTGTGAGATCCGGCCGCTCAACGCAGAATTGTTCCGCCTCGCCGAAACCTATCGGATATACTCGTCGCGGACAAGGGGGACATGTGACTTCCGTTGGCGTCGAACCTCAAGCAGCAGCGAACCCGCAACCTGGCTTTCTCTTCAAGGACTCGGCTCTTCGTACCGCTCTTTTCGGCCTTCTGCTGGCCGTCGTCACCATTGCGGTCTATTCGCCCGTGCACGAGCACCCCTTCGCCAACATCGACGACCCCAAATACGTCACCCAAAATCCCCACATTGCGAATGGGCTGAGTGGCGGCGCGGTTTTCTGGGCATTCACGCATGGCTACGCCGGCAATTATCATCCGCTGACTTGGGTGTCCCACGCCATCGATATTCAACTGTTCGGATTCGACCCGGCTCCTCATCACGACGAGAACGTACTTCTCCACGCCCTGGACGCGGTCTTGCTGTTTCTGGTGCTCAAATGGGCGACTGGCTACACCGGGCGCAGTCTCATGGTCGCGGCACTCTTCGCGCTGCATCCGCTCAACGTCGAATCCGTGGCTTGGCTGGCTGAGCGTAAGACGATGCTGAGCACGCTGTTCTGCCTGCTGGCCCTGGCCGCTTATCGCTGGTATGCCAGTAAGCCAGGTGTGGGCCGCTATATCGTGGTGACAGGTTTGTTCATCCTGGGATTATGGAGCAAGCCGCAGATCATCATGCTGCCGCTCGTCCTGCTGCTGTGGGATTACTGGCCGCTGCAGCGGATGTTCGCCGGCGATCAGCCGGCAAATGCGACCGCAGCCGCCATCCCAGCAAAGAGCTTGTCGTGGCTGGTGAAAGAAAAGTTTCCGCTGTTCTTCATCTGCATAGTGGATGCCGGCGTCACTATGATCGCGCAACACGTAGCCGGAGAACAGCAGCCTTACACGCTGTGGATCAGAATTGAGAATGCGCTGGTGTCCTACACCCGTTACATACGCAAGGCCTTCTGGCCGACGAACCTTGCGCTCTACTATCCGCATCCCGGCAAGTACCTGCACTGGTGGCAAGTATGGACGTCCATCGCGGTTCTGGCAGTCATCACTGTACTGGCGGCGCGCGCCCGACGGCACAGGTACTACATTGTGGGATGGTTGTGGTTTCTCATCATGCTGGTCCCTTGTATTGGCCTAGTGCAAGCCGACGTGCAGGGCATGGCTGACCGATACGCCTACGTTTCCTTCATCGGCCTCTTCCTGATGATCTGCTGGGGCGTGGCCGACTGGGCCGCCGAGCGCCATTTACCCAAGGCGTTGCTGCCTGCCGTCAGTATCGTAGTCCTCGCGGCGCTGGCGATAGTCACGTATCGCCAGATCGGTTACTGGCAAGATGACATAAGTTTGTGGGCGCACTCGGCTGACGTGACTACCGGAAACTGGAAGGCCGAATACCTGTTGGGTGGCGCACTGGACGCCGCCGGACGACATGACGAAGCCATCCAACACTTTCTTCGCGCTGCTGCCATCGAGCCTACGGACCCGTTTATTAATCTGAGTATCGCCGGTTACGAGCAGACGCACGGCAACCTGGATGTGGCTCTTGAGTATTACAAAAAGGTGCTGAAGGAGGCGTGGAATGCGGACCAGAGTACTCAAGTGCTGAACAACATGGCCATCATCTATCGCCAGATGGGCGATACCGCCAAGGCCGACGCATGCGTGACCAAGGTACAGGCGCTGCCCAAACGCGCCGTCAATTGGCAAGGGGCCTGGTGGGAACAAATCATGCCCATGATCAAGCAGTACTTCCATTCCGGCTCGGGGACGTAGCTTAGCGACTTCAATTCTTTGTCCCGCGCTCGCTCAGTTGCTCCGAGGTCAGGCCGTACAGCGGCGGAGCCGGCACATTGAGCATGCCGAGATAAAGATAGATTTGGCCCCGATGGTGAATTTCGTGCTCCACCATCAGTCGCAGCCACTTCCACACCGTTATGGAAGCGCCATCAGGCGTAGTGCATTTGCGGTTCAGTCCCTCTTCTCCGAGCTGGCGAATAATTCCCACCGTCTCACGGTGCATCGTCTCTTTGAAGCGAACAACTTCGTTTAGACCGTCCGCCAGTTCTTTACCGCACCCGATATATCGGCTGGGCTTCCCTTGAATGGTTTCGCCGAACATGTAGCGCTCGATCGCCCCCATGTGCCGCACCAGATCGCCCAGCGTGAATTTTCCTTCGCGGTAAGACCAATCCAGCTCCTTGGGCGGGATGCATGCAACAACACGCATCGTGCGCAGATGTACTTTATCGAGATACTCCAGAAAGATGTCGAGCTCCTGAATCTGCATAAACCCTCGCTAAACGGGATGGCCTTTAAGGGTTGTAGCGGGCCAGCCACCCGGCAACTTCGCGAAACACGTCGTGGACCTGCTCCCACACTGTGGGAAAGTGTGGCGAGCCCGGATACGTCACCATGCGAATGGTCTTGCCGCGGGCTGCCAGGACTTCGAATAGCTCGCGTCCCTGATAGGGTGGAACCCGTTCATCGGCAGCACCATGCAGGATCAGCAACGGCGTGGTGACGTTCTCCGAATGCATTGCGGCAGAGAAGATAAGGAACGCTTCCGGATCTTTGTCCGGCCAGCGGGCGTCGTAGTCAAATTGCTGCACATCGCTGGTCCAGATGAAGCTGAGCCAGTCGGTAATTCCCGCGCCTTCGATTGCGGCCTTGTAGCGGTTCGTTTGCGTCACCGACCACGCCGTCATGAATCCGCCCGCGCTCCAGCCGAACATGGTAAGCCGCTGCGGATCGGCCCAGCCTCGCGCGATGGCAAAGTCGGTGGCGCTGTCCACATCGCGATAAGCGCGGTCGCCGAAGTGCTGATAAATAGCGTTCAGAAACTCGCTGCCATAGCCGGTCGAGCCGCGATACTCCGGCTGCAACACGACGTAACCCATGCCTGCGAACGGTCTGGTGAACCAGTCGAAGCCCAGCGTGTCATTGGCTTCAGGTCCGCCGTGAGGCAGAACCATGAATGGGTATTTCTGGCCAGCTTTGTAATCCGCCGGGAAGGTCGCGATGCCTTCCAGCGCAATGCCCTCCGCGCTCTTCCAGTGAACTGCGCGTACATCGCCCAGCGCAATCTTTGCAAGCTGGTCATCGCCTTCGGTCGTGATTCGCTGTAGCGTGCTGCCATTTGCAATGGCGACATTGCCGGTATGCTGCGGATCAGACACGGTGAACACGCGCACGCCCGGTGCGGAAGCGATCCGCGGCGTGACGATGCCGGCGACGTCGCCGCCCGGCCATTTATACGCAGGCGTCAGCGCCCCGTCCTTGAAAGCGTCGATCTCCACTTGCACGCCGCGAGCGACCCACACCCACGCATTTCCGGAAGGGTCAACTTCCAGATGGATGGCGCTGGCTGGCAGCTCCGGAGTCCGGTCTTGCGGGGTGCCACCGGCAGCGGGCACTGTCCAAACATGATCGGGCGTCAGGACCTGCGTCGTTGTGCTCAGGAAAACCAGGTCCTTGCCGCCGTTGATCCAGCCAATGTTGGCGCCTGCGTTGTCGACTGTGGCGATGTGACGCGTCTCGGAAGCGGTGCACACGTCAATGTCGGAATGGACGTAGTGAAAGCCGATCTTAGGCGTTTGCGACAGGACCGCGAGAGAACTACCGTCGGGCGACCACGCGATACCCTCTTCGGCGATGTCCCGCAGTGTGGGACACCACCACGCGCCGCCGGTACCATCGGCGTTGACCACATAGAGACTGGTGGGTTCGGCCTCGATGACCTTATGTACATCGGCCAGCGGGTCGGGAAGGCGCGGGTCGGCCAGGACGGCGTAACGCCGGCCGTCGGGCGAGATCAAGGCAGCACCGATTCCCCTGGGCAACGCGGTAAGCGGAATCGGCGTTGCGGCGGCTGCTGCGGGAGTATCCGCTGGAGCCAGGGGCAACGTCGCCAGTTGCCCCGTTTTGTTCGCTTCCAGCGTCCCATAAAGCGCCTTGCCGTCCCCGGTGAAACCTGCGGGCTTGAATTGCTCCGGAATGCTGAGATGGCGGGGCTCGCCACCGGAGGCCGCAATCAAATGCCATTCGGTGCTGTCCGGACCTTTTGGTCCGCCGAAGCGGACGCGGTAGAGAACGGTCTTTCCGTCCGGCGAAACCGCGACAGCGCGAGCATTGCGCAGCGTAGCGGCGTCGTCAACGGTGAACGGATGCCGGGCGTTTTGTGCGCCGGCAATGTTGGTGAAGGCACACAGAAGAGCAAGAGTTGCAGCGAGATTACGCATCTGGCTTCTCCAAAACGAGAAGCATAGCAGGTCGCCCAAGAAGCAACGTCCGAGGGGTTATCAGGAGTGTGAAGCCGGGCTGGCTTGCCGGCGCCCCTGGATCTCGATGTACACATTGATGAGCGAGACTGCCGCAGGGGTGACACCGGGGATGCGGCTGGCGTGTCCCAAAGTCTGGGGACGCACGCGGGTGAGCTTCTCGTTCATCTCCCGCGACAGACCGGAAACCTTGCTGTAGTCGAACCAGGCGGGAATCATCCGCTGCTCCGAGCGCTTTAGCCGCTCGATGGCCTTGGTTTGCTGATCAAGATACCCGGAATACTTAATCTCGGTTTCGACTGACTTCAACTCGTTGCGGACTTCCGCCGAGAGGCGAAAATCAGTGGCCGGTGACCAGTGGCCAGTGACCAGTTTCAAGGTGTCATCCTGAGCGGAGCAGTCGCGCTCTTTTCGCGAATGCGGAGTCGAAAGACCTCTATCATCGTCACAAAGTAGGGGTCCTTCGACTGCGCTCCCTTCGGTCGCTTCGCTCAGGATGACACCAGTATTACTAACCCCTGGCCCCTGAACCCTAGTCCCTTCGCGTTCGAAGAAACTCGGCATGAGCCTCTTGAGCACCGGAGCCATCGACTCGATTCCCACCTCCGGACGCTTGAGAAGCTGCGCAAGCGTCACGCCTGCTGCTCTTGCTTTGCTCAACAAGTCCATCAGGGCCTCGCCTCCCTCGCTGGCCACTGACCACTCGACACTGGCCACTGTCTTTCCCAGCACCTCGCGCAAGCCCTTCATGCGCTCCTGCTTGGCGAGATAGCCGGTCCAATCGGCATCGCGAATCAGTCCTACGCGCCGGCCATGCGGCGTGAGCCTGCGGTCGGCATTGTCGATACGCAGGTGCAGACGAAATTCCGCTCGCGAAGTAAACATGCGATACGGCTCGTTCGTCCCTTTGCTGATGAGATCGTCAATCAAGATTGCCGTGTATGCTTCAGTGCGGTCGAGAATCAGTGACGTCTCGCCCTTCACCTTCAATGCGGCGTTGATGCCGGCCATCAGCCCCTGGCACGCGGCCTCTTCGTAGCCGCTGGTGCCGTTGATTTGTCCGGCAAGATAGAGCCTCTCGACCTTCTTGGTCTCCAGCGTGCGTTGCAGCTCGGTAGGGTCGATGGAGTCGTACTCAATGGCGTAACCCGGCCGCAGCATCTCGGCGGTCTCGAGGCCCGGAATCGACTTGATGATGGCAAGCTGCACGTCGACCGGCAGCGAAGTGCTCATGCCGTTGACGTAAATCTCGTGCGTGTTCAGACCCTCAGGCTCAAGGAAAAGCTGATGCGTTTCCTTGTCCGGAAACTTGACGATCTTGTCCTCGATCGACGGGCAGTAGCGCGGCCCGATCGATTGGATCTGGCCGCTGTACATTGGCGAGCGATGCACGTTTTCGCGGATAATGCGATGCGTCTCCGGCGTGGTGAAGGCGATGTAGCACGGCACCTGCTCGTCGTGGTGTGCCACCCGCCGGGTGCGGAAACTGAACGGCGTGGGATCTTCGTCGCCCGGCTGCACCTTGAACTGCGACCAGTCGATACTGCGGCCATCGAGACGCGGGGGAGTGCCTGTCTTCAAGCGGCAGCCGCGCAGGCCCAGCTTCTTCAGCGCCTCTCCCAGCAGCACGGCGGGCGGTTCGCCGCTACGGCCGGCCGGATATTGCTGCTCGCCGCAATGGATCAGGCCGTTCAGAAATGTTCCGGTCGTGATGATGACGGCTTGGGCACCGACGGTGCGGCCATCGCGCAGCTTGATGCCGCGGACGATGCGCTCTTCGCTATTCGCTGTTCGCTCTTCGCCAGAATCGGACCTGTCCAAGGTGTCATCCTGAGCGGAGCGAAGCGGAGTCGAAGGACCCCTATCGTCACAGCCATTTCCGCGGGTGACAGCCCGTGGCTCGTGGCTCGCAGCTCGCGGCTCAACGACTAAATCGGCCACTTCCGCCTGCTTGATGTGCAGGTTCGGCTCAGCCTCCAGCATCTCGCGCATCTTCAGGCGGTATTGCTGCTTGTCGCATTGCGCCCGCGGAGACCACACCGCCGGCCCGCGCGAAGTGTTCAGCAGCCGGAACTGAATTCCGACGGCGTCAGTGACCTCGCCCATGATGCCGCCCAGAGCGTCCACTTCGCGCACCAGATGTCCTTTGGCAATGCCCCCAACCGCTGGGTTGCACGACATCTGCGCGATGAGGTCGAGGTTGAGCGTGTAGAGCGCGGTCTTCAGGCCCATGCGGGCGGCAGCCATCGCGGCCTCGCAACCGGCATGACCCGCGCCGACCACCACCACGTCGTAGCTTTCTGCGAATTGCGTCAAAGAGGAAATCCCCACGGACCGCAGATGCGAATAAGTTGATTTTATCAAGTTGGCGGCTAGAACGAAGCTTGGGCGAAGGGACAGACGTCAAGGTTGTTCTTGCCAACCAAGGCATATAACTCAATGCTGCCTGCGGGATGCACATCACGAACGAAAGCGATCCAGCCGAAACGCGCAGGATCAGTTCGCTGACTGGTCGTCGGGAAACTCATCGGAATCGCGAGGGTCGAGCCAAATCCGCTAATGCGCCCTTCTACGGCAGCAACGACCGCTCTCGCCGGGCGCTTTAGCTCAGTGTCCCAGGCATAGCCCGTCATGCGCAGACCTCGCCCGCCTTCGGCCGGCAGAACCTGCGACGAGGACAGGTATCCGGAGCACTCACTCGCAGGACGTAGTCTATAGACGGCGTCTAGAGGCTGTCCCAGCTGCGAGTACAATTCGCCGGCGAAAATCGAAAGACGCTTCTCCTTCATGTACTCCGCGGCCCGCAACACGACTTGGGGGTCGGGATAGGCCTGCTCCCCCAAACTCAGGTGATCGTGCACGCCGGTCAACAAAGCCAGCGAAACCAGCCGCAAGCGCAGCTGATGCCATTGCGCATCAATCAGCGGCATCCGAACCTGGGTTGCGAAGCCCAACATGAGCGCCAGAAGAACCGTAGACAAGATGTACCACTGCGTAGGACTTCTCGACGCATCCAACAGCAGTGCCAACCCGAGACTACACCAGAAGAGCAGGGCGAAGGTCTGGTAGCGCGAGGCCGTGGCCTGCTCCAGCCCGAGATGTGACCGCCCAGATGCGGTAATGGCCGCGGTCGCGAGGCATAGCAGTATCAGTGCTGACAGCTGCACCATTAGCGGCGACTTTGTCTCACGTTGTAAGACAACGCGGGCGATGATGAACAGGCTGACGCAAATTCCGGCAGCCCCAGCCACGACCGCTATCCAGCCGCTGGAGTGTCGTACCCAGGTGCTTCCGAAATACACCGCGACATACTGCAACAGGTCACCCATCGCATGAAGCGAGGGCGCAACTCTGCTCTGGGGCGACGGCTGGTGGTAGTGAAAGAGGTATAGCCCGATGTTCGTCGCGCCGAACAGCGCCAGGACCAGCAATGTTGAACGACTCATCCTCAAAAACAGTGCAGTAAGCAGCAACAGCGGCCAGAGCAACATCCCGTTGGCCAAGGACCAGGTCGCGGCGGTGGCTGCCGCGATGGAGATCAGCAGCAGCAGCGATGATCCAGCGGGTTTCTGTTCGACAGCAGTGCGATAGAGCAGCAGCAGGCTGAGAATCGCCAAAGTGGCCATCGCTGCCGGCACGACAAATTGCAATTGAAAGCCCCAGATCAGGTTCTCCTGCTGCGTGGGGCAAAGAATGCAATAGGCAATCAGGCCGGTGCCTGTTCTCCAGGCGGATCCTCGCATCCCGCCCAGGACCCAGAGGCTGTAGCTGAGCAGCCCCGCTTGCAGCAGTTGCACCAGGAAGATACTGGCCAGCAGAAACGCCTGGGTGCCGCGGAAAAACTGAACATCGAGAAGAAAGAAAATCTTTGGAACCAGGATGCGATGTTCGTTGTGCTGGGCCCACAGCCACGCCCAGGACCAGCCCCTGCCGGTGGCAAGATGATCGAAGAGTGCCCACTCGTCCCAATGCGGCAATGGCGAATACGTGGAGATGACAATATAAGCCGATGCCACGCCTGCGCCAAAGCCGGCCAGCAAGACGGCGTAGGAAAGCCAGACGGAGAGACGCGAGTCAACAGGTGAAGCGGCTGGCGTAGTGTCGATCGTCATTGGGCGTTGATTCTAGCCCTCCATCTACCAAACCCTGCAGGCATTCTTGCTGACCATGGCCTGGCCAGCCTTGCAATCGAACGCCTCCGCGAATGCCGCCGAGTTCTGCACGACGCCGTTCACCCGCCAGCGCCCCGGCGAATGGGAATCAATGATCGCCCATTTCCGCGCCTGCTGATCGGCCACGTTCTGGCACCAGATTTGCCCGTAGGCGATGAAGAAGCGCTGTTGCGGCGTGTAACCGTCGAGGGGCTTCACCGGCGTGCTGCCGATGATGTTCGTCAGCGCCATATAAGCCAGCTTCAGGCCGCCATTGTCGGCGGTGTTCTCGCCCAGCGTCAACCGGCCATTCAGCTTCACTTCGCCCTTGTCATCCTTCACGGCCACAAAGCTGGAATACTCGTCAGCCGTACAACTGGCGCGCTCTTCAAACGCCTTGGCGTCCTCCGGCGTCCACCAGTCTTTCAGATTGCCGTCGGGATCGAACTTGCGCCCTCGATCGTCGAACCCATGGGTCAGCTCGTGGCCGATGACTACACCAATGGCGCCGTAGTTCACCGCGTCATCCATAGCCTTGCCGTAAAACGGAGGCTGAAGGATGCCGGCGGGGAAGCTGATGTCATTCATGTCGGCGCGGTAGTAAGCGTTCACCGTCGGAGGGGTCATCTCCCAGTCTTTCTTGTCGGTGGGCTTGCCAATCTTGTTGATCTGGCGCTGGACCTCGAAGGCGCTGGCGCGGGTGACATTGCCGGCGTAGTCGTCGCGCATTACGACGACCGTACTGTAGTCCCGCCACTTGTCCGGATAGCCAATATTATTGACGACCGCGTTCAGCTTCTCGTACGCCTTCTGCTTTGTTGTATCCGACATCCAGGTCAGCTGCCCGATGTCCTGGTGCATGGCTGCTTCAATGGCCTGCACCATCTTCAGCGTGCGCTCTTTGCCTTCCTGGCCAAACGTCTTGTCGACATAGAGCTGGCCTAGCGCCATGCCAAGCTGCTGATCAGTGGACCGCACACAGCGTTTCCAGCGGGGCTCAATTTCTTTCTGACCCGACATGTAGGAGCCGTTAAAGCGGAAATCCTCGTCGACGAAGGCCTTGGGCAGAGTCGGAGCGTAGGTGTCGAGCGCGCGCCAGCGCAGGTAGGTCTTCCAGTCATCGAGAGAAGTGGAACCGATCTGAATGTTCACGGCCTTGAAGAAGTCAGGATTGCTGACATTGAGGCTGGTAAACTTCGGCGCGCCGCTTCCCGCAAAGTACTCCGTCAACTCAAAATTCGGCGCAGCAGCAGCAATCTCCGTAACCTCCATCTTGTGGTCAAGGTTCTTAGGATCGCGGCGAGCGGTGCGGTCCATCGAAGGCTTCGCCAGACCCGTTTCGACTGCCAGCACGGTCTGGGCTTCGGCCGCGGCGAGGTCAGGCTTGTCGCCCACGAGTTCAAACATTTTCTGCACGTGCTCCAGATACTTTTGCCGAGTCTCCACCGACTTGGCATCGTCCTTGATGTAGTAATCGCGGTCGGGCAGGGTGAGTCCGCCCTGATCGAGGTTGGCGACGGTCTGCCGTGAATCGTGCATGTCGGGCGTCTGCTCAAACGTAAAAAGGGCCCTGATTCCGTTGCGCTGCATTACCCCGGCCTGCTGGATGAATTCCTGCTTGCTCTTTACCGCGGCAATCTGGCTCATGCTGGCCGTGAGCGGCGCGGTGCCTTGTTTTTCGATGGTGATCTCGTCCATGCAGGCAGCGTAGTAATCGCCCACCTTCTGCTCGATTGGGTCGTGCTTAACGGACGCCTGTGCCTGCTCCAGGATGTCGTGCAGGATGTAAATGTTGCGTTCCCGTAGTTCGTAATAACGCCCCCAGCTCGATTTATCAGCCGGAATGGGGTTGTTCTTCATCCAGTTGCCGCAGGCGAACTGATAGAAGTCCACACAGGGATCGATGGTCTTGTCCATGGCGGTGACATCGAAGTTGGGGATCTCTTTGGGACGCTCAGCAGAGCTGGATGGGGTGGATTGAGATGCCGAAAAGGTGGTCACAAACAGCAGCAAGAACGAGCAGAGGATACGCATATCTGCCTCAAAAGAAAAAATTAGCCTCGCCTCTCAGTAAGCTGGTGCGAGGTCGTGCAAGACAAAGCCTAAATCACGACCCTGGGTAATCAGGTGGTCGCGGTTACGCCGCGCGGCTTCACATGGGCGCGGATGAATTCGATGATGGAATCCATGGGCGTGCCCGGCTGAAACACCGCCGCCACCCCCTGCTGCTTCAGGGTCTCGACATCCTGGTCGGGGATGATGCCGCCCAGCAGCAGCAGGACGTCGTCCATATGGTTTTGCTTCAGCAGTTCGATGACGCGCGGCACAATGGCGTTGTGCGCGCCGGAAAGAATGCTGAGTCCAATCACGTCCACGTCTTCCTGGAGCGACGCGGTGACCACCATCTCGGGAGTCTGGCGCAGGCCGGTATAGATGACCTCCATACCGGCATCGCGCAGAGCGCGGGCAATCACTTTGGCACCGCGGTCGTGGCCGTCGAGGCCAGGCTTGGCGACAAGTACTCTAATCTTGCGGTCAGGGGACATGTTTACTCTTCGCTCTCAGCTCTCGGCTTTTGGCGCGACGGAGCCGAATGTAAGATGGTTTTCCTGGTCAGGCACGGTTTTCTGGCCCGAACAAACGATGATATACGCTGAGCGAAGCTTTCGTAAGTGAGGCTCGACACAAGGGGTGGAGTGCGATCCCGGCCGCGAACTACGAGCGGCGAGCCTCTAAACGCTAACCTCCAGCCCCTAGCCCCCTATAATGTTGTCTAATGCGGATTTTCCTGCACCTCGCGATGGTCATTCTCGCCACTTGTCTCGCAGCTGGCCAGACTTTGCAAATCCAGCCGGTGCCGGCCCAGGGCGCCATTGTGGGGCAGACCGCTACTTTGTCTCTGGCTGCGACCGGTGGAAGTCAACCGTACACCTGGCACGTGTCGGCGGGCGACCTTCCGCCCGGACTCAAACTGCATCCGCATTCCGGGAAGATCGATGGGACGCCGACAACTCCAGGCGATTACCGCGTCACCCTGGTGCTGGTCGATTCAAGCATTCCGAAGTTTCAGATTCAGACTGATGTCACCATCCATGTAATCGCCGGGATTACCGTGGACTGGAAGGAACCGCCCAAGGTTAACGGCAGCACAATTTCCGGCTCCGCGGTGATTTCGAATCGGACAACAGAGGACTTTGATTTAACCGTAGTCATCGTCGCGGTGAACGAGATCGGCCGGGCGACGGCGCTGGGCTATCAGCACTTCACGCTCGCCGGCGGAAGCACCAGCCCGGTCATTCCGTTTGGGTCGGCTCCGGGTCAGGGAACGTATTACGTTCGCCTGGATGCGGTGGCACATCATCCGAATCGCCATCATATTTACCGTGCCAGCAAGCAGACTTCCGAGCCGCTAAAGTTGACGCAGTAGGCCTGCGATTCGTCCGGAGGATCATGGACTACCCATTCCGCCAGAAGACGTTCCAGCAGACGATAGAGGCTAAGCGCCTCGACGGCTTCGTGGTCACGCATCCTGCCAACCTGCGCTACTTGTGCGGCTATACCGGGAGCAACGGACTGCTGCTCTTCCTGCGCGGACGCCTCGTCTTCTTCACCGATGGACGCTATACCGAACAGGCGCGAGAGGAAGTTGGCGGCGCACGCGTCGTCATTGCCAAGGGCCCGCTGTTTGAGGCGGCCGGCAGGGTGATCGGGGAGATGAAGGCCGCTGCTGTCGGCTTCGAGGGCGACCACACCTCTGTCGCAACGGCAGCCGAGATGCGCAAGCTGGCCGGCAAGAAAACCGCGTGGAAACCGACTTCCGGCCTGATTATGGGCCAGCGGATGATCAAGGACGCTGAAGAGCTGCGGATCATTCGTGATGCGGTGAACTTGGGAGCAGCGGTTTACGAGCACGCATTGCAGTCGATACGTGCAGGCGTGCGGGAGTCGGAGATTGCCGGTGAGTTGGAGTTTGCCGCGCGCAGGGCCGGGGCCGACGGCATGGCTTTCGACACAATTGTTGCCGCGGGCAAGCGCTCCGCTCTGCCGCATGGCCGGGCCTCCAGCGACCTCATCCCGCGGCGCGGATTTGTGGTGATCGATTCCGGCGTCATGCTCCATGGCTATTGCTCCGATATGACCCGAACCGTGCATGTGGGCCGCCCGAGCCGTGAAGAGCACCGATGGTATGACGCGGTTCTGGAGGCGCAGATGGCAGGAATTGCCGCCGTAAAGCCGGGGACAATGGCAGGCGAGGTGGACCACGCGGCGCGTCAGGTACTACGGCGGGCCAAGCTGGACAGGTTCTTTACCCATTCGACCGGCCACGGTGTTGGGCTGGAGATTCACGAGCCTCCGCGGCTGGGTAAGACGCAAGAGGAACAGCTACAACCCGGAATGGTCATCACCGTCGAGCCGGGAGTCTACGTCCCGGACAAGGGCGGCATTCGCATTGAAGATATGGTGCTGGTTACAGAGACGGGCTGTCAGGTGCTGACTCCGGCAACCAAGCAATTGATGGAGATTTAGCAAGTGTCGTTACCATGCCGGTGGTCGCCTCGGAGACGCTCGTGGTTTGTGTCGGGGCACGACTTTAGTCGTGCCGATCAAACGCAAACAAAAGAATGGGGCTTTAGCCCCTGCGAAACAGACTCCAGGAGCTAAAGTCCGAGGTCTTGGCGGTCGGGCGCCACGACTGAAGTCGTGCCCTGACACAAGCTAGGGCAAATTTTATGGGATGAGCTTTGGCCTCTAGTCACGTCGACCACGCCGCCCGCCAAAAGACTCACCGCCAGTATCCCGCAATGTCGGATATCCCACATTGTCGTATCACATAACGCGGGAGCAACTCTCAGGATGCCTGGTTTCGGGCGATGGGGAGGCGGATCACAAACTGGGTACCCTTGCCTACTTCGCTGCGGACGCTTATCGTCCCGCGATGCGATTCCACGATGCGCCGCGCCAGCGAAAGGCCCAGCCCGGTGCCGTGCCCCTTGGTAGTGAAGAATGGCCGGAAGATGTTGGGGAGGGTTTCCGGCGCGATGCCTTTACCCTGATCGGCGACGGTTATCAGCGCTGCGTCTTTGTCTCGCCGCAGGGTGACGTAGATTGTGCCCGGATTGTCCATCGCCTGAATCGCATTCAGCAGCAGGTTCAGCAGCACCTGATTGATCTGGTTGGGATCGTGGTCGAAGGGAGGAATGTCTTCGTCCTTGTCCAGTTCGATCATGATGCGCTTGGTTATGGCTTGCTGGCGGGCAAACAGTACCGCGTGCTCGGCGGTTGAGCCGATGTCTTTCACCTGGAACTGCGGCGGCTTGGGGCGGGCCGTCTCCAGTAGATCGGTGAGAATGCGGTTGATTTGCACCGCTTCCTCTTTTGCATCTTTGATGACAGCGCGAGCGGGGCTGCCGGGCGGGAGGTCGCGGCTGACGATTTCGATTACTCCGGCAATTCCGGCCAGCGGATTGCGAATTTCGTGCGCCAAGCCTGCTGCCAGCTCACCCAAGGTTGCGAAGTGCTCAGCCCGTGACATCTGGGTCTGATGCAGGCGTTGAATCTCTTCCCGGCTGGCTTTCAACTGCGCCACCATATCATTGAAGTCGCGGCCCAGGTCGCCGATTTCGTCATTGCGATCGGCGAAGCTGACGGAAGCTTCCATGTCGCCCAGGGTGACGCGCGCGATCTTCTCTTGCAGCTCCATCATGGGACGGCGAACGGAAACTGCCAGCACCATAATGACCGCAGCACAAATGAGAAAGGCCCCCGCAGTGGCGACCGTGATCACAACGTGACGTTCGCCAGCGGCCAACGACAGGGAAACCAGTATGAAAAGCAGCAGCCCGTTCAGCAGGACGGCGGCGATGGGCAGCGCGGCCTTCAGCGCCCAGTTGATGTGGCGCTTGCGTGCAACCGGCGCTGCATCTTGCGCAACACCCGCTGTAGCTCTCCCGGCGTCGGCTTCGGGAATCCGGATTGTGGCAGAAGCGGTCATTATTAGCTCTTAGCTTTTAGCTCTTAGCTTTTAGCCCTTAGCTCTTAGCGTCCCGTTCTTCGCCTGCTAAAGGCCAAGAGCTAATAGCCAGGAGCGGTCCCGATTCAATCCAAGGCCGAGCGATTTGGAGCTGATTCTTTGGGGCCATCTTAGTCCTCAGGTCCGCGGCGCTCAGCCCTGGGTTCCTCATGCGTACGCGTGTAAGCCGGGAAGCAAATACGTGACGCCGAGGAAGGTGAAGATCACGATGCCAAAGCCCAGGATGGCGAAGTACGCGGCCCTGCGTCCGCGCCATCCTCTCGTGATCCGCATATGCAAGTAGCCGGCATAAACCAGCCAGGTGATGGCGGCCCAGGTTTCCTTCGGGTCCCAACTCCAGTACGAGCCCCAGGTGCGGTTGGCCCAGTAGGCGCCGGTGGCGATCATGCCGGTCAACAGCGGGAAGGCGATACAAATCGTTTTGTAGGTGACGCGATCGAGGGTGTCGGCGGACGGCAGCATGCCCTGCAGGTCGGTGCGCCGCCACAGCATCATCAGATACAAGAGAGAAGCGAAAATACCCGTCACCATGCCTCCAAGTAAAAAGGGGCTGGCGGCCAGGCTGGTCGGGAAGAGCCCTTCCTGGTCGGGTGACGGGTAACTGGCATCGCGCACCCGAAGGGCGAACGCAGCCAGAACAACAATCTGCAACAGGATGCCGATAAACACGGCCCGGTTGGCGATGCCGAAGAACGATTCGTTTCTCTTCCCGCGGCCGGCAAGATACAGTGCCAGCGGAACGATCCCCGCCAGGGCTGCGATGACAAAGAGCCAACCGAGGTCGGGGATGGTGACGAAGAGCCGCATGCCCCTGCCCAGAAACATGTCAGACTTGGTGCTCGGGTCCCATGCGGTCACAGACAGCCCGCCCCACTTCTCAAAACGCGTGGCGACGATGGCGACGTAGATGGCACTGACTGTCGCGCTAGTACAGGCAAGGAATGTCTCGGTTTTCAAGCCATCCTGGATGAGAAACATCATGGCCAGCGCAAAGCTCAAGGCGCACGCCGCGTAGGCCAGCATCGCCAGGGTGACGTGAACATGCAGCCAAGTGGATTGCAGCGCCGGCACCAGCGGCCGAACTTCCGAGGGCAACAGCTGCATCAGGATGACGCAGACCACGGCCAGTGGCATGGTGATGCTGCCGATGATCTTGACTCCGAATTTCTTTTCCGCCACCAGGGTAAGCAGGGCGACGGCCCAGACGAAGCTCAGCAACATCTCGTAGATGCTGGCGAACGGCGGGCGGCCCGAAAGGTACCAGCGATGCGCGATGGCCAGCGTGTTGGCTGCGAGACCTATGATGGTGGCGGTCGAGGCGAACTTTACATAGCGCGCGGTACCGGTGACGCCGAAGCCCATATAGAGCGCGCCCGCCGCAGCGTAGAAGATCAGCGATACATAGAGAAGATTGCTCTCGCTGTACAGGTTGCCGCCGGCTTTGGCCGCTCCCAGCAGCGCCACGATCAGCAGAAACGTTACTGAGAGGCCGACGAGGATGAGCAGCGCATTGCCGCCAGTCGCGGCCGGCTGCTGCTCCATCTGTACGACTCGTGCCCGGGTTGCCATGTCATTCCTCCGTCTTACTTGTGCCGCCGGGCTGAAGCCCGGCTCTTTCTTTTTCCAGATCCCTGAACGCGAACCTGAAGGTTCGCTCTACCGTTCGTTCCCGCCCCAGCCAAAAGAGGGCTAGAACGGGGCACCCGTTGGAGGCTCCCTTCCTACTTCACGCCCGCCAGCGTCAGCTCTGGCTTCTCTTTCTGTGCGAAGAGGGGGATTGCGGACGCGCTTTCCAATTCGGTGCGAATGTTGTCCACCAGTTCGTTGAACTCCTGCTCGAAGCGGTCGCGGTTTTTGTTCGACTGTCCGCCAACCCACAGCACCAGATTGCCGCGCATATCAGTCACGGCTGCGATCCAAACCCGCATGTGTACCAGATAGAACGCCACGAACAGGCCCGCTCCCATCAAGAGGACACCACCCCAGACCAGCCACTGCCCGGGTTCGTGTGAAACTTCCAGGCCGGTGTAGTTAGCCATCTGCATGTCGCGGTACTCGAACTTGTAGTTGGTTGCCTCGCCCTGCGCGGCAGCGTTGTACGCGGGGAACATCCACAGCTTCGCGTCCTGGCCGGTCGAGGTGTTCTTCACCTGAAGACGAAACGCCGGATTCACAGGATCGTCGGAACGCTTGAAGATCTGATTGTCGCGAACGAAGAAGTCGGGAATGTACTCGGCCAGCGTCACCGTGGTGTTGGGATCAAGTTGCGCTGGCTGATTCATGGTCAGCGTCATCTCGCCCGGGACGCCGTTTTCCGGAGTCACGGCGACTTTCAATCCCTCGAGCTTTCCGGTGGTTCCAAAGCTTGCCTGGTAAAAACGCAGGCCTTTGTGAATGAGAGGATCGTTGACGACGATTTCCTTGGCTTCTACATCCTGTCCGTTCTCGACGACCGCCAGCTTCGACCACCAACGTTTGGGAGAGCCGTCAGCGTAATTCTCCTGTCCCGCACCGTTGCACTTTACGGAAAAAGGCAGTTGTCTGGTGCCGCCGGCGCGCAGCTCAATCGTGTTGCTGGTCTGGCCTTTCTGGAGGGCCATGAAGCCGTTGAAGCCAAAGACGCCGTCGATGATGCCGCCCGCGAAGATGAGAAGCAGGCTGGCGTGGACGATATACACCGCCATGACCGAGAAACGATGACGTTCGGAATATAAGGAGGGTTCGTTCTTGTCGGCGATGCGCTCGACCGGCCAGCCTGATTTCTTCAAGCCCCGTTCGGCGGCGTTGAGGCCATCTTCCGAGTTGTTGATTGGCAACTCGATTTTGTTGGGGAGGGCAGAGCGAAAATGTGAGTCCGTCTTGCGATAAGGCCGGGCATAAAAGCGCCAGGCATTGGGAAAGCGATCAATCGATACCAGAATAATGCTGAGGCTGACGAGTCCAAGCAACGTCAGGAACCACCAGGTGTGGAATACGTCGGTGAGGCCAAGGCGATCAAGCCACAGCAGCACGGCTGGCGAATAGGCGCGTGTAAGTTTTTCGGGATCGGTTGCCGGACGCTGAAGAATGAAAGTACCCAGGGCGGCAGCAACGCCGACGGTGATCAGCAGGATGACGCCGGTACGCAGGTTCGATAATGTCTTATGAATCCATTTGGGTACGGACAAAAGGCTGAATGCCATACTCGCTCCTTCCCGTGAGCAAGGTGATAGGTGCAAATCAGCAGCCACACCCGTGCGGTCGAGTAAGTGCTTGTTGCGCAATAAGTTACAGGGGGCCGCCTTGGACAGGCATGGTCTGGAAGTGAGCCTTATCACGCACAGCGGTGATGAAAGCGCGCACGGGAGTTCAACAGACGCAGCCAGCTACACTCTTCAATGCCGGCGAATAGTGAGCTATACTCGGCGCCTGAACGCCCACGAAGGTAGCAACGCAAGTCCGATGCGATTTTGCAGACGTATTTCCGCAGGGTTGGTATTACTGATCGGTCTCGGCCCGATGAGTTACGCCGCCGACCTTAAGATCGTTCTTCTTGACGGCAAGAGTGGACATCCGCTGCACTGGAAGCAGGTTTGCGTCTCGTTCCCAGCAGGCAATGCCCCGAACCCAGCAGGCCAGTCCCCGGAGTGCCACCGCACGGATTCCATTGGCACGGTTGAGTTTCCGCTGCCGGATCCTGTCCCAGAGACAGTAAACATAGTACTTATGACGAATGGTTTGGTAGAGTGCTTTGCACCTCGAACCTTTCCACTTGCCGAGGCGATGAAGGCCGGGGTGGTTGCCAAGAACACCTGCGGCGACGCCAGCACCGACCTCACGGAAACTGGTGAAGTGGTCCTGTTCGGGCATCAAAAGAGCCTTTGGCGAGTGTTGAGGTCGTGGGACGAGGAGTTCTGAGGCGCTCGGCGCAAAATAGCAGTGAGGTGGCAGGCTTCCGGATTCGCCTTACTGTTAACCATCCGCTTACTCCGCTTACTTGCAGCCGGTCGTCTGTTCTACAATAAAGTCTGCTTTGGCAGTCGTCTTTACCCTCGTCTGCACGGGCGCGTCGAGCGCGTCTGCGCGGTGGCCACGAAGGCGTGTGAAGAGCCGAGGACTTTCGCCGGCAAGACGGCGTCTGAAGATGTCAGACGACATCTTTGAGGAATTGCGGCAGGCTAAAGCCTGCTTGAGCAAGGACAACGTCGGCTGGGATGCTGGCCCTTCGGCAAGCTCATAGCAGGCTCTGAAGGCCGGCCTACCGTGAACCTTAGCGGCTTCTCTGCGTATTCATAAACGTGGCAATTAAAGTCAAAGTACCTGATCGAAAGCCGGCCGTGCGGGCGTCGAAGAGCACCGCTCGAGCTGCCCGGACCCGCCATTTCTCGTTTCGCGATCCGCTGGTAAAGCTGTTCGCCGCCGCCTTCCTCATTGCCGGAATCGTCTTCATGAGCGTCTTTGCGTACGTGTACGTGAAGTACGAGCGAGTGGTGGACCGCCGCATGGCGGGCGGCATCTTCAGCAACGCGGCCAAGATCTATGCGCGGCCGCACACGATTTCGGTTGGCGAAAAGATGGACCAGGCCGAACTTGCGGCAGAATTGCGGCGCGCCGGCTACAGCGAGGGCGTAGACTCTGCCATCGGACGCTATCACTTCGGCCCTGACGGGCTGCACGTGATGCCGGGACCGCAATCGTTCCACGGCCCCGATTCCGCCGCGGTGATTCGCTTCGAGCACGGCAAGGTCTCGTCGATCAGCGCGGCCGGCGGCAACAATCAGGCGATTGCCGCTTACGAGTTGGAGCCGCAACTGGTGACTGCGCTGTTTGAGGGGCAGGACCGCTCCAAGCGCGAGCTCATCAAGTTTCAGGATATTCCGCCGGTGCTGGTGAACGCAGTGCTGGCGATCGAAGACCGTCGCTTCTTCCAGCACGGCGGCGTCAACTACTTTCGCCTGATAGAAGCCGCGGCGGTGGACGTGCGCGAAGGCCGCCACGAGCAAGGCGGCTCGACCATCACCATGCAGCTCTCGCGCGGGTTCTTCCTCACTCCCCAGAAGACGCTGAAGCGGAAACTGACGGAGATGATGATCGCCATCGAGCTGGAGCAGAAGTTCTCCAAGCAGCGCATCTTTGAGATGTATGCCAATGAGGTCTACCTCGGCCAGCGCGGCTCATTCACCATCAACGGATTTGGCGAGGCGGCGCACGCCTACTTCAACAAGGACGTCAAGAACCTCACCCTGACGGAAGCCGCGCTACTGGCGGGAATGATCCAGCGTCCGAATTACCTTTCGCCCTACAAGAACCCGAAGCGCGCGCTGGAGCGCCGTAATCTGGTGCTGGATTCGATGGTCGACACCGGTACTATCACGCGCGATCAGGCCGACCAGGCCAAAGCGGCGCCGCTCACATTGGCGACGCCAAACGTGGAGGCCAGCGACGCGCCGTATTTTGTCGACCTGGTGAAGGACCAACTGTCAGGCCAGTTCAACGAGCAGGAGCTGAACAATCACGCCTTGCGGATCTACACCACCATCGATCCCGACCTGCAGCGCGCCGCCGCCGAGGCGGTTGAGATCGGTATGAAGGTAGTGGACGATCAAGTGATCAAGCGCCGCACCCATAAGATCAAGACCGGCACCGGCAAAGACGCGACGACCGAAATCAAGGTGGAATCGGGTCCGATGCCGCAAGTAGCGCTGATCGCCCTCGACCCGCATACCGGCGAGATCCTGGCGCTGGTGGGTGGCAGAAACTACGGCATGAGCCAGTTGAACCATGCCATGGCGAAGCGTCCAACAGGCTCCATCTTTAAGCCGTTTGTGTACGCGGCGGCGATCAATACCGCGGTAACGGGACAGACGCTGGTCGCCGAGAGCAGTAGCGATTCCGATAGCGATTCCAACAAAGAAGCGGCGGCCAGCAGCGAGGGCGTCTTCACCCCGGCGAGCCTGATTGACGACTCGCAGGTGAGTATTGCGATGAACGGCACCGATCAGGTTTACGAGCCGCGCAACTATCACGAGACCTTCCACGGCGAGGTCACCGCGCGCTATGCGTTGGCTGAGTCGCTGAACAATGCGACCGTTCGCCTGGGGCAGGAAGTGGGCTTCGACAAAGTTGCGGCGCTGGCGAAGGCCGCAGGCATCAGCAGCGTGCGCGCGACGCCGGCGATCGCGCTTGGAGCCTACGACGCGACGCCGGTAGAGATGGCCGGCGCATATACCGTGTTCGCCAACGGCGGTACGCGACTTGCGCCGCTGATGGTGACGTCGGTGCGCGACGCGCGTGGCAACGTCCTGAACAACTACCACAGCGACATCAAGCAAGTGCTGGACCCGCGCGTGGCCTACGTGATGACCACCATGATGGAAGCCGTGGTGAACAACGGTACCGGCTATCCGGTGCGGGCGCGAGGGTTCGAAGCGCCAGCGGCGGGAAAGACCGGGACCTCGCATGACGCCTGGTTCGCCGGCTACACCAGCAATCTGCTGTGTATCGTGTGGGTGGGCAACGACGACTACACCGACATCAAGCTGGCGGGCGGCGCGGCCGCGGCGCCCATCTGGGCGGAATTTATGAAGCGCGCTATCAAAGTGCCGCAGTACGCGGACGTGAGCGACTTCAAGGCGCCGCCGGGAGTAGTGACGGTCCAGCTGGACAAAGTTACCAACCGCCTGGCGACGCCCGCGTGTCCGGAGGACTACACCGTCGCATTCATATCGGGTACGGAGCCTAAAGAGACCTGCGAGCAGGCGTCCGGCGATCATCGCGGATTCTTCACCAAGATTCTTGGACTAGGAGCGCCGGGGACGGCCGCGCCGCCCCCGAACACCAATGGACCAGTCTCGTCAGCAGCGGGCGACCCCCAAGGGCAAGCGCCAGCCGATGGTGGGGCCGCACAGACCCAGCCGCAGAAGCCGAAAAAGAAGAAGGGATTCTTCTTACGTTTTTTTGGCCACGGGGACGACGGTGACGAAGAACAGGATTCCGGGACGAATGCCGGGCAAAATGGGAACAATACTAGCCCAAAATAGGTCTAATATTAGGCAAGAAAATGCTTCTGTCCTCGTTACACGAAAGCGCCGGAAGTAATGTGGACGGAGTTAGAGGATGGCCATGGCTCGTCCGCGATCACCTCGGATCTTGCTTCCTGCTTGTAGCCTGGTAACTCTGCTACTAGCCCTCCCGTTGATGGCTTGGCCGCAGGATGGCCAGGCATCCCCGGTTGAAGCAACCTCGCCGGCAACTCAGCTCACGCCGCCGCCCATTCCCGATGGCAGTGCCTCCGCGGGCGTGCTTGAGGAGCAAGGTGATGAGTTGCGCGCTCAGAAGCGCTACCTCGACTCCATTGACTACTACAACACGGCGCTGAAGAAGCAGCCATCGGCCATGCTATGGAACAAGGAGGGGATGTCCTACCTGCTGTTGCAGCGTCCGGACAAGGCTTCCAAATGCTTCGATCACGCTATCAAGGCCGATAAGCATGCTGCGGAGAGCTACAACAACCGTGGTTACGTCGAGCAGATGAAGAAGAAATACGATAAGGCAATCAACTACTACAAGAAAGCGATAGAACTTCGACCCTCCGACGCGGTGTTCTACTACAACATGGGGTCATCGTATTTCGGCGAGCATAATTATGTGGATGCAGGAAAGCAATATGCGCTGGCATTCTCGCGGGACCCCAACATCTTCACCCGCGTCTCGCACACCGGAATCATGGCGCAAGCGACGTCGCCGGAAGATCGCGCTGCCTTTTCGTTTATGGTGGCCAAGATGTACGCGCAAGCGGGAGACTTCGATCGCTCGCTGGAGTATCTGCGCAAGGCCATGGAAAACGGATATAAGAAAATCAACGATGTGTATACCGCTCACGAGTTCGCAACCCTGCGCACGGACAAACGCTTCGAAGAGCTGATGGCGCAGCGGCCGCAGGCCATTCAGTAAGGGCCATTGTCGTCCCCGGCGACTGGCTACTGCTCCCCGGCAAGGCTCTTCGCAATCGGGCCGGCAATGGGCAGCTCAAAGCGCTGTCCCGTCCCCGCCTTGATCAGGCAGTAGATCCACAGCGCAAAAGTCAGCAGACCCAGCAAGCTGATCACGGCGATGCCAAGTCCAAGGCTGCCCCATCCGGCATAGCCGTAGCCCATGTGGTGATAGCCACCGAACATCCAGCCGACACCGAAGATCATCGCCACGACAACGCGAATGAGGTTCAGCGCGCCGAAGGTAACAATCGATTGCGCGGCATGGAAGCGCACGTAGGGACGCTTATCGATGAGGAAGAAGATGATGCCGGTGATCCAGCCCAAAAGGTAGCTCAAGGCTGCGGCGGTGTTCTCCGACATACCAGACCGCGCTGCCGGCGGCGGCGGTTGCCATGAAGGCGCAGCGACCGGCGCCGGGGGCTGCGGCTGCCCGCAGTTGGAACAGAACTGCGCATTGACAGGAACTTCTGTCCCGCACTTCGTGCAATGAGGCATTGGGTGCTCCTAGGGTAGCAGGGAATAGTACCACCATTCCTGGTTCGCTACTCTCGCATCTCGGGCGTGGCGGCCAGCAGTGTTCTGGTATAGGGATGCTGCGGTGCGGTAGTGATTTGTTGCGTCGTGCCCACTTCGACCAGTTCTCCGCGCTGCATGACGGCGATGCGGTCGGCGAGATAGCGCACGATCGGCATGGAATGGGAGATGAACAGGTAGGTCAGCTGAAACTCCCGCTGGAGCAGTTTGAGCAGGTTGACGATTTGGGCTCCGACGCTCACGTCGAGCGCGGAGACGGGCTCGTCGGCCACGATGAAGCGCGGACGCAGGATGAGCGCGCGGGCGATCCCGATGCGCTGGCGCTGGCCGCCGCTGAACTCGTGCGGGTAGCGGGGCAGGGCCGAGGCGTCGAGGCCGACGGCGCGCATCACTTCGGTGACGCGTTCGCGGCGGGGCCGATCGCTCTGGCTGCCGTGAACCGCTATGGGCTCGCAGACGACCTGCTCGACGGTCATGCGGGGATCGAGCGAGCCGAAGGGGTCCTGGAAGATGATCTGCATGTCGCGGCGCAGACGGCGCAGCTCTGATCCGGTGGCGCGCAGGACATCGTGGCTGTCGAAGATGATGTGGCCGGAGTCGGGTTCGATGAGCCGCAGCAGCATCCGTCCCAGGGTGCTCTTGCCGGAACCGGATTCGCCCACCAGGCCGAGCGTCTCGCCGGCCTCGATGGTGAGGGAAACGTCGTTGACGGCGCGGATTGGGGCGGAGTCATTCCCAAAACGGGAAGGAAAATGTTCCACGTGGAACATTTTCGCGAGGTGACGGGCTTCCAGCAAGGGCATGGTTCAGGCGCAACCAATCTTCCATCTGACCAACGCGCAGAAGTGCCAGCTAGCGGTCAGGCGGAGTCAGCGGGGAGATGATGTGCGATGGCGAAACTTTGCGTGCATGAAGGACGCCGGCTTGGTCAATAGCCACGCTAACGTGCAGGGTGCGTCCTGGGGTGAGCAGCAGGTGGCGATTCTGGTCGAAAGCTCCACTGACGTCGACGGAAACAGCGCGGCCACTCCGCAGCGCCAGCATGATCCGCTTTCCGGTTGCCTGGCATACGGTGCCATACAAATCGTGCAGCGGAGTCTTGCCGCTGGCCGCTGGCGTAGAAGCGACCTGGGCGGGGCAGGTAATGGTGTCGGGCTGCGACGGCTTCAGCGACGCCGGTACTACCACATTGTCAGACCCAATGTGGGTTACGCCGTACATCCTCAGCTGCAGGTTGCTGGCGACATAAACTCTGCCCTTGGCTACCGTCGGCACCAGATTAGCGTTGCTGTTGACCGCGTGCGTCCAGGTGCCACCCTGAAGGGAAATCAGCTGTTGCTGCAGGTTGGAAGCGTTATAGGCCCGCAAAGTGACTGGCGTGCCAGGATTCTGGTCGGAGGAGGAGGCGGGGCGTTGCACGAACCACACGACACCGGTTCCCGCTCTCGTGCCGTTGGAGGAAATCACCGGAATGGTTCCGCCATCGTCCGGCAATCCGCTGACCGGCCCGGAGCCAGTTGACGTCTCTTGCATCAACTGCACCGTCGGCGAGGTTTGCAGCTTCCAACTGGTGACGCCATTGGAGCCTCCAGTCAAAACGTGGGTGGCGCCGTCGGACCCGACGAAATACGCGGGCCCACACCAGCATCCGCCCATGTTGATGGTCTGTACCACGTTGTCCGGACCGCCGTCGGTGTAGCCGCCCATGTTGTCGCGGTTAAGCAGAAAGGCTCGCCCGTCCTTGCCTCCAGCAATGGCGAGGTGCGGAATCGGGCCCGGCTGGTCGGGCAGCAGCAGGGTGCCGCCGGATCCTACGTCGCTATCGCCCTGGTCGAGTTGGTAATAGTTGTAGGTAGTGAAGCTGTCCACCAGGGTCAGCAAGTCGGCCGACAGCCGCACCGTGCTGTCAGGACGGTTGAACGCCTGAGAGTAGCTGGGATAGTTCGGGTTGCTGTTGCCGGTGGAGAAAAATAGGTCGCCATTGGCGTCCGCCGCAACCCCGTAGCCCGATTGCCAAATCGAGGAGAGGTAGAACGGCTGCGTAGTTTCGTGCAGCTTGTTGGCGATGTCGCCCGTCTGCGGAGTCAAGGTGGCTGCGTCGTAACGCAGAATGGTGCCGCGTGACTGAGTGGGAACGATGTCGCCATTGCTGCCAAACGACACGTAGATGCTGCCATTGGCTTCCAGCAGCCCGGGACGCTGCAAGTGATAACGGGGATTGAAGGTCCACTGTGTACCGTCGGACAGCGTGGTGGAATACTCGATCGCGACGGGAGGCACGGCGTCGAGCCCGGTACTGAGCGAGATGGCGTGCAAGCGGAAGATGTCGGACGGCGCGCTCAGCGTGTCGGAAACAAAATACAAAAGGCCGGCGGTGCGATCGATCACTGGTGTGCCTAGAATGCCCATCACCGGGTAAACATTGTCGTCATGGCTCTTGTATTGGAAGGGCACTGGAATCCCGAAATTCGCGTGCCACAAGATCGCGCCGCTGTCGGCATCGATGGCGTAGACGCTGTTGGCTTCGGTTGCCACGTATACGACATCGTGAACTCCCTGACCCTGAATCGTCTGTGCGGAGACGAATAGCGGTTGCGCATCCGTGCGCCCATCGAGCGTGACCACGTGCAACAGGCCGAAGGTGGCTGGCGTCACGTTAGCAACGGTCAGCAGCGTCTCCGACGATGCCCAGCCGCTGCGGTTCGTGTCTCCATGAAAAGTCAGCACGTCCTGCGGCGAACTGGGAGACTGGTTCGTGCCCGCCTGTATGGTCATGAACTGCGCTGCGAACACAAAGAGTGCGAACGATACCGACAGTACCGCTGGGCGATTCTTCCACCGACTGGACAGCATGGACCTGCACCTCGTAGTCAGATTAGGGTTCCGGAGACCTGCTTGATTGGCGCTGACTGGGGTAGCGAGTAAGCTAACCCAGGCCGCCAAAGGTGTCTAGCGAAAAAAGCGTGAGTAGAACGCACTGGCCCTTTTGTCTGCTGGCAAATCGCAGACTATCTCTTCTTCACCAGTGCAAGCACTTCTTCGGCGTGCCCTTCGGGCTTAACCGGTGAGAAGATGTGCACGATCTTCCCGTCGGGCCCGATCAGGAAAGTGGTGCGCACAATGCCCATCACCTTTTTGCCATACATGTTTTTCTCTTTCAGCACGTCGAACTTCTTGGCGACCTCTTTCTTGTCGTCGGCCAGCAAGGTATACGGCAGGTCCTCTTTTTCCTTAAACTTGAGTTGCGCCCTGGGCGTGTCGGGAGAAATGCCCAGCACCACCAGCCCGGCCTTTTGCAGCTTGCCATATGCGTCGCGGAACCCGCGCGCTTCTATGGTTCAGCCGGGGGTGTTGGCTTTGGGATAGAAAAACAGAACCACGGTCTTGCCGCGAAACTGATCCAGCGAAACCGGGTTTCCGTTTTCGTCGGGCAGGGTGAAGTTGGGAGATTTTGTATTGATTTCCATGACTCAATATCTATACAGGAAACCCCCCGCCCTAGCCAAAACAAGGCTAGAACGGGGCACCCGGGCCATCGCTACTCTCCTGGTGGCAGGCTCGCTGGTCGCGTTAAGCCCCGCCCAGATCCGCGACCGCACCCAGCACTCCGATCAGCAGCCCAGCCAGAGCCCAAGCGCCGAGAAGAAGAAGGATAAGCACGGACCTCGGGCCATCGCGGTGCTTGAATTCCTGCCCGGCGGAGGTGCGCGGCTTGTGCCCGTCGCTTTGTGGATCGACGATCGCTTCTACGATGCCAGCCTTTATGGCGCCAATCCTGCGCCCATGGCGCTGCAACCGGAGACGGTTTACGAGGCCACCGACTACGGCGAGCCTACCGGTCTGTTCACCGTCACCACACCCGAGCAAGTCAAAGGAAGCTGGGTTGGCACGGGTCATTGGAAGCCGGAGCTTCCGTTCGACAAGAAGCTTGCCCAGCAAGCCGCCAGGCAGCCCAAGCCGAAGCCCATAGACAATCCCGCCGACGATCGTCCCGTGCTGCACCGCGCGGGGTCGAGCGGCTCATCCAGCGCGGGAAGCTCCAGCGACTCGGGCTCTTCCCAATCCACATCGTCGGGTGGCTCCAATTCTTCGGCCAGCAGTACGGCGCCAAGTCCGAATGAACCTTCTGACCGTCCTACGTTGAAGAAGCCTCCCTCGGACACAGCCTCGGCTCCCGCGGACACCGCACCATCTTCGCCGGCGCCATCGGCCAGCAGCGCGCCGCCATCCTCGGGGGCCACATCGTCTCCGGACGAAAGCGATCCCAATCGTCCGACCCTTCACCGCGGCAAACCGACTACAACCTCCGCGACCACACCAGAGCCGAAACCATTCAGCGCTTCCCAGTCGACAACTCCGACAAACTCGCAGGCGCAGCCCAAGCTGATCGCCGCCTTAAGCAGCCCGGGCCGGCACTCCTATCCCGCCGTCTCCGACGCGACGCCGCGCGAGGCGCGCTCCCTGCTGTATGTCATGAACACCGCCGAGCGCGAAAGGAAGTCGGATGAGCTGACCGCTTTGGCGATGGACGAAATCCGCAAGTTCATTGCGCAGCGTAAGACTCCAGCGTTGCCGAAAAATGCGGGCATCACCGATTACGATCTTCGCGCCTTCGACCTCGAGTTCAGCAACTCGCCAACCTTCGTGCTGACCGCGACCTTGCCGGTGGCCACAGCCAAGGCGCTGGGTGGTGGCGCGTTCAGTTACTTTGTCACCTTCGTAGCCCACGCGGACATCAATGGCACGCCTATCAAAATCTTCAGCTCGGTGAGCGACAGCAATCATCTCGACTCCTTCGCCCGCATGGAGATCATCGACGCCCTCGACGCCGATGCCAACGGACGCGGCGACCTGCTCTTCCGCCAGTACTCCGACGTTGGCGTCAGCTATAGCCTCTACCGCGTCTATCCCTACGAGATGAAGAAAGTGTTCGAGGGCGGCTCGAGTACGTGAGGAGACAGGGCTGGGTAACTCTGCTTTAAGTCTGGCTTCGCCCAGGAAACGGCCTTGAAGGCCAGAGATCGCTATTCAAGAGATGCCGGCGGCCGAAGCCGGCTCACACGGTCAAAGGCGAAACCTTGACGCGGACTGGACGGTCCGTTCAACCCACGTCTCGTACAATAGAGTTGATCCCATGTTTGAACGCATAGAACAAATCGAAAGCAAATACGAAGAGCTAAATGCCGCCCTGGCTTCGCCGGACATCGTCTCCGACTCGCAGCGCTACCAGAAGACCGCCAAGGCGCATAGCGAATTGCAGCCCGTAGTGGAGAAGTATCGCGAGTACAAGGACCTGACGCGCGGCATCGAGGAGAGCAAAGCGCTTGCCGCCGACGAGACCGATCCTGAAATGCTGGCCTATGCCAGCGAGGAGATGAAGAAGCTGGAGGAGCGCCTGGCGCAGGTGGAAGAGGAATTGAAAGTCCTGCTGCTGCCCAAGGACCCGAACGACGAGAAGAACGTAATCCTGGAAATCCGCGCCGGCACGGGCGGCGACGAAGCTACCCTCTTCGCCGCCGAAATCTTCCGCATGTACACGAGGTACGCTGAAAGCAATCGCTGGAAGGTGGAAGTGCTCTCGACGTCCGAGTCGAGTGTGGGCGGGTTGAAAGAAGTCATCGCCATCATCGAGGGCCAGCGCGTTTACTCGCGGCTGAAGTACGAGAGCGGCGTGCACCGTGTGCAGCGCGTCCCGGAGACCGAGACGCAGGGCCGGGTCCACACGTCTGCTGTGACTGTTGCTGTGCTGCCCGAGGCGGAAGATGTCGATATCAAGATTGAAGCCAAGGACATTCGGATCGATACGTTCTGCTCGTCGGGCCCCGGCGGCCAGTCGGTGAACACGACGTACTCCGCAGTTCGCATCACGCACCTGCCCACCAACACCGTCGTCAGTTGCCAGGACGAGAAGTCGCAGATCAAGAACCGCGAGAAGGGAATGCGCGTGCTGCGCGCCCGACTCTACGAGATGGAGCAGCAGAAGCAGCAGGCGGCGCTGGCCAAAGAGCGTAAGGCCATGGTGGGCAGCGGCGATCGCAGCGAGAAAATTCGCACCTACAACTTCCCGCAGAACCGTGTCACCGACCATCGCATTGGCTTTACTGCGCACCAATTGCCTGAGTTCATGGACGGCCGCATCCAGCCGATGATCGATGCGCTGATCACGCACTTCCAGTCGGAGAAGCTCAAGGGCGACGAGGCCGGCGCGGCGTAACAAGCTGGCGTTTTTTCCTTCCATGCAACTGAAGCATGCTCTCGCGTCGGCGATTGATCGTCTGGAAGCGGCCGACGTCGGCTCGCCGCGCATGAACGCCGAGGTGCTGCTGATGTTTGTCCTCGGCGTGAATCGCGCCTATCTGTACGCTCATCCCGAGCGCGAACTCTCTGTCGAAGACGGAGCCCGGTATGACGAGACTCTCGCCCAGCGTGCGACGGGCCTGCCGGCGCAATACATAACCGGACATCAGGAGTTCTGGGGGCTGGACTTTGTGGTCTCGCCCGCGGTGCTGATCCCACGACCCGAGACCGAGCACCTTGTTGAGACCGTCCTGGAGTTGGCGCGAGGCACGGAACGACCCAAGCTGGTGGATATCGGTACCGGCTCGGGATGTGTTGCGCTGGCGCTCGCGCATGAACTGAAGGACGTGGAGGTTTACGCCGTGGATGTCTCTGCCGAGGCGCTGGCGCTCGCGCGCGCCAATGCCGCGCGGCTAGGGCTCGACGGGCGGGTGCTCTTCCTGCAGAGTAATGTCCTTGAAGCCCTGGCTGGCGTTCATGACTTCGATTTCGTGGTCAGCAATCCGCCGTATGTGGGTTTTGGCGAGGCGGACAAAGTGCAGAAGTCGGTGCGTGACTTCGAGCCGCGGGTCGCGGTCTTCGCGGGCGAGCAAGGGCTGGATGTGATTAGACGGCTGATCGAGCAGGCGCATCGCGCCCTGAAACCAGGCGGCTGGCTGGCATTAGAAATCGGTTACTCCATGCGCGATGCCGTGGTGAACTTGCTTAGTCCCACAATGTGGGAGGATGTGAGGGTGGTTCCGGATTTGCAAGGCATTCCGCGAGTGGTAGCGGCGAGGAAAGCTTGAGCTTATCGCGCCCAATCCTCGCAGCGCAGCCCTTTGACTCTCTGGAACTCGCGTAAGTTGGACGTGACCACTGTGAGGTTCTTGGCCACGCATTGGCCCGCAATCAGGGTGTCGTAGGAACCGATGGTCCTGCCTTTGCGGGCCAAATCAGCGCGAATGCCGGCAGCGATACGCGCGTCTTCTTCATCGAAAACGAGGACGACAATCGGGCCGCGCAGAAACTTTTGCAGGATGGCGGCGTTTTCGCCCGGACGCGAACTCCTATACACGCCGTACCAGAGTTCACAAAGAACCAGCGAGGATATGCATATCATACCGTCGCGGGTGACTGCATGAGCAAAGCTTTTCGCTATCCTCTGTGATGCGTCACGGAGCAGTGCGACGCAGGTATTGGTGTCGAGCAGGAACTTCAGTCGAACCCCTTCCGCTCAGGAAAAGGCGGTTGCTCACGCCCTTCAGCCATGAAATCCGTCGAGAGGGGATGCCGCTGTATCTCGGTGAGCCATGCTTTGACGTCCGTAACAACGGGCTCCAGGATAACCGCATCTCCTTGCTTGCGAATGCGGACCTCGTCGCCCTGGAAGCGGAATTCCCGGGGCAGGCGGACCGCCTGGCTGTTGCCATTGGTGAATAACTTCGCCGTCTTCGGCATAACAACCTCTACCTTAGTATATACTTGTAGTATATATTGTGCAACCGACGCTTCCATGATCTCAATTCCTTCTTTTGCGAAGATCAATCTAGGGTTAAAGATCGGCGCGGTGCGGCCGGACGGCTTCCACGAGCTGCGGACTATCTATCAGACGCTGGCACTGCATGACGTAGTTCGGGTCGACGTGCTGCCCGGCTCCGGCATTGAGGTTCGCTGCATCGATCCACGGGTGCCGCTGGACGGGTCGAATACCTGCTGGAAAATCGCGGAGCAGGTGCTGGGAGCGTCACCTCAGCGTCTGAAGCCGCAGACAGGGTCATATCTTTACGGCGCACCTGAGGGTGCGCCCCTTCAATGCAAGATTGTCATCGAGATCGAGAAGCACCTGCCGGTGCAGGGAGGGATGGGGGCAGCGTCGTCGAATGCCGTCGCGGCGATGCTTGGCCTGGAGCGCGCTCTGGGAGTGCAGCTTGCCATGGCAGACAAACTCCGTATCGCGGCGGAGGTGGGCAGCGACCTGCCGCTCTTTTTAATTGGCGGAACGGTTCTTGGAGTCGGTCGGGGCGAGGAGGTCCATCCGCTACCGGACCTGCCGGCCTGGCACGTGGTTGTGGTCACCCCGCCGGTTGGCGTCTCGACGCCGAAGGCCTTCGCGCAGTGGGACGCACTGGTCGCGCGTGCAGACAAGGCGCTTGGTCCCCCACCTACTAAGTCCGTGGCCACATTGACCGGCGCTGACCCCGCAGGTACAATAAACGAGTTCAGCCAGGAGCTTATTGCGTGGCTGGATTCGAGTTTGTACCCGCAGGCAGGGCCCCCGACAAGTTTCGCTTTTGGACTTGGTGGGGTAAAGGTTGGGCCTGCATCCGGTGTTCCCGCATTTGGCGGGGACCGGGCCGAGACACCGCTTCTCGACCTCGTCCGAACCGGGATCGAGAACGACTTCGAACGCGTCGTCTTTCCTGAGTATCCCGAGTTGCGAGAGGTAAAAGAGCTGTTGCAGCACGCAGGCGCGCAGTATGCATCGTTGTCGGGCTCCGGCTCTACGTTGTACGGTCTGTTCGCCTCCGCAGACGAAGCAGAGGCCGCAGCCGAGCGTATGAGAGCCGCGGGACATGCGGCCATTGCGACCACAACGCTGACGCGGGATGAGTATTGGAAGGCAGTAGAAGCGGCGAGCTTCGAGCCCCGAGCTTCGGGCTAATAGCGCTGCGAACTTCGGGTTTTTGGGCGAGAACGCGTTTAGGCACTCAGGTGTTGACTTTAGTTAGTTGCTCGCGGCTCGTAGCTCGCCGCTAAACTGGGCGGTCGACTAATGGTAGGTCAAGTGCCTTTGGAGCACTTTGTCTAGGTTCGAATCCTAGCCGCCCAGCCAGAATTCAGTTGTCAGTTGTGCAACCCGGATTCGTCACGAATGTTCTCGCGAGAGGTCGAACTCTGGAGTTGCGGGAAACGAGTCCCGCTTTGCGGGACGGAAGATTATAGCCCAGTGTTTTAACGCTGGGTTGAGCGAGCAAACAAGTACCGAGTCCCTTTAGGGACGGCACAGGCTTTGTCGAAGGATAGGGGTCCTTCGACTCCGGCGTCGCGAAATCAGCGCCGCCTCCGCTCAGGATCACAGAGCGGTGATTAGAGCTGACGGCTGAAAGCTGACAGCTAGTTTTTTCCGGACCCAGCATGTAACCAAACCAGGTCGCGCGGGGTATAGCAATGGACGCAGCAACGAAGGCGAGTGGAGTTTTTGCGGCGGCGGCGCCAGGTGAGGGCGGCACTGCTCCGGTGGCACAACAAAGGCCATTGTCGGAGCGCAAGCCGGTGAGGGCGCGCCAGGATGACAAGTGGAAGATCTTTTCCGGCACCGCGAACGATGCGCTGGCCAAGGACATTTGCAATTTTCTTGAGCTGCCCATCGGCAAGGCATGTATCAGCAAGTTCTCCGACGGTGAGACGTATGTGCAGATCGAGGAGAACGTGCGGGGCGCCGATGTCTTCATGGTGCAGCCGACCTGCGATCCGGTAGATGTGCACTTGATGCAACTGCTGTTGCTGATCGATGCGCTGAAGCGCGCGTCAGCCCGGCGCATCACGGTGGTGATTCCGTACTTTGGTTATGCGCGGCAGGACCGTAAGGACAAGCCGCGAGTGCCGATTTCGTCGAAGCTGGTGGCGGATTTGCTGACGACGGCAGGCGCCGATCGTGCCCTGGTAGTGGATTTGCATGCGCCGCAGATTCAGGGATTTTTTAATATCCCGGTGGACCATCTGTTCGCGTCTCCGGTGCTGGTGGGGCATTTCAAGGAGTTGGCGTTTCCGGATTTGACGGTGGTTTCTCCGGATGCGGGCGGAGTGGAGCGAGCGCGCTTCTTCGCCAAGAAGATGGATTCGGCGCTGGCGATCGTCGACAAGCGCCGGGTGGAAATGGACGTAACCGAGGTGATGCACGTGATCGGGGATGTGAAGGGCCGCACCTGTCTGATCCTCGACGACATCATCGATACCGCGGGCACGCTGGTGAAGACCGCGCAAGCGTTGATGGAAGCGGGAGCGCGCGAGGTGCATGCCTGCGCTACGCATGCGGTGTTGTCGGGTGAAGCGATCCAGAGAATTTCAAGATCGGCGTTGGCCGATGTAGTTGTGACCAATACCATCCCGCTGACTGAGGCGGGGCGCAACGAGCCCAAGATCAAAGTGCTGTCGATCGCCGGGCTTATCGGACGCGCTATTCAGTCGATTCATGAAGAGACTTCAGTCAGCAGACTGTTTTTGTAAAGGAACGAATTTATGGCTACAGCAACTCCAGAGAAAAACGTAGAAGCCAAGCCGCGGCAGGGTGGCGGCAAGAACGATGCCCGCAGGCTCCGCCAGAGCGGCCTGATTCCGGCGGTAGTCTACGGCGCGGGGCAGGATTCGCAGCCTGTCACCGTCGATCCCAAGCAGATCCGGCGCATCCTGAATTCCGAACAGGGTCACAACTCGATCTTCGATCTGAGCCTCGACGGCAAGACCGCCAAGGTGATGATCGTGGACTGGCAATATGAGCCCATCAAGAGCGCGCTGCTACATGTCGATCTGAAGCGCATCGCGATGGACAAAGTGTTGCAGGTTAGCGTGCCCGTCCTGCTGAAGGGTGAAGCGCCTGGCGTGAAGGTCGGGGGCGGCATTCTCGAACTGCTGTTGCGCGAAGTCGAGATCGAATGCTTGCCGGCCGATATTCCCGGGCACATCGATGTGGACGTCAGCAAGCTGGAGTTTGGCCAGGTGATCCGCGTTTCCGAGTTGCCGCATGGGGACAAGCTCAAGTTCATCACGGAGGAGAACCAGCCTGTAGCGCACGTGGTTGCGGTGAAGGAAGTGGTGGAAGCAACTCCTGCCGAGGGTGCCGTGGAAGGCGCTGCCGCTGCTGCCGAGCCCGAGGTCATCAAGAAGGGCAAGCAGGAAACCGACGGCGAAGCTGGCGAGGGCGACAAGGCAGCCAAGCCGGAGAAGGCCGAGAAGGCCGAGAAGAAGAAGTAACGGTCGTGAAGCTGATCGTCGGGCTCGGCAATCCGGGCATCGAATACCAGTTCACACCGCACAACATGGGTTTCCTGGCGGTGGACCGCATCGCCGAGCAGTGCGGCGTGCGGGTGAATAACCGCCACTGCCGCGCGCAGACGGCGCGGACGCGAATAGCCGGGCAAGAGGTCGTGCTGGCCAAGCCCGAAACCTACATGAACTTGAGCGGCCAGTCGGTAAGCGAGCTGGTGCGTGAGTATCAGGCGCAGCCAGAAGAAGATCTGGTGCTGTTGTACGACGAACTGGATCTGCCGTTCGGTTCGTTGCGAGTGCGGCCGCGCGGCCGGTCAGCCGGACACAATGGCGCGGAATCGGTGATTGCGGCGCTGGGTACGCAGGAGATCACACGTATCCGGATGGGAATTGGGCCGGATTATGCGGTGGGCGATGGCGCGAAGTATGTGCTGTCGCAGTTCAAGAAGGCGCAGCTCCTGGTCGTGGACCAGGTTCTGGACCAGGCGGCTGAGGCGGTACGGGTGATCCTTGCTGATGGTGTACAGGCAGCAATGAACCGGTTTAATCGCAAGGCGGAAGAAGATAAGGATGAGGGGCTAGGGGCTGGGGAGTAGAGTTTCGAGTTTCGAGCACCAATTTCTTGAGAGCGATAGGGGTCCTTCGGCTCCGGCGATCAAAAGCGGATCGCCTCCGCTCAGGATGACACAAGTTTGAAGAACGGCATTAGCTGAAGGCTGATAGCTGACAGCTGATGGCCAGGAGAAAACAATGCAACGTACTTACGAATTGATGTTCATCGTCCGCCCCGACATGCCGGAAGAAGAGCAGGACAAACTGATCTCCAGCCTGGAGACGCAGGTCGGCAATGCGGGTGGGACGGTGAAGAGTGTCGAGCGCATGGGCAAGCGCCGGCTGGCCTACGTGGTGCGCAAGTTCCATGACGGCATTTACATGCTGATGGTGCTGGAAGGCGAAGGCGGCATGGTGAAAGAAGTGGAGCGCCGCCTGCGTGTTACCGAGCCGGTGATCAAGTTCATCACAGTGCGCGTGGACGAAGAACAGAAGCGGCTGGCCAAAATCAAGGCCATTCGCGATACCAAAGTCCGCGGCAAAGGTACGCGCGCTGCGGCTGCTGCGGAGGCCGCCGCTGCCGCCGAAAGCGCGGTACCTGCGCCGGAAGAGACGCCCGAGGCCGCTCCGGCGGAAGGTGGCGAGGCTGCGCCCGTGGGCGCGTAACCAGGATTTGCCACACACTGGAAAGATCAGGCCTCAAGCGAGGCATTGAAGGAGAACTATGGCAGACGAAGCAACGAAGACATCGGGTGCGGCAACCAGCGACGCTCCAGCGACGCGCAGTGACGGTGGCGCGCGTGAAGGTGGTCCGCGGGGGCCGCGCAGCGGGCCACGTCCCGGCGGCGGTCCTGGCGGACCGCGCGAAGGCGGGCGGAAGTTTTTCCGCCGCAAGAAAGTTTGCAAGTTCTGCGTCGAGAAGATCGACGGTATCAACTACAAGGACGTGCGTCTGCTGTCGCAGTTCGTAGCGGAGAGCGGCAAGATCGTTCCTCGCCGCCTGACCGGCGTGTGCACGCCGCATCAGCGTCGCCTGAGTGAAGCTATTAAGCAGGCGCGCAATATCGCGCTGCTGCCGTTTGGCGGACGGTAAGAGACTGTTGTCAGTTACCGGTCGTCAGTTTGTCAGTTTGAGAATGCGGCAGCATTTGCATCTGATGGGTGGATGAGCCCGAAGGGCGAAACTAATTTAGCCCAGGGCGGAAGCCCTGGGTGTGAAAGCCACAAAGATCTGAGTCCCTGCGGGGACGACACATTCGGCGAGGGCTTGAGCCCGAGTCCAACGGAGTTCTCATGGAAGTTATTCTGAAAGAAGACGTATCCAAGCTTGGCTCACGCGGCGACGTGGTGAAAGTGGCCGAGGGCTATGGCCGCAACTATCTTCTGCCCAAGAAGCTGGCGATTGAAGCGACGCCAGCCAATCGCGCTGTCATCGAGCAGATGAGGGCTTCCGCCGTGCGGCGACTGGCTCACGAGAAGGGCGATGCCGAAGCATTGGGCAAACAACTGGCGAGCGTCGAGCTGAGCTTCACCCGCAAGTCTGGCGACCATGACCAGCTATTCGGTTCCGTCACCTCGGCCGACATCGCGCGCGAACTCGAGCACAAGGGCCATAACATCGATCGCCGCAAGATCCTGCTGGAAGAGCCGCTGAAACATGTGGGCGAGTTCAACGTGCTGATCAAGCTGCATCGCGACGTGATCGTGCCGGTGAAAGTGGCGATCGCGAAGGAAGCGGTCGCCGAAGAGGCCGGTGAGTCCGCAGGCGAAGAGAGCGGCGCCGAAGCATAACCTTAGCCTGAGAATATCGCTGAAGGGCGCCGCTGCGGGTGCCCTTCACAACTGTCTCTCACCAGATCCGTCGCACTCCATACATCTCGAAGATGCGATCAGCGCTGATAATCGGCCAGCCAGTCGCCTGCGCCTGCGCCGCCAACATGCGGTCAAACGGGTCATTATGATGTCGCGGCAGCAGGCCAGCCCGGATCGCGTGAGTGGAGTCGATGGGCAGTTCTGAAAAACCTTGAACGTCGAGAATCTCGTCCCAGCGCGACAGCAAGACTTGGGCGTCAAACTTCCCGAGATTGGTTTTGATTGCAAGTTCCCATGGCACGACGGCGGAAACGACCATGGAATTTGCCGTCGCATCAATTGCGCTTCGTGCTGGGGGCGACAGACGGATTGATCCGTCTAGCCACCATCGCAACGTGTGTGTATCGAGCAAGGCGATCATTCAAATCCCAGCTCGCGCATTTCCTCGTCCGTGAGCGGATCGAAAGCGTCAGGTGCGGACCAGATTTGACCCTTTAGCATGTCTGGAACGCGCTTCTTGGCAACGCTGGTGAGCGGCACAATCTTCACGACCGGCTGCTTGCCGCGCGTTATGATCACTTCCTTGCCCTTCTGGGCTTCTTTGATCAGCCGTGACAGATTGGTCTTCGCCTGGTGGACTGTATAACTCATTAGCTAAGTCTATTTAGCTAACTTGGCACAGGTCAAGCGACGTGGCGCGATCATTCAAATCCCAACTCACGCATCTCCTCATCGGTGAGGGGATCGAATGCGTCCGGCGCCGACCACAGTTGGCCCTTAAACATTCCCGGCACACGGTCTTTGGCCCAATCTTGGCGACCGGATCCTTGCCACGCGTGATGATGACTTCCTCGCCCTTTTCAGCCTCGCGGATCAGCTTGGAAAGACTCGTCTTGGCTTGATGAACGGTGTAGCTCATTAGCTAAGTTTATTTAGCTAAGACGGCGTGGTCAATCGCGATCTAATACCGCCTTGAGCATTTAGCAGTTGGCACTTAGCCAAAGCATTTGTCTCAGGTGGGTTGCGTCATACGAGTCCTTGCCGCGGACTGCTCTCGGGTCGCAGGAAGCAAAACACCAAGCACCAGTGCCAAGTGCCAACTGCTAACCGCCAGAAACCCGAGTAGTAACCCCGCTTCCTGAACCAGCGAGCGTCTTCCCACGTAAGTACTGCAGGAACAGGTCTATAATTCGCTCACGGTTTCTCCCCGCGCCCGTCTATCTAGTTGCAGGCACGAGAATTGGCTTGCCAATTACGGCCGAAGCGGTAGCAGTTCCTCTCACGGTTGGCCCGGGACTTGCACCTCAACGAGCGTCCAAGGGGCGCGAATTGAGCACCCCGGCGCTTCGTCCTCCTGAGGCGTGGCAGGAGACGGGCAAAGCGTCCGCAGTACGCGTGGGGCAGGCCCAGAGCCGCATGAACGACACGGAGTTGATCCGCGAAGCTCAGCGTGGCTATCACGCCGCGTTCGAGGAACTGGTGCGCCAGTACGACGGCGCCGTGCTCCGTCTGGCCTATCACCTCACCCGCTCCGAGCAGGACGCCCAGGACATTTACCAGGAAGCGTTCCTCAAGGCCTACCGGAACATCGGCAACTTCCGCTTCGAGTGCTCGTTCTACACCTGGATTTATCGCATCGTGACCAACTTGTGCCTCGACCTGCTGCGCAAACGGCAGGTGCGCAAGGAGGACTCCGGCATTGCGACTGACTCCGAAGGCGGCACCTACGATCTGCTGGATCAGGTTGCCGACCAGCGATCGGGGGCCAGCCCCGAGCGCGACTTGATGCGGCGCGAATTGGGCGCGCGAATCGCCAAGGCGCTGAAGAAGCTGACGCCGCGCGAGCGCATGGTCTTTGAGATGAAGCATTACCAGGGGCTGAAACTGCGTACCATTGGCGAGATTTTGAATACGACGGAAGAGACCGCGAAAAACACGCTGTTCCGCGGTACGCAAAAGTTGCGGGCTGCGCTGAAGGATGCGAGATGAGCTACGAGCCGCGAGCTACCAGCAACTAGCCGTTTGTATTGGCGTTCGATCCGGTCTTGGAGAGAGCGCTAAGGCGAGGGCCGGAAGCCAGCATCTTGAAGCTCGCAGCTAGTGCTCGCAGCTCATTGCTAAGGAGTTCTTATGAATTGCGATTGGGTACAACAGAACATTTGCCTGTACCTCTATAACGAGCTGGCCGACGACGCGCGGCATGAGGTGGAGCAGCACATCCAGCGCTGCAAGGATTGCGCTGGGGAGCTGGCCGCCCAGCAGGAGTTTCAGGCAGAGATGAACGTCGTGCCAGTGGAAGAGCCCTCGGCCAGCTTTCTGGCAGCGGCTCGGATGCGGCTGCAGGAAGCGCTGGAGACCGCCGAGCAGAAGCGTGCCTGGTATCATCGCCTGGCTTTCGATCCCACGGCATGGCTGCGGCAGGTTCGTTTTTCGCCCGCGCTGGCCGCGATATTGCTCATCGTCGGCTTTGGCGGCGGCTTAGGGACGATGTACAGCGCGCTGGGACACGGCAAGATCCATGTCGATCCGCAATTGTCCACCCAGGAATCCTCCATCGCCGGCATTACTTCGATCGACCGGCAGCCCAATTCCGACAAAGTCAAGATCAACTACGAACGCATGGTGCCCGATTCAGTAGAGGGAACGGTAAGCGATGGCCAGATTAAAGAACTGCTGGCCTTCGCGGCCAAAAACAATAACAACAATCCCGGGGTGCGGCTCGATGTGGTGGATGCGCTGAACAGCCAGCCTGACGATCCCCGGGTGCGCGAAGCCCTTACCTATTCCTTGCGCTACGACAGCAATCCGGGAGTGCGCCTGAAGGCACTGGACGGCTTGGGCTCTTATGTGAAGCAGGACATCAGGGTGCGCAACGCTGTTCTTGAGGCGTTGCTGAATGACAGCAACCTGGGGGTGCGTAGCGGAGCTCTGCATGCACTGGAGCCAGTACTTGCCGACAGCAGCGTGCGCATGGCGCTGCAGCAATTGGCCAAGGAAGATCCCAGCCCGTACATCCGCACCGAATCGCAACGCGAGTTGACTTCGATGCCGAACATTGATTAAACACGAAGGAACTGAGTCACAGAGAAATGGCCGATCGCAAACTTAAGGAAGAACAAAATCACCAGCCAGCTACACAGCGGGAGAGAAAAACCATCAAGAAGCCCCCTCTGTTGTCCGTGTGTGTCTGTGTGGTGGCGTTTGCGGTTGTGCTTCCCGTCTGCGCGCAGCAATCCCGAATCTATCGCGACGGCAATTCCTGGGTGGAAGAAATTACCGGGACGATGCCGACGGCCCGCGAGATGCATGTCACTACGGACCTGGGCTCAGTGCAGGTGCAGGGCAACGCGCCGCGGGTTTCGTATGTCATCCGCAAGCGCTCTTACGCCGGCAGTGAGAAGGATGCGCGAAAGCAGTTTGAGCAATTCCGTATTTCGGCGGTCAAGGCTGGCGACAGCGACGCCCTTGAGGGCAAGGCCGGCAAAAAGACCCTGGCGCGATTCGGGGCCGAGTTCATTGTGCAGGTGCCGCGCGAACTCAGCCTGGTAAAAGTTCAGACGCGCAGCGGCTCGCTGGCGTTTAGTTCGATTGCCGCTACCATCGTGGCGACGACGGGCGCCGGCCTGATCAAGCTTGACGACCTGGCGGGTCCGGTGAAGATTGCCAGTGGCGGAGGCAACGTCGAGGCGGGCAATCTGGGCAGCGATCTGACGCTGACCAGTGGTGCGGCGGATGTGCGCGTGGCCAACGTTGGCGGACTGACCCAGGTTAACCTGGGCGGCGGCCGTGTTTATATCGGCTCTTCGCGGGCCTCTACGATTCAAACCGGCGCAGGCAGCATTCAGGTGCAGAAATGCCAGGGTGATCTGCATGTGGTGAGCGGCGGAGGCAATTTGTATCTGGGAGATATCGACGGCGCAGTTGACGCCAAGACTGAAGGGGGCAGCGTGCGCGTGAGCAGCGCTAGCGGTCCGGTGCAAGTCAGTACCGGAGGCGGCAGCGTGGCGCTGTTCCGGCTGAGCCGCGGGGCGCAGGTGGAAACGGGGGCCGGGCCGATCACGGTAGAGTTTATCGGCAATCATGGTTTCACCGACTCGTTTCTCCACACCGCAGCGGGCGACGTGGCTGTATGCCTTGCCGGCAATCTGCCGGTGACTGTACATGCCACTTCCGATATGGCCGCCGGCAACGGCATTACCTCGGAGTTTCCCGGCTTGAACATTACCAAGCAGGGTGGGCAATGGAGTCCGCGGTCGATGTCGGCTGAGGGAGTCATCAATGGCGGTGGTCCGGCGTTGCGAATCCGGACTACTATTGGGCAGATCGCTTTTCGGAAATGTCAGTAGATTCAGGGTTGGACGTTATGCGTACACGCAATACAGTTTCGTTGGTCGCTTTGTTCGTGGTCGCGATGCTTGTGCGGGCGATGGCTGGTCCGGCAGCTGCACAGCCATGGCCGGAAGCGCATTCCGGCGCGTATCTCGGTGTCCAGATCACCGCCGTCACCCCGCAACGGGCTTCTGCACTGAAACTACAGGAGCCGGCGGGCGCCATCATTACCTACGTTGACCAGGACGGTCCTGCCTGCCACGCCGGTCTGATGGAGAACGATGTTGTGGTTGCCTTCGACGGCTCCAAGGTTGACGGACCAGAGCAGCTGCAAGGCTTGATCCACGCTACTCCTCCGCAAAAGACGGTGACCCTTACCATTATGCGCAATGGTCAACGCAAGGACATGAAGGTAACGCTGGGGAGTTGGAACGTAATGTCGCACGCCCGCGCTATGCCGGCGATTACGATGGGCTCTCCCGCGCCTCCACATGCCTATCCTCCTGACCTCGAGATTCCGTCTTTCACCGTGCTTTCGGCGCGTCACGGTCTGGTGGTGGAAAGCTTAAGCCCGCAACTGGCGGACTTCTTCGGCGTGCCGCGTGGGCACGGTGTGCTGGTGCGCTCCGTCGAAGGAGGTAGTCCGGCAGCGGCCGCCGGCCTGAAAGCCGGAGACATCATCCTGAAGGTCAACAACGAGACCGTACACGACATGGCCGACTGGCAGCGCGGAATGCACGGTCAAGCCACGAAGGTCTCGGTCGGCATCTGGCGCGACAAGCATGAGCAGACCGTAGTCATCAAGGTTCCGGGACCGGCCGACACTTCGCGGCTTCAGCCGGAGGACTGGTTGAACCTGGACACGGAGGCGCAGGAGCTGAACGAGCAGATGGCGCAGATGCGGCCCGAAATCGAACGCGGCCAAAACGAAATGGTTGCGCAAGTGGGGCCCAGCGAAAAAGAGCTGGAGCAGCTGCGTCGCGAGATCGAGAAGTCGATGAAGCATCAGCAGAAGGACATCGACAAGATGTCTCGCGAACTGGCGAAATCGGCCAAGCCGACGCAGCAGGAAATGGAGCGGTTGCGGCAGGACATGCAACACTCGATGCCCAGTCAAAAGGACATTGACGAGATGAAGCGCCAACTGCAAACTTCACTGCCGAGTCAGAAAGAGCTCGACGAGATGCGACGCCAGATCGAGTCTTCCATGAAAAACTGGACGCCGGAATTGCAACAGCAGATGGAACAGCTTAAGAAGCAAATGCAGGAGCAGAAACTCGATCTGCGGCAAATGCTGGAAGACTTCAACAACCGGGACGAGGAGTTCTAGTCGCGGCGCAAGCACTGGAAAAAGCAGATCCCTCGTCCGCCTGAAGGCCTCCTCGTGATGACAACCATAGAGGGATTCCCAAACTGTTCCGCCTAGCCGCTGCGTCGCCACTTCCGGTCCACTAACTCAATCGCACCGTACAAGACTACGCACAGCCAGAAGTCGACGATCAATCCCAGGTCGAGCTGGTCCGGACGGTGCCGTGCCGCCGCCGGCAGATGCGGCATCAAGACAAAGAAGTAAAGCAGGTTGCCGACAACCACGGCAACCGTCTGCTTGAGGATTTTTCGAAACACCTATAACTTTGACACCGGTGACGGCTGGGATGATGCCAGAAAAACGGCAAATAGCTCTTAGCTATTAGCGCTTTAGCCGACACGACGCCGTCGAGAGCCGCGACTCTGTGAGATAGCGGCCTGCTAAGAGCTAAGAGGCCAACAGCTAATTGCGGCTTCCTTCATTTACCATCCTTCTGTGCTCGACCTCGCGACCAGCGTGCAGTACGTCAAAGGAATCGGACCCAGGTTCGCCGAAATTCTATTGGAGAAAGGCATCAGCACGGTCGAGGACCTGCTCTACTACCTGCCCTTTCGCTATGAAGATCGGCTGAATCCGCGCGGCATCGGCGAGCTGCGGGTCGGTGAGATGGCCAGCGTCATTGCGGAAGTTCGTACCTTCGGCCTGTTTCGCACCCGCCGCATGCCACTCTTCGAGATGACCGTCGGCCAGGGCCGCGACACCTTGAAGTGCATCTGGTTCAACGCAACCTACCTGCAAGACAAGTTCCGAGCCGGAATGCTGGTCGCGTTGTACGGCAAAGTCGAGGCGGGCGACCGCGGCGGGCATCGCTTCCAGATCCTTCAGCCGCAGTTCGAGGTGTTGCACGATCCCTCCGAATCTTCGAGCGCCGGCGACGAGCAGAAGTGGCAATCACTGGAGGTGGGCCGCATTGTTCCCATCTACGAAGCGGCCGGCAATGGCCGGCTCACCGCGCGTTGGTTTCGCCGCGTTATCCACAGCATGTTGGAGAACCTCGATCAAGACATCTCCGATGCGATCCCCGCAACTGTTCGCGGGCGCTTGGAGCTCATTGATCGGCGGCGCGCCTTTTGGCAAGCGCACTGGCCCGAGGTCGGCGAAAGTCTTACCAAGCTACAGGCGGCGCGCACACCGGCGCACATCCGGCTTATCTTTGAAGAGCTTTTCTTCCTCGAACTCGGACTGGAACTTAAACGCCGCAAGATGCGCGCCCAGACCGGCATTGCTTTTCCCATCAACGATCGCGTCCGGGCTGCCGTGAAGCGCATCTTGCCGTTTCATCCCACAGCCGCGCAGAAGCGAGTGTTGAAGGAAATTGCCGGTGACATGGCCGCGCCCGCGCCGATGCGCCGTCTCCTACAAGGTGACGTGGGGTCGGGCAAAACTATCGTGGCGCTGGAAGCCGCGGTCATTGCTATCGAGAGCGGCTATCAAGTCGCGCTCATGGCCCCGACGGAGATTCTGGCGACGCAGCATTATCTTTCGGCGCGGCAGATTCTGGAAGCTGCGGGATATCGCATTGTGCTGCTCACCGGCTCGCAGGAATCGGGCCGCAAGAAGCAGGTGCGACATCACATTGCGCAAGGCAACGCGCAGCTGGTGATCGGCACGCACGCGCTGATCCAGGAGACGGTAGAGTTCGACAAGCTGGGCCTGGTGATTGTCGACGAGCAGCATCGCTTTGGCGTGATGCAACGCTTTCGCCTGATGAAGAAGTCCGATGAGGCCGAACCCGATGTGCTGGTGATGACGGCGACGCCGATCCCGCGAACGCTGGCGCTAACGATTTACGGCGACCTTGACACCAGCATTCTCGACGAGCT
>JBEKCJ010000016.1:0-71100 GCA_050014935.1 Candidatus Korobacteraceae bacterium
AATGGCGGGAAACCGACGATACTCCTTCTTTGAATTTCTCACGTCATCAGCTTCGCCGTATCCCGCGCTTCTATTGGCTGGCTGCGATCTTGCTGTTCGCCGTGGCCGTCTGGAGTGCAGCCACCGGTAATCTCTTTGCCAAGAAGGGCGCGGACGGCCCCATGTATTATCTGCCCGGCCGGGTGCTGTCGGCGCAGATGTTCCGCTCGGGAGCTTGGCCCCTGTGGGACCCGCACATCTTCAGCGGCATGTCGCATGTAGCGACGGTACAGGCGGCTCCCTTTTATCCGCCGAACATCGTCCTCTACGTCCTGCCTTCGACCGTCGCCTTCAACGTGTCGATGATGCTGCACCTCCTGCTGCTGCTCGGCTTTTCTCACGCCTACTTCCGGCTCCTCACCAATCGCGATGAGGCGGCCTGGCTGGGCGCCGTGGCCTTCAGCTTCAGCGGATTTCTGCTGCTGCACATTGAATCGGTCACAATCTTCAACTCCGCAACCTGGATACCTCCGCTGTTCTACTGCGTGGAGAAGTGGATCGGCACGCGGGACTGGAGATTCAGCGCGGCCGGCGGTGTCTGCCTTGCGCTTCAGTTGCTGGCGGGCTGGCCGCAGATGGTGTTGCTGAGCGCGATCTACGTTGGCATTTATGTTTTGAGCGCCTTGCCTGAGGAGCGCCGCCGGCTCCAACTCCTTGGCGGATTGCTGGTGATGGGTTTGCTCGCCGCAGCCCTCGGCGCAATCGAGGTCCTGCCGACGATGGAGTTCAAGTCCTTCTCTAATCTCGCCGTGCTTCCCTATACCCACTTTCTGTCAAACTCCGTTGCGCCGCAGACGCTGGTTACGCTGCTATTTCCCTATTTGATGGGCGCGGACTATGTGACCTACCATCCGGTCGGGTTTTTCGGACCCGCCCAGATGGTGGTGACCGCATCGTATGTGGGTGTTCTGCCGCTGATGTTCGGCGTCGCAGGGTTGAGTTTCTGGCGCACATCGCGGTATGTGCGCTTTGCGGCGGGCTCGGCTGTGGTCGCCACATTCCTGGCCTGCGCAGCGTTCACCTCTCTGGCGTCCCTGCTGTATCGCTTGCCGGTCTACAACTTCTTCCGCGACCACCGTGTCAATGTCATCTTCCTCGCATTTTCCGTGGCGACATTGGCGGCCTACGCGACCGGCAATCTTGCTAAGCTGTCACCCACGCTTCAAGCCCGGCTGGCGCGCGCAATTCCCCTCGGCTTCATCGCCGTTGCAGTCGTTCTGCTGATTAACATCCGGGCCATCCTCGGCTCCATCAACCCGCGCATCGCTCCCCTCGATGGGATGTGGGTGTGGCGTCTGCATCAGTCCATGCGCTTCAGCAACCGCGACATGATCATCGCCTGGCTGACGCTTCTGCTTGCAGCAATTCTATTTTGGCGATGGATGAAGAATCCTGACAACAAGCCGCTCGCCCGCCTGGCGATCGCGTTCGTGCTCGCCGACTTGCTGTGGTTTGGACTGTCGGACCAGCCGCACTTCTCCTCTGGCCACGCCAATGCTGCCGAGCGTGCCACCTACGAAACGTTGCAGCGCGCCGCCAACGGCGCGCCGTTCCGCACTATGTCCCTCGTCCGCGAAGCGGACTTTATCAAGCCCAACCTCAATGAAATCGCCGGCATCGACGATATCTACGGTTACGACGCCCTGGTGCCGCGGCAATACGCCGACCTGCTCCCGGTCAGCGTATTTGAGCTGCCGCATTGGCCCGAGCTGATGGCTAATAACGCGATCCTCTCCTTGCTGAACACGCGCTTCATCCTCGCCGAGGGCGACCAGGCGAAAGGGCTCGAAGACAGGTTTCTCCAAAGCCCGCCGCCTCCGCCGACCGAGCGGACGTCCGCTGTGGAAGTGCAGAATCTCGTATCCCCCGGCGGCTGGAGCGCTCTGAAGTCTGGAGAGCAAATCGATCCTGCCCATCCGTTCCAGTGCGCTACGCCTCCGTGCGGCATGCAGCAAGCCAACCTGATGACCTTAAAGGACAGTGTTTACCAGTTGCGCTTTACCGTCAGCGCAGACACGCAGATCGCCCACCTGAATATTCTGGTCGCGCGGCACGATGACTGGCGGGCGTTGCAGTCGTTCAGCGTGAGCAATGTGCAATTATCGCGCCGCTCCGCGCCCTACATTGACATTTTCGTAACCGGCCGGGAAGACCAGCTCGCCGATCTCCGTTTCTCCACGGACTATCCCGCCGCCGTACAGGTGTCCGACGTCTCTTTCGCACGAGCAGGACGCTTGCCGGCATCAACTCCGTACCGCGAGATCGCCAAGCACGACGGCATCGTGGTTCTGGAAAATCAGAACGCGCTGCCCCGGGCGTTCTTCGTTCCCAAGGTGACGGGAGTCGCCGATTATCAGCAGGCCCGCAACCGCTTGTGGAACCCGGTGGACGGCTTCGAACCGCGCCAGGAGGCGCTGGTGGAAGGCGTAGCGACGGAGAATGGGCTGGGTTCGGGCAATGTCGAGAAGCTGAAATATTTGCCTAATCAGGTGGACCTGGCACTCTCATGCCCGGCCCGTTGCTTTCTGGTATTGGCAGACTTATATCTTCCGGGATGGCAGGCTACGATTGACGGCGTTCCCACCCACATCTATCGCACCGACGCCGTGGTGCGGGGAATCTTTGTCCCCGCTGGTTCGCACCGGGTGAAATTCCGTTACTGCCCGCGCTCGATTCGGATTGGAATTTGGAGTCTGCTGCTGGCCTGCGTCATCGTAGTCTTGATGGGGCTGCGCTCGGTCAATCGGCACCGCAGCCATGCGTGAGGTGTGGTCGCCTCAACACCCGAACCAACAGGATCGCCGCCGCGCTGATTTACTTCTCCTGGAAGATCGCAAAATGCCCGAACTTGTCCATATCGACGCGGATACTGCATTGATTGGCCGCGATGTGCGCGAATGAGACCCTGAACTCCGGCTCCGGGCTCGGCAACTCACCGGCTTCCATTTGCAACCGCACCATGTCCTGCTGATCGTCGTAGGCCCCGCTCGTCTGGGTGCTCTTGGAAATGATCAGGGTCCACTGCCTGGCGTTGGGAATCACAAACATCGTGTACGCGCCAATCGGAAGCCTGGTGCCGCCGATCTCGACCGCAGTATTGGTGAACAGCGTCATGGGCTTGCCCCCGGGAGCCCAGACCTTGCCGAAGGGAATCTGAAGCGACAACGGTCTCTTCGGGATAATAGGAACGTGCTGGTACTGCAATACCAGCTGCTTGTCCTGATCAAAGTTACAGGTCGTAGTTAAAGCCGCGGGGTCGTCCTGCGCAAACGCTGCGCCGGTAAAGAAGAGGGATACTAGCACAATGGCGACAGAAGTGACGCGGTGCATAGCCAAACCTCCGAGGCGACATTGTAAATTTATTTTCCGCCCTAAGTCTGTGATATTAGCGCCCGCAACTGGAAAGTCAATGACCCTGCTACCTTTTGGTGAGTACCGTGATGAAACCGCCGTCTCACTTTCCCCGCCGCTCCAAGCGTATGCCCGGCGCAAACGACTACCACCATAGTGCCGGAGCCGGATAGGATTGTCCCCGTCATTGGGATCGGGATAGCCCTTTAAGCCAATGCTTCGAGAACAGAAACGCAGGGCATGTCAGGAGCGTTTGGCGGCGCTGCCGAACCTCCGGCGCTTAAAATCGGCGGGATTCCGGGCGGATTCTGGTGATGCCAGGCTTGCGTTTCGTGTGGCAGCCTGTCCGGCCCGCTTCAGTTCGGCTTGCGGATTACTTGACTTGACCGCTTCTGGCCACTCCAAGCATCCGGCCATTCCGCAGCGCCTGTAGGGCCGCTCGCCGCTAATTGCAGTGCTGGGCAGCGTCCTCGCCGCGCTGTTGACTACCTGGATTCGCTGCTGGCCGATGAGTTGGCCTGCCGCATCGCTGCCAACGTTAGGTCGCCTTCGTCCAAAATAAAGGAGATCCGGTTGCGGTTCGCAGGCAACGGCATTTCACTATCTGCTTTCTAAATAATCAGCAGTAGATTATGAGACCCGGTAATATCCGCTGGGTGTGGTTCCCCAACCCGGGATTAGAGAAGCTCGCTTTATTATTCAGAGCTTGCTTAGCAATAAAGCCAAGGCAAGGTTTACCATACGTGGAACGGAGGCGACGTTGATGGACGATCTCAGCAATGAATTCGCAGGCCAGGGAGATTATCGCTCCTCGGAAAATAACATCACCCTGGGGCTGACCATGCTATGTGTCGGGCTCGCCTTGGGTGCGCTTACCGCTCTGTTATTGGCCCCCAAGACCGGCAAGCAGATGCGCAAGACTCTGCGCCGAAAGTACCAGGACGCTCGCGACACCGTGGAAGACCTCGGCGATCAGGCAAGCGACTGGGTCGACAAAGGTTCAGACTGGGCGGAGAAGGCGAAGCAACGCGTGGCGCCGTTTAGCAAGTCCTTCCGCAGATAACGACAACCGGCCGCGAAGACAATTTTCGCTGAGCGCCGGGAGCCGCGCCATGCTTGCCGCCTACGGCAGGCTGATCGATTTCGAATTCAAGCCGCCGTTCAAAAATTCGCGAGTTCTATGGTAGGCTCTAGTGCCCCCATGGTGAGCCTGGTCGCCCAACTCGCTGCTTTCGTTTTTCTGAATATCACGCAGGCCCAACCATCGGTGCCCGTGCATCACTGGCCCTGGTGGCTGCGGTTGCTGGCCTTGCTGGGAGTGCTGGTGTTCATTCGCGTGGCTGTTACTTTCGCTCGCGGCGCCGGCCGTCCGCGATGACCTCGCTCTCCATTCGCCTCGCAGGTAGCCCCTCGAAAATATCGTTGTTGCCGGACGCCAAAACCGGGCTATAATGCTCCTCACAAAGCCTGCTCCAGCTTTTTCCGGCTGACCTTGGGGTATGGCTGGGCGTCTAACCTTTTGTCATCGCCTGCGAATTACTTGCTCCCATCTTGACGGACGCGCGCCCGTGGCTCCCAAAGAGGCGTCTGGCGTCCAGGGTGAAGTAATGGCATTCAGCGACCAGCACGGCGAAAGGAGCCTCCTCCTGACGGCGGAGACCCACGATCAGCTTGCACCCGGCGAGCGTCCTGACCGGCCCATATTTTCTTCCGGCGATGTCATCGGCGAACGCTACCGCGTGATTCGCTTTATCGCCCGCGGCGGCATGGGCGAGGTATACGAGGTCGAAGACTGGGAGCTGGGCGCCAGAATCGCGCTCAAGACCGTCGCCCCCACCCGGGCTTCCTCGACCCGGCAAATCACCAGGTTCCGGCAGGAAATTCAGCTGGCCAGAAAAGTCAGCGATCCTAATGTCTGCCGCGTCTTCGACCTGGGCCGGCATAAGGACAAGCTCCACACCGATCTGCTTTTCCTGACCATGGAGCTGTTGGAAGGCGAGACCTTGTCTGCCTACCTTCACCGTCACGGCCCCATGTCTTGCGAGCAGGCGCTGCCCTTGATCCAGCAGATGGTCTCCGCGCTCGCGGCGGCGCATCAATTGGGCATCGTCCATCGCGACTTCAAGCCTGGAAACGTGATGCTGCTGCAAACCCCGCGCGGGACCCTGGCCAAAGTGACTGACTTTGGTTTAGCTACCAACCCGGAGTGCGATGAGACGCTGGCTGAATCGGTTGTCGATGTTGTAGGTACCCCTGAATTCATGGCGCCGGAGCAGCTTCGCGGCCAGTGCAGCAGCCGCACCGACATCTACGCCCTCGGCCTCACCGTCTTCCAGATGCTGACCGCCAGGCTGCCCAGCTCTCACGATGCGCCTTTCAAGGGACTGGACGCCGACCTCGTCAAGCGCATCGGGCCACGCTGGCGCGAAGCCATCACGAAATCTCTGGCCACCGATCCTGCTGCCAGGTTCGCTACGGTGGAAGAGTTCTGGTGCGCTTTGTCGGGAGAAACCCTCCCCACGCAATCGGGACGGAAAGCTATCGCCGCAGGAATCAACCAGCATCGCGCGGCTTATGCCATTAGCGCCTGCGTGGTGCTGGCCGCAATAACCGCAATGACCCTGATTCTGGCGGGCAGGATTCCTAATCCTTTCAAGCGCCTTCCGCAGGAGAAGCATCTCGCCGTACTGCCCTTCCAGAACATAGGTAACGACGCTACCAATCAAGCCTTCGCCGAAGGCGTCGCCGAGAGCTTGACCAGCAAACTGTCGCAACTGGAGCGCTACCAGAAGTCGTTCTGGGTGGTGCCGTCGAGCGACACCCGCAACGTCAAAAGTCTGGACGAAGCCTATCGCAATTTGAATGTCACGCTGGCCGTGACCGGGAGCATTGAACACACGGCTGACGGAGTCAGTCTCACGGCCGACCTGGTCGATCCCAAGAACCACCGGCAACTATCATCGCGCTCGATCCACGTCGCTTCAGCCAACTTAGACGAAATGCAGCAGCGGGTATGGGAATCCGTCGCCGACATGCTGGATTTGCAAGTGAATTCGCAAATCAAGAAAGAATTGGCCGCCGGTGGAACGACACACCCAGGGGCATATGAACTGTATGAGCAGGGAGTCGGATATCTCCAACGCTTTGATGTGGAAGACATCGATCGCGCGATCGGATTATTTGACGAGGCATTGTCTCAGGACCCTGAATACGCCTTGGCTTACAGCGGACTAGGCAGCGCGTTTGCTAGCAAGTTCGTCTTGACGAGAGATCCGCAATGGGCGGAGCGTGCTACGTACAACGCGCAGCGCGCCGAGCAGCTGAACGATCGCTTGGTTGAGGTCCATAAGACTCTTGGCTTGGTCTACCAAAGCACCGGGCAATTCGATAAGGCCACATCCGAGTACCAGCGTGTTCTTGAGGCGGATCCATCGATCATCGACGCAAAGTTTCAACTAGCTAAAATCTATGAGGCTAAGGGGAAATACAGGGAAGCTGAAGCGGCTTACAAGGACGTGATCCTCAGGCGCCCCGGCTATTGGCTCGGCTATCTCCACCTGGGTGGCCTGTACTACACTACAGGACGTTTTAATGAAGCTGCACAGCAATACCAGTCGGTCATTGACCTCGCGCCTGACAATCCGGGCGGCTATATCAGCTTGGGCGGGGTATATTTGGCATTGGGACGATATGAGGATGCAGTTGCCGTCCTAAAGAAGGGCCTTGATATCCAACCTGCCGCCTACGCTTGGAGCAACCTGGGATCGGCGTATATGTACCTGGGCAAGTGGGTGGAAGCTGCTGATGCCATGAAGCACGCCGCCGAAATGAGTCCGCACGACCACGTGATGTGGCGCAATCTGGGCGACAGCTACGATCAGATTCCTTCGCGGCTGGCGGATGCACGCCAGGCCTATCAAAAGGCCCTGCAGACCGCCAGCGAAGGACTCAGGGTCAATCCCAGGGACCCCGATTTGCTTAGCGGGATCGCGCTGTATCATGCTCATCTGGGCCACGACAGCGATGCCCAAGCGTATATCGCACGCGCCTTGGAGGTTTCGCCCAGCAACGGCGACACGCTGTTTACGGAAGCCCTGGTATATGAGATCGTCGGCCACCGGGATCAGGCCGTGACTGCGCTCCAACGGGCGGTGAAGGCAGGATACTCGCTGGAGGAGATTGAGAAAGAGCCTGAACTCCGCAAGCTGCAGGGCGATCCCCATTACCAGCGCTGGCTGGCGCAGATCAAGAACGTCAAGCAGTAACGGTAGTTGGGCCACCACATTCAGCTAAAGGAGGAACCATCTATGAAATACGGACGAAATGTTCCTTGTTGTTGCATCGTGTTGTTGCTGTTCGCCCTCCCCCTTGTGCCTTGCGCATTCGCCGGCAACGTGGGCGCTTGCGGAGCCGCGGCAGCCTGTCCGGCTGGCGCCTATCAGTGTTCAGCCGCCGGCTGCCAAATCTTGGTCTCGCGCGATAATCAAGGGAACGTAATTCTCATGGTGAACAATGCTCCCTACACAGTGTTCTGCGCTCAACCAGGTACGCCAATCCAGTGGACTCTATCCGATGCCAACTCGTTTATGGATGTGCGCTTCACCAACGGCGCCACGCCTTTCACGCAACCTTCCGTCTACGCGGACCCTAATAACACCAGCCCGACTGTGAGCATTGTGCAAAATCCGTCGAACGGTTGCTACGCTTTTGCCGTGGCTGATTGTCCGCTCGCTCAGGGAAACAGCTGTGGTTATGCCGATCCGAAGGTAGTGATCTATCCACCTGCCTTAATGGTCAAACCCCCTAACCATCATAAGAAAAAAAGCCAAAACTGATGACGGTAGCGAACGTTGGATTCGAGCACGAGGGTAGGCTCAGTACAGCCGGAAGTTGACTTCCACGTTGATCATGACGGGGACGGGGTGGCCGTCCTTCTTGGCGGGTTCGAAGCGCCACTGCTTGACCGCTTCGACAGCTTTCTCGTCCAGACCCATGCCCAGCGCGCGTTGCACGCGAATTTCCTGCGGCTTGCCTTCCGCGCTGACCACCAGCCACAGCACCACGGTCCCCTGATACTTGGCCTTGCGCGCTTCCTCGGAGTATTCCGGATCGGGCTCGTATAAAACCTTGGGTGCGCTGACGCCGCCGCCCACGCGATAAGCGCCGCCGCCGTATCCGCCACCATGGCCCGGCCCAACGCCCGGCCCGGTCCCTGATCCCACACCGCCGCCGCTGCCGCTGCCAATACCGCCGCCTGAGCCGGTGCCATTCGATGGCGGCCCCATCACTTTAGACAGCGGATCGCCCAGAGCGCCCATCGTTGGCAGCTTGATCTCGGGCGGCACAACCACCGAAGGATCAACCACGAGCTTGGGGTGGTCGTTGCGGACTACGATGGCCGGAGGCACAATCTGGTCTTTTGAGAGCTTAGGCAGCGCGCCTTTGGGAGCTGCCAACTTGTCACGATCGCCGCCACCGCCGCCGCCGCCCGCCTTCGTCTTGGAGACAGCCATTGGCAGATACGGGCTGATATCCGTGACCACGCCAACCACTTGCAGCTTGATCTCGTCTTTGTGCTCTAAAACCCAATGCCCTGACCAGATCAGCAGGCCTACCGCAACCATGTGAATGACAAAAGAATAGAGGAAGGTATCCTTGCGCTGGGGATACAGGCCCTCACCCTCGCCAAACAACGCGGGAATGACCTGGTCCTCCGGCGCAACCTGGGGAATCGCTTCTTTTTCCGGTTTTGCAGCTGCGGGCGTAGCCATCGTTATTTACTAACAGTATAGACCCAGCCGCCAGCCAGAAGTTCCAGAAAAATGCAGGTACAACTCTGGCTCGTCCCAGCTTGGTCGCAGTTCGTCACACGAAATGAACAGGTTTCTGCACGCGAGTCATCGCGAGAGATGAAGTTCAGGGCAGGATCACGCGCAGCGCGTCGCACCGCACACCTAGTTCGACCGGTGTCCGGCAGATGGGTTCGCCATCCGCGAAGACCTCGGTGACGGGATCGGTGGCGATTCGCAGCCGTTCAGCCTGGAAGTATTCGACCTCTTTCATGCCGATGTGACCTCCGCCATAGACCACGCGAAATAGACGCAGCAGGCGCAACTTCTCCAGCTCACGAACGAAACAGACATCGAGCAGCCCATCGTCCATTCGCGCCTGGTGCGTAAGTCTCATGCCGTGACCATATTGCGGAGCATTGCCGGCGGCGATCAGAAAGCCGCGTTCGTCGATGCGGATTTGCCATGAGCCGCCGCTTTCCACCCAGATGGTGATGCGCGGTGGACGAAAACTTCCCAGGGTTTGCACCAGCGCGACCACATAGCCCCCATGCCGTCGCAGCCATCGCGGCTGCTTCAAGGTCAGGCGGTTTATCGCGGCGTCGAGCCCCGTACCGGCGATGCAACCATAAAAAGTCGTGCGCGCCGTCTCGCGCTCGCCTTCAGTCGCGTGGCGCAACTGCGATTGCATGATCCGCGTCCCCATCTGCGGCAGGTCTTTGCGCGGGCCATCGGGAACAAAGTGCAGCCTCTCCAGCGAATCGTCCTGCCAGGGAACGGAGTCGGCGGCGTCGGCGGGCTGCGAGATCTGAGAAATCTCCTGCAACGGCTGAATCGTTCCCAGATCGATGCTCCTGATATTGTGATCGCCGGCGCAGAAGCGCTGCCACGCCGCCCGCGCCCTCCCTACGCTGTCTATGCCAATGGATTGCGCAAAATCATTGGCGCTGCCTATGGGAACAACGAGCGTCGGGATTTGCTTCAGCACCAACCCGCCAAGATGGCGATGGATGGTCCCATCGCCGCCGAAGACCAGCGCCGCTTCAGGCTGGTCGGTGGGATCGAGTTCGTTCCCTGAAAAAAGGTTGACGCCCGGCATCTCGAATTGCCGGACGTCGTGATCGTTGGCATGAAGTCCCAGCAGGGCAACGGCGCGCACCGCGCTACTTTCGCACAAGCCACGATGAAAAACAAAATGCGGTTCTCTCACCTCGAAGATGAAAAGAGCCGCATCCCGGCTCTGCCGGCAGGCCGCTCGCGAATTTTTCTGCGGCTTACGAGCTGTGGGCTTCCTGCCAGAATTTCATCTCGTCAGCCGACGGCCCGTACATACCCGGAATCTCGATCTCATTCAGCCGCAGATACACCCCCAGTTGAGCACGGTGGTGGATCATGTGACTCATCACCATGCCGCGATAGCAGGCAGCGCGCGGCATTGAGAAAATCGTATCGCCCTTGGAGCTCTTCAGGCTCCAGATCACGCCGAAGTCCTCGTCTTTGGCGGCGGCCAGCGCCTCGCGGCCGGCCTTGGAATTCTTGTCGAAGGTGTCGAGCACTTCCTGGCGCGTTTTGGGGTTGAAGGGCACGAAATTCTCCATGTCGAACTCCAACACTTCCTTGGTGAATGTCTCTTTTGCCCAGCCCGGCAGTTCGGCCACGTGTCCGGCAAGGCGATTAAGGGGCATCGATTTGGCGTGCGGTTTGTAGTCGGAAATCTTCTCGGGCAGACGTTCCAGCAGCTTGCGCGTGTTCGTCATCTCCTGGTCGTATTCGGGTAGTAGCATGTCGCGAATAGCCATCCAAAATCTCCAGCCGCAGTAGCGGCAACCGGGCTAGGATAACACGAATAAAAGGCGAAAGGTAGTGGCGTCGCTGTAAATACTTTTCGGTTCTCAAACCACCTAAGTGGGCGTATGATGTTGCCGCGCATACGGGTCCCCACGCGAAAACGGGCTAGGCGGAGGCACACCAGCCGTGGGTCAGAAAGACGATCATGTGGCTGAGCTGGACTCGGATCCCTCCGAGCTGAAGCGCGACGCTACGACGCCCCGGCCGGACGAGCGCCTGGGCCGCAAGGTCGCGTTCGTCCTGTACAACATTGCTGCCGTCGTCACCTTGTTGCTGTTGTGCGAGGGGGCGGCCAGCTGCTACTACGCCTTCCGCGCCGCCTTTGCCTCACCCCCGGTGGCCGAAAGTCTCTACACTGAATACGATCGCGATCTCGGATGGATCAATCTTCCCAACGTGTTTCTCCCAATCTTTACGGGCCGGGGAAGTTTCTGCGCACCAACTCCCAGCGCTTCCGCAACGCTGCGGACTTCACTAAGAACGTGCCCTTGGGCAAGACGCGCATCATTTGCTCGGGCGACTCCTTTACCCTCGGATACGGTGTCGATAACGATCACACCTGGCCGCAACTTCTCGCGTCCCAGGCTCCCGACCTGGAGACCGTCAATATGGGCCAGGGGGGCTACGGCGCCGACCAGGCCTATCTCTGGTACAAGCGCGATGGCGTCGCGCTGGACCACGATATCCAAATTCTGGCGATCATCTCGCCCGATGTGTACCGGATGCAGCATGCGTCCTTTAACGGATACGGCAAGCCGGTTCTGGCCGTCGAGAACGATCGCGTGGTCGCAACCAATGTCCCCGTTCCGCGCACCATGGAAGTCTGGTCACCGCGTCTGGTGCGGACCGGGAACGCCTTGTCCAACCTGAGCATCACGCGTTTGCTCCGCCAGGTGTTGCGGCTGGATATTTCGGCCGCCGTTGTGGCCCCGCAGAAAGAACGCAACCAGGAGACGGCCTGGATTTTGTCGCACATGCTCGATGACTTGCGACAGACGAACCAGGCCATGGGCAGTGTGCTGGTCCTGGCTTATCTGCCTACGCGCGAGGAACTTGGTGGAGGAGTCGGCGTGTCCTGGCGCACATTCCTGGCTGAGTACGCCCGCCAGCATGGTGTTGTGTATCTCGACTTTCTCGACGCCTTCCGCCGCCTGCCTCCGGCGGAGTTGGACAAACTCTTCATCGCCCAGGGCGCGGTCGATTTTCCCGGCGCTGCCGGTCACTACACCGAGGCCGGCAACGCCTTCATCGCAGACCTCGTCTGTCGACGGCTGCTGGCAAGTCCGGAGACCGCTGGGAAGTTGAACCGCAGCAGGTGAGCCCTGCGTCTGAGGGCTCATCCGGTATCGGACGGCACCGCGTCTTCCCAAATTCCGCCCTAGCGTTCATAATGGCTGATTGCCCTGCGCCGGCACATCTGGACTGTCAGTTAGTGCAGGCTGTGGCACATTCTAATGAATCAAAAAGAAATTAAAGAGCTCATAGAGCTTCTGGTCGAGAAGGACATCACCGAGTTCGAACTCGAACGCGGCGATATGAAGGTGCATGTCAAGCGGGGAGGCTCGACCGCTCCAATTGTCCACGTCGCGCCCGCCGTCACCGCCGTTCAGCCGCTTCCGGTTGCCGTGGTGCCTTCGGCTCCCGCTGCCGGCGGTCAGGCGCCACAGGCTCCTGCGCAATCAGCCGCGCCAACTGCGCCCAGCCCTGGCGCGGATGCCTCTTCGGATGCCGACCTGTACATTCTGAAGTCGCCCATCGTCGGCACCTACTATGAAGCGCCTTCGCCGGGCACGCCGCCCTTCGTCAAAGTTGGCGACACCGTCAAGGAAGGCCAGGTGCTCTGCATCATCGAAGCTATGAAGCTGATGAACGAGATTGAGGCCGAGGTTTCCGGCGTAATCGCCAGGATGCTCGTCGCCAACGGAAGCCCAGTCGAATACGGAATGCCGCTCTTCGGCATTCGCCGGCAGTGATTCCCTCACCGTGCGGTTATTGAACCATGGAGAACACGGAGGTTAGGGAATGGGGTTTGGGGATTAGGAACTGGTGACTGGGTGCGTAACCGCGTTATTCCCTAGCCCCCAGCCCCTGATCCCCTGTGTGCCTCTCTGGTGAAAATGGACTACGTACCAATCAAGATCGCATGTTCAAGAAAATCCTAATTGCGAACCGCGGCGAGATCGCTTTGCGCGTCATCTGCGCCTGCAAGGAACTCGGCATCAAGGCAGTCGCCATCTACAGCGAAGCCGATCGCAACTCCCTGCACGTTCGTTTTGCCGACGAAGCCATCTGCATCGGCCCGCCGCGCCTGAACGAAAGCTATCTCAACATTCCCGCCGTCATTAGCGCCGCTGAAATTGCCAATGTCGACGCGGTGCACCCGGGCTACGGCTTGCTGAGCGAGAACGCCAACTTTGCCGAGGTCGCGCAGGCTTGTGGCATCAAGTTTATCGGGCCGCCGCCGGAGATCACCCGCATGATGGGCGAGAAGGAAAAAGCCCGCGCCACGATGAAGCGCGAAGGCGTTCCCATCCTGCCGGGTTCGGACGGAATCATCGCCTCGGCCGACGAGGCGCTGGAGTGGGCGCGCAGCGTGGGTTTCCCGGTAATCGTCAAAGCTTCGGCCGGCGGCGGCGGTCGCGGCATGCGGGTCATCCGCGACGAGAAGGAGTTGCCCAACCTGTTTCATTCGGCGCAGTCTGAGGCCGCAGCGGCCTTCGGCAACGGCGATCTCTACATGGAGAAGTTCATCGAGCGCCCGCGCCACATCGAGTTTCAGGTGCTGGCCGACGAGCACGGCAACGTGATGAGCCTGGGCGAACGCGAATGCAGCATCCAGCGCCGCCATCAGAAGCTGCTGGAGGAGTCGCCTTCGGTGAAGGTGACGCCGGAGTTGCGCGAGCGCATCAACGGCATCCTGGTGAAGACGCTCAGCAACATCGGCTACATGAACGCCGGCACCATCGAGTTCCTCATGGACGAGGACGGCAGCCTGCACTTCATCGAGATGAACACGCGCATCCAGGTGGAGCATCCGGTGACGGAGATGGTCACGGATGTGGACCTGGTGAAGGCGCAGATCATGATTGCCGCGGGTGAAAAGCTGAGCAACATCATCACCCAGCCGGTGGTATCCCGTGGGCACGCCATCGAGTGCCGCATCAATGCCGAGCATCCCGAGCGCTTCACCCCGTCGGCGGGCAAGATCACGGTGTTTAACACTCCCGGCGGCACGGGTATTCGCGTGGATACAGCCGCTTATGCCGAGGGCGTTATCCCGCCGTACTACGATTCTCTGATTGCGAAGCTCTGCGCCCGCGGGCGCGATCGTGACGAAGCCATCTCGCGTATGTCGCGGGCGCTGGAAATGTTCGTTGTCGAAGGCATCTACACGACTATTCCGCTGCACCAGCGCATCATGCGCGACCCCGACTTCCGCGCCGGCAACTTCGATACCAAATTCATGGAGCGCTTCCTGGCTGCGAAGTAGGTCTGGTTCACCACGGGGACGCGGAGAACAGGGAGAAGCAAGAGATCAGAAGTCCTCAGTGTCCTCCGTGCATCCGGGATGAAATGGCTTTCGTACATAAATGAAACTCCCCAGGCTCTACGCCATCGTCGATGTCTCCTGTTTCGCGTTGCCGCTGCGGACTACAGCGGCCATTGTTGACTACGCACGCGATCTCGCCACCGGCGGCGCGACCCTCATTCAGTATCGCAACAAGGTTGGCACCACGCGCGAGATGCTGGACGATGTGCGTGAGATCCGCCGCGCCCTGCCTGAGAACGTCATCCTGATCATGAATGACCGCGCCGATATTTGCATTGCGGCTGAGTTGCAGGGCGTGCACGTTGGTCATGACGACCTTTCGCCCGAAGGCGCGCGGACGGTGATCGGCCCCGAGCGGATGCTTGGGGTCTCCACTCACAATCTGGAGCAGTTGCGGCAGGCCGATACTGGTCCCGCAGACTACATCGCCTACGGCCCCGTGTTCGCCACTTCGTCCAAACGCAATCCCGAGCCAGTAGTTGGGTTGGATGGGATTCGCGCCGCGCGTGCGGCCACCATGAAACCACTGGTCGCCATTGGCGGCATCACGCGGGCCAATGCGCGCTCTGTGATCGACGCCGGAGCGGATTCGGTCGCGGTAATTGCCGACCTGCTGAGCTCGCCCGCGAAAGTTGCGGAGGAATTCCTCCGGCTGTTGGTGTAAGCTGACGAGAATTCTTCGCCCATCTCGAACCGCGGATCCCTCCGCTCGGACTGAAGTCCTCGGTCGGGATGACAGTCTAGAGGGGCTATTATGGCGCACCTGAAGGTGCGCCCCTTCGAGGTTCATTGGCTACTGAAGCAACTACCATCTCCGTCGCCCCAAACGACGCCGGGTTCGTAAAGGGTCTGGGCCCTATCAGCGCCACCGCGCTGGTCATGGGCTCCATGATCGGCTCCGGCATCTTCATCGTCTCGGCCGATATTGCGCGCCTGGTCGACTCGCCTGCGCTGCTGATCGGCGCCTGGTTGCTTACCGGATTTCTCACCATCACCGGCGCACTGGCCTATGGCGAGCTGGCCGCGATGATGCCCCATGCCGGCGGCCAGTACGTTTACCTGCGCGAGGCCTTCGGCCCGCTGTGGGGCTTTCTCTACGGTTGGACGTTGTTCCTGGTGGTGCAGGCCGGAACCATCGCAGCTGTCGGCATTGCCTTCGGCAAATTTCTAGGCGTCTTCTTTCCTTCGGTTTCGTCCAGCCACTGGCTGATTTACCACTGGCACGTGCCGCCCATACCAATCGGCCCCATGGTCCTGGGCAACATGGACGTTGGCCTGAACACGCAAAACCTGGCCGCGATCGTGATCGTGATTTTCCTCTCCGTGCTGAACATCTTCGGCGTGCGCCTGGGCGCGGCGGTGCAAAATGTCTTTACCATCGCCAAAACGGCCGCGCTGCTTGGCCTGGTGCTGCTTGGCCTTTTCGTCGGACGCAACGCCCAGGCCCTCGCCGCCAACTTTGGCGCGAACTTCTGGCGCAATGCCGGCTGGCACTCCCTGCACCCGGTTCAAGTCGGCGTTGGCGGTCCCCTCGTCCTGGTCGGTATGCTGACCATTCTCGCCGTCGCACAGACCGGTTCCCTGTTTTCCTCCGACGCATGGAACAACATCACCTTCACCGCCGCCGAAGTCCAGAACCCGAAGCGCAATCTGCCGCTGGCCCTGGCGATTGGCACGGCTGCGGTCACCCTGCTCTATGTGCTGGCGAACGTCGTCTACCTCACGGTTCTGCCGCTCCAAGGCGACCCGCACGGCGCCACGATTCTGGCCCACGGCATTCAGCATGCTTCCGAGGACCGCGTTGCCACCGCCGTCATTGAGCAGATCTTCGGCAACCGCGGCGCCTGGATCATGGCGGGCGCCATCCTCGTCTCCACCTTCGGCTGCAACAACGGCCTGATCCTGGCCGGCGCGCGCGTCTACTACGCCATGGCCAAAGACGGGCTGTTCTTCCGCAACGCAGCCACACTCCATCCCAAATACCACACGCCGGTGCACTCGCTGGCCATGCAGTGTGTGTGGACCTGCATCCTCTGCATCTCGGGCAGTTACGGCCAGCTACTCGACTACATCATCTTCGCGGTCCTGGTGTTTTATATTCTGACCATCGCCGGACTGTTCGTGCTGCGGGTCAAGCGCCCCGATGAGCCCCGGCCCTATCGCGCCTTTGGCTACCCCGTGTTACCGGCGCTGTATATTTTGATCGCCGCGTTTATTGATGTAGTCTTATTGCGTTATAAGCCGCAATACACGTGGCCCGGCCTGATCATCGTTCTCCTCGGGATTCCCGTGTATTTCCTGTGGTCGAAGCTCAATCCGCAGGGGCGCGCGCAAGCCTAAGTCGTAGAGAAGAGGCACAGCCTAAATGTCATTCAATTTGCTGAAGTGCAAGCCCCTCGACATGCTGATGCATGAGGCATCCGAGACGGGAGAGCATAGTCTCAAGCGGGCCTTAGGTCCAATTAATCTGATCACCCTGGGTATCGGAGCAATCATCGGGGCAGGTATCTTCGTCCTGACCGGATCGGCCGCCGCGAAGTATGCCGGGCCGGCGATCGTGTTGTCATTCATACTCTCGGGAATTGCCTGCGTTTTTGCCGGACTTTGTTACGCCGAGTTCGCTTCCCTGATTCCCATCGCCGGCTCGGCCTACACCTATGGCTACGCCACCCTGGGCGAGATTTTCGCCTGGATCATCGGCTGGGACCTCATTCTGGAATATGCCTTTGGCGCAGCCACCGTGGCTTCCGGCTGGAGCGGCTATGTACTCAGCTTCCTGGAGGACTTCGGCATTCGCATCCCCCCGCGACTGACTCTTGCGCCCAGCGAGAAGCTCATCTTCTACGGTGGTCACTGGGAGCACCTGGAGCGCATAAAGGATATGCTCGCGGCCCAGCACATCAATCCCAACACCTTGCCGCAGCAGACCGGCCTCTTCAACCTGGTAGCCTTTCTCGCCATCGTAGGCGTCACCATCCTGCTGGTCGTCGGCATCAAGGAGTCGGCAAACTTCAATTCCGGCATCGTGATCGTGAAGCTGGCGATTGTGGTGATGTTTATCGTAATTGCCGGCCTGTTTGCTTTGAAGAATCCTTCCCTGGTGGCAGCGAATTGGCATCCGTTTATCCCGCCCAACGTCACCGGAAAGTTCGGGCAATACGGTTGGTCGGGAATTGCCCGAGGCGCCAGCGTCATCTTCTTCGCCTATATCGGATTCGACGCCGTTTCTACTGCGGCCCAGGAATCGAAGAATCCCCAGAAGGACATGCCCTTCGGCATTCTGGGTTCTCTGGTCATCTGCACCATCTTGTACATCCTGGTTGCAGGCCTGCTGACCGGAATCGTTCCTTACACCGACCTCAACGTTTCCGATCCGGTTGCCTTGGGCATCGATGCTACCGGCGTAGTGTGGGCGAAATTCCTGGTGAAGCTGGGAGCCATCTTCGGCCTGGCGACGGTCATGTTGGTCATGTTGCTCGGACAGTCGCGTGTTTTCTACTCCATGTCGCGCGATCGCTTGCTGCCGGCGTGGGCTGGCGCAGTGCACCCTCGCTTCCGCACGCCCTGGATCTCTACGCTGCTGGTGGGAGGATTTGTCGCAATATTCGCGGCCGTGGTCCCCATCGATATTCTTGGCGAACTGGTGAGCATCGGCACCTTGCTGGCCTTCGTAATTGTGTGTTTTGGAGTGTGGATCCTCCGTGTCCGCCGCCCCGACCTGCATCGGCCATTCAAGACGCCTATGGTGCCGCTGGTACCAATTCTGGGCATTCTGGTCTCAGTGGGTTTGATGGCCAGCCTGCCGCTGGGCACCTGGATTCGCCTGATCGTATGGCTCATCATCGGCATGGCTATCTACTTCGGCTATAGCCGTCACCACAGCAAAGTGCAGAACATGGTCTCCGATCAGGTGAAAGTCGCCGGAGACTAGGCGAGGCTTGCGATGGTCATCGCATGAGTCGTTTGGATTTGTGTCAGGGCACGACTGGAAGCCGTGCCCTGACACAGACCAATCGGCGAACGCAGGCCGAGAACCCTCCACGGAGTATCCTTCTTCGGAAGGGCTTTTTGTTGCGCTCTGCACCTAGCCGCGCCACAATGGCTTCAGTGAAGCCCTATCTCAACCTCAAGATCGTCTTCGTAGCGCTGGTGGCGCTGGTCCTGATCGGCATGGCCGGCTTTCACTTTCTCGAAGGGTGGACGTGGTTCGAAGGTTTCTACATGGTGCTGACCACCATCACCACCATTGGCTATGGGGAAGTTCACCCGCTTTCGCACACCGGCCGCATCTTCAACAGTTTTGTGATTATTGCCGGCGTGGGTCTTGTGCTGTTGTTCTTCGGGGGTGCGACCCAGGCCTTGCTGGAATTCGAGCTACAATCGGTGTTCGGCAGGAGACGCATGGACCGCGAGATTGGCCGATTGTCGGACCATTACATCATCTGCGGCGCAGGGCGGGTCGGCCGCAGCGTGGCGCGCGAGCTGGTGCGCAAGCCTCTTCCCTTCGTCGTGATCGACAATGACGCGGTAAACCTGGCGCGCTATTCCGACGAAGGCTGGCTGACGCTGGCCGGAGATGCAACTCAGGCACCCGTGCTGCGCCAGGCTCACATCGAGCGAGCCCGCGGACTCGTCGCGTCCACGACCACCGACGCTACCAACGTCTACATCATCCTCACCGCGCGTAGCCTCAATCCCAAGCTACAGATCATCGCTCGCGCCAGCGAAGAGGAAGCCGAGCAGCATCTGCTGACCGCCGGCGCCAATCACGTCGTCTCGCCTTACGACTTTGCCGGATATCGCATTGCCCAGACCTTCATGCGTCCGCACGTCGTCGACTTCTTCGACACCGCCATGAACCGGCAGCTTCCGTTGGAGATCGAGGAAGTGCGGGTGCAAGCCGGCTCGCGTTTTGCCGGCCAGACGCTGGAGGGCTCGCGCATCCGCCAGGAGATGGGCGTGATTGTGCTCGCCATCAAAGGCGAAGGTGCCCACATGCGCTTCAACCCCTCGCCCGATGAGATCATCCACCAGGGCGACCACCTCATCGCGATGGGGGAGCCCGACGGTTTACGGCGGCTGGAGCAGTCGGCGGAGCGCGCATGAAGATCACCACCGCGGAAGAGATGCGCAACATCGATCGCGCGACTACAGAACGCTTCGGCGTGCCGTCGCTCACGCTGATGGAAAACGCCGGCGGCGCAGTCGCGCGCTTCATCCTGCAACACTACCCGCAAGCTAACCGCATCGCGGTGATCTGCGGCAAAGGCAACAATGGCGGCGACGGCTTCGTGGTCGCGCGCAAGCTGCACCGTGCGGGGCGCGTAGTGGAAGTGCTGCTGCTGGGGTCGCGGACAGAATTGAAGGGCGACGCCCTCGCCATGTTCGAACGTCTGCCGTTGCGTCCCATCGAAGTGACCAGCCCGCAGGAACTGGAAGCTGAGTCGTCCCGCAGCCTGGGCAACTGCGATTTGATCGTCGATGCGATCCTCGGCACCGGCTTTAATCCACCGGTCAGAGGCTTATACGCTGGCGCGATCGCCGCGATGAACAGCAGCGGCAAGCCTGTCGTTGCGGTTGACATTCCCTCGGGCGCCGATTCCGACGCGATGACGCCGCAATCGGGCGAAGGGATTGCCAAGGCAGACGCGATTGTCACATTTACTGCGCCGCGTCCAGCACATGTCTTTGGCAATCTTACCCGTGGCCCGGTGCTCGTCGCACCTATCGGCTCGCCTCCCGAGGCGATCGTCTCCAGCCTGAATCTGGAAGTCACAACCCCGCGCGATTTTGCCGCGCTGCTGGCGCCGCGACCTCGCGACAGCAATAAAGGCATGTACGGCCACGCGTTGATTGTCGGCGGCTCGTTCGGCAAATCAGGCGCGGCGGCGATGGCCGGCATGGCTGCGCTGCGCGCGGGTGCTGGCTTGAGCACAGTTGCAACTCCAGCGCGCGTGCTGACCAGCGTCGCCAGCTTCGCCGCGGAGTTGATGACCGAGCCTCTGCCCGAAACCGCAGCTGGCTCGATTGCACTGGCAGCTGCGGAGAGCGGACGCTTCACCGATCTTGCCAAGCCTATGACCGTCGTCGCCATTGGCCCGGGCCTTGGCCGCGATCCCGAGACTGTCGAGTTCGTGCAGGAAGCGGTGCGCCAGACCAAGGTCCCGCTGGTCCTTGACGCCGACGGTCTAAACGCCTTCGAGGGGAAAACTGATTTGCTCGACGGAAGCCGGCGGCCGCTGGTCCTCACGCCGCACCCGGGCGAGATGTCACGACTGGCGGGCATTTCCATTAAGGCTGTGCAGGCCGACCGGCTCAACATCGCACGCAGCTTCGCGCGCTATCATCACCTGGTTCTGGTGCTGAAGGGCAATCGCACTATCATCGGTTTTCCTGATGGCAGCGCGTGGGTCAATCCCACCGGCAACCCCGGAATGGCCACCGGCGGGACGGGCGACATCCTGACCGGCATGACCGCGGGCGTGATCGCGCAGATGTCCAACGACTATATGCGCGCTGCTATCGCCGCGGTTTATCTGCATGGATTGGCGGGCGACGTGGCCGCGGAGCGGATGGGCGAGCACTCGCTGGTAGCAACCGATCTGCTCGACGGCCTGCCGGAAGCCTTTCGTCGCGCCACGCAGTGGGCAACCGACGAGATGACCCGCATCGGCTAGTTGAGACCTGCGATGACCGCGCACGAGCACATCACGCACTCGGCTGAAGAAACCATGTCGCTAGGCAGCAAGCTGGCGCCCACGCTGAAGAACGCGCGCATGGTCATCCTGCGCGGCGACCTCGGCGCCGGCAAGACCACGCTGGTAAAGGGCATTGCCGAGGGTCTGCATGCCGCGTCGCACGACGACGTTACCAGCCCTACCTTTACCCTGATTCACGAGTACCGCGGCCCTGAGGTCAACCTCTTCCACGTCGATCTCTACCGCATCGACACGCCTCGCGAGCTCGACACCCTGGGCCTGGACGAACTTTTCGCCGAAGAGGGCAACCTGGTGCTGCTGGAGTGGGGCGAGAAATTTCCCCGCTTCGAAAAGGAACGCGATGTGGAGATCGCAATCCAGCGCCGCGGCGATCAGGAGCGCAAGATCGTGGTGAAGAGGAAGTAGCTGCCGTTGTGCTTGAGTTGACCACGAGACTGGATTAGCGCGTCAGATACGAGATCATCGTCCCCCTCGAATCTGACGCCCGAGTTCTCATGTGGAGCTGGCTTAGAAATGGTGCCGAAGAAGGGACTCGAACCCCCACACCCTTGCGGGTACATGGACCTGAACCATGCGCGTCTGCCAATTCCGCCACTTCGGCAAGTGTGAAAACGAGTAAGAACACAACTCGCTGTTCAGGAAGCAAAAATATTGTACAGGCAGCGAGCCCGGTTTCGCAATCTTGGGAGCATGATCAACGGCCTTTGGCCGCAAGAAGCGGGGAGACGCCAGCGTATATCTCGTGTAGAGTGCTCTGGCAGAGAGGCAAAATGCCTCGGATGCCGCAGAGATATTCAGGCAAAAAGACTGCATCCGGATGCTGCCCATAACCCTCTAACGTGTATAAGGTGGTTAGCCATGGCTATCGGAGAAACGGCTTACGTTAACAGTGTCCGCGAGCAATTGCTGGCAGGACGCGCGCGCTTGACCGACGTTGTGGGCGAGACCGAAAGCGAGCGGATGCTGCAACTGCTGGAAGAGGTTGACAGCGCGTTGCACCGCATCGATCACGGCAGTTTTGGCGTGTGCGAGATCTGCCAGGGCAGGGTAGAAGAAGAGGTGATGCGCGACAACCCGCTGGCCCGGGTCTGCCTGGACTGCCTCACTCCCAGGCAGCAGCGCGCGCTGGAATATGATCTCGAATTGGCCGCGCAAATTCAGAAGGGTCTGCTACCGCCATGCGACGTCGCCTTCGCCGGATGGGACATCTCTTACCACTATCAGCCCGCCGGCGTGGTAGGAGGGGACTACTGCGATCTCATCGACGATGGCAATGGCGCGCTTTATTTTGTGTTGGCCGACGTGTCGGGCAAGGGCGTCGCCGCGGCCATGCTTTCGTCAAATCTGCGTGCCGTGCTTCGCTCGCTCATAAGCATCGGGCTGTCAACCGCGGAGCTGATGCAGCGCGCGAACCGGCTGTTCCGGCAGAGTTCGCTGCCCACGCAGTACGCCACCCTGGTGTGCGGCAAAGCCACACCGAACGGCGAGATCGAGATTGTCAACGCCGGACATCTTCCCGCCCTGCTGGCCGGCGAACGGGGAATCACCCTACTGGAGAGCACCAGTCAGCCGCTGGGATTGTTTGACGATCAGCAGTTCACCGCCGTCAAAGCCAGATTGCATTCTGGAGACACGCTGGTACTCTACACCGATGGAGTCTCCGAAACGGAGAACGACGGCGGGGATGAGTACGGGGTGGAACGCTTGCGGAAAGTCATTGAAGAGCACCGGACAGGCTGCACTGGAAAGTTGATCGACGCCTGTACCCAGCAGCTCCTCCAATTTCGCGGCCGCCGCGATCGCTTCGACGACGAGACTTTCCTGGCAATTCAGTATGCGCCAGGGGTCTCGGCTGGCCCCATGTTCCACAGCGCCTAGGAATCTACTCAGAGAAACCACGTGTCTGGGCCAGAGCTCTGCGGCTGCGATGAGCCCTGGTTGTGGCTGGTCTTCCTGTCGCTTGCTTGCCAGCAAAGTTCTACTCCAGGTCCCGCCAGTTTGGCCCGGTTCCGGCCTCAACCTTCAACGGCACCTTAAGCTCGTGGACGTGTTCCATTTGCTCCGTGACCAGTCGTTTCATGGTCTCAGCTTCGCCCTCGGGTACTTCAAACACCAGTTCATCGTGTACCTGAAGAAGCATTCTGGAGCGCAGCTTGCGCTCGCGCAACTCCGCGTCGATTCGAATCATCGCAATCTTGATCAGGTCGGCCGCGGTGCCTTGCAGCGGAGTATTGACTGCGGTGCGCTCCGCAAAGCCACGCAGGTTGAAGTTCTTACTGTGGATGTCAGGGATGGGACGCACGCGGCCGAACAGAGTAGTAACCTTCTGATCGCGCCGAGCTTGCTCAAGAGTGCGATCGATGAACTCGCGCACCCCGCTGTATTTCTCGAAATACGCTTCGATGAAGCGCTTAGCTTCTTTGGTGTCGATGCCGATCTGCTGCGACAGCCCAAACGCCGACAATCCGTAGACGATGCCGAAGTTCACCGCCTTGGCACGGCGCCGATGTTCGGCCTCGACCATGAGTGGCGGCACACCGAAGACTTGCGACGCCGTGAGGGTATGAATGTCCTCGCCTGCGCGATACGCTTCGACCAGCAACTTGTCGCCGGAGAAGTGCGCCAGCAGACGGAGCTCGATCTGCGAGTAGTCGGCGGAGAGCAGAACGTGACCCGGTTCCGCGATAAAGGCCGCACGAATCTCGCGGCCCAACTCAGTTCGAATGGGAATATTTTGCAAGTTTGGATTGACCGACGACAGGCGGCCGGTCGCCGATCCGGCCATATTGAAGGTGGTATGCAGCCGCAGGGTGCAGGAGTTCAGCAACGCCGGCAGCGCGTCGACGTAGGTTGACTTCAACTTCGAGAGCTGCCGGTAGTCCAGCACCATGCGCGGGACTTCGTGCTCGGCGGCAAGGCCCTCCAGCACATCGACGGCGGTTGAGATGGTCTTGCCCTTGCCGTATTTCATCGGCTTGGGCAGATTTAGTTTGTTAAAGAGCACGTCACCAAGCTGCTTGGGCGAGTTGATGTTGAACTCGAATCCCGACTTGGCATAGACCTCGCGGGCCTTGGCCTGGATCTGGTGCTCCAGCCGCTGTGACATTTCCGCCAGCACCTCGCAGTCGAGCTTGACGCCAGCCTCTTCCATGCGCGCCAGCACTGGCACCAGAGGAAGGTCGATTTCGTCATAGACTTTGCGCAGCCCGGCTTCTTCAACCTCAGCCCGCAGCTTTTCTGTCAGGCGCAGGGTGACATCGGCGGCTTCCGCGGGCGATGGCCCCAGCTTCAGACTGAACTTGCGAAACGCGGTTTCGCTCAGACCATAGGCTGAATAAGTTGGGTCGAGCAGATAGGCATAAAGCAGCGGATCATGCCGCACTCCGGCTAGCGCGATCCCTTGCTGACCGAGGATGTGCATCGCGGACTTGTAATCGTGCACGGTCTTGGCAAGGGATTCATCCGCCAGCGCCTGCTTCAGCGGAGCAGCTGTCTCGGAGTCATCGAGCACGACACTCAGCGCCTTACCGGTTTCGGCGGAAATGGCGACGCGATGGCTGATGGCGGGTGCGGCAGCAGGTTGCGCAGCCGCCGCGAATGAGAGCTGTTCAGTCTCTTGATCTTCGGAAAGCTCGGCCTCAGCCGGCAGAATTGGCGCGGTGGCCGAGGATTCCAGGGCGATCGCCAGTATTGCTCCGCGTTTCCGCGCCAGCGCGAGCACAGCTTTGACATCGGCATCGCTGGTGCCTTCGCGATAATCCGTCTCACCCAGCTCGATGCTCTCGGTCAGGAAGTCCTGCACCAGCGTAGTGAACTCCAGCTCAGTGAACAGCGCCCGGGCCGTAACCGGATCGGGTTCCTGCGCCCGCATTGTTTCGGGCTGGAAGTCGACCGCGACATTTGTGTCAATAGTGACCAGTTGCTTGGCGATGAGGATGTTGTCGCGATTGGTTTGCAGCGATTCGCGGTAGGTTTTGCGATCGACTTCGGCGGTATGGTCCAGCGCGGCTTCCACGCTGCCGAAGCGCTGGATCAGATCCACCGATCCCTTGTCGCCGATACCGGGTGCGCTGGGAATGTTGTCGATGGCATCGCCACGCAGGGCCATAACGTCCACGACCTTATGCGGTGGCACGCCGAGGATCTCTTCGACTTTGGCGGCGTCGCAAATCAGGTTGTCCTTGGGCGGATTCAGCACGCAGATGCGGTCGTTGACCAACTGCATCATGTCCTTGTCGCTGGAGACGATGAATACCGAATAGCCGTCGTCGACCGCCTTCTGGGCGAGCGTACCAATTACGTCATCCGCCTCGAAGCCAGGCACCTCGAGGATAGGAATACGGTACGCCTCGAGGGCGCGCCGGATGTACGGTATTTGCTGCGCGAGATCCTCCGGCATCGCTTTGCGATTGGCCTTGTAGCCCTCGTAGGGTTTGTCAACGTAGGTTTGGGTCTTGCTGTCGAACTTGCGGACGCTGGTAATGGCCGTCGCCTGCTTATCGCGAAACGTTGGCGCGGCAACATCGAAGACAGCGGCCAGATACTGCGGCCCAAAGTCCGATCGCAGCTTGCGCAACATGTTGACGAAGACGTACGTTGCGCTGGTCGGAATACCCGTCTTGGTCGACATAGGTCGCCCCATCCTCTCCATCGCATGGTAAGCGCGGAAGATGAAGCCCATCGTATCGATGAGGTAGATGCGGCCCTTGGAGCCGGCGGGCTCGGCGGGCACAGCGATAGCAGGCTTGACCGCGCTGGAGACGGTGGCGGATTTCGCAGTTTTACGAGTGGAGGGCAAGAATGAATTCTAACAAGTTGGGGGACGCGCTTCTATTGCCCCGGCTGCCATGAATCCAAGAATGAAGGCGGCGTAATGATCCGGACTTGCTGGAATGGATCGAGTACCAGCAGATCGGAATCTCCAGTGACGATGTGTGTTGCGCGGCCGCTAAGAGCCAACTCCAGCAGTTTATCGTCCTTTGGGTCGCGGCAAGCAGAGACGCTGACATTCAGGTCAATGATTTCTGCTTCCCCGAGTCAACGCTGCCATATAACTTCGGGCGGCGTCTTCACGTTTTGTTCGCGTGGTCTATCGCTTGGCGCCGCGGCGAGTGCGGAAGCGATTATGACCAGCGAAGAGGTAAGCATCGCGGCAAGACTTCTATACGCCTTCATTCTTCCATGCCTGCAGCAAGTTGCGATTAATCAGCGGCGAGACAGCTCATTGTAAGGTCCAGCCAGTAGTCGGCACTAAGCAAAGGTGCGGCACACAGCCTACTCCAGCAACATGCAATCTCCATATGAGTAGAACCGGTAGCGCTCGCGAACGGCATGTTCGTAGGCGTTCAGGATTCGCCCGCGGCCGGCGAAGGCTGCCGCCAGCATCAGCAGCGTTGATTTCGGCAGGTGGAAGTTGGTCAGCATCGCGCCGACTACACGGAATTCGAAACCCGGATAGATGAAGATGTCGGCCTCGCCGCGCTGCGCAATGATGCGGTCGTCTGAATTGACTGGTAAGCGCCCCGCCCTAGCCAAAGGAGGGCTAGAACGGGGCACCCGGCGCTGGGGAACGAGGCGGCCGTCCGGAAAATCCCCGCCCAAGCAAACCCGGCTTGGACGGGGCACCCGCCTCGAGTCCGCTTCGCTGCGCTCGGGATGACATGGGGAGGATATCTCCGACGATGAATGTCGTACGGCAAATTCCAGCGTCCGGACGGTCGTGGTGCCGACAGCCACGATCCGCCGCCCAGCATCACGGGCGCGTTGAATGCGCTCGGCCGCGTCCGGCGGAATTTCGAACCACTCGGTGTGCAGCTTGTGGTCTTCGACAACTTCCACTCGGATCGGCTGGAACGTGCCCAGTCCCACATGCAGGGTTAGCTCGGCGGTCTCGATGCCGCGCTGGCGTATGCGCTCCAGAATTTCCGGCGTGAAGTGCAGCCCTGCGGTGGGGGCGGCCACCGAACCGGGCGGCTTGGCATAGACGGTTTGATACTGCTCACGATCTTCGGGCGTGTCAGGGCGGTCGATGTACGGCGGCAGCGGAATGTGTCCGATGCGGTTGAGGACAGCGAAGAAATCGTCGACAGGGTCGAAGCGCAGGTGGCGCTCGCCAAAGGTGCCGCGGCCGGCGATCTCGGCGGCCAATTCGTGCGAGGCTTCGTTCGCATTGCCGCCGAAATAGACGCGCTCACCCAAGCCGAGCTTGCGGCCGGGATGCACCAGCGCCTCCCACTCCATGGGAGATGCGGAGAGTTGTTTCGTCAGCAGCACCTCGACCGTGCCACGCAGAAAATCTTTGGCGGCAGCATTTTCCTTCGACAGTCGCTGCGCGCGCGAGCCGCTGCGATGTCCATACAGCCGCGCCGGCAACACCCTGGTGTTGTTGAAGACCAGCAGATCGTCGGGCCTCAACAGCTCCGGAAAGTCTCGAAACTGGCGGTCCGCCAACTCATCGCTGTCGCGCTGGACATGCAGCAGGCGTGAAGCTGCACGATCGGCCAGCGGCTGCCGGGCAATCAGTTCTTGCGGAAGGTGGTAATCGAAGTCGGAAACCAGCACACAGTCATTTTCGCTTATCGGAGTGAAACTGGTAACCAACACTAATCCGGGATGGCAACCGGCGTTATATAAATCTGCCTATCTCCCCTTTCCGGACGAGCAAAAGCTGCGGTACGATACAGCATAGAGTGATACCGGCGGGGTTAGCCGATCCATCGCATGAAGACCGAACAACAGCACCGGCAGGAGATCGTCCGCTTCGGCAAGCTGCTGCATCAGACCGGCCTGGTGGCGGCGATGGACGGAAACCTGTCCGTCCGACTGGAGAACGGAAACATCCTGAGCACGCCGACGCTGATGAGCAAGGGTCTGTTGGAGACCGACGACCTGGTGATCGTCGATCCAACGGGAAAGAAGCTGAGCGGTGCGCGCGACGTTTCCAGTGAAATTGCGATGCACCTGCTGATTTACGGTAAGCGCCGCAACGTGGGCGCGGTGGTGCACGCCCATCCTCCAACGGCTACGGGTTTCGCGGCGGCTGGCTTGGCGCTGGATCGCGCCTTGTGTGCGGAACTCATCGTGACGCTGGGCTCGGTGCCGTTGGCAAGCTATGAAACTCCTGGCACTCCGGAGTTGGCCGAGGCTCTGGCCCCCTTGGTTGCGGACCATGATGCCATCCTCATGGCGAACCATGGCGTGGTGACCTACGGCGTTGACCTCCTCAACGCATACATGAACATGGAAACCGTGGAGCACTTCGCCAAGATCGCGCTAGTCACCTACCAACTGGGGAAACAGCAAACGCTGAGCGAGCAGCATGTCGACAAGCTGCGCGAGATCCGCACCAGGTACCTGGCCCACAATCACGTGATGGCGCCTAAGGACTAAGTTCCAGGTTCCCCGCAGCAATATTCCGATGTTTTGAGCCCATCGCAGGGCAAATCCGGCATAGACCAGGCGTGTCCAATATCGGACACTTTAATCCGAGACGGGACACAGGCGCTCATCTGTGACTGGCAAAGAGCCTCCGTAACAATATGACAGCAAGCGACTTAGGCACTCCTTCGAATGGCTCTTCGCTTGCACGTGCGAATAGGTAATGGATATCGCCCGTCCCGAGCTTAAACGTCAAAAGCGCCGCCGCCAGATTATCTGGTTGATCGCCGCGCTGGTGGTGCTAGTCGGCGTTACCGTCGGCATTTCGCGCCTTAAGCCGGCCGCGCCGACGGTCGATCGCAGCACCATTTGGACTGACACCGTGAAGCGCGGCTCGATGCTGCGCCAGGTCCGCGGCCTGGGTTCGCTCATCCCCAGCCACGAAGATGTTCGCCAGATTCCCGCCGAGACCGAAGCTACCGTCATTCGCATCGACAAACTGCCCGGCTCTCAGGTCACAGCTGACACCGTGCTGGTGGAGATGGTGAACCCGCAACTGGAGCAGGAGGCGCTGGACGCCCAGTTGCAGGTGAAAGCCGCCGAGGCCGAGTATCAGAGCTTGAAGGTGAAGCTGCAAAGCGATCTGATGGACCAGCGTGCCGGCGCGGCCACGGTCAATGCCGATTACAACGAAGCCCAGCGCCAGGCGCAGACTGACAAGTCGCTCTATGACTTGGGCGTCATCTCGGGCCTGGCGGAAAAGGCATCTGCTGGCAAGGCGCAAGAGATGACCACGCGCGACAAGATCGAAGATGACCGGCTGAAGATCAACGAGAAGGCAATTGCGTCGCAGCTTGCGGTACAGCAGGCGAAGGTGGACGAGATGCGCGCCCTGGCCGGACTGAAGCAGACACAGTTGCAGCGCCTGAAGGTCCAGGCCGGAGTTGACGGGGTCCTGGTGGAGTTGCCATTGCAAGTTGGACAGCACGTGCTGCCAGGAACGGAACTGGCGAAGATTGTTCAGCCTAATCACTTAATGGCGGAGTTGAAGATTCCCGAGACCCAGGCGCGCGACGTGCAGATCGGCGAGCCGGCCTCGATCGATACGCATAACGGCGTGATAACGGGCGAGGTGAGCCGCGTCGATCCCGCCGTGCAGAACGGCACCGTCACGGTGGACGTGAAGCTGACCGGCGAGTTGCCTAAGGGCGCTCGTCCGGATTTGAGCGTGGATGGAACCATCGATCTGGAGAAACTGGACAACGTGCTGTATGTGGGGCGTCCGGCATTCGGGCAGGAGAGCAGCACCATCTCCATGTTCAAGCTGGATGCGTCAGGCAACGCCGCCAGCCGCGTGCAGGTCAAGACCGGGCGCGCCTCCGTGAACCAGATCCAGATTGACACCGGGCTGAAAGAGGGTGACACCGTGATTTTGTCGGACATGTCGCGGTGGGACAACACCGATAGGGTGCGGCTGGAGTAGGTGTCAGCTATCAGCCGTCAGCCGTCAGCCAAATCTCCTCGTGACTGGCTCGCCGCAAAGGGCGGACGCTGATTGACAAGATGGATGTTGCGAAGCGTCAGGGAACACGGATCACACGGCGTGCGTAATTACGAGTGACGCGAGAAAGCGAGTCAACTCCAAAGGTAAAGCTGAGAGCTGACAGCTGACAGCCGATAGCTAACAGAGAATGGACAACAACATGAGCGAAGCAGCAATTCCGCTGATTGAAATCGAAAACATGACGAAGGTTTTCTACACCGACGAAGTGGAAACGCACGCGCTATCCGGTGTGCATCTCATGGTCCGCAAGGGCGAGTATGTCGCCATGTCGGGCCCGTCGGGCTGTGGCAAGTCGACGCTGCTGTCCATCATCGGTCTGCTGGACACGCCAACCGCGGGCAACTACCGGCTGAATGGTTCTCCGGTGGAGAACCTGGACTTCGGCGACCGCTCGCGCATTCGCAATCGCGAGATCGGCTTCATCTTTCAGAGCTTCAACCTGATCGGCGATCTCACGGTGTACGAGAATGTCGAGCTGCCGCTCACCTATCGCGACGGCATGCCGTCGGCGGAGCGCAAGCGCCGCGTTTTGGAATCGCTGGAGCGCGTCGGCATGGCCCATCGGTTGCGCCACTATCCGTCGCAACTCTCCGGCGGTCAGCAGCAGCGTGTGGCTGTGGCGCGCGCGCTGGCTGGGTCGCCGTCCATTCTACTGGCCGACGAGCCCACCGGGAACCTGGACTCCCGTAACGGCGAAGCCGTGATGGAGTTGCTACAGAAACTGCACCGCGAAGGCGCAACCATCTGCATGGTGACCCATGATCCGCGCTTTGCCGCGCACGCCCAACGCGAAGTGCACCTGTTCGACGGAAAAGTTGTCGCCGAAGAAGAGCTGCGGAGGCTGATGCAAGAGCAGTAAGAAGCAATTGGCAGCTAGCAATTAGCCATTAGCAATTAGCGCTTAGCCATTAGCTCTTAGCTTTTGGCGTGTGCCCCGACGGCGTGGTGAGCGTCAAAATGCTGGTTCTCGGTTGCTAAAGGACAATGGCTAAGGGCTAAGAGCCAAAGGCGAATAGCGAAGGGCGAACCCCAATGACCGGACTCTTCCAAGACCTGCGATACGCGTTTCGCCAGCTGCGCAAGAACCCCGGCTTTGCCGCGGTAACGGTGCTGACGCTGGCGCTGGGCATTGGCGTAAACGCAGCCATGTTTGCGGTGATCGACGCCGTGCTGCTGCGGCCTTTGCCGTTTCCCAAGCCCGACCAGATCGTGCAGATGACCGAGTCGCGGCCGGAGTCTGCCGCGGCCAGCGCTTCCGCGCTGCCCAACATACGCGATTGGCGCGCGCAGTCCCACTCCTTCCAGGACGTCGGCTGGTACACCGTCGGTATTCGCAGCGTCGATCTTCCGGGCTTCTCCGATTTCATCCCAGTGGTGGCCAGTAGTGCCAATCTTCTATCGACCTTGCAGGTTGAGCCGGTGCTGGGGAGGAACTTCTCGCCGCAGGAAGAACAGGCTGGTCACGGCGACGTTGTGCTCATCAACTCGATCGCGTGGGAGAAGTTTTTCGGCAAGAACCCGCAGGCTGTCGGCAGCTCGCTCAAGTTAGGGAACAAACTCTACACCGTGATCGGGGTGATGCCCGCGGGCTTCGAATTTCCCAACGTTGGAGACGGTCCGGTGGGGTGGGTGCCGCTGGTGCCAGCCAAGGAATACGAGGACCGCGGCTCGCAGGACCTGACCGCGATTGGCAGGCTGAAGAACGGCGTGACCCCGGGCTCGGCCCAGGTTGAACTGACCGGGATTCAAACCAATATCGCGAAAGCTTATCCGGCCCTCGAGTTGGAAAAGCGAGTTCGTGTAAAGCGCTATCGCGAAATCCTGACCCGGAATGTGCGGCCTGCGTTGCTGGCGCTGCAACTTGCGGTGCTTGCGGTGTGGCTGATCGCTTGTGCCAACGTTGCCAGCCTGCTGCTGTCGCGCACCGCCGGCCGCCGCCGCGAGATCGCCATTCGCAGCGCCATCGGCGCGGACAGAGTGCGCCTGGTGAGGCAATTCCTGACGGAGAGCCTGGTGCTGGCGTTTTCCGGCGCGGCCCTCGGACTGGCGCTGGCGTTTGGCTGCGTTCGCCTGTTGCGGTTTTATCTTAACCTCTATCTGCCGCTCTCCCACCACATCCAGATCGACGCCCGTGTAGCTGCGGCCCTGGTGGCATTCTCCGTTATTTCCGCCGTTCTGTTTGGACTGGTTCCCGCGTTGCAGGCGGCGCGGGCTCCGGCGCAGGAGGCTCTGCGCGAAAGCACACCGGCGGCCGGCGCCACTCGCCGTCAGAAACATTTTCGGGATGCGCTGGTGGTTGGCGAGATCGCTCTCTCATTGCTGTTGCTGATCTCTGCGGGATTGCTGCTGCGCAGCCTGTTGGCTTTGCGCGGTGTCCCGCTGGGATTTGCCCCTCACAACGTAGTAACCACGGCAATCATTCTGCCGCAGGCGGGCGGTGGCATCGTAGGCCAATCGGGCAAGTATGCGGGCAAAGACATCGCGCAGGTATTCTATGCGCCGTTGCTCGATCGCCTGGCGCATCTTCCCGGCGTCGATTCAGCGGCCCTGACCACGACCTTGCCGCTGTCGCCGAACTTCCAGGCCAGCGGCTCGTTCGAGGTCATCGGTCGGCCTAAAGATCCGGCAAACAAGCTCAACGCCGCTATACGCGCCGTCAGCCCAAGTCTCTACCCGACGTTAGGAATTCGTCTGCTGCAAGGACGCTTGGTCAGCGAAGCGGATGGACCGCAGGGGACGGCCGCCGCGGTTGTAAACCAAACCTTTGTGAAGAAGTATTTTCGAGGACAGAATCCTCTGGGTCAGCAGTTGAAGATCGGCGACACCGGGCCGCACGGGACTGTCACTATCGTCGGCGTAGTCGAAGACACCCACCAGACGGCGATGTCGAATGACGTGCAGCCGGAGATCAATGTGTCGTACCTGCAGCTGACGCCGAGCGACGAGCTGACGCCGTACATTCTGGCATCGTTTACCAACCTTGCGCTGCGCACCCATGTCGCGCCCGCGGCAGTCATTCCGAGCCTGCGTGCCGCGTTGCGGGATTTCGATCCTGATCTGGCCGTACTGGACGTTCAAACCCTGCAAGATGTGGTCGATACCTCGATGGGAAGCCAGACGTTGGCTGTGCGGTTGTTGTGGATTTTTGCCGGATCGGCTCTCCTGATCTCGATTGCGGGAATCTATGGCCTACTTGCGTATAACGTGAGCCAGCGCACGCGCGACATTGGCTTGCGCATGGCGCTGGGCGCAACTCGGTCTAACGTGATCGGCCTGGTGCTGCGGCAAGCCGTCATTCTACTGGTGGGTGGAGTCGGCATTGGCGTGCTCGCGGCGGTTTCGGCGGGAAGCGTGTTGCGTAGTTTTCTGTACGGAGTTGTTCCCTATGACGCCTGGACCATTGCGTCCGTATCCGCGCTGTTGCTCGCCTGCGGATTGTTCGCCAGCTATATTCCGGCGCGCCGGGCGTCGCGGATTGACCCCGTGAAGGCGCTGCGGTGGGAGTGAAGAAGCTTCGAGCCGCGAGTTTCGGGCAACAAGCGGCGAGTTTTCCGTCAGGAACAGAACTACGAAGCGTAGGTCGGCTGTTGCCTGGCTCTTGCACGGGAGAAATTAAGAATGCTAGCTCGAACTTATGGCCCATAGCTCGAGGCTCGTAGCTCGCAGCTGACTTATCATGATCACTCTCAAAAACGTCGAACGCAGTTATAAGACCGGAGCCGGGCAGACGTGGGTCTTGCGCCGCGTCGACCTCACCATCAATGAGGGCGAATTCATCACCGTCATGGGACCGTCGGGGGCAGGAAAATCGTCGCTGCTGAACGTGCTGGCGCTGCTCGACGATCAGTGGGCGGGCGAGTATTGGTTCGGAGAGCAACCGGTGCACCTGATGAAGCGCAAGGACCGCGCCGAGCTGGCCAAGCGCAAGATCGGCATGGTCTTCCAGAGCTATCACCTGCTGGACGATTTGACGGTGCAGGAGAACATCGACCTGCCGCTTTCGTACAAGGACATCCCACGCAGTCAAAGGCAGGGCATGGTGGCCGAAACCCTGGACAATTTCCAGATTGTCGCCAAAAAGGACCTCTATCCCAACCAGCTTTCCGGCGGCCAGCAGCAACTGGTGGGGGTGGCGCGTGCGGTGATTCACCGGCCTGCGCTATTGCTGGCCGACGAGCCTACGGGCAATCTTCATTCCAGCCAGGCCAAAGAAATCATGGAGCTGTTTAGCCGCTTGAACCAGGAAGGCACAACCATCGTGCAGGTGACGCACTCGGAGGTGAATGCGTCCTACGGGTCGCGCACGATTCAGATGCGCGACGGTTGGCTCGTGGGCGATACCGGCAATCCAGCGCTGAGGCAAAACGGGGAGGCGGTCCGCTGATGATGAAGCGCGGGCCAGCTTCGCAGGCAATTGTGGTTGTGGTCTGTGCTCTGATGGTGTGCGCCCAAGCGCAGCAGGAAACCCCGAATGCGCCGACGCCGCAACCGCCGCCGATTTCCACGACTACCTCCGCGCCGGGAGCGCTCTCCATCCGTACGCCGTCGAACCTGGCGATGCCGCATTCGAACAACCCGATCAAGGCTTATGCTCCCAGTACGGTAGCCAAGCCCGATCTGGCGAACTCCAACCGGCTGCAACAACTTATCCGCGATGGCAAGCTCTACATCTCGTTGCAGGATGCCATCGATCTGGCGCTGGAAAACAATCTTGATCTGGCGATTGCGCGCTACAACCTGCCCATTGCCGACACCGATATCCTGCGCACCAAGGCCGGCGGCTTCTTTCGCGGAGTCAACACCGGCGTCGTACAAGGCACGCCGGGCGGAGGCGTTGGTGGATTTGGGACTGGCGCTCCCAGCGGTGCTGGAGCCGGAGGAACGACAGGCGGCGCGGGCGGCGCAGGCGCGGGCGCGTCAGGACTGGTACAGTCGACCCTCGGTATTGGAACCAACGTATCGTCTTACGACCCCGTAATCACCGGCATCACCAGCCTGGAGCATCAGACGCTGCCCTTGTCGAACATCCAGATCTACGGTGTGCCGCAGTTGCAGACCAACACCGGCCTGGTGAACCTTAACTACAGCCAGGCGTTTCCCACCGGCACCAGTATCAGCCTGGAAGTCGACAATAACCGGCAGACCACCAACAGCATCTTCAACAGCTTACTGCCAAGCTTGACCTCGGCTTATCGCTTTACCATTCAGCAGCAGTTGCTGGCAGGCTTCGGAACTGGGCCGAACTTGCGCTATCTGCGCATCGCCAAGAACAACAAGAAGATCTCCGACATCGCCTTCAAGATGCAGACAGTGGCAACGGTCATCCAGGTGGCCAATATTTATTGGGACCTGGTCAGTGCCTACCAGGCGGAGAAAGTCACGGAGCAATCGTTTGCTTTCGCGCAGCAGAGCTTCGAGAGCGCCAAGAAGCAGTTGCAGTTGGAGGCCATTCCGGAGATGGACGTGATGCGCGCCGAGGCCGAAGTCTCGAAGCGCGACCAGGACCTGACCGTCGCCAGAACGAATTTGCAGTTGCAGCAATCGTTGATCAAGAATGCGCTGACCAGGAACCTGGACGACCCCACGTTGGAGGCCATGCCGGTAATTCCGACCGACCGGCTGGACACGGTGCAGATGATTCCCGAGAAGCCCGCGCAGGAGTTGATTGCGCAGGCGCTTCTCGATCGGTCGGAACTGGCGGAAACGGATATCGACCTGAACAATCGCGAAATCACGCGCAAGGCGGCGACCAATGCCTTGCTGCCAACTTTAACCCTGGTTGGCTTCTATGCTGGAACGGGATTGGCAGGCGACCTCAATCCATTCTTTTCCGGGCCCAATCCCCCGTTAGTGCCCACCAACTGGTACGGCGCCTTTCAGGACGCCTGGAATAACTCTTCTCCGGACTACCTGGTGGGCCTAAACCTTAGCATCCCGATTCGTAACCGCGTGGCGAAGGCCGACCAATATCGTTCGGAGCTGGAATACCGGCAAGCCGAACTACGTGGGCAGCAGCTCAAGAAGCAGATCCGCATCGAAGTGCGGAACGCCGAATACGCGCTGGAGCAGGGGCGGGCGCGGGTACAGGCCGCGCAAAAGGCGCGCGACCTGGCGGAGAAGACGTTCAACATCATGCAGAAGGAGCAAACTCTTGGCGCCGGCTCCAATTTCCAGACGCTGGCTGCACAGCGCGACTTGGCAATCGCCGAGCTAGACCTGGTGAACGCCAGCACCGCCTATCAAAAGTCCAAACTTGAATTGCAGCGTGCCACCGGCACTACCCTGGAAGAGAATAAAATTCAAATTCAAGACGCGGTGGACGGCATCGCACGCTGAGGGAGAGAATTTTGCCGCGGACACAAAGCCAGGCCAACACCCGGGATGCTGCAACGGAAGCCCGCGATCGGCAGCGCACCGGCCGCGTGCTTGCGGCTGACGATCAGCCGCACATTCTGGAAGCGCTGGAGTTGCTGCTTCGCCCGGCAGGCTTCGCGGTGGATACCGCAAAGTCTCCCGTTGCCGTGCGCGAGTCGCTGGCCAGCGAATTCTATGACGCGATCCTGATCGACCTCAATTACACGCGCGACACGACTTCCGGACAGGAAGGCCTCGATCTGCTCTCCGAAATCGTTGCGCTCGACAGCAACATCCCGGTGATCGTGATGACGGCGTGGGGCAATGTGGGGCTCGCGGTCGAGGCCATGCGCCGCGGCGCGCGCGACTTCATCCAGAAGCCGTGGGAGAACGAGCGCTTGCTGGCAATCCTGCGCACTCAGGTCGAGCTGCATCGCGCATTGCAGCGAACGCAGCATCTGGAAGCCGAAGCCAGGTTGCTGCGCGCCGAAGGCCGGCCCGATTTCATTGCCGCAGCGCCTTCGATGCAACCCGTGCTACAAACCATCGCGCGCATTGGCCCTTCCGACGCCAATGTGCTGGTGACCGGCGAACACGGCACCGGCAAAGAGATTGTGGCGCAAACGCTGCACGCGCTGTCGTCGCGCGCGTCCATGCCCCTGGTCGCGGTCAATACCGGCGCGCTTCCCGAAGGCACCTTCGAGAGCGAGCTGTTCGGTCACGTGAAGGGCGCGTTCACTGACGCGCGCATGGACCGCATCGGGCGCTTCGAGCTGGCCGACAACGGCACCATCTTCCTCGACGAGATTGGCAACGTTCCCATGCGCCAGCAAGCCAAACTGCTGCGGGTGCTGGAGACAGGAGAGATTGAACGCGTGGGATCGTCGCGGACCAAACACATCAATGTGCGCGTGATCTCGGCCACCAATTCGAACCTGCAGGATGCCATCGCCGCCGGCCTGTTCCGCGAAGACCTGCTGTTCCGGCTCAACACGGTGGAGATTCCCATACCGCCTTTGCGTGACCGGCGCGAAGACATCCCCTTGCTCGCAGCGTATTTCCTCAAGCGCTATGCCACGCGCTACCGGGTTACGGTGAGCGGACTTGCCGCAACCGCCCTACAGGCCATGATGCAGTACGCTTGGCCAGGCAATGTGCGCGAGTTGGAGCACACACTGGAGCGCGCCGTGCTGATGTGTCAGACGGGAGAGATCCAAGTGTCTGACCTGGGGCTGAGTGTGCCGCAGCGGTCGCAAGGTTTGAACCTGGAAGAGCTCAGCATCGAAGAGGTCGAGGGCATTCTGGTTCGCAAAGCGCTACAGCGCTTCCACGGCAACGTGAGCCAGGCGGCGGAGGCGCTGGGACTGAGCCGCGGCGCGCTGTATCGCCGGATGGAACGCTATGGACTCTAGTTCAGGCGGCGACTCGAGCTCTCCCGTCTCGTCGAGTCCCAAACTGTCGCATAGTGAAGACTCTGGGCGCTATCATCCACCGCAGCGGCGCCGCCGTTTTAGACCTCTGTACGAGAAGCGCATCGCGCTGTTTGCCGTTCTGGCCGCACTGCCGGGCGTCAGCTTTGGCACCACTCTCATCTGGACACACGACTGGAGCCGGGACACCAAGGTCTCCCTCACGGTGTTGGAGCTTTTTCTCTGGCTGGTGCTGACGCTGGCATTGCTCGACCAGATCGTCCGCCCGTTGCAAACCCTGACCAACGTGGTCGGCGCGCTGCGCGAAGAGGATTATTCCTTTCGCGCGCGCGGGGCCGCACCTAACGACTCCATGGGCGAGTTGGCGCTGGAGATCAACTCGCTCGCCGACATCCTGACCGAACAGCGCGTGCAGACGATCGAGGCGACGGCGCTGCTACGACGGGTGGTCGAGGAAATCGATACGCCGCTGTTTACCTTCGACCCCGATCACGTTTTGCGGTTGATGAATGCCGCCGGTGAGCGCCTATTGCAGCAACCGGCAGCGCGCCTGCTGGGCAAGACGGCGAGCGAGTTGGAGCTGAACGTGTGCTTCGACGCGGCCAATGAGACGCTGGTCGCGCTTCCATACTCGGCGCCCAACGCGCGCTGGATGGTGCGCAAACGGTCCTTCCGGCAGAATGGCGTGCCGCACACGCTAATTGTGCTTTCGGATGTGAGCCGGGCCTTGCGCGAAGAAGAGCGCAGCGCGTGGCAGAAGCTGATTCGCGTACTCGGTCACGAGCTGAATAACTCGCTGGCGCCTATCATCTCGATTGCGGGAAGCCTGGCCTCTCGCCTTCCATTGGAAGAACTGCCGGAGGCGCAGAATGCAGACTTTCAGCGGGGGCTGAACATCATCGAGTCGCGCACGGCGGCGCTGCACCGCTTCCTTCAGTCCTACCGCAGGCTGGCGCAGATGCCCGCGCCCACTTTGCAGCCGATCGAGCTACGGCCGCTGTTCGAACGCGTGGCCGCGCTCGAGACCCGCGTAAAGGTCGATATCTCGCCCGGCACCGAATTAGTGCTGATGATGGATCCCGACCTGATCGAGCAGATGCTGATCAACCTGGTTCGCAACGCCGTGGATGCCGCGCTGGAGCAGGCGCAATCGCATCGTGGCGGAGAAGCTGCTGAGCCGAAGGTGACGATGCGGTGGGAGCAATTCGATCGCAAAGTGGCGCTGATGGTGGAGGACAACGGGATTGGGCTGCTCAACCCGAGCAACGCGTTCGTACCGTTTTACACCACGAAGCCAGGCGGCTCAGGAATTGGACTGGTGCTATCGCAGCAGATTGCCGAGGCACATGGGGGCTCGATCGAGCTGACCAACCGTCCCGACGAGCGCGGCTGCCGGGTAAAGGTGATGCTGCCGTATCGGCATTCGTAATGCTCGTTATGGTTTCCTTTCAGAGGGCGCTGGCGGGGCAGATTGTGCCGGGGTGGGGACCGCGACATCCGGCGGCTTCTGATCCAGATATTGCACGATCACCGTAATTCGCCGATTGGCTGGGTCGGAGGGGTCTTTGGCGTTGCGCGGCTGCTGATCGGCGAAGCCGCGCACCTGCGCGACCTGGTCGGCGCGCAGGCCGTGTTGTTGCATCAACCGGCGGCTCGCATTCGCGCGATCGGCCGACAGCTCCCAGTTCGTGTAATTGGCGCGGGCCGCGAACGGCTGTGAATCGGTGTGACCTTCAATCGAAACCTTGTTGGGGACCTTGCCTAACTCCTCGCCGATGGTCATCATCATCTCCCGGCCGTCGCCATTGGGGTCGGTTTGTCCACTCTCGAAGAACGTCCCAGTCTTCGATTCCAGCATTTCGATACGCAGACCTTCGGGCGTGACGGTCAGCTCGATGTGGTCCTTCAGCTTGTCAAAGTTGGCGACCTGGCGAATCGCTTTCTCCAACTCGGCTTTTACCTTGTCGAGACTTGCTTTGCTGTTCTCAGGACCAGGCGCCTGGTTGGTTCCGGTCAGCTTGCCCGTGCCCGCCGGGTCCTTGAAGTATCCGCTGATCGCCTGCTGGATCGGCTTGCTGGTATTCATCAGCCAGAGCACGATAAACAATGCCATCATGGCAGTGACGAAGTCGGCGTAGGCGACCTTCCACGCGCCACCGTGATGGCCGCCGTGGCTCCCTTTGCGCTTGATGATGATGGGTTGTAAGTTCGCGGCCATGCGCTTCTATCCTAGGAGGACGCGGGGGCGGCCTCAGTCGCCGCGGGCGCGGCTTCGGAGGTGGCAGCCGCGGCAGCGCTCGATTGTTTGCAGTGTTTCTCGAACTCCGAGAAGCTGGGGCGCAGGTGCGCCGGGACGGAACGGCGTCCCATTTCCACCGCCAGCAAGGGCGATGTGCCCTTCATGAAAGCGATCATGGTCACGCGCAGCATGTGCAGGTATTCATGTTCTTCGTGCGAGAGCTTTGCCAGGTTGGCGGCGATGGGCCCGACGAAGCCATAGCACATCAGAATGCCGAGGAAAGTGCCCACCAGGGCCGCCGCCACCTTTTTACCGATTTCTTCCGGAGGGCCGCCGAGAGCGCTCATGGTCATGACCACGCCGAGTACGGCGGCGACAATTCCCAGTCCGGGCAAGGAATCAGCGACGCTGCTCAAGGCGGACACCGACTGCTCCGACTCATGGGAGTGGACGTCCATGTCAGCCTCAATCATCTGGTCAACATCGAAGGGCTCGACGCCCCCCATCAGCACCATGCGCATGGTGTCGCACACAAAATCGCGGGCATGGTGATCTTTCACGAAGTCGGGAAATGCGCCAAAGAATTTACTCTTGCCCGGCTCCTCAATATCGTTCTCCACCGAGTTAGGGCCCTCGCGGCGAATCTTGTTGAACATGTCGTACATCATTTTCAGCGAGTCAAGATAGCGCTTCTTGCTGAACTTCGAGCCCTTGAGCACTTGCAGAATTCCATTCATCACCTCTTTGAGGGTGTGCAGGGGATTGGCCACCAGCAGCGTCCCCAATGCGGCGCCGCAGATAATAATGGCTTCGGACGGCTGGATGAGCACCCGGATGGGGCCGTGTTCCATGAGGAACCCGCCGATCACGGCGCCCAGAACCACTAATATTCCAATGATGGCGAACATGCTCTTGCGGCTTCCTAACCGTGGCTCGTTATAAATGCTGCCGTACTGTGGAGCGCGCCACTCAACCGCGACGTGGCGAGGAGGCGCCTCGTTTTCGTTCGCTCACGGCGAGATCATTGGACACCCGCCTCCATCCTCTTCTATCGGCGAAGCGGAGAAAATCTTGCGTGCGCGGTGGAGAGGAGGGTCAGTCGGCTGTCTTGCGGCGCGGCTTCTGTTTGGCGGAAATCGAGCGGATGATGAGTTTGCCAGGGCCGCCGGCCCGGAGGGGAGCCTGGTTTTGCGCGATGGCTGAGGCGATGAGGTCTTCAACTTCGGGGCAGGCCAACGTCTCTGCTGATTCAAGGCGGATAAATCGATTTTGACTGCCCGAGCCGAGCAGCAGGTGATGCGGGTCGGGAAGAGTGGCACCGCGGTAGAAAGAGAGTCCTACTCCGTTGGCGGCTGCGGCAATCGAGACAATGCAATCGGAGGGGCGTTCGGTGGGGCAATAGCCAATGACGAAGAAATTGTAATTGTCATAGACCAGTTCGTTGGCGGTGGGAAGGCGCTTGCGTAGCACTTTGCGCACGGCGCGAATCAACGCCTGGTTCTTCGGTTCGAACTTGTCGATGAAGCGGCTGAGTTGTTCGCCGGGGTCGGGCGCCGCCGCCCGGGCTGTCTTTGGGGATGCCTTCATAGCGCCCTCCGCGCTGTACAGCCTAGCACAAAGCGACGCAAGTTAAGGCGCCGCAGAGTAATCGAGATTGCGCTGACTGCGCAGCGCCCCTGAGGCGCGACAACCTTACTGCCCGTCGGCTACACTGACTTACAACCCATGGCATGGTTTAAACGCGAATCTGTTGCTCTCGACACCTCGGGCGAGAAGCGAGTCAAGACCGAGGGACTCTGGGTGAAGTGCGACCAGTGTCGCCAGATCATCTGGAAAAAAGATCTCGACCAGAATTTTAACGTCTGTCCCAAGTGCGATCGCCATTTCCGCATTGACGCGCGCACTCGCCTGTCGTACCTGCTGGACGACGGCAAGTACGAAATGGAAGACAACAATCTGGTTTCGACCGACCCGCTGAAGTTCACCGACCTGAAGTCCTATGCCGGGCGGTTGCAGCGGTCGCAGCAGGAGACCGGGCTGAACGACGCGGTCATCAACGCGCGCGGCCAGCTTGACGGCAAGCCGGTGATCGCCAGCGCCATGGAGTACGCGTTCATCGGCGGCTCAATGGGCACGGTGGTGGGCGAGATGATCACCCGCGCCATCGAGCGGGCCACCGCGGAAAAGCTGCCGCTCATCGTCGTCTCGGCCTCGGGCGGCGCGCGCATGATGGAAGGCGCGATCAGCCTGATGCAGCTGGCGAAGATCTCCGCGGCGCTGGCCCGCATGGACGATGCCAGAGTGCCGTACATTTCGGTGATGACGGATCCCACCACGGGCGGCGTGACCGCGTCGTTCGCCATGCTGGGCGACCTGAACATCGCCGAACCGGGAGCGCTCATCGGATTCGCCGGACCGCGCGTGATCGAGCAGACCATCCGCCAGAAGCTGCCCGAAGGCTTCCAGCGAAGCGAGTTTCTGCTGGAGCACGGAATGCTGGACGCCGTGGTGCGCCGCCACGAGCTGAAGGCTTACATATCGCGGGCGCTGGACTTCATGAAGGTGCCGGCGCACTGAATTTCTGCCATGAAGATTCTTATCCTTACCACCGATCAGGAGCTTGCGCTACTGCGGCAGCACGTGCTGGAATCCGCCGGACATGAGGTGATGGCGGTCAGTACTGAGAGAGAAGCCCTGGCAGCGGCCCAGAAGCAAGTGCCCTTCGACATCGCATTGATCTGCCATCATCTGCCTAACGCCACTGCGCGCAAGATCATCCGCATCTTCCGCGACGAAAAGCGGGAGGGCAAGGTTATCTTCATCGCGCACATTTATGGTGAATGGCCCGAGGTGGAAGCCGATCGCTATGTAGTCGGCTCCGACGGCCCTGAAGCTCTCCTCCGGGTGATTGCAGAGACTGGGCCGAACCCCGCGGCCTAGTTACTTCGCCGAACCATCCGGCTGCAAAGATGCTGAAGATATTGCCGGAAGCTGCTCCGATTTCTGCTGCGCTGAAGTAAAAATCATGTTACAAAGAATGCACAACTTCCGTTGCAGCGTTTAACCAAGTAGCCGCGGAAGGAGATGAGATCGAGCATGGGCCGGCGCCAGCTGCCGGGTGGGGGAGGCGCCACGTGGATCTGATTACGATCGCTGTGGTCGGCGTTATCGTTGTGAGTTACGTGATTGGTTCGTTGACGAGTTCGGTGGAAACCGAGCAGAAATTGCCGCACCGTTACTAAGACGCGGCCCAAGATTGCACCAGGCGCGGAAGAAGCACATCAGCTTCCCGCGCCTTTGTCATGTCCGCACACCAACCCCGTCCCGCGATGGCTGCCTACTCAGCTACAATCGACCCAGCATCTGCAATTTGCGAGCGTCCCGTGACTCATGCCTGGCACGACATCTCTCCCGGCGAAAAACTGCCGCTGGAGTTCTATAGCGTCATCGAGATTCCCTACGGCTCGAATGTGAAGTACGAGCTCGATAAAGGGAGCGGCCTCATCAAACTGGACCGCGTGCTTTACTCGGCCGTGTACTATCCGGCGAACTACGGATTCATTCCGCAGACCCTGGCGGAAGACGGCGATCCGCTCGACGTTCTGGTGCTTTGCCAGCAGCCGGTGGTACCGCTGACCCTGATTTATGCGCGCGCCATCGGTTTGATGACCATGATCGATTCCGGCAAGCGCGACCACAAGATCATCTCCGTCGCCACCGAGGACCCCGAGTTCAACAGCTATCGGGAAGCCTCCGAGATGCCGGAACATCGTCTTGCCATGCTGCGGCGCTTCTTTCTCGACTACAAGCAGCTGGAAAAGAAGGCGGTCGAAGTCGACGAGATACTACCGGCGAAGGACGCGCTTCCGGTTATCGAGGATGCGCTGGTCCGCTACAGCGAAGCGCGGCGCAAAGGGTTTGACCGGGGACATTGAGGAGGCAGGTAAAGAGCCGCTCCGCCGGTACGAGCACCTGGGTCGGTGCTGTAGTCCGGGCGGAGCGGCTTTGGTATTGCAATCTGCAGCTGAGCAGCCCTAGGGCAATGTCGGCGTGTACAAATCGCGCGCGCGATAGGTCCGATAAGACCACTGGCTGGCCTGCAATTGATAAACAATGTTGCCGCTCAAGTCCGTCTCGGTTGATTCAGCCGCGTTTGCCGGCAGATAGAGCAGCCCATTACCAAAACTCGCGAACAGCGGGTCAGGAGGGGCCGCCAACAATTGCGCACTTCCCAAGGCCACCGAATACTGGCCAAGATCGGCCAGGAGTTGAATGTAGACGGTGCGTTGCGCCTCGGCCACCGACAACACCATGCCCCGGCTATTTCCACTGCCGCACTGTTCGTGGCGGGTATTGCCATCATCGAACACGGTGAGGGTCTCAGTGATGCCGGTCTGCGTTTGAAATGCCGGATCATGCTGGTGGGTGAACCAGGGAAAGACCTGGGGATCGCCACAGCCGTTTTGCGGAGGATTCAGGACGGTAAAGTCGCCGTAGGGTCCCATGCGCCATAACACGGCGCCGTTGCCCTGTCCATTGCCGTAGTTCACCTTGAGTACCCAATCCTGGTCGCGCTCGGAGAGCAGGATGTTTCCATCCGCTGTGAACTGGGCGGCATTGGCGTGGGTCCAGTCGTTGGCGGTGGTGAAATTCTGATTGAACGGCGGGCAGCCTTCCGACAAGTGATAACACAAGTCGTCGAGGGTCGCTTCCCGGCTCAGGTCCTGGTGGGCAAATGAATCCCAGGCCCACAGCAACTGCATGTTGTGGTCAAGGATGAGGATCATGTCGCCGAGAATGTCCACCGGGTTCTGCTGCGTTCCCCCCTGATACATGGTGGACGTCTCGTCGTGCGAACCCAGCAAGAGGATATTGCCGTTGGGCAAGCGCCGGGTCTCGTGATTGTTCAGGCCGGTGAGATTGGGAAAGCCTTTTGCGGTCAATTGCTCGTTGATGATTTCGAGGTTGGTTCCCAGGGTCTGGTTGCCGGCCAGGTCCCATTCGGCAAGCGCCGTATACGACATGGTGAAGTAGTTTCCGCCGGTCTCCATCCGCGTCAGCAACGCCTCCCCGTTGTGGTACCAAATGATGTTTCCATGGAGATCAGTCGCGGCGGGCCAATAGACGAAGATCTGGCCAATGCTGGGAACGAGGTGGAAAATCACCACGGGAAAGTCGGCATCGTGGCCGGTGGGGGGAATGTTGACCATCATTTTTTCGTTGATCGGAAAATTGTTCGGCAAGCGCCCAGGCGTGAAGTTGAGGGTGGGGCCAGCATTGAAATAGGTGTTACTGTACTCCTCCCAGTGCATCTGGTAGTCGGTGGCCGGCAGCATTCCCGCCACCAGGAAGTTGGCGCTGGAAGAAGAACATGGCACTGAGTTGGTGGTGCTGGATGCCTGCGAACCGTCCTGGTTGAAACGGACGCGTATGGAATGGCCGACGGTACAGGGCCCCGCGCTGAACAGGGCCACCAGCGGGTGATTGGTGGTGTTCACCGCCGATCCCCCGGGGGCCGTCACAATGGGCAGCAACACATACTGCTGCGAGACCGGGGAATAGACGATGTATGGCTGAGACGTGATGTCGCGCACGACCACGGTGACGACGTAAGTTCCTTCTACCGTCCACGGCACCCAGGTAAAGGAACTGGGAAGACTAAAGTCGCGCACGACTTGCTGTTGACCTTGCGCTGCGGCACTGAATTGATAATCGTAGGTATGTCCCTGCTGGCCGCCCATTATCGTTGCCGTCCAGGTGATGTTGGTGTTCAGGGGGGCCGGGCTGGGAACACTGGGACTCAGCGTAATGGTGACGGTAGGTGGTCTGGTGGCAGCCGCGGCGGCGACAGCCAGCAAAGTTAGTCCGACGACAAGCGAGATACAACCGCTCAATATCTTAGACACAGGCATTGCAGTGCGTATCATTCGAGGGATCTTCCTTTTGAGATGATTTCTTGACGAGTGAGGCAGTCGTCGCTTGCTGGAACCGCAAAAGTGGAATAACTATACACCTAAATTGTTGCGGCGGCCTGCAACAATTTGTTGGGAACCTGCGGCTGTTTTGGGCACACCCGTCACTTCAATTGGCAGTTACTTTCCCGGCTTCCACTTGTTCAGGAATGTCAGCAGGTCCTGTGGCGCCAGGGAGCGGGCTTTCTCGAACTCTCCGCCCTGCTGGCTGTAGAGCAGCTTGCCGTTGCTGTCGAGCACGGCCAGCGCCGGAATGCCCTTCTTCATCGGCACCTGATATTGCTGCATGATGTCCTGGTTCTTGTCGCCCTCGCCCACATCCACATGCACCACTTCGTAGTTGCGTTGCAATACGCCGGCCAGGTCAGGACGATGAAATGCCAGGTCGAGGACGTGGCAGTCGTAACACCAGTTAGCGCCAAAGACGACAATCACATTCTTGTGCTGCTTCGCGGCCAGCGCCAGGGCCTGCTGGATCTCGGCGTGGGCATCGAGTCCGGGGGCGTAGATTACTTTGCTGGTGGAGATGGGCTGCTGGAGTTGCGTCGCCTCGCTGCGCTTGGAGGCGACCAGCTTCCAGCTTCCGTTCTGCTGCTGCCAGAGTTGCCCCTCGGTGACATAGAGCATGGCTTCGCCCGGAGCTGTCGCGGATTGAAGTTCAGCCTGAAAAACCACCTGCTGCTCTCCTGCTTGTGGGGATTCCGCCTTGATGACGTCGAGTTTCATGCGACGGGGCTTTAGCCCTGTCCAGAAGGCGATTTCAGTGGTGATGCTGCTGTCGCCGGCTGCCGTCATGACGTGCGCCGCCGGGTCGCTGCTGTAAAGCGCGCGAAGTGCGGTCGCGTTGCCGGCGATGACCGCGGCCTTCCATTGCTCCAGTGGCGGGAAAGCAGCGGCGGATGGCGAAGCAGATTGTGCCACAGCGTGGGATAAGGTGACGGTGAGCGTGATCAACAGCAAGGCGAATGTTCGGTAAAGAAAATTCATTATTTTCCCAAGAATGAGTTTCGATCTTCAGATACTTCCAAAACCTGCCGTCCCCGCCGGACTCGGATCAATTTTTGCGCGTCGTTCGGCACGACTAAAGTCGTGCCCTGACACAAACCGCAACCATTCAGTGTCCCCCGTGGTAGGGATGGCCCTGCAATATGGTAAAGCCGCGGTAGAGCTGCTCCAGCAAGACCACGCGGGCCAGCTCGTGGGGCAGCGTGATTTTGCCGAAGGAGAGCACGGTATCAGCCGCCGCCCGGGTGGTGACGCTCCAGCCATCGGCTGGGCCGACGCCGAACAACAACTCCTGCGTATCGTGAGACTGGTGATACTGAAGGAGGTTAGCGATTTCCTCCGAGCTGAGCTGACGGCCCCGCGAATCCAGCAGCACCAGCACCGGCCGGGTGCGGCCGGCGTTTTTCTCTACCAGCTTGAGCAGCGCAGCCTCCGACAGTAACTCATGGGCATCGCAAGCCGCGAAGCGCGAAAGCCGCTTCAGATATTCCGCGGTCAACGATTGAATCGGCGGGCTTTTGGTACGGCCAATCCAGGCAATGTGAAGTCTCACGGCCCGGAACTCTTGCGCGTGCGTTTGGCGGGAGCGCGCTTGCGGGCTGCAGATTTCGCCGGTGTCTTGCTCGATTTGGCAGCTACAGTCCCACGCTTCGCCGTTTTGGCGGCCGCGGGCTTGCGTGCAGGTTTCTCCAGATCAGCCAGATCGATGCGGGTGGCCGTCTTCCACAGCCGCTCCAGACCGTAGAATTTGCGCGCGCTCTCGGAGAAGATGTGCACCACGAAATCCACGTAGTCCATCAACAGCCAATCGGCGTGGGTATAGCCCTCGGTGTGTTTGGGCTGCACTCCTATGGCGCTTAGCCGATGGTCGATTTCATCGGCAATAGCCTGCACCTGGCGCGGGTTCGCGCCGGAGCACAGCAGGAAATAATCGGTGAAGCCGCTGGAGCTTGCATCCAATCGCAGGACGGTGATGTCCTCGGCCTTTTTCTCCTGGCAGGCGCGCACGGCAAGGGCAACCTGCGATCTCAACTCATTTTTCTTCATGCAATCAGATCCGCCATTCGCTGTTCGCCTTTCGCTTTTCGCAAAACTTCATGCCGCGACCGCGTTCAAATCGTATGTGCCGCCCCTGAAGGGGCTCCAAGTCGATAGGGGTGCCTACCCAGCGCTGAAGCGCTGGGCTATCATGTTCCGTCCCGCAAAGCGGGACTCGATTGTCGCGTTTCGAAGCGTACTCGCCGACCACTGCAGATATAAGATTGGAGCAAATCAGCCAATAACGCCAATCCGCAATTCCCCAACCCCGAATCGCCAATCCCGAATCGCTAATTGCCAATCCCCAACCCCTAGCCCCCAGCTCCTGTCTTGCGGTACAACCGTTCCTTCTGGATGTATTCCGCAACGGCTTCGGGCACCAACCGTTTCAGCGCAGCGCCGCGATCCACCGCGGCCCGGATCTGCGTGGCCGAAACATTCTCGTGCGTCTCCGGCAACATGTGCAACGTCACTCCCGGCAGCACCAGCGGCCCCGACATCTGCTGTTTGCGGAAGAGCTTTGTTACCTCGGCGCGCGGGCGTAACCTTTCCGGAAGCGACGAGGCCACATCTGCCAGCGAATATCCCGGACGCGCTGCCACGATGAATTCGCACTCCGCCAATAGCTCTTCCGCCTGGTACCACTTGGCGATGTCGCGGAAGGCGTCCATCCCAATCAGAAAGTATAAGTGGTCACTCTTGCCGAGGGTCTTTTTCACCCGCCGCACGGTATCAATGGAGTAACTCGGCTTGCGTTCCTTAGCCGTGCGCTCGGGATCGAGCGCCTCAAGCAGCGAAGGCACCAACGCTTTCTCACCCGCCAGGGCCAGTGCAATCATGGCATAGCGATGATAGAACGAGGTGATCGGCGTCTTCTGCTTGTGCGGAGGAATATCGGCAGGAATGAACCAGACCTGCTTCAGAGCAAACTTTGCAGCCGCGGCGCGGGCCACGACAATGTGTCCGCGATGAACAGGATCGAAAGTGCCGCCGAAGATTGCGATATTCATGCAGAGTGTCTTTACAGTTTCCGTGTTCCGGCGACGGGATGCAAGGGGTCGGCGAGGAAAAGCAGATCCCTCGCTTCGCTCGTGATGACAAAAATATAGGACTGGCAACGGCGCAGCTGAAGCTGCGCCCCTTCAAGACGGCGCAGACCTTACGCGCCATGACTGTTGCGATCAGGGAACAAGCGGGACGGGATGGGCGTGGGTCTCGGTCAACCCGGCACCGCGATAGGCACGCATGACGTCGTCAAATGTGCCCACCCAAAAGCAATCCAAGGGGTATGATCTTGGGAGGTCACCCCAACAAGATGAGCGACGGCGGCGAGAAGACGAGCGGAAGCTGGTGGAGAACGCCGCGCTTATATGTCGCGGCCAAATTGCAGCAACGTGAGGACCAGGTGTTCCTGGTGCTGGCGTTGGTGATCGGCGCGCTGACAGGCTTGGCGGTGGTCGGTTTCATCTTGCTGACGGAACGAGCCGGGATGCGACTGTATCCGGCGGGCGGCGACCGGTGGCGACGGGTGCTGTTCCCGGTCGCAGGCTCACTGGGCATCGGTTACTTGCTGTTTCGCTATTTTCCTGACGCACGGGGCAGCGGAGTGCCGCAAACCAAGGCTGCGCTGTTCGCCCGCGACGGCCGCATCACCCTGCGCACCGTGCTGGGAAAGTTCTTTTGCACCTCGGCAACCCTGGCCAGCGGAATTCCACTGGGCCGCGAGGGACCTTCCGTTCAAGTTGGAGCGGGCATTGCTTCCGTGCTGGGGCGCTTCCTGAGATTGCGGCCCGAAAAAGTGAAGGCGCTTCTGCCGGTAGGTGCGGCAGCAGCAATTGCGGCAGCGTTTAATACGCCTCTGGCAGCAGTGTTGTTTGCGCTGGAGGAGATTGTGAGCGACCTGAACGCGCCGATTCTTGGCTCGGTGGTATTGGCCTCAGCCACCTCCTGGGTAGTGCTTCGCCTCTTGCTGGGGAATAACCCTCTATTCAAAGTTCCCCAATACAAACTGGTTCATCCGCTGGAATTTGCCATATACGCGTTGCTGGGCGTGGCCGGCGGTATGGTTTCCGTCGCCTTCACGAAACTCCTGTTGGACATGCGGGCCCGCTTCTTGCGCTTTCCACAGAAGACGGTCTGGTTCCAGCCCGTGGCGGGCGGTCTGGTAGTTGGCTTGATGGGATGGTTTGTGCCCCAGGTTTTGGGAGTGGGCTACGGTTATGTCGGCGATGTTTTGAATGGACGGATGGCCCTCAACCTGATGGTTCTGCTGGTGGTCCTGAAGCTTATAGCCGTGACCACAAGCTATGCTTCGGGCAACGCAGGTGGAATTTTCGGTCCCGCCCTGTTCATCGGCGCCATGTTGGGAGGTGCGGTGGGTACGGTGGCGCATCATTTGTTGCCCGCTTATACAGCGACGCCAGGCGCGTATGCATTGGTGGGAATGGGAGCAGTCTTCGCGGGTATTGTGCGCGCTCCTATGACTTCAGTGGTGATGATCTTCGAGATGACGCAAGACTACGCGGTCATCGTCCCATTGATGATTGCGAATCTGGTGAGCCTTTTCATTTCCTCACGATTGCAGCGGCAGCCCATCTACGAAGCCCTGGCAGTGCAGGATGGAATACACCTGCCGACGGCGGAAACGCGTCACCGGCACGGTCAGCGCCAGGTAAGTCGAATCACGCATGCTGCAACCCAGTTACTGGCAAGTGAGATCACCGTTGAGGAAGCCCTGGCGCTGGTCCGTTTGAGTGAATTCCGAACGTGGCTGGTGACTGATCGACGAGGCGTAATTGGTGTTATCAACCTTCCGACGCTCGAACGAGAGGCGGCGGAAGGCGCCGCCAAGCAGCTAGGTGAGATCGTGAGTGGGTTGGTGTTTCCACACGTTCATCCCGACCAAGGGCTTGATTTGGCGCTTGAGCGGATGGGCGCAAGCCAGATTGAAATCCTGCCGGTGGTAAGTCGTGCCGATATACACAAGTTGGAAGGCATCGTGACCTTGCGTGACGTCCTGGACTCCTATGGTGTCAACATGCATGGTCTAGCGTAGTTTTATGACGCATGTGCTTGTAGTAAATGTATATACACGAGGCTTGCGATGAAGAAGCTTCCCGCTGTTGAGGACGCCCGGGCCGTCATGACGGAAGGCAGGGAATGGGGCGTATGGAAGTGGCTGACGGAAAAGAGAAGAGTGCGCGGGCTGGCCGACGAAGCCAGGGCGGCGCTGGAAGAGCTGGAGATGAAGGTGAAGCTCACCTGGAGCGACGATTTGAAGATTGCTTACAACCAGGTGGTGACGGAAGAGGGCGACACGAAGCGCGCCCGGCCCAAAGTCAAACAGCGCAAGCCGGCGGGAGGCGGTCGCCTTGACGCAAAGACGCTGGCGGCAGCGAAGCGCGTCGCGGAAGCTGACGATGAGGCCTACAACGCGCATGAAGATGCGGAGGAAGCTTTCGCCGAAGCCGAGCGCAAGATGAGCACCGGCATGGCCCGCGACGCGGCGCGCACGGCGCTGGCGGCGTACGATCTGCACGAAGCCGCCATTCGCAAGGCGGAGGCGCTGGCGCGGGGAAAAAACTAGCAGCGGTTCTTGGCCAGCGAAAGAATGTCCGCCGAAGAGGCGGTTCACCACAGAGGCCCAGAAAAAAAAGACGCGGCTCTTGTGGCATCGTCCGATTTCGCCGTGCCAAAGCCCTCACTTCCACTGGGACGCGGCCCTCCACCTCTTCAAATCCAACCTGGAATTTGCTGGAACTTCTTCCGCCGTTCTTCCGTACTCCCGGTTGTCAGCAGATTTCAAACGGCGAGCGCGGCAGCGTGGCCGGAAGGAGTGGAGCGATGGACGGAAACATTGTAGGGTTTGCGGCTGTGGTTATGATCTTCGGTATTCCGATGGCAGCACTGTACACGTACTACCGGGTGCGCAAGTTGCGAACCGAGGAGCGTCTGGCAGCGATCGCGCGCGGCGTAACCGTTCCGATGGAACCCGAGCTTTCGCACGTGGCGCGTTCGCGGCGCGCGGGCATCCTGTTAACCAGCGTCTCCATTGGCTACACCATTGCCTTCGTGCTGATCGCGCGTACGGAGCCCGACGCCTTGGTGGCGGCGGCCTTCGGCGTCATACCGCTGGCGGTTGGCATCGGCTTCTTCCTTGATTCGAGCCTGATCCGGCGCGACGCGCGGGCGTAGAGGAAATCCCGCTCCCCGCTCAAGGAAACTTGAGTCATACGCCCGGCCCAATGATGACACATGTTTATGGAGCGCCAACAAAAATCCCCACTCAAGCAAACGCAGCCTGAGTGGGGCACGCGGCGCAGCCAGCCTCAGACGCAGGCTTACGGCGTGATCTCCCAGACCGTGCCGCAGCCGCCAGAACATGGGCCGCCGGCGCCTTCACTGGCGGTTCCGTAGAGATTGCCGCTCGCGTCGAGGGTGACGCCGCCAACTGGTTTCGCTCCATCTTCACCACTCGTGAAATCGTGCAGGTCCGTGTAGGTCCAGCTTCCATCTCTGTGCGTGAGCTTGAAAGCCGTGCCGTAGCCGAATGCGCCGCCACCATAGGTGGCGCCATAGAGATTTCCCGCGGCATCCAGTGTTAGAGTGTTGAGAGGGCCAGGATCATAGCCGGTAGCAGTAAATGAGTACAGCAGGCTGAAAGTCCAGCCTCCACCGGAAGGCGAGAGTTCATACACCGTGCCTCCTCCACCCGATCCGCCAGTTCCGGTTGCTCCGTAGAGATTGCCCGCCTGATCCAACACCAATCCGCCAACCGGTCCCGTTCCGTCCGCAGCACCTTGGAACCCGTACAGCATGGTGTAGGTATCCAGAATGAGTCAAGCGGTACACCACTCCGTCATTGTTCGGACCGCCCATCCAGGTTGTCCCATACAGGTTGCCTTGTGCGTCCAGGGTCACACTGCTGTAGGGCAAATATCCGTCGGAACCGCTGAAGTCATGGATGCTGGTTCCTGTCCACTGTCCATTGGAGCGCGTCAGCTGGAAAACGTTTCCGCTATAGTTCGCGCCGCCTTCGTAGGTGCTGCCATACATGTTTCCTGCGCTGTCGAAAACGGGGTCGACCAATTCGGGGCCATTACCATCCGGACCACTGAACGAATAACTGGTGGTTGCGCTCCAGGGACAACTGACGCTGCGGCAGATATTCTGAGGCGGGCGAAGGCTGGTAACTGTGCCGCAACCGAACTCCCCGCAAAAGCCGTTACCTCCGTAAAACGTGGTGACATAGAGAGCGCCGCCCGGCCCAACAACGGGCCGCCCATAGGGCAGCCATCCGCCTCCGTAATTGGTGAGATTCGAGAGCGCCTTAAAGATCCAGCTGCCGCCAGTGCGCTTCATCTGGTATACAGTGCCCCCAGCGTCGGCGTCGTACTCGGTGGTGGTTCCATAGAGATTGCCGCCCTGATCGATGGTGACCCCGGCGTAAGGCGTGTATCCGTCTTCGCCGCCGCTGAAACCGTGAATGACGCTGAATGTTTGCGCCTGCGCCAATGGCATGGCAACAGTGGCCAACACCAAGAACAGCATGAGCGCGAAGAGCGGAGCGCGCAGGTTGCTGCCTGAATTCAGTGTGAAATGCTGTGCCGGCTTCATCGTTTACTCCCCACCCGGAACATGTCGATTCACGTTCCGAGCCATAAAATCTTACACCCGTTCTGGGCGAGCTGGAGGCGGACGTTCTCACCAGGAATCCCGGCGCGCGAATGTGTCCACGGAATTTCTTCCCTTTGTATCGAGTTCGATGTAATTTATGTTTCCGGGGTGATGACACCGAAGCGTATCAGTGAGCACCCCTCGGCCCAGGTGTCCAGACCGCAGGCCGAGAGGTTTCCGTCGAACCCGCTGCCATGATGAAGGGAGAACTTAATACATGGCAACAAGAGACGTCGCCCGATTAGAGTCCTCACCCGCGGGAAGGTTACAGGCCGGGCTGGGATGTTGAATTCGCCAGTAGGGGTTCTCGATGGAACCCCATTCTGTCCAAAACCGCAACTGAGTGCGTGCCCGTGGCTTCGGATACGCGGGCCAGTGATTGGCGTCACCGAATGTCGAGAACTGGCTCGGACAAAATGGGTGGAGCACTGCTTCAGCAGTGCAATCAGGGCCCTCGATCAGTGCCGGCTTTAGCCGCTGAGGTGATTCGTAGCGATTCCGCATCGAGGGACGACCAGCAATTCGACCTACTTTTTGACCGCAGGCACCTACAACAAAATCAACATTCTTCAGTCTGACCGGATGGCAGACTTCTTCTGCCGGACGCTGTTCCGCTATCGTGACGCGGGGAAACTCAAGCTCCATGCGTTTGTGGTTATGCCGAACCACATTCACCTGCTGTTGACTGTTCCGGAGGGTTTAACACTGGAGCGGGTCATGCAATTCATCAAGGGCGGATTCTCTTTCGAGGCGGGAAAGGTCCTTGGTATCCCCGGCCCAATCTGGCAGAAGAGCTTTGTGGATCGCAGAGTGCGGGATGCGGGCGAGTGCAGCAAATATGTCGATTACATTCATCAGAACCCGGTGCGGGCAAGGTTGGTTTGCGCGGCCGAGGAATTTGTCTATTCCTCTATGAATCCTGATTTCCAGTTAGACGAGTTACCTCAGCGGCTAAAGCCGGAGAATTTGGCAGCAACTTTAATGCACCGCTGAAGCGGTGCTCTACCCGTCGTTCCTGCCAGGATTGGGTTACTTGCGTAATGGCGACTTATCAACAGTTACGCAACGGCTAGAACGAGGAAGCTGCCGTTACGGCGTGATCTCCCACGCAACACCATCGTTGTATAAGCCTCCCACATATGCAGTGCCGTAGAGATTGCCGGCTCCGTCTATTGCCAGCGTGCCGATTGGGCCAGAGCCGTCCAAACCACCAGTGAAGAAATGCAGGACGCTTTCTGTCCACTGACCGCCGGAGGACGGCGTCATCTTGAACACCGTACCGTACCCAGAATAGCCAGGCACGATGCTGTTACCGCCGCCGTCGGTTGTGCTATAGATGTTTCCGGCTCGATCAAATATGAGGCGATCAACGGGGATTGCTCCGTCGTGGGGGCCGCCGCGAAACGCGTATATCGTAGTCTTTGTCCAAGTGCCATCTGAATTAGGCGTGAGTTTAAAAACGGTCCCGCACCCACTTTCGCAATAAACGCTGCCCAGATTCCCGCCAACTTGGGTCACACCGTAGAGGCTGCCATCAGGGCCAAAAGTTACACCCACGGGGGCATTGCCATCGCGAGCACCAGCAAAGGCGTACAACACGGTTTGCTGCCAGGATAGGTTTCCCCGCTTCGTGAGTTTGTAGACGACACCAGAGTTATAAGCGCCCCCGTTTAGGGTTGTGCCATAGAGGTTGCCATCAGCGTCAAAGGTGATCGCGCCAAACGGGCCTCCTCCGTCGTCGCCATAATCGAAGGTGTGGAGAAGCAGCGCCTGCCACCCCAACGCTCGATTCAGACTGAAGGTGGTGCCACCAGCATATAGGCCTCCGAATCTGGTTGTTCCAAAAATATTGCCGGTGGCGTCAAAGATCAATTCTCCCGGGTCACTATCGCTGCCGTACGGATTGTCGGAAAACTGGTAAAGAATCGATTCCGTCCAAGTGCCATTAGAACCTGGCGTCAACTGGTAAACGACATCTGGGTACTGGCCCGCACCCCCTTGGCCGTCGGTGGTACCGTAGAGGTTGCCCGGAGAGTCGAAGACTGGGGAAGCGGAAGGAAAGGCAGCGTCGCTTCCGTTGAAAGCGTGAATCACCGTCTCCGTCCAGGTGCCGTCGGAATTCGGCTTCAATTGGTACACCGTACCGCACCCATCGTCGCCCAAACATCCATTTCCCAACGGACCAATTTGGGTAACTCCATAAAGATTTCCTTGGCCATCAAACGCCAGGCCTCCTTCCGGCCATAGTCCGTCGCCACCGGCGCCGAAGGAATGCAACACCTTAAAGGTCTGTCCCCAAGCGCACGGGACAACCAAAGAAGCCGCGAGGATTGTCAGCAGCAAACTTCGAGCCGACGTCTGTTTGATGTTCGACATTGTGGTCCTCCAAATAGAAGCCGAGGCAGAGGCAGATCTTGCTCTAAGAAAGTTTCGTGGACCGGGGAGCGAAATGGCCCCAATCTTAGCACGGGTTGGGACCTTCGTAGCAGATAACTGGCGTAAACAAGGCGATATCGCAAGCTAGCCAAAAAGCCGTCGTGTCCGCCCGCAAGCTGCTGCCCCTGACCCCTAGCCCCGTTCCCGCCTCCTAGTCGTAATACTCCAGCCCCAGGTGCGTGATCAGGCCTTCACCCTTCAAGTGGCGCAGGGTGTTCTTCAGCTTCATCGACTGGATGAACAGGTCGTGCTCGGGATAGAGGCCCTCGGCTGTCATCGGCGACTTGAAGTAGAAGCTGAGCCACTCCTGAATGCCGATGCCGCGCAAGGCTGACGAGCGCTTGGCGAGATCGAGGAAGAGCACCAGGTCGAGCACGATGGGCGCGGCGAGGATGGAGTCGCGGCAGAGGAAGTCGACCTTGATCTGCATGGGATAGCCCAGCCAGCCAAAGATGTCGATGTTGTCCCAACCCTCTTTGTTGTCGCCACGAGGCGGGTAATAGTTAATGCGGACTTTGTGGCAGATGTTGCCGTAAAGCTCGGGGTAGAGCTCGGGCTGGAGGATATGCTCCAGCACGGACAGCTTTGATTCTTCCTTGGTCTTGAATGACCCGGGATCGTCGAGCACTTCGCCGTCGCGGTTGCCCAGAATGTTGGTGGAGAACCAGCCGGCGAGGCCGATCATGCGCGCTTTGAAGCCGGGCGCGAGGATGGTCTTGATCAGCGTCTGCCCGGTTTTGTAATCCTTGCCGCAGATGGGCGCTTCCATCTGCTTCGAGAGCTCCTGCATGGCCTTGATGTCAACGGTGAGATTCGGCGCGCCGTTGGCGAAGGGCACGCCTTCTTTGAGCGCGGCGTAGGCGTAAACCATCGAGGGCGCAATGTTCTCATCGTTGGCGTGCATTGCCTTTTCCAGCGCCGCGACGGATTGGTGCGCCGGGCCGGCTTCGATGAACGTTTCGGTTGAGCCGCACCAAATCATGACCAGGCGATCGGCGCCGCTCGACTTCTTGAAGTCGCGGATGTCGTCGCGCAGTTGCTCGGCCAACTCCATCTTGTTCTTGCCCTTCTTGACGTTGGGGCCGTTGAGGTTCTTCACGTAGTTGTGATCGAAGACGGCCGTGCGCGGCTTGATGGACGAGAGGAACGGCCTTACCTGCTCCAGCAGCGAGCGCTCGAGCACTCCAGCTTTGCCGGCGGCGGCGTACATGTCGTCCTCGAAGATGTCCCAGCCGGTAAAGACCAGGTCGTCGAGCCCGGCGAGGGGAACGAAATCTTTGATCTTGGGCGAGCGGCCATCGGTGCGTTTGCCGAGGCGAATGGTGCCCATCTGGGTCAGCGATCCGATGGGGTGGGAGATACCTTTGCGCACAGCTTCGACGCCGGCGACGAAGGTGGTGGCGACGGCACCCATGCCGGGAATCATGATTCCCAACTTGCCCTTTACCGGAGCGATTTCGTCCGCACCGGACTTACTCTTGTCTGTTGGCATGTCGATCAGTCCGTTTCATGAAGGATGTACAAATACAAATCTGCCGAATCGTCTTACGGGATTTGAGCTTTGTGTCAGGGCATGACTTTAGTCGTGCCGAAGAGTATGTGTAGAAGGCAGGGCTTCAGCCCCTGCAAGATGGACGGCAGGGGCTAAAGCCCGCACCCACATTGCAGCATTGTTGCGGCACGGGTAAAGCCGTGCCCTGACACAAAGCGGCTCATGAGACAACCTTGTATGTTCTCGTATTGACGGCGGCGGGCGCAATTGCCGCACCTTGAACGGTGCGCTTTGCGCGCTGTGCGGCGATTTGCGGGATTCGACGGAGAGCTATGGCACTGGAGAGAGTGGCCGTTTCTGTTGCGCTGAGGACAATAGCTGCCTCATGACTCAACCTGCGAGAATTGCAAGCCGCGCTCCCACTCTTGCGCGCGCGCTCGGCGTCAGCCACGCCAGTGCGATCGTTGTGGGCACCATTATCGGCAGCGGAATCTTCCTTGTCCCGGCGGAGATGATGCAGGCTGTGGGCTCGGCGCGGCTGGTGTACCTGGCGTGGATGGTGGGCGGCGCGCTTTCGCTGGCGGGCGCGATCACCTACGCCGAGCTGGGCGCAATGAAGCCGCAGACCGGTGGCGAGTACGTCTATATCCGCGATGCCTACGGGCCTCTGCCGGCGTTTCTTTATGGCTGGACGTGGTTTGCCATCGCCAAGCCAGCTACGGTCGCGACGCTGACTACCGGGCTGGTTCGCATTCTCGGCACCTTTTCCGCCCTGGCATTTCTCAATCAGGCCGCCATCGCAACCCCGTTGGCCATCACCTATGGACAGCTTGTCGCCATGGCTGCCGCGGTTTTCATCACCGGCCTGAACTACATCGGCATCCGGCGCGCCGGAGACTTCCAGGTGGTTTTCACGGCACTGAAGATCGTGATCATCATCGCCATCGCGTTTCTGGCGTTTACTGCGTCCAGCGGGACCTGGCGCAACTTCGCGACCACCTTCAGCGGCGCAACCGGGGGATTCGCTGGATTTATGGCCGCGCTGATTGCCGCACTGTGGGCCTACGACGGCTGGAACGACCTGAACATGGTGAGCGGCGAAATCCGTGATCCCGGGCGCGCGATTCCAATCGCGCTGATCGTCGGAGTGGGTGTGGTTGCGGCGCTCTATATGCTGACCAATGCGGCCGTGCAGTATGTGCTTCCCGCCGCAAGTATTGCAGCCTCGCAACGGCCCGCCTCGGACGCGACGGCGATTGCAGTGGGCGCGTGGGGAGCAGCCGTCGTTTCCGCCGGCATGGTATTGGCGATCATCGGCTCGCTGAACGGCAGTATCATGAGTGGCGCGCGCGTGCCCTTCGCCATGTCGCGCGACGGCTACTTCTTTAAGGCGATGGCCGACGTACATCCGCGCTTCCACACGCCGTCAGTGGCGCTGATTGTGCAGCTCGTGCTGTCCATCGCGCTGCTGTTGTTTGCAGGCAGCTTCCGGCAGCTGTTCTCGCTGGCGATTTTTGCCGAGTGGCTGTTCTACATGATATCGGCCAGTACGGTGTTCGTGCTCCGCAGGAAAGAACCCAAGGCGCCGCGGCCCTACCGGACGTGGGGATATCCGATGGTGCCGGCGATGTTCATTGCTGCGGCGGCGGTGCTGCTGTACTACACGTTTACGGAAAATATCCGGAACTCAGCCTGGGGCGTGGTAGTGATTGCGGCGGGCGTGCCGGTGTATTTGTACTTTGCGGGAAAGAAAGCAGCTAGCGATTAGCGATCAGCGATTACACCAGCCGCGATGCGACGGAGTTTGTGTGAGCCGTGGGCGTAAGCCCGCGGACAATCGCGAGTACGGAAGGCGAGCCGCGCAGCGGCGAGACGGATCTGGCTAGCGATAGCGGTCCCTCGACTCCGCTTCGCTGCGCTCGCGATGACACATAAGGACACAGCACCGGTCAGGCTGCGAAACGCAACTAAGGCTGCTGCTGCAACCAGCCATCAATCTTGGGCAGTACGCCTCGTAGCAGGGACAGCAACTTTCCGCGGACGTGTTCGCCGGTCTCCATAACTTCCTCATGCGTGATTCGTTCCCCAGTGATGCCAGCGGCCATGTTGGTGACGCAGGAGATGGCCAGCACTTCGATTCCCAGGTGGCGCGCGGCGATTACCTCCGGCACCGTGGACATGCCGACCAGATCGGCGCCAATTGAGCGCAGAAAACGAATTTCCGCCGGCGTCTCGAAGCTTGGCCCGGTGACCGCGGCGTAGACGCCTTCGCAAGTCTCCTCGCCCAGCCGCTCCAACTCTTCCAAGGCGAGCCGGCGGAACTCTGCGTTGTAGGGGGCGGTCATGTCGGGATGACGCAGGCCAAGGTGATCGTCGTTGGGGCCGATAAGCGGGTTCTGGCTCTGGAGGTTGATGTGATCGCACAGCATCACCAGCGCGCCCCGGCGATAGCTGAGATTGATACCGCCGGCGGCGTTGGTCAGCACAACGGCGCGCACACCGATACGCGCCAGCACGCGCATCGGGAAAGCAACCTCGCTCGCCGAGTAGCCTTCGTAGAGATGCACACGGCCCTGCATCACCGCCACGGGTAGGTCGTCGAAGCTGCCGATTAGGAGCCGGCCCGCGTGGCCGGGGGCGGTGCTCTTGGGGAAGTGCGGGATTTCCTCGAAGGCGACGACCGTACTTTCGCGGAGACCATCGCCAAAGGCGCCGAAGCCGGAGCCGAGGACCACCCCGAGGCGCGGCCGCAGTGCAGTGCGTGCGAGGACAAACTGCGCGGCTTCCTGAACGCGGGCAAACTCATCTAACTCGTCTGGGGCAGGTTCGGACATGAGTTTCAGCGCATTTGCCAATCGGGTTTCAAGTCAAGCCAAAAAGCCAGGCACGCGCTCCGCTTATCCAGCCCTGCTTTGAATCCCCTACATTTGGGCCAACGCGCGGGCGCTCATTCGATGGGTGCTTCCACGTCGGTATCGCAGGCCCAGACCAGGGCAACCAGCCAGCCGATGAGGGTCCAACCCAGCCAAAGGTTTAACACCATGATGTCCAGCAAGGCATTGTGCTTGCGCAGACCGGCTACTCCGATGGGCAACAAGTACAGCAGGAAGATGAATAGCGGACCGATATCGAACGAGTGCTTCTCCACCAGATAGCTGGCCAGGTAGTAACAACACCAGGCACAGGTCAGGATAGCAACGGACTGAGCGACAGACGAGGCGACGGTGCGCATCATGGCGGCAATGAGCGAATAATATCAGGGTCGGCGGCCTGTAGTCAGCGGCCATTAGGTAGTACCAGCACCCAGGCCCCGTAAGAACAAACTCACATTCGACCGCGCGGTTGCTTATTTGCCAATCTCTTCTAAATACTTTTCCGACTCGAGGGCGGCCATGCAGCCCGTGCCGGCAGCGGTAACGGCCTGGCGATAGTGCCGGTCAGCGACATCACCGCTGATGAAGACTCCGGGCGTGCGCGAGCACACGTAGCCCTCGGGAATCAGATAACCCTCGCCATCGCGAGCAAGCTGGTCGCCGACAAACTGCGCGTTAGGCGTGTGTCCGATGCCGAGGAACATGGCGCTGGCCGGCAAGTCCCACTGCTCGCCGGTCTTCAGATTGCGCAGGCGCAACCCGGTCACTTCCTTCTTGTTGGCATCCATCACGTCATCGACCACGGTATCGGTGAGGAACTCGATCCTGTCGTTCTTGCGGGCGCGGTCAAGCATGATCTTGGAGGCGCGAAATTCGTTGCGCCGGTGGATGAGGGTAACCTTGGTGGCGAAGCGGGTCAAAAACAGCGCCTCTTCCATGGCCGAGTCACCACCGCCGATGACCGCGATCTCCTTGCCGGAAAAGAAAAAGCCGTCGCAGGTGGCGCAGGAGGAGACGCCGTGGCCGATGAGCGCCTGCTCGTTAGGCAGACCAAGCCAGCGCGCCGACGCTCCGCTGGCGATGATCAGGGTGCGGGTCAGCAGGGTGTCGCGGCCGACGCTGACCTCGAGTGGCTTCTTGCTGCCGTCGGCGGCTTTGCGGCTGAGATCGACCCTGACCACGTGGCCGGCGAGAAACTCGGCGCCGAAGCGGGTGGCCTGCATGCGCATATTGTCGATCAGCTCGGGCCCCTGGATGCCGTCGGGGAAACCCGGAAAATTCTCTACCAGGGTAGTGATGGCCAGCTGACCGCCAGGCTCATGCCCGTCGATGACCAGCGGCGACAGGTTGGCGCGGGCCGCATAGATGGCCGCGGTCAGGCCGGAGCAGCCGGAGCCGATGATGATGACGTTGCGAATATTGTCAGGCATAGGAATTCGTTTGATTCTGCGGCGCCATGAAAGATGCAACCGGGTGCGCCCAGTGGGATTCTAGCAAAGTGCGATTTAGAAGGCTGAGTATGGATCTACTTCGGGTTTGCGGGTGCCGCGGAGCTACCTGATGGCCGTTCAGCGGCTGGCACGAAAAAAAATAATTCCGTCACAAATTCCCATTGCTTTGAAGCTAGCTGATATATACTCGCGCCATCAAAAGACCAAGCTAGAACGTATAGTTCGAGTTGGTCTGGTGTAAGGCTCGGAGGGGCGCCGAGCACATGGACAACGGTCGTGCCTATTCTCGGGCTGCGACTCATCATTCCTCTCATCCCTGGGATGGAATGCGCCGTCATTCCTACGTCTGCATGCTTTACCTGGGAGCTGTCTCCGGAATTTTCCTGGGCACACGCTGGGCGGAACGGCATGGCCTTCCCGCACCCAGAGTATTCGTTGCCATGTTGCTGCTCTTCCCTGCTGCATTGGCGGGATCAAGGCTGCTCTTTGTGGCCTTGCATTGGAGGGTTTTCCGGCGCGATCCGTCGCGGGTATGGCAAACCACCGAGGGCGGAGCTGCACTTTATGGTGGACTCATCTGCTCCTTCTTACTCAGTCTGCCATTGGCATGGGTGCTGGCGCTTCCCTTGGGAGCGTTGTGGGACGCGGTAGCCATTGCCATGCTCGTCGGCATGATTTTCACCAGGACCGGCTGTCTTGTGCAAGGCTGCTGCGCGGGCCGGCCCTCGCAAAGTTGGATTGCCTTCGAACTCCCCAATGCACAGGGCGTATGGTGCCGGCGTTTGCCGTTCCCGCTCTTTGAGGCCGGCGTCGCTGCTGTGACCTTGGCATTCTCCGTTCGCTTTCTAGACCAACGTTCCGGCGGCGTGCTGTTCCTCGGTGCGCTCGCCATGTACGGCACCGGCCGCTGGATACTTGAGCCCACTCGCGAAAGAGTCGATCGCGTCGGCGGCTGGAGCGTTCATCGCGTTATTTCCGCAGTCCTCGTGGGCGCCGCCGCAACGGTAGTCCTTTTCTTCTGGGCACTGCCCGCTGCAAGTGCTGTCGTCAATCGTTGAACTTGTAAGGGAGGTAAAGGTTATGGCCGTGACTCACTGGTATTTTCTGCTGTTGCCTCTCGTCGTGTTGGCCGTCATGTCACTGCTTCGCTTCCGTGGGTGTAGCTTTCAGACCGGGGGCATACCCGGCCAGCCTGATGTATATGGCACAGCCGTCAAAGCGAACAACCCTACCGCATGGTTTCGCCTGGAGGAGTTGATCGGCCCAACCGCCCAGAATGAAGAAGGTCCGCCCAACGGGACTTATAGCACCGCCAGTAGTCCCCTTAGCGCCGGCAATTCCTTATGGCATTCGCAAGCGGTGCCAACTACCGCGCTCAAGTTCGCCATCAACAACCCCAGCCTGGTGCCGCTGGAGAGTCAGGACCCCTTCGACTTCTCCGTGAGATTTCAGGGATCACAGGTTGTTGCCAATGTCCCCGCCTTACTGAATGCTACGGAATTCACTCTCGAAGCCCTGGTCTTTGCCGATTGGGATTTGACCGTGCTGGGTAATTACTACTGCGTAATGGAACTGGCAGGGATTCCACATCCAGCCACAAATGTAAAAGGTGCGGGATTCGGACTGTACGCCGGTCCTTCCGACACGACAAATCCCAACAGCCCTTATTCGTGGCAGGCATGGATGGGCAACGGCGACACTTTCTACCGGCTCGAGGAGGTGAAGCCTTACACTCCCAACGATCCGGCCAATCCGAACCCGGGACCAAACGTCGAAAAAGACGACGCTACGTATCTAGCGTTCACCTTCAGTCAGCCACTGGGACAGGCGTTTCTCTTTCTATTCACGCAGGACCGCGATCTGGACTATGTGGCCTATCAACTGACTCCGTTGACATATGCGCCAGTGGTTGCCGGTATGGCTTCCCAAGGTCTGCAGATCGGCGCTACCGCGCAAGGCCCGTTGTTCACACCACCTGCGCCGACGCCGATCCCCGTCCTGTATCCCTTCATAGGACAAATGGCGAACGTCGCTATCTACAACAACCAGGTCCTGACTGAGAGTCAGCTCAGGCAACACGCTATCGCAGCGTTCTTCCTCAATTCACCGAGTACCTAAGTTGCAAAGGAGAGAAACAAATGCCATCGGCACAGGATATCTTCAATGAGTTGGTAAAGCTCGGAGCCAAGCTGGACGCCATCAACGCGACTTCGCAGGCAATACAGGCAGATGATGACCAGATCGTTCAGCTGATGGCCTACGCGGATACGGCGCTCTATCAGAACGACCTGCAGAATGCCACCATCATCTGTCTTCTCGAACAGATTGCGAAAAACACCTGTGACCTGGTGAACCAGTCCGCGCTTCAGACCAGCTATCAGGAAAGCATCGAGAAGAGTACGACGCGCTTGGCGGCGCTGTTTGCCGCGACCCACCCGGAGGCCGCCTTCATACTGGAGCGGGAGGACCAGCTGCGCAAGGAAATCGAAAAGTGCTGTCCGCCCAAGCCTCCAGCCCCGCCTTGCCAGCAGAAGCCCTGCCCGGTGCCCAAGCTGATCGGTCCGCCCCCCGGAGGGACGAGGCAAGGTGGGTGAGGGTGCTGATGCAGCCGATGCTTTTGGCGGCCTTCGTGATTGCCGCCGACCGATGCACCAAAGCAGCCGCCCGCACCCTGCTGGCCACAGGCAGGGTGCTGTCCGTCGGGGCCGGACTGCGCATTCGGTGCGTCGTGACGCGCTTCCAGAATCGCGGATTGCTGGATCGTCCGGGGGTGCTTTTGCTGGTTTGGGCAGCCTCGCTAGCGACCGTCATGCTTGCCGCCAGCTCCGGCCTTTTTTTTCAGTGTCTGGCGGCGCAAATGGGCCTTGCTGCCGCCTTTGCGGGTTCTGCGAGTAATCTCTATGACCGCCTGCAAAATGGCGTCGTAATCGACTTCCTGGACTTGGGCTGGTGGCCTGCGAGTAACGTCGCTGATGTCGCTCTGGTTTTGGGCGTTGCTGTTGCTCTGCGATTTCTCTGACCCGTTGCTCTACAGCAGTGTGGGACTCGCCGCTGGCAACGGAGTCCACGAGTGCGTACTGGGTTCTCGTGTATCAGAGCCTCGAGGGAGATAAGGGGCGCGAAGGCCCCGCGGCTCATTTATCTTTGCTCGCCCGCCGGCGCCACGTACGTCCGCTCCGAAGCACCTGGTAGTAAAATGCCTAATGATGGAACTTACGCGGTTGAAGAAAAATTGGGAAACCCTGGGGCGGCTTGACCCTATGTGGGCGATTCTTTCCGATCCCACCAAGAAAGGGCGCAAATGGGATCCGGCGGGGTTCTTCAAGTCAGGAGAAGCTGACATTAACGGCCTGCTTGGCGAAGTTACCGCCATGGGCTTCCCGCTTCTCCGCGGAACTGCTTTGGACTTCGGTTGCGGCATCGGCCGGCTGACGCAGGCCCTGTGTAATCACTTTGGCAACTGCTATGGCGTCGACATCTCCTCCACCATGCTTGACCAGGCCAAACAATATAATCGCTTCGGATCTGCTTGTATATATGCCTTAAATGATTCTCCGGATCTCCACCTCTTTGAAGCCAACAGCTTCGACTTTATCTACAGTAATATTGTCCTTCAGCATATACCGCCTGATGCCGGCAAAAACTATATTTCGGAATTTGTACGGGTGATGAAGTCCGGAGGGCTGTTGATCTTTCAAGTGCCCAGCACACTTCGGATAGCGCCGGACCAGGCTGCCGTGTCGGCGACTATAGACCAACCTAAGCAGGCCGCAAAGCGAAACGCAACCTTGGATAAGATAAGGGGGGTTTACTCCAGCATTAAAGCAAAGCTTCACGGCGAACGCGAAGACGTACGTCTGGAGCAACTGATTGACATGTACGGCATCCCGCGTGAGGAAGTTGTCAAGGTCCTCGAAGGCGCCGGCGGCAAGGTTCTTCGAGTTCAAGAATACAACTGCGCCGGTCCCGCGTGGCTCAGCTTTCGTTATTGGGTGACGAAACCCTCAGAGCCGCAGAGCCTTAGCAGCGATTGATAGCCGCGCCGCGGTCGGCGCGGAAGCGTCACCACGCAACCCATCGATATTCCGTTGCCTGCCGCAGGAAACCTCTACCTGCGGCCGTGACAACGCGTTCATCACCCGCAATCAAGGCGCGACTCCGATATGAAGTTCTTTCTGAGAAAACTATATCTTGTACCCAGAGTTATCGTCTTCGGTGTTCTAGTCGCTACCCTATTTGCTGTCCTGGTGCCATTGAAACCGCGAATGCCAGCTACAGGATTGGACTCGTCCTGGGAATATGGCATGAATCAAGCCGTTGCCAACAGGATTCCCTTCGGTAAAGCCTTCGTATTTACCTTCGGTCCATACGCTTCCATCCAAAGTAACATGTACCATCCTGCAACCGATCATTTAATGATTTTAGGCAGCCTATATCTGGCGCTTTGTTATGCAGCAGGTCTGGTTTTCCTCGGCAAAACCGCGCGCCTGCGCTGGCTCCTCATCTTTGCCGCATTTCTTGCGGGTGGCTTTATGCCAGTTCTAGATGCGTTGCTGCTGTCTTACGCATTGATTGTAGCTGGAGCGGTCTATAGAGCCACCTTAGATGATGACCAGGCAATTCCGTCCCGTTCAACGCGTCTCGCACTGCTGATACTTGTGTCGCCGCTTGGATTACTGCCATTGGTCAAGGGGACGCTATTGGCTCTGTGCGGTGCTGTTGTGGCTTTGTGTTGTGCAATTGTATGGAAACGGCACGATAAACAATTGGCCTATTGTTGCGCTCTGGTTCCGCTCGCGGTAGCTTTACTGGCATGGTCGCTTGCCGGCCAGCCTCTCTTAGCGTTCGGCTATTACGTACTACGGCTGCGACCGGTGATTTCTGGCTACTCTGAGGCTATGGCTCTACCGGGCAATTCTATCGAAGTTGTTGTTTATCTGTTTGCCGCGGCTGTCATACTATACGTCGCTGGTACAACGCCAAAGATATCGCGTTCATCGCGACTCTTCTTGTCTAGTTCCTTTCTGGTCTTTTTATTTATTATGTTTAAGGATGGATTTGTCCGCCATGATGCCCACTCCTATGTGGCTGGCACCGGACTGGTAATGGCGGCTCTGATATTGATTCTCATTTTGCAAAATGGTGCCTCGACCGCGGCCCTTTTAGTAGCGCTCACGGCGTTGCTCTACCTTGACCAGGGGTACGGCGCGTCTTCGACGTCCACAAGAATTTATTATGATCGCGTTAGAGCAACATACAGCGGCGCCATTGAAGGGCTGAGACTAAGGTCAGCACGAGGCAATGAACTGGAACGAGTCTTTGAGGAGCAACGACGGGCGATCGCCGCCCAGTACCGCATCCCTTTGCTGAAGGGTACCACGGATATTTACCCCACTGATCAAGCGGCCCTGCTGGCATCGGACAATAACTGGTCGCCCCGGCCCGTGCTACAGAGCTACATGGCTTATACTCCGGAGTTGGCGCGGTTAGACGAGCGGCATCTGGTAGGCGCAAGCGCTCCCGATAATGTGGTTTTCAGGGTCTATTCTCTAGACGGCAGATTTCCGGCGTTGGATGACGGCCCTAGTTGGGTACCTCTACTGAGCCGGTACTCATGTACTGGAATCGCCGGCGACTTTCTTTATCTTACTAAAGCATCGCTTCCTAGTCTGGGCTCCGTACTCCTGCCAGTCTCTGAGGAGACGCACTCTATTGATCAGGACTTCGATCTGCCCTTGTCCACGCAGCCGTTGTTTGCGCAGATTGACATACATCCAACTTTTCTAGGTCGGATTGCATCGAGCTTGTATAAGGCGCCGGCGCTAACCATACATGTACGGACTGCTGGTGGCTTGAGTAAGACTTATACCCTGATTAGCGGCATGGCCAAAGCCGGTTTTGTGATTTCGCCGTTCGTGGAGAGCACCCGGGAATTCGCATTGTTATTTGGCGACAGCGACAATTGGAAAGATAGCCAGGTTATATCTGTACGGATAGACACAGCCGGCGGCAAGCCAAGGATGTGGAGGCGCAAATACACGGTAAGACTTAGCGGAATACAATTGCGTCCGGTGGGTCCCTCGGCCGACGAGCAGAATTTGGGGCCGTCCCAAACGGCTGCGTGCGGAACCCTCGAGAAGTAGCGGCCTCCAGGTCCGGGTTTTTGAATTACTTCAAGCTCAAGTCCTCACTTTCCTCCACGGAGAAATCGCCATCGAACGGCGACAGGCGCACGCAGAAGAGCGGTGGCCGATGCCACCGCTCTTTGGGAAGGAATGTCGCGATGCTTAGCGCGCGTTCGTTGTCGCAACTGGAGTAGAACCAGGTGCCGCGCTTTGCGCCACAGCCGGTGCCTGGGCATCAGTGTCATCGTCAGCGGGAGCATCCGCTGCCGGCGTTGGCGAGTTGGAAGCCTGCGTTTGCGCAGGGCTCGCCGCTGGAGTTGGCGCAGTCGCCGCCGCTGGAGCCAGCGCAGTTGTTGCTGGCATCGCGGCCGGAGCTGGTGCTGGCTGGGCCACTTGCGCACTCGGAGCGGCCGCAACTGGCGCTACCATCGGCTTCGGTGTTGGAGCGTATTTCTCTACGGTCTTCAACAGGAGCTCGGCATCCTGCGGAACGGGCACTTGCCCATTCAGCAGACCGTAATAGCTCCAGTCCTTGCCATAGAAAGCCTGCGTGTCGGCCTGGTCCTGTTTGATGACCCCACCGCTCAACGACACGCCGAGAAAAAGTCCGCGCGAGCGCGAGTATGTCAGCACTTGGGCGCGCAAAGTCAGATCGGTCATCGCCTGTGCGTCGCGGCCAACCGGCCCCGCAGCCGCGGAAGCATCCGCGCCCAGCTTGAACTTGCTGTGCAAAAGATGCTGCATGCCGTCGACGGTGCGGACAATCAGCACCAGATCAGACGCCTGGCCGCCCGCCTGAAATCCGAAGCTGCCGCCCGTCAGCTTGAAGAATGCGGGAGCGCTCCAGCCGTGCTCGGTGCGGCACGTCGCCACCCCTTTGCCGTAGTTGGCGCCCAGGACAAAGCTCGCCTTCAGCGCCGACGGCATGATGGCAATGCACTTTGCTCCCGACATGATGCTGTCGGGAATCGCCCGATCGGGTGCCGACATGATCTGGGCTAGGATGGTGCTAGCTGACTGAATGCGGTCCAGATCGGCGTCGCGCCGCTCCGACGCCGCGGCCAAACTGACCATCGCAAACAGGATTACCAGTGCGGCAACAATCTTTTTCATCGCAAAACTCCAGGAAGGAACATTCCCTCAAGCGGCTTTCGCCAGCTGAGTTCATCTTAGAGTGTTGGATGGGAAGTTCGTGCCGGAAGAAAGCGATTGGCTGGTTACTCTTTAGTGTCCCTGCTGAGTGGTCAGGGCGTCTGGAGCAACCAGCCAATGGGCCTGTAACCTGCGTGTCACCGCTAAAAAATGAAGGGCCGGAAGAGGAGACCCTCGTAACCTCTTCCAACCCTTTCTCCCAGGTTCTGTGGTAGGTGAATGCAGTATGGAATGCGAAGGTAATCCGGTCAAGTTACGAAAGTACAATGACAGTAATTGTACTTTAGTAACTGAACGCCCGTTCGGTAACCAGGGGAGTGCCGGGACCTACAGCTTGCTGAAGGCCCCGATATCGACGGCTTTGAAGGGGCGCAGCTTTAGCTGCGCCGTCACTGCTTTGAGTTTGTCATCACGAGGAGTGCCTTTAGGCCGGACGAGGGATCTGCTTTCCCCAATATTTCCGCAACCTGTGTAACTGAGGATTCGGATCATTGCGCCCCCATCGCTCTTCCCTTTACTATCGGCCTGCGTGCCTTTGCCCAAAGAAAATCCTGACCGAATCGTCTCGGCGGTTCCTCTCGACGACGATTCGTCCTTCGAGCTCAAGCTCCGTCCGCAGCGGCTGCGCGAGTTCATCGGCCAGAACAAGGTCAAGGACAACCTCGAGATCGCCATCCAGGCGGCCAAGTCGCGCGGCGAGGCGCTCGATCACGTTCTCCTCTATGGCCCGCCGGGATTGGGCAAGACCACCCTGGCCAACATCATCGCCAACGAATTGGGCGTCGCCTTCCAGCAAACCTCCGGGCCAACGCTTCAGATCAAGGGCGACCTGACGGCCATCCTCACCAACCTGCGCGACAAGCAGGTGCTGTTCATCGACGAAGTCCACCGCCTTCAGCCTGCGCTGGAAGAGCTGCTCTACTCGGCGCTGGAGGATTACAAGCTCGACATCATCATCGGTCAGGGCCCATCGGCGCGCACTCACACCATCGAGGTTCGGCCCTTCACCTTCATCGGCGCGACCACGCGCGCGGGACTGCTGTCGGCGCCGCTACGCTCGCGCTTCGGCATCGTGTTGCGGCTGGAGTTCTACACTCACGAGGACCTGAAGGTCATCTTGCAGCGCTCGGCTGAGATTCTTGGCGTCGAGGTCGACGAAGCCGGCGCGGTGGAGATTGCGACACGTTGCCGCGGCACGCCACGCATCGCCAACCGCCTGCTGCGGCGCGTCCGTGACTACGCTCAGGTGAAGGGCAACGGCAACATCGACAAGGAAATTGCACAAAAAGCCCTGGAGATGCTCGAGGTCGACCGCTACGGCTTCGATGAGATCGACCGCAAGCTGCTGCTGACCATCATCGACAAGTACCAGGGCGGCCCGGTCGGGCTGAATACGCTGGCGGCGTCGCTCGCCGAGGAAGCTGACGCGATCGAAGAAATCTACGAGCCGTTCCTGATGCAGATCGGCTTCCTCGACCGCACTCCGCGCGGCCGCGTGGCCACGCATCTGGCGTATGAACACTTCGGCATCAAGCGCCCGCGCGTGAACGCGACCGGGCAGGAGAACTTGTTCTAGTCGTGAGTCCGGTGCTTCGGCGCCGCCTGCAATAAAATATATCT
>JBEKCJ010000017.1:0-51645 GCA_050014935.1 Candidatus Korobacteraceae bacterium
ACCCCGCATAGGCGTCTTGTTTTGCACAGCCGGAAAGTGCAGAATGTCGAAACCTCAACAATGCAGTTCTTGATTTCCGATAAGCTCCACTATCGGAAATTGCATTTTGGCTCCTGTCTTTAGCGGCCCGTCGGGACACCACATCGCAGTTCGTCGTTCTTCGGCTCCAAACAACATGCAGACCCTGCTGCATAGGTGATCTAGGTACAGGACGATTCAAACTCAATATCAAGGAGAAAGAATGAATAAGACACTGTTCAGGTTTGCAGGACTGTGTACGCTGGCGATGGCCGCTCTCTGGGTTGTGCCGGCTGGTGCGCAGATGTCAGAGGTCAAAGAAAAGCCACGGATGTACTCGTACGTTTCGTTTTGGAATATTCCCCGCGCGCAGTGGGGAGCGATGGAGAAGGCGGATGCGGACGATAAGCCGCTCCTGGACAAAGCGGTGGCCAGCGGCACCCTCGTCGCCTACGGCAACGATGTGAATCTGGTTCACCAACCCGACGGCGCGACCCACGATGAGTGGTGGTCGTCAATGTCCATGGCCGGATTAATGAACGTGCTCAACCAGTTCTACGCCAACGGCAGTGCCACCTCTTCCGTTCTGGAAAGCGCCACCAAACATTGGGACGGCATTTTTGTTAGCCGCTACTACAACTGGCATTCCGGATCGTGGCAGGGCCTGTACGGCGGCGGAGGGCAGTACAAGCTGAAAGACAGCGCGCCGGATGATGCCGTCGACATCGTCAGCAAGGGCCTGCTGGTGCCGGTATTTGAAAAGCTGTTGGCCGATGGCGCCATTTACGAATACGAGGTCGATACCGAAGCGATCCATACCGAAGCGCCCGGAACCTTCTGGATTTTCTACCTTGCCGCCAATGCAGATGCCATCGACAAGGTGAATGCAGCCGTGCGGGCAGCCACCAAGGCAGATCCGTTGGGCGTTGCCGGATTCAGCGGCATGATCGACTGGAACAGCCACCGCGATTACCTGTCTCGTACCAACGCTACCTACAAGTAGCTTCAGCACTGTTGCCCTGATGGCGGGCGGCCCGTTCTGGCGCCGCTCGCCGTTCGCGTTTGAGACGCGCAATCCCCTTGTGCTAGCATTGCAGGTTTGTTACAGCTTCACCATGCCTTGCCCAGGCGTGGTGCCCCGCCTTTTTGCCTCATCGGCAACCTCGGGGTTGTGCAAGCACACATCTCGCGTGCGCAAGGAGTCCTACGTGAAGAATTACGAAGGCGCAAACATCCGCAACGTGGCCCTGTTGGGGCATTCTCATTCGGGCAAAACCTCGCTCACCTCGGCCATGTTGTTCACCGCCGGCTCAACCCAGCGCCTGGGCCGGGTTGATGAAGGCAACACCACCACCGACTACGAAGAAGAAGAGATCGCGCGCTCCATGTCGCTCTCCGCAGCGACCGCCGTCGTCGAGTGGGGCAAAACCAAGATCAACCTCCTCGACACGCCTGGCTTCAACATGTTCATTCACGAAGCCGAAATGTCGTTGCCCGCCGTGGAAGCCGGTCTGGTCGTCGTGGATGCGGTCAGCGGCGTGGAAGTGGTCACCGAGCGCATCTGGAATTATTGCGACAAGCTGGCCCTGCCCCGGGTCATCGTCTGCACTCGCATGGATCGCGAGCGCGCCGACTTCAATCGCGTAATGGAATCGTTGACTTCGGCGTTCGGACGCACCGTGGTTCCCGTGCAGTTGCCCGTCGGCTCGGAGAAGAGCTTTACCGGCGTGGTCGATCTGGTGAAGATGCAGGCCTACACCTACGAGATGGGTGGCAACGGCAAGGCCAAGATCGGTCCCATTCCCGACAATCTTGCCGAGCAGGCCAAGGCGGCGCACGAACGGCTGGTAGAACTGGTGGCCGAGGGCGATGACGCGCTGATGGAGGAGTTCTTCGACAAAGGCACCATCGACGAAGAGCACATTATCGCGGGGCTGCACAATGCCATTCGCGAGGACAAAATCTTCCCCGTCCTCTTTGCTTCGGGGCTGGGGAACATCGGGACCGATGAAGTGCTCGACTTCATCGTGAACTACATGCCCACGGCAGCGGAACGCGGCACAATCAGCGCTGCTCCCACTCCAAACAACGGCGAGCCCGCCACCCGCAAGGTCAGCGACTCCGAGCCGCTCTCCATCTTCGTCTTTAAGACCATCAGCGATCCTTTCGCCGGACGCATCTCGTTCTTCAAGGTGTACTCAGGCGTGCTGAAGAACGACGCCATGCTGCAAAACTTCACGCGCAGCACGGCCGAGAAGTTCGCGCACATCTCCGCCATGCAGGGCAAAACCGCTGTTCCCGTAAACGAACTTCACGCTGGCGACATCGGCGCGGTTGCAAAGTTAAGAGAGACGCTGACCGGCGACACCCTGGGCGACAAAGCTTCGCCCATCCAGTATCCGCAGGTGACGTTTGCCGAGCCTGCCATCACCTTCGCCATCGAGCCCAAGACGCGCGCCGACGAAGACAAGTTGAGCAACGGCATTCACAAGCTGATGGAAGAAGATGCCATGCTGCGCTTCTTCCGCGATCCGCAGACGAAGGAGTTCCTCATCGCCGGTACCGGCCAGCAGCACATTGAAGTCGTGGTCTCCAAGCTGAAGAACCGCTATCACACCGAAGTCAACCTGAAGGCGCCGAAGGTGCCGTATCGCGAGACCATTCGCGGCCGCGCCGACGTGCAGGGCCGTCACAAGAAGCAGAGCGGTGGCCACGGCCAGTTCGGCGATTGCAAGATCAAGATGGAGCCGTTGCCCCGCGGCGGCAACTTCGAGTTTGTCAACGAAATCTTCGGCGGCTCCATTCCTCGAAACTACATTCCCGCGGTCGAGAAGGGCATTGTGGAAGCGGCGCAGCGCGGCTTCCTGGCCGGCTTCCCCGTCGTCGATTTCAGGGTCATCCTCTACGACGGCTCCTATCACGATGTCGATTCCAACGAGCTTTCGTTCAAGACCGCCGGCCGCATCGCCTTCCGCAAAGCCATGGAACAGGCGAAGCCGACAATTCTGGAGCCGATCATGAACGTCGAGATCACGATTCCCGACGAATTCGCCGGCTCCATCATGGGCGACCTCAACAGCCGTCGCGGCCGCATTCAGGGCATGGACAACAAGGCCGGCAAGACCGTCGTCAAAGCTGAAGTACCCATGTCCGAGATGTTGACCTACGGCACCGACCTGACCTCCATGACCCAGGGCCGCGGCAGCTTCGCCATGGAAATGCATCACTATGATTTCGTGCCTGCCCTGCAGCAGGAGAAGATCATTACCGCTGCCAAGGCGGAGCGCGGCGAAGAGGTGGAAGAGGAAGAGTAGTCGTCGGGGAGCGTGCTGGCGCGGGGAATTTCGCGAGCGTCGCAGATTGCTACTGGTGCCGAAGGGTCTGGTTTGAAAAACTATCATTGCGTTTCGGCAGTGAAGCAGGAAGTCCGCAAATCGAGCGCCGTAGGCGAGAAACAAGATAGCCCAGCGCTTCAGCGCTGGGTGAAGCGGCAAGGAAGTCCGAGTCCCGTAGGGACGGCACAGTCCTTACGCAGACCCTGCGCCCGTAGCTGCCTCCATGCCAACGTCTGTATCCTAAGTGCTGCACTGGAGACCTCGATGCCCCTGCGCCCGCATCTCCGACCGCTTCTCCTCATCCTGTTCATCGCATCCTTTCCGCTCAGTCTGATTTGCCAGCAACAGCCCGATGCCAAACTCTTCTCCGGGATGCAGTGGCGGCTGATCGGACCGTTTCGAGGCGGTAGAGTGACCTCGGTTGCCGGAGTCTCCGGCGACCCCAATACCTACTACATCGGGACGCCCGGCGGCGGAGTCTGGAAGAGCACCAATGGCGGACGCGTCTGGCGTCCCATCTTCGACAGCGTGCATGTTGCGTCCATAGGAGCTTTGGCGGTTGCGCCGTCCGCATCCAGCGTCATCTACGTCGGCACCGGTGAACAGACGACTGGAAAAGGACTGTATAGATCGTCCGACAGCGGAGCGACGTGGACCAATGTCGGCTTGCAGGACGTGGCCTACATCCAGGCAATCATTGTCGATCAACGAAATCCCGATGTCGTCGTCGTAGCCGGCAACTCCGTTGGCGTGGGAATTTTCTGGCGGCCGCTGCCAAAAGTGGCAATGCTGACCAATCGCGGCATCTTCCGCACCGAAGACGGCGGAAAAACCTGGAAGAAGGTCTACGCCAACGACCAGAGTCTCGGCATCGTCGATATGTGCTCCGATCCGGACGACCCTCGCACGCTTTACGCGGTGGTGTTTCATCCGGAATCGGGTTCCGGCCCCACTGCGGTGGCCGACACTTCCGAAATCATCAAATCCGCCGACGGCGGTTCGACCTGGGCTCCTCTGGAAAGCAAAGGTCTGCCTGACAAAGCCCGCGGCAGGGTGGGCATCAGCGTCGCAGGGGGAACAGCGGGGCGACGGTTGTACGCGATTGTCGATCAGGGCATGTTCCGTTCCGACGATGGCGGTGCGAACTGGTATCAGTCCAGCAAAGATCCGCGCGTCATCGGCAGTTTGTACTTCAGCCGGGTCTTTGCCGATCCGCGCAATCCCGATTTACTGTATGTCGCCCAGACTTCGCTCTACCGCTCCACCGACGGCGGTAAGACTTTCGAGGCCTTCGTAGGCGCGCCCAGTGGGGACGACTTTCACGTCCTGTGGATCGATCCGCAAAATTCCGCTCGCATGCTCCTCGGTGTCGATCAGGGCGCAATCGTCAGCGTCAACAGCGGCCAGACGTGGACCTCGTGGTATAACCAGCCGACCGGCCAGTTCTATCACATCTCCACCGACAACTTATTTCCTTATCGCGTCTATGGCGCCCAGCAGGACAGCGGAACCGCCGGCGTTCTCAGCCGCAGCAATTACGGCGAGATCCTGCTTCAGGATTGGTACTCCATCGGCGGCATGGAGTACAGCTTCATCGCGCCCGATCCCGCGAATCCCAATTATGTTTACAGCAACGGCTGGTATGAATCAGTCGTGCGCTATGACAAGGCGACGACGGAAATCGCTACCGTGTTTGAGCGCGGTCAGAAGTATCGCGGGGCAGGCATGCCTCCGCTTGTCTTCTCGCCGCAGGATCCGTCGGTTCTTTATCTCGGAATGCAGATGGTGCTGAAAACCTCCGATGGCGGCAAGAGTTGGCAGGAGATTAGCCCCGATCTCACCGGCTACGTGGAGAAAGAGCGGAAAGAAGGCGAGAAGGCCGCGCCCGGTCAGGAGCATCCTCCCTCCATCACGGCTTTGTCGCCATCCCCGGTACAGGCAGGTGAAATCTGGGTGGGCACGACCAATCGGCTGGTGCAGCTTACGCGCGACTCGGCGACGACATGGCAGAACGTCAGTCCGCCAGGATTGAGCGCTCCAGTCGAGATCCTCTACATAGAGGCCTCGCATCATGACGCCGCCACTGCTTACCTGACTGTAGGCGGGACTCGCGAGTCCACTGCTCCGGCTATTTTTCGCACCCATGATTACGGGAAAACCTGGCAGAAGATCGTCAATGGATTTCCCCAGGACGAAATGGTCCGGGTGGTCCGCGAAGATCCCAAGCGCAAAGGGCTGCTCTACGCCGGAAGCGACACCACGGTGTTCGCCTCGTGGGACGACGGCGATCACTGGCAGTCGCTCTCGCTGAATCTTCCGCCCACTCCGATCACCGACATTACTGTCCACGGGAACGATCTCGCCATCTCAACTTTTGGACGCGCCTTATGGATACTCGACGACGTGACCCCCTTGCGCGAGTTCAGCCCGCAGCTCACGTCAGCGAACGCGTATCTCTTTCCTCCGGCGAATGGTATGCGTGTGCGCTGGGACAACTATGAGGACACGCCCTTTCCACCCGAGACTCCGGCCGGCCAGAACCCGCCGGATGGCGCCATACTCGACTACTACCTGAAGAACGCAGCTACCAGCGAGTTGACCCTGATCGTCTACGATGACAAGGGCGCTGAGGTCGCCAGGTATTCGAGTGTGCCCAAGGCGATCGATCTTCTGCCAGCAAACGCTCCAGAATACTGGTTTGCTCCTCCTGTCGCGCTCACGAAATCAGCAGGCGTGAATCGCTTTGTATGGAACCTGCGATATCCGCCTCCGCCTTCTCTTCCCTATGGCTATTACGGCGCTCTCCTGGGCTACACTGAATACACGCTGGCAGACCACGCCGTGCCGGCCGACACGCCACGGCAGCAGCCGCAAGGGCCGTTGGCGGTTCCCGGCAAGTACCGCGTGGAACTGCGCTATGCCGGCCAGACATTGCAGCAGCCGCTCACGTTAGATCTCGACCCTCGGGTTCGCGCTTCGCAGTCGGACCTGGTGGAGCAGCGCGATGTGGCATTGCAGGCCAGCCGCGGCATGAAGGCAAGCTTCGAGGCCTATCATCAGGTCGCGGAGTTGCAAAAGGCCCTGGTGGATCGGCAAAACGGCCTCAGTGCCGACCAGAGAAACAAGCTCAAGGAAGCCTCCGACGCGCTGAATAAGAAGATCGATGCTGCGCAGAATGGTACTCACACCGCTCCCGGCTTCGGGCCCATTAACCGCGAGTTGGCCCGCTTGATCTATAGCGTTGAAAGCGCTGACATGCGTCCAGCGGACACGGTACGGGCCGCGATCCAACAGAGCTGCGACGCGCTGGACAACGCTCTCATGCTGTGGTCGCACTTGAATGCGCAGGACGCCAGGGCATTCAATGCGACTCTCGCCGAGAGTAAAGCGCAGGCCTTGCCCGTAACCACAGCTAGCATGAGCGGGTGCAAACCGTAAGCCTGATATGCTCGGGAGGAATCCCGCTGTATGAAAGCTATCGATCGATTCATCAAAGGCGACATGCACGGCGTCCACTACGCGGTGAGCATCGCCATAGCGACCGCGGTGCTGTGGGTTTGTGTTCACGAGATCGCCGAGGCCAACCCTGTCTGGGCCATCAGTTCCATGGTCGCCACCAGCGATCCGCTGATGAAAACGGCCTTGTTGACTTTCCGTGCACGCATCATCAACACCACGGTTGGCTGCGCTATCGGACTCTTATTCATCGCCATCGGAGGCAACCGGATCATTGCTCTCCCGCTCGCCTTGGCGTTGACCGTGCTGGTGACTTCCTACATTGTCCGTATTCAAACCATGTGGCGGCAAGCGCCCATCAGCGCGGCCTTTGTTATCGCCGCCGGACTGGAGCATCACGCCCGCCTCCCTGGCCTTCGGGCCGGCGTGCAACGTATGTCTGAGGTGCTGTTCGGCTGCCTCATTGGTCTGGCAGTCGCATGGTTCGTGTCGGTCGTCTGGCCATTGCCGGACCCGGCGCCTGTTGCCAGCCTTGCCCCGACCGCTTCGGCGAAGAAGTAACCTTAGTTCGGCGTAGTTCTGTTTTGCCAAATCCTGCGACCGAATCTGCCGATAATTGATCGCGGACGTTGAGTCGTCCCCCGTTGTGGTGTAGGATGTGTCAACCAGTTGTTCTCGTCCTGAGAAAGATCGCAAGACACAGATAATTAGGCTGATTTTGTTGCAATTTTGCGGATTTCGTTGCATGTGAGTCCAACGTGCATTGTAGGACTGTGTCCCATGAGATACGATTCGCGTGATGTCGCTGCTCACCAGACTGAGAGATCGCCCATGAAGAAGTTACTGATTGTGTTGTTGGTGGTAGGCACTGTAATCGCTCCCGTAATGCTGGGCGCAATCGATAAGAAGCCGGGCGCAATCGATAAGAAGAAGCCCGGAAGCCCGCCTGTCTACGTCATCACCAACGACGACGGAACGCTCCATACCTATGCCTCCTTCTTTCTTGCTGGGGGTACGCAAGGCGCACCCACATTGACCTACCAGCAGAGTGTCAACACTACCGGCTTAGGCATCGGTGGCGGGTTCTTCGGGACGCCGCGCCTGACAATGCTCCCGTCCAGTTCTGCCCAGTGCCTGTTTCTGTCGGATGCCGGCACTGGTGACATCGCGGCGTTTAACATCCAGAGCCAGAGCGTAGTGGGAACCTTCCAGGGTTCGAGCAACGACAACGGGACGAGCAACGGCATAGGCATTGTCATGAGCCAGAACTACCTTTATGCCGGGTATACCCTTTCCAATACGATTGCAACCTTTTCGGTAGGATCAGGATGCCAGCTCTCGTTTCTGGGCGATATTTCGGTCACTCCCCTGAATGGTGGTTGGGTCGCCGGCATGGCGTTGAATGGCAATATTCTGGTGGTCACTTACATTGATGGTTCCATTCAATCCTTCAATACGGCGAGTGGAATCCCCACATCGAATAACGACGAGCAGAACGCGACCGGCTTTGCATCTGCTTTCTTTCCCGACAGCGTGGACATCACGCAAGACGGCCACTTCGCGATTTTTGGCGACGCTGCCGTGCCTACCACAGTGGAAGTTTCGGACCTGTCGTCGGGCAAACTTGCCCCCACGGTTATGTACGTTCTGGGCACCGCGACCAACGCCATCGGACCTGGGATCAATTCCGCCAACGTGCGGCTCAGCCCGGATGAGAGTTTGATCTACATCGGCAACAGCCAGAACGCTTATGTCAGCGCTGCGTTCTTCAATAAGAATACGGGCAAGGTGTCGCCGGGCTGTATTTCGCCCGCATTGACGAACTTTTATAACCCGTGGTCGTACGTCGGAGCGCTACAGACGCGCGATACCACGGGAACGGGCAATGTACTTTACGTTGCGGAATTCGGTTCCTCCATCGGCCTGGTCAATGTGACGTCAACCGGCACGACGTGCACCCTGACCGAGGCTGCCGGATCTCCGGTCGGCGACAGTTTCAGCCCGGGACTGCTTTCGATCCAGGTGTTCCCTCCGCGGCCGTTCTAGCAGCAGAGCGCCGCGGCCAAAGTGCCCGGCGCAGGAAAATTTAGGAGTTAGGGATGCGCGCAATGTCTAGAGTAATTTGGTTGTTCCTGATCTGTGCACTGGCTGTCACCATGGCGTCGGCCCAGGACGTGTGTCCGACTCGACCGCTGCCTGGGAGCCTGGTGGTTAATCCTGTGGATTTATACAGTCAAAATGGTGCTTTGAACGTCAACATGACCCTGGAGAACCAAGAAGGCACCGACCACTTCATGCACTACTGCTATTCCTACATTTACCAGGGCCAGCAGATTGAAGCTCCCACGCTGCGCCTCAATCCCGGCGATCAGTTGATCCTGAACCTGACCAACAGCATTATGGCGCCGTACGACAAGTATCCGAAGAAAATGGAAATGAGCATGCATGTTCCGGAGCCGGCGACCAAGCAGCCCGACGCCGATTGCAATGGCGGAATGATATTGCCCAGCACTACCAACATGCATTTCCACGGGATGAATATTCCGCCGGTTTGTCATCAGGACGACGTTATCTATACCCTCATCCAGTCCGGCGATCCCCCGTTCCAATACAATTTCCAAGTTCCCCCCAACGACAACCCTGGAATGTACTGGTACCATCCGCATCCCCATGGTCAGGCCACCACCCAGGTCGACGGCGGAGCGGCTGGCGCCCTCTTCATCGAAGGGACTATCAATGGAACGCAAGGCCTGCCGGAACGGGTATTCGTCGTTCGTCAGCAATTCAACAATCCGAACTCCTGGATCCCGGGCCCGAATCAACTGACCATTAACTTCCAGCCAGCCCTTTTCCCCGACGCGCCGTCGCCCTATATCAATATGCAGTATGGGCAACAGGAGTTCTGGCGAGTGGCCAACGCAACCAGCCAGTCGTTTCTTACCCTACAGGTGATTTACGGGACGACCGCGCAGCAAGTGGAAATAGTGGCGCTGGACGGCATTCCGGTGTCGCCGCCGCTGGTTGAAAATCAGATTGTTATACCGCCGGCGGGGCGGGCTGAATTCATCGTGCCCGGCCTTCCATCCAACCAGGAAGGGATCTTCCTGACGAACGGCTACTCGACGGGTGCGGTAGGCAACCCCAACCCACCGCAGCAACTGATGAAGATGTTCGGTACCGACAGCGCCAAAGTTGAGCCTCGTCCGGCGCGGGCCGCGACCAAGCCGCCGGCTGATCGGCCACGTTTTTCCGGCCTACTGACGGCCCAGCCTACGACCACTAGAAACCTCTATTTTTCGGAGCAAACGGTGGGCAGCAACGGACCAACCCAGTACTTCATCACGGTGGCGGGGGCAAAGCCGAGAGTCTTTCACATGGACGATCCGCCCGCCATTACCACCACGATTGGGGCCATTGAAGATTGGACCATCACTAACCGTGCGGGCGAGGCGCACGATTTCCACATTCACCAGGTCCACTTCCTGCTGATGGCGATTAACGGTGTGCCGGTGCAAAATCCGGAACTCTACGACAGTTACCCTATCCCCGGATGGTCGGGCACCGGACCCTATCCCAGCATCACGGTGCGCATGGACTTCAGCGATCCGAACATCGCTGGGACCTTCGTCTACCACTGCCACATTCTCGACCATGAGGATGGTGGCATGATGGCAAAGATCCAGGTGAATCCATCCAACAAGCATTGAGGGCATGATTTTCTGCCAGGGCACGGCTCCAGCCGTGCCCTTTATTTATGGTGCTGCGTCTCAGCACGCAGACCAGACCTTCGCCTGCCGACGGCAGGCAATTTCGTTGCATAAGCTGGGAATGCCCTGATTGGCGCATTTCGCCGCCTGCGTTTATTCTGGGTGGTCTTCACCGTCTCACCGTAAGCCCTCAATCGCATGCCCGAAGCCCGTCGCCTCAGAGTTTGGAGAATTCGTCTGCTGATGTTCCTGGCCGTCATCGGCCCGGGCTTCATCACAGCGAACGTCGACAACGACGCGGGCGGCATCTACACCTACTCCGCCGCCGGCGCGCAGTTTGGCTATCTGCTGCTTTGGGTCATGATTCCCATGACCGTCGCGCTGGTAGTGGTGCAGGAAATGTCGGCGCGCATGGGCGCGGTCACCGGCAAAGGGCTCAGTGACCTGATCCGCGAAGAATACGGGCTGCGCATCACGTTCTTGATGATGCTGGGTCTGGTGATCACGAATTTTGGCAACGTGGTGGCGGAGTTTGCCGGCATCGCCAGCAGCCTGGAGCTGTTTCACATCTCGCGCTACATCAGCGTACCGTGCGCCGCGGTGGTGGTATGGCTGCTGGTGGTCAAGGGCACGTACAAGAGCGTCGAAAAGGTTTTCCTCGCAGCGTCGTTCTTCTACTTCGCCTACATCATCGCCGGCGTGCTCGCCGGTCCAAGCTGGAAGGCGGCTTTCGTTGCCACCTTTAAGCCGCCGCTGGCGGGCGCATTCCACCAGTCTGCCTACATCTACATGGTGATCGCCGTGGTGGGAACCACCATCGCTCCCTGGATGCAGTTCTACCTCCAGTCTTCCATCGTAGAGAAAGGCATTACTCCTCGCGAATACAAAGCCTCGCGTTGGGACGTGATCCTGGGCTGCCTGTTCACCGACATTGTTGCCTGGTTCATCGTGGTGGCCTGCGCCGCGACGCTCTATGTCCACGGCAACCATCAGATTCGAGATGCTGCCGATGCTGCCCAGGCGTTACGCCCTCTGGCCGGGGAATATGCCTACATTCTTTTTGCTGCTGGGCTGTTCAATGCCTCCCTGTTTGCCGCTTCCATTTTGCCCATCTCCACCGCTTACACCGTTTGTGAGGGGCTGGGCTTCGAGTCCGGCGTTGGGCACAAGTTCAAAGATGCCAAGGTATTTTACTGGCTGTACACATTGCTGTTGATCGCTGGCGGCGCTGTCATCCTGCTACCCAACATTCCCCTGATAAAGATCAGCATCCTTTCCCAGGTGGTGAACGGCATCGTTTTGCCCTTCGTGCTGATCTTCATGCTGTTGCTGATCAATAAGAGCGAGCTGATGGGCAAGTATGTGAACGGAACCTGGTTCAACTTCATCGCCTGGGCCACCACCATCGTCATGATCGGGCTGACGATTGCCTGGTTTGTCACGGGCGGTGGCAGCTAGTTTCTGCATCTAACATTCTTACGATGCCCACTCGGCGAACACGAATGCTGCTTTGGACGTTGCTGACGGCGGTTGCGGCCCTCGCGGTTGCGTCTATCGCACTGACCATCACTCTGATCAATGTTCCTGCTCCGGTGGAGCGCTGGCTCCAGGGCCGTATCCAACTTGCCCTGCGCCAACACTATCAAGCCGACGTCCAACTCCAGAACCTGCACGTCACCTTGATTCCCGGCTTCTACGCCACCGCCGATAACTTTGTGCTGCCCAATCGCAGCGCTCCCGGCTTTCCGCCGCTCATCACTGTGAAGCATGTTACGGTGCGGGCCGCCCTTTTCGAACTGCTGCGCACTCCGGTCCATCTCAGTTGGCTGAAGCTGGACGGCCTGGTGATTGAGGTCCCGCCCAAGCACGAGCATCCGCCCCAGGCGCCCGCGCAGAAGCAAAGCCGCCGAATTCACCTGGCCGATTTCGTGATCGACAAAGTGGATGCCGACGGCGCTGAGCTCTACATCCTGCACAAAGATCCGGCGCGTGAGCCGATGCAGTTCGAGCTTCGCAAGCTCACGCTCCGCAGCGCCGGTACTGGCCGGCCGATGAACTTCACAGCAGAACTGACCAACCCCACCCCACCTGGCTTGATCGAAACTACAGGTCGCTTCGGTCCGTGGGTCTTCGATGACCCTTCAGCGACCAGGGTGGGCGGCCATTATGACTTTCAACATGCGGACTTGTCGGTTTTCAACGGCATCTCTGGCATACTTTCGTCGGTGGGGGATTATCAGGGCGTTCTGCGTAACATTGTTGTGGACGGCACCACCGATGTTCCCGATTTCCAGCTCGACCATGGAGGCCAGGCGGTCCACCTGACTACAGAATTCCATGCCACGGTGGACGGCACCAACGGCAATACCTACCTGCACCCGGTCAACGCACACTTTCTGCACTCCGATGTGGTTACCAACGGCGAGGTTGCCGGCAAGCCCGGCCAGAAAGGCAAGACCATTAGCCTCGACGTCGACATGCAACATGCGCGGGTGCAGGATGTGCTGACGCTGGCCGCTAAGTCCGATCCGCCGATGCTAACTGGCAAGCTCAGACTGAAGGCCAATCTCGATTTGCCGCCAGGGCGCGATCCGGTGCTCCAAAGAATACGATTGAGCGGCAAGTTCGACATCTCCGACGCCAGATTCAACAGTGACAGGGTGGCGATCGCGATCACCGCCCTCAGCCGTCGTGGCCAGGGTAAGCCCGACGACACCAGCATCACGGACGTGCCCGCTGATTTCGCTGGGAATTTCTCCATGGCAGACGAAAACTTGAGCTTCAGCAAACTGGATTTTGCGGTGCCCGGCGCCGCCGCCGAGGTCAAAGGCTCTTACGGATTGCAGAGCGGCAAAATCGACTTCGTGGGCGACGTGCGGCTGAATGCAACCGTTTCGCAAACCATGAAAGGCGCCATGCATTGGGTGCTGGTGCCGTTCGATCCCATCTTCAAGAAAAACGGTGCGGGAACTTATTTGCCGATTGCTGTGGCCGGAACGCGTGAGCATCCGCAGATCACATTGCAGTGGAAGAAAATCTTTTAGCAGGCTGCGGACGCAAGACCCGATTTTCGTGGGCTTAGTTGTAAGCTAGGCAAGGCGTCTGGTTAAGACCACAAGCGAGGTTTCCTTCCATGGCTCTTTTCGAGAACAATCCGCGCATTACCCCGTTTCTCTGGTTCGATTCAAATGCCGAAGAGGCGGTGGAATTCTATCTGACTGTATTCAAGAACGCGCGCAGGTTTGGCGAGGTGCGCGACAGTGGTTCGCCAAAACCTCCCGCCCTGACCGTCAGTTTTGAGCTGGATGGACAGAAGTTTATTGCGCTCAATGGCGGCCCATCGTTCAAATTCACTGAGGCGATTTCCTTTGTGGTGCGCTGCGAATCCCAGGCCGAAGTGGATGACTACTGGACGAAACTGAGCGCCGGCGGCAGTGAAGGCCGGTGCGGCTGGCTCAAAGATAAGTTCGGACTATCCTGGCAGGTTGTGCCGGTACAGCTACCCGCACTTATCCAACATCCCAAGGCCATGCAGGCGATGCTGGGGATGAAGAAACTCGACCTTGCCGAATTGGAGCGGGCGGCCAAAGAATAGACGAGACTCTGTGCACGACTAACTCGCCAGATTCAGCAACCCGCTGGATCACGTCATTTCATTGCGGTTGTTGTTGCGGCGGCGCTGGCCGCGGCGGCGGTGGGGACGGAGCTGCGCTCTTGTCGGCCTTGGGACCTGGCGGCTTCGCGCCCGGCTGGACCTTCGGCGGCGCCAGGATCAGGTGCAGCGTGTTGCCTTCCTGTCGCGGACGAAATTCCACGATCGCCTTGTCGCCCAGGTCCTTGATCAGGCGATCCAGGATCTCGCGTCCCAACCCCTGCCGCGTCATCTCGCGTCCGCGGAAGAAGATGGTGGCCTTCACCTTGTCGCCTTCGTCGAGGAAGCGCAGCACATGGTTCTTCTTGGTCTCGTAGTCGTGATCGTCCACGTTGATGCGGAACTTCACTTCCTTGACCGTGATCTGGTGCTGGTGCTTCTTGGCTTCACGCTCGCGCTTTTCCTGCTGGTACAGGTATTTCCCGTAGTCCATGATGCGGCAAACGGGAGGCTGCGCGGTGGGTGAGACTTCTACCAGGTCAAGGGTTTTTTCGCGGGCAATCTTGAGCGCATCGAAGGGAGTCATGATGCCAAGCTGATTGCCTTCATCGTCGATCACGCGAACTTCACGAACACGAATGCGATCATTCGTGCGGATAAAACGTTTGTCGATACAGTCCTCCGCAGTAACTGCAGTACTGGGGAAAGTATAGCATGGCGAGGCTGCGCAGCCGTCCGCGGTCTAGGCAACGCAAATCGTCTGAACCGCTGTATCAGGGCACGGCTTCAGCAGTGCGCCCGCGGTCCCCTTTCATTTTGTCGTCCCGAGAGATGACACTCCTTAGGTTATGCGGTACTTTGCGAAGCGACCAGAGCATCCGCTCGTGCTCCAGTGATCGGCAGTCGAACCAGCTCATTCGAGTTACGCTTGCCGTATACCAGCAGCTTGAGGTAGTTGTCCGTCAACGCTTCCGTGTACTCGCCATCGAAGTGCGTAAGCGTGATCGCTTCTACGTCGCGGCCGACGAACGATTCCATGAAGGCGCGCTTTTTCTGGGCGGCTAATTCGCGCAGGATGCGATTGCGTTCGCGGGCGATCTGCACTGGAACCTGGTCCAGCATCTGGGCTGACGGCGTTCCCGGCCGCGACGAATAGGTGAACACGTGCAGGTAAGTAAACGGCAGCTGCTCGATGAACGCGCGCGTTTGCTCGAAGTCGTCGTCGCTCTCGCCGGGAAAACCGACCATCATGTCCGCACCGATGGCCGCGTCAGGCATCGCGCGCCGGATGCGCTCGATGCGGTCGGCGTAATGCCACGGACGATACTTGCGATGCATCTTGCGCAGAATGCGGTCGCTGCCCGACTGCATTGGCACGTGAGCATGCTTGCAGATGCGTGACGAGGATGCGACTAACTCGATCACTTCGTTCGTCCAATCCATCGGCTCGACGGAGCTGATGCGAAGCTTTTCGATCGAAGTTCGCTCCAGGATCGCACGCAACATCGCCGCGAAATTCATGCGCGGGGACAATTCCCTTCCCCAGCGTCCGAGGTTAATTCCCGACAGCACGATCTCGCGATAGCCGTTGGCAGCCAGGGCCTCGACTTCGCGCAGCACCTGGTCCAACTTCAATGAACGGCTCTTGCCGCGCACGTACGGGATGATGCAGAACGAGCAGCGATTATTGCAGCCGTCCTGGACTTTCAGATTGGGCCGGGTCTTCTCGAAGGATTCGCCGTCGAAGACGGGCGCGGCCATCAGTTCGGTGTGCGCGAAGATGTCGCCGATGATGACATTCGACTGACCTGCTGCGCCAATGTGCGCCAGAGGAATAAAGTCACCTTCCCACTCATCCGAAAACCGCGGATGAGTGGGGCGCCCGGAGAGTTGGACGAATCCCGGATCGCGCGGCACGACGTACTTTGCCAGCTCGTGTTTGTGCGAGTTGCCGATGACCAAGCTGACGCCGGGCAGTGCGGAAATTTCTTCTGGGGCGCGCTGCGCGTAGCACCCCGTCACCAGGATCTGGGCTGTTGGATTCTCGCGCTGGATGCGGCGAATGGCGGCGCGGGCGTCCTGATCGGCAGCAGCGGTGACCGTGCAGGTATTCAGCACAACGACTTCGGCCTGGTTCGCAGCTGTGGCGCGCTGGAGGCCGCGATCGAGCAGTTGACGCTCGATAGCCGCGCCATCAGCCTGGGTCGCGCGACACCCGAAGTTCTCCACATGATAGGTCGCCACGAATTGATTATACCGAGCGGACCGGCCGTGGTTTTTGCGCGCTGCGAAGGCCTGGGTGTACCATCGACCCCAGCTGGCCTAAGAAAAGCAATCGTCACTGGCAGCAAACCTGAAGCACACAATTCGGCATCACAAAGCCTTGCAACGGTGGCACAGTTTGGAGTTCCCCATGAAACGTCGCATTTTGTTGGTCGATGACGAACTGGCAATTCTTCTCACCCTCCGCGCGATTCTGGAGATGAATGGCTTCGCAGTGGACACCGCGGCTTCCGCCAAGGAAGCGCACCATAAGTTGAAGAGCGGAGTCTATGAGATGGTGATCGCCGACATGCGGATGGAAACCGAGACCTCCGGCTATGACGTGATTCATGCCGCGCGCCAGCAGCCGTATGATCCGGCCACGGCTTTGCTGACCGCCTATCCCTCGCTGGGAGATGAATGGAAGACTAAAGGGGCCCAGTCTTTGCTGGTGAAACCGATCAACACCGAGGAACTGCTGCGCCAACTGGAAGCGCTGCTGATTACGCACCAGGACCACAAGATGCTGGCCCAGAAATCAGCTATCAAGAAGAACGCCCTTCCGGAGAACGCGGTTCCGCAGCGCCAGGCCGCGGCGAAGCGGGCGGAATAAAGCTGCGACATATTTTTCGCAGCTCTTGCTGGGTCTCCGCGGGCTCATTGCAATTGCAGGTTTGGCAGCGGCAAAACCCAGAGCTCGGCCGGATCAAGATAGGCTCCCTGCCAACGCACAGCAGTGTGAAGATGGGGCCCGGTGGCCCGGCCCGTCGCTCCTGACAAGCCAATCTCCTGTCCCTTTTTCACCTTTTCGCCTTCCGTAACATCCAAACGCGACAGATGCATATAGAGCGTCATGAATTGCTGGCCGTGATCGATGATGACGCAGTTGCCTTCATAAAACAGGGCTTGCGCCAGCACAACCTCGCCGGAGTTAGCAGCGACTACTGGCGACCCGGGCTTGGCATGGTAGTCGAGGCCACGATGGACACTGGCCAGTTTCCCGTTGAAAGTTCGACGCGTACCAAATCCTTCTGAAACGGTCGAGTCGATGGGGGCAACAAATTTTCCTGACCACTCCGGCGCAGTTGTCTCATGGGAAAACGCGTCGTCCTTGAGCTTTCTGTCGGCCTCGATGCGACGAAGAGTGTCGGCGTCGGGTTGCACGAAGCGATCCGGCACTCTCAGGGTTTCGGTCTTGTAGGCGGCGCGCCGTACGAGCACTGTGCTCTCCTGGTGAATGAGCTTTCCATCCGCCAGCGTAGCCTCAAGCGCGAGGGTGTAGCTGCCCGCCTTGGCTTCGACATCAACTCCGGCCAGGCCGTACCAGACATGCGGGTCGAAGGAAGGAAAGAAGACAATCTCATGTCCCAGCCAGGTGCCGTGCAGGCTGGCGATCGGACTCGCAATCTCGGCCCGGAATAAGCAGGGTGAGCCGGTGGCTATGTTATGGGGAATCCACGAAACCTGAAGCGGTTCCGGCCTGGCAGCCGCCAGAGGCAAGGTTGCAAGGATGAGAACCAGGGCGACGAATCTGCGGCGAGGGAGTTGCATCCTTGGTTCAGTTTAATTCCCGAAGCCATGTTCCGGTTTGCGAGGTAACCCCAAGCGCAACAGTGGCGCTGAAACTTTAGAAAAAACAGATCCCTCGTCGGCCTAAAGTGTCTGCGTGAGAACCGTGTCGCCGCTCTGCGGTTCAGCTCAATTTCCCACTCCACCCGGCGCTTACGCGCCGGACTAACTTCATGCCGCCGCTGCGCGGCTTAATTAGCGCCAATCAAGCAGTCTTCTCCCACCCTAAACATTCAAATCGAGTACTCACGCAGGCACTAAAGGCCTCCTCGTGACGACAAGACATTAAAGACGTGCGCCGGTGCGGCGAGGACCACGACCCTCCAGAAATAATCCTATTCTGAGCGCACTACCCCCCGCACGATGCTTGGGGATACACAACATTCCTCTGCGTCCAGAGAGGGGAGCGAGGGGCGCTAGCGGAAGAATTAATTGCGGCTGTTCAGGCGGTGGCGGCAGCAGTTCGCCGCTGCTGGAAACACTCCCGACAGAAGACGGGCCGGCCTTGCGTGGGTTTGAAAGGGACAGTAGTCTCCTTGCCACACCCGGAGCAATTCGTTCGCGTTTCCACCTTGTGATAATTGCCTGGCGCCGTAGTTCCCAACGTGGAGGCCCGCTTGGCCTTGCAGGCTTTGCAACGTTTGGGTTCGTTGGTGAATTGCTTATCGTGGAAGAACAACTGTTCGCCCGCCGTAAACACGAAGTCAGATCCGCAGTCGATACACTTCAGAACCTTGTCCTGGAATTCCATGGAGAGGTGCTCCCTTCAGCCCGCGACTCCCAAGCACACGGACGGGGTCAACTTGCGACTGCCGCAGAACCGGACTGAGCGTTCACGCTCGGCAATCACAAATTCCAGTGCTCGGGTACAACTCCCTGGGTTCGGCCCACCACGCATCAGTGCATGGCCTTACACATATAAGACTGCGAATCGACTGGTACCACTCCGAATAGGAAGGGAACAAAGCAAGGGCCGCCATTCGAACGGCGGCCCTTCTGCGAATTAGTCCTGCTCTTTACGAGCCTTCTTGCGGCTGCGCTTGCGCGCCAGCGCTTCTTTTACGCGTTTCTTTTCGCCCGGCTTGAGGTAGAAGGAATGACGCTTCACTTCCTTGATAATGTCCTCTTGCTGGACTTTGCGTTTAAAACGTCTCAGAGCGTTCTCTAAGGACTCGCCCTCTTGTATGCGAACTTCGGCCAAACAGGAAACACCCCCAGACTCGTCCCAACTGGACACTAGTAGTTATCGCTATGTTACAAGGGGAAGTCAAGCAAAGACTTACAGCACCAACGCGTTACAGTGAAGGCACTAAAGTCCTACTGCTAGGATATCCTCCTTAGAAACTTAGTCTTAGCGAGAATTGCACCTGCCGCGGTGCATAAGCATTCGTCGGAGTCAAGAACTGCGAGTTCATCAGGAATTCTCCGGGATAGACCGTGCCCTTGACCGCTGTTGAATAGGCGACAAATTCCCCTGCGGAGTTGTAGAAACCGTCATCGCTGATCTGCACCCGACTGTTGGTACGATTAAAAACGTTGAACGATTCGGCAACCAGAGTCCACACCATACGTTCGCCGCATCGTATGGTGCGGGTGATGCGCATATCGGTGCTGAAATAGTCGGGTCCCATGAACGCATTGCGCTCGTAGCCCGGCAGTCGATCATTGTAGATGTCGCCGTCACCGTTAGGATCGCCCGCTACGGTGGCATTGACCGGGCGTCCCGATCCCGCAGTAACAACGCTGGAGAGCTTCCAGTGGTTGGCCAGCGTGTTGAGCGTGCCATGATGGAGGTTAAACTTGGGTTCAGATACCCACGCGGCCACAAAACGATGCCGCTGATCGTTGACGCTCGGCCCCCATTCTAGCGAAGTGGCATACGAGTTCTGCACGTTGCCCGAGCGTCCAACGACGAGAGCATCAGGCCCGTCGTCCATAGCTTTGGCCAGGGTATAGCCAGCCTGGAAGTACATGCCATGACTTATCTGACGCTTCACCGATATAGTCATGCCGTTATAGATACTGCTGGATTCGCTTTGAAATGAGTTGATGGCGCCGAGTTGGGGGTCGGGCCGCTGTAGAGGGTTGATGCAGGGCGGGTAGGGACAAGTAAGGGACGGCGTGGTTTGCCACGTGGTGAAGGAGTCGACACTGTACATGCCCAGGAATACCGACCCATTGTCGTTGTAGACGGGATAATCGACCACCGTTGGTTTGGGAAGGTTGACATCCAGCGAGCGGATTTCATGCACACCATGAACGTAGGCATAGCTCACGGTGGCGACAATGTTGTCGCCGAACTGGTGCTGCACGGTCAGGTTCGCCTGCTCGGTATAAGGCGTCTGGAAGTTGGGGGCAAAGGCCGAAATGTCTGTCGTCACCAATCCGGCCAGAGACGATGGGAGCTTGCAAACCGATGTTCCGGGCGGGCAATTCACCAGGGCGCTGGGATAGCTGGGAAACAGGGCCGCCTGCGCCGGGACCATCAGATTCAGGAAGAGTTGGCTTTGTTGGATGCCGTTGTCGGTGGCAATCTGCGAGGCATACATAGCCGGGATCGGCATGTAAAAGAGACCGCCGCCGCCGCGAATGACGGTAGCGTGCTTTTCGCCGATGGAGTAAGCGAAACCGAGCCTCGGCGAGAAGTTGTTCATGTCGGTGGGAACCTTGCCGGACGCGGGGTAGAGAGGATTGCTGACCAGCGGCCCCGGCTCGAAGGCTTGCAGGTCATAGCGAATTCCGGCGTTCAATGTGAAGTTTCGGGTAACGCGAATCGTATCCTGCAAGAAAGCTGCGTACATGCGCGAGTCAGGATGCGAGACAGGGCTGCCGAAGTCCTGCATGTAGTAGCGCGGCACATCGTGGGCATAGGCGCGCAGCGGCGACAGCGGCTCGCCATACTCCATGGGAGCGTAGGTCCACGGGTTCACCTTCACATCGTCAAAGTAATACTCGCCGTCGAAGAGATAAGGATAGTAGTTGTAAATCCACGCCTGGATGAAGTCGCCACCGAACTTCCAGTGAATTCGGCCGGTGTCGTAGCTGAGGGTCTCGGCGATGTGCAGCTTGTTTTCGCGGGTATCGCGGGGCAGCGTGCTGGAGCCGCCGAAGCCCTCCATAATGTCGTAAATCTTGTTCCACGGCTGATTGGAGTTGGCAAGCGAATCCTGCGCATCGCGGGAGAACTGCACGCGCAGATTGCCAGCGAATTTGTTGGTCCAGGAACTCATCAAAGATGCAGCCAGGCTTTCGGTCTGGACGTTCTCGGTGCCATTGGCGGTTGCAGCATAGCCGGTGATTGGGCTGGAAGGATCGAAAAAGACATTGTTGACGCCGGTCAGGCGCGAGGTGCTGATGCGGATAAAGGCCAGCTGTTTGGAGGAGAGATTGAAATCGACTTTAGCGAATCCCGCGTTGCCCTGCATGGTGGTGGGATAGCTTCCGCCCATGTTATTCAACTTCTGTGCGGCGGCAAAGACCAATGCCCGGTCGGTGGAGTCGTAGTCGGTGGGTTGGGGAACGATAGTGCTGGCGCCGTTGGCAAACTGCACCAGCGAAGGCACGGTCAGCAGGTGCTGATCGAAGCCGGCATAAAAGAAGATGCGGTCCTTCTTAATCGGTCCGCCGACAGTGCCACCAAATTGTTGCTGGCGGTCGTTGGGCTGGCTGGAAGCGTAAGGTTGTTGCGCATCGAAAGCGCGGTCGCGGAGATAGTAAAAGCCGGTGCCATGCCAGTTGTTGGTGCCTGACTTAGTGGCGACATTGAAGACAGCACCGCCAGAGCGCCCCAGCTCCGCGCTGTAAGAGTTCTTCGAAACCCGGAACTCCTGGATGACCTCGTTGCTGAATTGATAGGGTGCGCGATAGCCGCCGCGCGCCTGAGCAAAGAAAGAGTTGTTGTCGTCGGTACCATCGACCAGAAAAGTATTCTGAAAACCGCGAATTCCTCCGACCGACAGATCGCCATTGGAATCGGAAGTCAGGCTGCGCGGGTCCTGAATCACGTCCGACGACAGCAGCGCGAGGTCGGTGAAGCGGCGTCCGTTCAACGGCAGGCTGTCGATAGACGATTGGGTTATAACGCTGGAAATTTCGCCGCTCTGGGTGTCGATGGCAATGGGAGGCGCGCTGACTGTGATGGTCTGGGTAAGCGCCTCCGGAGCGAGCCGCAGATGCACGACTGACACACCGCCCACCAGTAGCTCCACGCCGTGGCTGGTTTTCGTCGCCATGCCGGGAGCAGAAGCGATAACGTCGTAGCGGCCCGGCGGCAACATGGCGAAGTTGAACATCCCTTGCGCATCGGTCACGGCTTGCATGTGGAAGCCACGGGTGGGGTCGGAGACCATGATGGCGGCTGAGGCAATGCGAGCGCCGCTGGCATCCTCGATAACGCCTTGCAGCGAAGTAGAACCGTCCTGCGCGCGTGAGGCCGGCGCCAGCATAAGAACGAGCACCAGCGAGGCAGCAACGTACAGGGGCGTGCGCCGGGCGGAGTGGGAACGAGCAACGAGCCCCGAGATGGGAAGCGTTCGGATTCGGCACGTCCTGCTAGCAGTAGCTACTTGTTATCTTGAAAAAAACCGAGGGATGTGGTCTGTGATAAGCGCGCTAAGGAGCAGCACGAAGGGCCAGTACCAGAATGGAAAGGAACTGTACTTTCGTAACTGTTTAAAAGCTGGACAGTGGAGGTTGGGAGGCAACCAACGTGCTCACCTTGCCGCTGGGGATTGCACCGCCCCGGGCGCGGGCCCACCACCACTGCTTGGCTACGTTGACCACGGAAAATCGCGCATGGTACCGTACTTAGTTACACCAACCTTGACCGCGCCATCAGTGCGCTGAAGGATTTCCACTTGTCTTCCGAGACCCAGGTTGCAACACCGATTCGCAAGACTGCCTTGAACGCCGTCCATCGCCAATTGGGCGCCAAGATGGTCGATTTCAACGGCTGGGACATGCCGGTGGAATATCCCTCGGTCGGCGGCCTGATGAAGGAACATCTGGCCGTCCGCACCGGCGTTGGCGTCTTCGATGTCAGCCACATGGGCGACATCCGGATTTCGGGACCGCAGGCGCTGGAGGCGGTGCAGCACATCACCATGAACGACGCCGCGGGCATGGCGATCGGCCAGTGCCGCTACTCGGCGATGCTCTATCCCGAGGGAACGTTTGTCGATGACGTGATCGTGCATCGCATGGGCGAGGAAGATTACATGCTGGTGATCAACGCCGGCACGCGCGAGAAGGATGTCAACTGGGTCACCGCCAACACTCGCCAGTTCGATTGCAAAGTCGAAAACCTCAGCGACAATTACACGCAGATCGCGATCCAGGGGCCAAAGGGCGTCGATACGCTACAGAAGTTGACCGACGTTGATCTGTCGAAGGTGAAGTTTTATTGGTTTACGCACGGGACGGTGTGCGGGCTGAAGAACATTCTGATCGCGCGCACAGGATATACGGCGGAAGACGGTTTCGAGATTTACGTTCCCACCGACGAGAAAACCAGCGCCATGGTTTGGAATGCCGTGCTGGAGGCGGGCAAGGAATTCGGCATCCTGCCGTGCGGGTTGGGCGCGCGCAATACTCTGCGGCTGGAAGGCAAGCTGCCGCTCTACGGGCATGAGATCTCCGAGTCGATTAATGTTTGGGAAGCTGGGCTGGACCGCTTTCTGAAGATGGAAAAGGGCGAGTTTATTGGACAGGCTGCGCTGGAGCGCGCCAAGGCTACGGGCATCAAGCGAACACTGGTGGGACTGGAGTCGGTGGAGCGCGGCATCCCGCGCGACGGCTACAAGGTGTCCGATCTGGACGGCAAGGAAATTGGATACGTGACCAGCGGATCGTATGCCCCGTTCCTGAAGAAGAATATCGCGCTGGCGTATGTGCCGATCGAGCAGTCGGAGATTGGGCACGAAGTGTGTGTCCAGTGCAGGACGACGCCGGTCAAATGCAAGATTGTGCCAACGCCGTTTTACAAGCGGCCGAAGAAGCAGCAGCAGCAGCAGTTCGCGTAATCGGTTTACGATTTTGACTCGTGTCAGGGCACGACTTTAGTCGTGCCGTAAGAGTACAAATGAAAGCCGTGGGCTTTAGCCCCGGCCCACGGCGGCTGAAGCCGGCACCTTCCACGCCGTGGCGGCACGGCTGAAGCCGTGCCCTGACACACAGCGTCTTATTGCAACGTATATATTGTCGGCCCGACGCTGCATTGCACGGCGGTTCGAGGAGAAATCAGAATGGCTTATCCCGCGGATTACAAGTACACCAAGGAACACGAGTGGCTGAAGATTGCCGGCGACACCGGCGTCATCGGCATTACGGATTATGCACAGAACTCTCTGGGCGACATCGTGTTTGTCGAATTGCCGAAAGTTGGCACGGAGATCGCCGTCGGAAAGACCTTCGGCTCGGTCGAGTCGGTAAAGGCCGTCTCCGACTTGTTCGCGCCGGTGTCAGGCACGGTCACGGAAATCAACGAAGCGCTGAACACCGCGCCTGAGCAGGTCAACAAAGACGCCAATACGACCTGGATGATCAAGGTCAAGCTGAAAGATGCGGGCGAGGCCGCAGGGTTGCTGTCCGCCGGTGATTACGAGAAATTCATCGCCGAAGAGGGCGGACACTGAGGCAGCAATTGGCAGCTAGCTATTAGCCAAAGACAGCTCGGCTTAAGGCTGCGAACCGCGATTGGTTTTGTGTCAGGGCACGACCTTGGTCGTGCCGAACTGAGGCTTGATAGGATCAGGGCTTTAGCCCCTGCAACCGTGTTGAGCAGGGGCTAAAGCCCAGTTCATTAGTGACGTCATTACGGCACGTCTGAAGACCTGCCCTGACACAAATCGAGCATGACATAGGCTTTATATTTTCGCTCGTACTACGCCCAGGAAAGCTACAGGTACCCATGCGCTATCTTCCTAAATCGCAGTCCGATCGCGAAGGCATGTTGCGCGAGATCGGGGCGAAATCGATTGACGACTTGTTCGCCGGCATTCCGGCCGAGTATCGCCTGAAGGGCGATCTCGACATCCCGCGGCAGTACGCCGAGAGCGAGATTGTGGAGTTCTTTCGCCAGCGCGCCGCCAACAGCGCGCAGGGCTATGCCATGTTTCTGGGCGCGGGCGCATATTCGCACTACCGGCCGGTGGTGATCGACGCGCTCATCTCGCGCGGAGAGTTCTTTACCGCCTACACCCCGTACCAGCCCGAAATCGCCCAGGGGACGCTGCAATCCATCTTTGAATTCCAGAGCATGATCTGCGAGCTGACCGGCATGGACGTGGCCAACGCTTCCATGTACGACGGCTCGACAGGCGCGGCTGAGGCACTGATGATGGCCGCTCGCATCACCGGGCGCTACAAGTCGGCGGTCGCCGCTGCGGTGCATCCAGAGTATCGCGAGGTCATTACCACCTACTCGCGCTACCAGGGCATGCCGGTTTCGACCTTTGGTTACGACAAGAACGGCCGTGTCGATCTCGAAACCCTCGAGATGGCGATCGATGAGGACACTGCCGGCGTGCTCATTCAGTCGCCTAACTTCTTTGGGACCATCGAAGACGTCGCGGCAATCGCGGACATCGTGCATAGCAAGGGAGCGTTGCTGATTGTCTCCATCGCCGAAGCAGTCTCGCTGGGCATTGTTAAGCCGCCGGCCGAGGCCGACATTGTCAGCATGGAAGCGCAATCGTTCGGCGTGCCTTTGGGATTCGGCGGTCCGTACTGCGGCGTAATCGCCACTCGCGAAAGATTTGTGCGACAGATGCCGGGCCGTCTGGTGGGCGAAACCCGCGACCGCAATGGCAAACGCGGATTCGTGCTGACCCTTTCCACTCGCGAGCAGCACATCCGCCGCGAGAAAGCGACTTCCAACATCTGCACCAATCAGGGTCTGGTCGCGCTGATGGTTGGCATCTTTATGACCGTTTACGGTCGCGAAGGGCTGAAGGAGCTGGCCACCCAGAACCTGGCCAAAGCTCACTACGCCGCCCAGCAATTTAAGAAGGGCGGCGCGACGCTGCTGTTCGAAGGTGCGCCGCGCTTTAACGAGTTCGTGGTCGAGACCAAAAGCGATCCGTACGCCATCAACGACAAGCTGCTGGGGCAGCAGATTATCGGAGGCCTGCCGCTGAAGAAGTTTTATCCCGAGTTGGAGAACGCCTCGCTGTGGTGCTGCACCGAGACAACCACGAAAGCTTCGATTGACGCGGTGGCGAAGGAGGTGGCGCTGTGAACCTGAACGAGAAGATCAAGAAAGCGACCACCCACATCAGCCAGAACGAAGGCCTCATCTTCGAGAAGTCGTCACCCGGCAAGAAGGCCTACAAGCTGCCGCCGCTGGATGTGCCGGAGGTCGATGCGGCGGAGTTGCTGGGTGAGCAGACGCGCGAGGACCTGGGCAACATGCCCGAGGTAAGCGAGATCGAGATCATTCGCCATTACACGCGCATCTCGACGTGGAACTATGCCGTGGACCACGGCATGTATCCGCTGGGGTCGTGCACCATGAAGTACAACGCGCGCGTGAATGAGTACGTGGCGCGGCTGATGGGATTGGCGGAGGCTCATCCCTATCAACCGGAACGCGTGAGCCAGGGCGCGCTACGCATCCTGCAAATGCTGAGCGAGCAGCTGATCGAGATCACGGGGATGGACGCGATCACGCTGCAACCGGCTGCTGGCGCGCATGGCGAGCTCACCGGCATCCTGATGGTGCGGGCGTATCTGGAGTCGCGCGGCAATCCGCGAAAGAAGATATTGATCCCCGATTCGGCGCACGGCACCAATCCGGCGACGGCGGCAATGTCGGGCTATGCCGTGGAAAACATCAAGTCCAATGCCGCGGGGATGGTCGACGTGGCGTCGCTGGAAGCGCAAGTAAACGAAGATGTTGCCGCGCTGATGCTGACCAATCCCAACACGCTGGGCGTCTTCGAACAGGAGATCCATAAGATTGCCGACCTGCTGCACGCCAAGGGAGCGCTGCTTTACATGGACGGCGCCAACATGAACGCGCTGGTGGGCAAGGTGCGGCCCGGTGATTTTGGCACCGACGTGATGCACCTGAACCTGCACAAAACGTTTTCCACGCCGCACGGCGGAGGCGGGCCGGGATCGGGTCCGGTAGCGTGCAAAAAGATTCTTGAGCCGTTTCTGCCGACGCCGGTTGTTATCACAAAGCCCGACGGCACGCTGGGCTTCGACTACAAGCGGCCCAAATCGATTGGGCGGGTGCGCATGTTTTACGGCAACTTCGGAATGCATGTGCGGGCGCTGGCCTACATTATGGCCAACGGACCTGACGGTCTGCGGCAGACCACGGAAGACGCGGTGCTGAACGCCAATTACATTCGCGAGAAACTGAAAGGTGTTTACGACTTGCCGTACAGCACGCCGACCATGCACGAGGTCGTCTTCAGCGATCGCCTCCAGAATCCCCAGGGCATCAAGACTGGCGACATTGCGAAGCGGCTGATCGATTACGGATTCCATCCTTATACGGTCAGCTTTCCGCTGGTGGTGCACGGCGCACTGATGATCGAGCCGACGGAGAGCGAGTCGAAGGAAGAGCTCGACCTGTTCATCGACGCCATGAAGGCGATTGCCGAGGAGGCCGCTGAGCATCCGGAGATCATCGCCGAAGCGCCGCACAACACGCGCATCTCGCGGCTGGACGAGACGACGGCGGCGAGGAAGCCGGTGCTGCGCTGGAAGCCGCAGAGCAATGCGGTGGGAAAGTAGGTTTCGCCACCCTTCGGCTTCGCTCAGGACAGGCCCCGGCACGGAGAGCACGGAGTTTTGTTTACAAGTTGCAGATTGTCGTCAACGGTATTGGGTCGCAGAACTACGCAGTTGGAATCTTGCAGCGGGCGGGAGAGCACTTAGGCCGTCAGGGACGGCGCAAGCGCAACGGTTCCGGAGTCTGGCGGCCAGAGCAGTGCGGGAGAGCGTCCGCTAGTTGGCGGAACTCTTTTCGCGATGGATTTTGTGGGTCTGTTTCAGACCGCAAACCCCACAGGTACGAAAGCCCTCAATCTGCTTGAAGGAATGCGGCCAGTCTGACGCGCGGCGAGCCGGGTGCTCAGTCGCTGCGTTTACTTGTCCCTCACCTATGTTAGACACTTACAACCTCCCTGTTACTGCTTTCAGATACTCATGTCAGCCCTGAGCCGCTGACGAAATGAGTTTTGTGGCGCATTGCGTCTTCCCAATTTACACGAGGTTGCTGTAGCTTGGGAGGTGAATTTTGGATTACAGGGAGCAGAGTGTTCCCGACTTGCAATGATGCCCGAACCGAGACCAGTTGCTGCTCGGAGGGCTTCGCCAGCGCCAGGATAAGCCCTTTGTTTGGAAGCTTTTGGCTGTAAGTTCAATGGGGAGAGCCTTTTAGCGGGAATTTTTTGTGGTTTTTATGTGTTTTCAATGGGTTACAAGGGCGATTAGAGGGGGTAGTCGGAAGTCAGTTGTCAGTTGTCGGAGAAGCAAGTTCCTTGGACTGAAGTGGGCTCACGAGACAAATAGCGGCTCGTTTGCTAGTTGTAACGATGATTCGATTTCGTTCGGGCACTTGGGCGCGACCTGGAATTCGTTTTGCTACCGCATATAATCGCTTCTCGAATGCAAAGCTACTTTGCGCGTCGCACTTCCTGGGACCTCACGACGAATCGCTACACGGAAGCGCTCGATGCGCATCGGCGAGCAAGTAGAGAGCTCCTCGACCTGACGGCTTCGAATCCCACGACAATTGGATTGCAGTATCGCGACGACGTTTTGCTGCGGGCGCTTGCCGATCATGCGGCGCTCCGCTACGAGCCGCAGCCGAAAGGCTTGCCGGAGGCGCGCGAAGCGGTCGCGGCTTATTATGCGGAACGAGGCAGCGAGATTTCGCCTGACGATCTGCTGCTGACCACGAGCACCAGCGAAGGCTATTCGTTCGTCTTCCGTCTGCTGTGCGATCCCGGAAACGCGCTGCTGGTTCCGACGCCAAGTTATCCGCTGTTCGACTTTCTGGCCGACATTCAAGACGTAAAGCTGTTTCCGTACGAGCTGGTCTACGATCACGGCTGGCAGATGGACTTCGCGTCGCTGCGAGGCGCAATGGAGCGGGCACGGACTGCGGGCGGGCGATGTCGCGCCGTGTTGGTGGTGCATCCCAACAATCCGACGGGATCGTATGTGAAGTCGCAAGAGGCGGAAGAGTTGGATCGCATCTGCGCGGGGAACGGTCTGGCGATCATCGCTGACGAAGTCTTTCTCGACTACTCCCTGTTGCAGGCGAAACCGCTGACCTTCGCGGCGGAGCGCGAGGCGCTGACGTTCACGTTGAGCGGCTTGTCGAAGATCTCCGCCTTGCCGCAGATGAAGGTCGCGTGGGTCGCGGTCAACGGTCCGCAGGCGCTGAAGACTGATGCGCTGGCGCGCCTGGAGCTGATTGCCGACACCTATCTCTCGATGAACGCGCCGGTGCAGCTTGCGGTGCCGACGATGCTGGAAGAGCGGCACAGCATTCAGGCGCAACTCATGCAGCGCATCCGGGAGAACCTGCGCGAACTCGATGCGCAACTGGCGAGGCAGAAGCTGTGTCACCGGCTGGAGGCCGAAGGCGGCTGGTATGCGGTGTTGCGGGTTCCAGCGATTTGTCCGGATGAAGAGCTGGCGATTGCGCTGCTGCAGGAAAAGGACGTGCTGGTTCAGCCCGGACATTTCTATGATTTCCCCGCTGACGGTTTCCTGGTAATCAGCCTCATCACGCCGCTGGAGGTCTTTCGGACAGGCTTGGCGCGGGTTCTTGAATATGTTGCAACCGCCGGCCGATAAGCGTCGCCCAGTTAAATAGGGCTGCTGGCGCGGGTGCTCGGATATATCGCTCAGCCCAAATATTGCTGTGCCTATCGAAGCGACTCGACGGTATAATTGAAAAACCCGTGCTCAAGTACTCCATCGTCGTTCCGTTCCACAACGAAGAAGAGAACGTCACCGAACTCTACGACCGGCTGAAGGTGGTGATGGAAGCGGCGGGCGAGCCGTTCGAACTGGTCTTCGTTGACGATGGCAGCCGCGACCACACGTTCTGGTTGCTCCAGCAGATTGCCGCCGTCGACCGTCGCGTGGTGGTGGTGAAGCTGCGCCGCAACTTCGGGCAGACGTCAGCGCTGGCGGCAGGCTTCGATCACGCCGAGGGCGAGTACGTGATCGCCATGGACGGCGACCTGCAGCACGATCCCCACGACATTCCTCTGTTCCTGCAAAAGCTGCGCGAGGGTTACGACATCGTCAGTGGCTGGCGCAAGCAACGCATCGATAACTTCGTGATGCGGCGCGTTCCCTCGAAGATCGCCAACTGGCTGATGGCCAAACTAAGCGGCGTCGATCTGCACGACTTCGGCACTACGTTCAAAGCGTACAGGCGAGAAGTGGTGCAGGAAGTCCCGCTTTACGGCGAGTTGCATCGCTTTATTCCGGCGTTGGCTTCGGCGTACGGCGCGACCATCTGCGAGATTCCGATTCGCAATGTTAACCGCGAGCGCGGGGAATCGCACTACGGCATCTCGCGCACCTTCCGCGTCTTCTTCGACCTGATCACCATTCGCTTCCTGCTGAAGTACATGTCGCGGCCGCTGCACTTCTTCGGCACCTGCGGCGCGTTAAGCTCGGTCACCGGGACGCTGATCGCCTTGTGGATGGTCTGGGAAAAGTTCGTGCGTGGCAAAAGCGTCATGGACGAACACGGACCCCTGCTGGTGTTTGCCGCAGTGCTGATTGTGGCGGGCGTGCAGTTGATTGCGCTGGGGCTGCTGGGCGAATTGCAGGTGCGGCACTTCCACGAACCCAGCAAGCGCGCGCCGTATACCGTCGATCGCGTGTTGCGCTCTTCGCATAGTCAGGGCGCGTTGGCCGATTGAAAGGAGAGGCTGGGGATTAGGGGTTAGGGACTAGTTTCCGAATCTCCGTTCCGCGTCTCGCAGGAAGAACTACACTGAAAATCGACCGGCGGAGGTTTAGCACGTTTATCTTGCTAGCCCCTAATTCCCAGCCCCTAACCTCTTTTCATGACGACGCGCAAGATCATCGTCTTTACCCAACCCGATTCCCTGCTGTGCGAGGCGGTCAAGCTCTTCCTGAAGGACCGTAAGGCGAAATCCGCGGGAGCGTTGCGGGGCGTATGACGATGACGCGCTAAACGAACTGGCGGAGAAGTTTTAAAAGCCGGTCCATTCCAACCGTCATAATCGGCGACGAAGTTGTTGTCGGCTTCGATCCTGAACGACTCGACCAGCTGCTTGAACAGTAAGTCTCATCCCGCTCGCGGCTATCTGTACATCGCCGCAGCCACGTTTTGCTGGGGACTCTCCGCGGCGCTGGGACGCGCGATGTTCACCGGCAGGCTTTCCGGCGGAGCGCACGTGCTGGGCGCAATCGATCCGCTCATGCTGGCGCAAGCCCGCAGCACGATCTCGCTGCTAATCCTGGCGCCGATTCTGTTCTTTCGGAACCCTTCTTTGCTGCGGGTGCGCGCCAGTCACGTCGTGCAGTTTTTTGTGCTGGGAATTCTGGGGCTGGCCGGCTCGAATTACTTCTACTATTTCGCCATCGAGAAGACCACGGTTGCGACGGCCATCGTGCTGCAATATGTCGCGCCGGTCTGGGTGCTGCTTTACATGCTGGTACGACGCCTGCAGCGCCCAACCGCGCTTCGCATCAGCGGCGTGCTGCTGGCAGTTATTGGTTGCGCTCTAGCGGTTGGCGAAGTCGCCGCTCGCGGCAGTTTTCCGTGGCTGGTGATCTCCGGAGTCCGCTTCAACCCGCTGGGAGTTGCGGCCGCGGAATTGGCGGCCGTCACCTTCGCCTTCTACAACGTCTACGCTCAGCATCTGCTACAGATCTATCAGCGCTGGACGGTCTTGGCGTATTCCTTGCTTGGTGCGGCGGCCTTTTGGATGCTCGTCAATCCGCCATGGAAGATCGCCGCCCACCATTACAGTGGCGGACAGTTGCTATTCATGCTGGTGTTCGCCATTGGCTCAATGCTCATTCCCTTTTCGCTGTACTTCATCGGCCTACAGCACCTCGACCCGACGCGTGCCATCGTGACTGCTTGTCTGGAACCGGTCTGGGCCATTCTGCTGACGGCGATGATCCTGGGTGAACTGGTTTCGCCGATGCAGGTGATGGGAATCGTCGTCGTGCTAGCGGCAACCGTCCTGATACAGCGTCCCGACCGCAAAGCGCCTGCAGAACCAACGATTGCGGTTGAACCGATGGAATGAAGCGATGTAGGTTAGCGAACAGCCAGGAGCGATTTACCGCTTCGCCGTCGCCGCAGTGCGTTGATGCGATTCCGACTCCGCGTAGAGGGCGTCGATCTCTTTCTTGTAGCGGTCGGTCAGGTGGCGGCGGCGCAGCTTCATACTTGGAGTGAGAGTGCCGTCCGCGATGCTCAGTTCGGCGGGCACGACCAGAACTTTCTTCAGCTTCTCGAATTGCGCGAGGTTATTGTTGAGTTCGTCGACAATGCCCTGATAGAGCGATTGCACCTGGTGCGACTTGACCAGATCCTTGCGCGAAGAAAACTTCACTCCGTGGTGCTGCGCCCAGGCTTCCAAATCTTCGAAGCTGGGGATGATGAGCACCGCGGGAAAGCGCCGCCCATCGCCGAGCAGCGCCGCCTCGCCAATATACTGGTTCACCTTCAACGAGTTCTCAATCGGCTGCGGCGCGATGAACTTTCCGCCCGAGGTCTTGATCAGGTCTTTCTTGCGATCGGTGATGGAGAGATAGCCTTCTTCGTCGAGGCGTGCGATGTCTCCGGTCTTGAACCAGCCATCGTCAAAGACAGCCGCGGTTTCTTCGGGCATCTTGAAGTAACCTTTGAAGACCGACGGCCCGCGCACCAGCAGCTCGCCGTCGTCGGCAATCTTCACCTCGATGTTCGGCATCGGCTTGCCCACAGATCCCAACCGATGATTGATGGGATTGTTGAGTGCGATAACCGGAGAGGTTTCCGTCAGCCCATAGCCTTCGTGGATGCGGATGCCGATGTCGGCGAACCACGTCGCGATCTCCTTGCCCAGCGGCGCGCCGCCAGAAACGAAGATGCGGGCGCGTCCGCCCATCCCTTCGCGGACTTTCGAGAAGACCAGCGCGTTGGCCAGCTTCCAGGAAAACGACTTCGGCGTCTCGCCACGAAGAATGGTTTCGCGATTGGCAGCGCCCACTGACAGCGCCCACTGGATCAGCACGCGCTTGATGCCGTGCGCCTTGTTCTGCACCTGGTTGTAAACCTTCTCGTAGACACGCGGCACGGCGACGATCAGCGTGGGATGCACTTCGCGCATCGCGCGTGGCAGTTCGTCTACCACCGGACAATACGCCAGTGGCACGCCAGTGTTAAACAAGGCGTAATCCAGATGACGGGCGGTCACATGCGAGAGCGGCAGGAACGAGATGCACAGGTCGTCCTTGTCGAACTCGTACATATCGAGCGAGACATTCAGATTTGACGCGATGTTCCCGTGGGTCAGCATCACGCCTTTGGGTGTTCCCGTCGTTCCCGACGTGTAGATGAGAGTCGCCAAATCGTCGGGATCGATTGACAGGCCGATGGCTTCAATTTCAGGATCGTTCCCCGGCGGCGCGTTCTTCAGGAACGATTGCATGGGAACCGCGTCGGTGATCTCCGGAGCGTCGTCCATCAGGACGATGTATTCCAGCTTGGTCTGCTCGCGGACGCTGGCGATCTTCTCGTACTGCTTGCGGGTGGAGACAAAGGCAATCCGCGCTTCCGAGTTCTGCAGCACAAACAGACATTGCTCGCCGGTCTGGGTGGCATAGATGGGGACATCGACAACTCCCAGCATAAGGCAGGCGAAATCGGCGACCGCCCATTCGGGACGATTCTCGCTGAGAATGACGACTCGATCGCCTTTGCGTATTCCCCAAGATTGCAGTTGGCGCGCGGTAGCGTACACGCAGCTCTGCAACTGGCCGGCTGAGATTGCGCGCCAGGTGTCACCTTCGCGCGTAAGCATCACACGGTCGCTGTTGCGCTTCACCAGGGTGAAGAAAACGTCATTTAGGGTCCGAAGATTCATGATGTGAAGGGGCGCAGCTGCGCCGCCGAACTTTACTGTTGTCCAGCTACGTCGTCCGCATTCCATTCAAGAAAATATCCACCACCACGTCCGCAACATTGCGGAGCTGGTACTCGTGCTTGCTCAACACCCAGGACGTGACCATCTCATCCAGAGCGCCGAAGAAGCAGTTGGCAGCATATTTGTCCGACATCTCACGGCGAAAGATTCCGCTGGCCTGTCCGTCGGTGATGGCTTCGCGTACCAGGCTGAGATATTCAACCATGTGTTGGTGCGAGAACTCCGACAAGAACCGCGTGCTCTGCCGCAGCTCCATCTGGAAGACGACGGCGAGGTTGCGATTCGATCCCAGCGCCTCCAGATGCAGGAACGCCAGCCGCCGCAGCCGCTCCGCTGGATCGGGCAGCTTCTTCAGTTCGGTGCGCGCCAAGCTCATAAAGGCGTCGAAGGCGGTGTTGATGGCAGTCATCAGGATCTCGTCCTTACTCTTGAAGTAGAGATAGACGGTGCCATCGGCAACGTTGGCGCGGTCGGCAATGTCGGCCACGCGCGAGGTGAAGAACCCTTTTTCGGCAAATACCGCGACCGCCGCGTCCAGAATGCGCTGATACTTGTCAGAACTTCGATTTACCGATGTGGCCATGTCATTTGTGGGCGTCGAAGGAAAGTGAGGATAGTGTTTGGCGGGAACCGCCAAAAGGGGCATTTGGCATTTAGCACTTGGCATTTAGCCAAACCGCAAACACCAAAAGCTAAGCGCTAACTGCTAAGTGCCAACTGCTGCTTTCCGAATGAATACTCATTCACTCTAACGCCCAGGTAGCGTTTCCGCAATCGGGAACACGAGGACGATCCCCGTCGAGTTCCAAAACGGCAAACCAGCCTTTGGTCACAATGAAAACCTGCATCTGCCCCCTCCGCTGGCGAATGCCTGCGAGTAGTGGGAGAATGGCTGCAACCGATACGTGCCGAGTCACCCGTCCTGTATAGAACTGTTTGAGAGGAGAGAATCGATGAAGAGAGTCTTACTGGCGCTGCTGCTCGCCGGGTTATTGTTGCCGGCCAGCTACGCCGCCAACAAGCCCAGCGACACGCCGCCACCCAAAATCAAGGTCGGCGATATGGCGCCCGACTTCACCCTGGAAGATCAAAACGGAAACAAGGTTTCGCTGCACCAGTATCGCGGCAAGAAGAATGTCGCGCTCGCCTTCTACATCTTTGCCTTCACCGGTGGTTGAGCCAAGCAGATGAAGGCCTTCCAGCAGAACCTGAGCAAGCTGGAAGCCGCCGACACCCAGGTCCTGGGTGTGAGCATGGATTCTCCCTTCTCGAACAAGGCGTGGGCTGAACAAATCGGAGTCACCTTCCCGCTGCTCAGCGATTGGGGCGGCGACATCACCAGGAAGTATGGCTTGTACGACCCGGAGTACAAAGCCGCCCGCCGCGTGAACTACGTTATCGACAAAAATGGCAAGGTGATCGAGATGCAGTTGGACGACGATGCCATCGATCCCAGCAAGGTGGTGGTCGCCTGCCAGGCAAAGAAGCTGGGGCGGTAAGGTTTTTTATAGGGGCCGGTTCGCAGAAGCGTTTTGTGTCAGGGCACGGCTGAAAATCCGGCTGATCGGGTCGCTAAGTAATGGGTTCAAACTTGTGAGCCGGCAAATTGCTTGCCGGCTCAGCTTACTTAGTATCCGAAATTATCTTTACGTTTCTATTGCCGCCACTGCGACCAGGGAGTCCTGTTTGACAATGACCTGGCTCAGTTCTTTGGTCCCGTAGTCGAAGCCGCGGTCGAAGGCTTTCAGGTTCAGATCACGATAAGCCTCGGGCACCGAAGCCGCGACGGCTTTCCTCATGGCTTCCGGATCCACCACTTGGGAAACCGCAGCGAAGAAGCCGACCATCACGATGTTCAACACCATCTTCTTGCCCAGTTCTTCGGCGATGCGCGTAGCCGGGACGCTGTAAACGCGCGTGCCGGCCGGATGGTCGCCGATTCGCACCAGGTCTTCCTCGATGATGAGGATGCCGTCGTCCTTGAGCTGCGGACTGAACAGCGTGTAGGCCTCCTGCGACATCACCACCAGAATGTCGGGACGCGAAACATAGGGATACAACACCGGTTGGTCGCTGAGGATGACCTGCGCGCTGCACGCGCCGCCGCGCGCTTCCGGCCCAAAGCTCTGCGTCATGGTGGAGTAGCCGTCCTGAAAGATGCAGCCGGCTTTGCCGATGACAACTGCCGACAGGATCACGCCCTGCCCGCCAAATCCCGCGATACGGATCTCTGTTACTGGCATGAGCATGCCTCCGTTTCCACATAATCTTCGCCCAGGGCGCCGGCCAGGCTGTCGTGCATCAGGTTGCCGTAGTCGCCGCGTTCGCCGCGCTCACGATCCACGAACTTGCCGACGACAATCTCGCCGCTCTTGGTCAACGCCACCTCGCTGGTGGGCGCGCCATTGCGAACTTTGCTGACCTGCTTGTAGAACTTCATGGTGTCCAGCCCGTCGCCCATCTTGTTGCGGCGCTGGTAGAGCGTCGGACACGGCGACAGCACTTCGATGAAGCTGAAACCCTTCTTGGCGAACATCTCTTCCATCGAGCGCGCCAGTTGTTTAACGTGAAACGCCGTCCAGCGCGCCACGTAGACCGCTCCTGCCGCTTCCACCAGGTAAGGCAGGTTGAAGGACGGATCGTAAGTCCCGTAAGGATTGGTTGCCGTAATGACCGCTCCCGGAGTGGTCGGCGCCGTTTGCCCGCCGGTCATGGCGAAAACCAGGTTGTTGATGCACACAACTTTGAGATCGATGTTGCGCCTCGCGGCGTGAATCAAATGATTGCCGCCGATGGCGAACAGGTCGCCGTCACCGGAGTAGACGACAACATTCAGCTTGGGATTGGCCAGCTTCAGCCCGGTGGCGAAAGGAATCGCGCGGCCGTGCGTGGTGTGGAACGAGTCGAGATTGACATAGCCGGCAACGCGCCCGGTGCAGCCGATGCCCGAGACGATCGCCAGGTTCTTCATGTCGATGTTAGCGTCAGTCAGCGCGTGCGCAAAAGAGTTGACGCTGGTGCCGATGCCGCATCCCGGACACCAGATATGGGGAATGCGGTCCATCCGCAGAAACTGCTCGACTGGGTTTTGGATGGTCACAGTTGCCTCACTCATCGCGCCACCTCCATAATCGCTTTCAGAATGTCTTCGGGCTTGTGAACGCTGCCGCCGGCGTGGCCCACTAGCCGGACCTTGGTTTGGCCCGCGGCCGCCCGCTCAACCTCGCGCACCATCTGGCCCAGATTCAGTTCGGCTACCACTATCCCTTTCACTTTTTTCGCGATCGCGGCAATCTGCTTTTCGGGGAATGGCCATGCCGTGATCAGCCGGAACTTGCCGACCTTGATGCCCTTCTCGCGCGCCATGTCGATGGCCTTTTGCGCCACGCGCGACGTGATGCCATACGAAACGACGACCACGTCTGCCCCTTCAACCTGATCTTCTTCGAAGAGGGTGATCTGATCGACGTTCTTGGTGATCTTTTCGACCAGGCGCTTGACCAGTACGGCCTGTACCTCGGGCCGCATGTCCGGGTAACCGCGCTCGTCGTGCGTCAGGCCCGTGACGTGAACGTTATAGCCCTCGCCCACTCGCGGCATATCAGGGACAAGGTCTGCACCGGGCTTGAAAGCGAGAAATTCTTTGGGAGGAAGTGTGGTGTAACGCCGCGGCTCGATTTCGATGTCTTCGGGTGCAGGAATCACAACCTTCTCGGTCATGTGGCCGACCACTTCGTCCATCATGACGAACACCGGGCAGCGATACTTCTCGGCGTAGTTGAAGGCAGTGATGGTCAGGTCGAAGCACTCCTGCGGTGAGTTGGGGCACAGCGCGATGATTTCGTAATCACCGTGCGATCCCCAGCGCACCTGCATCATGTCCTGCTGCGCAGGAAGCGTCGGCAAGCCGGTAGATGGTCCGCCGCGTTGCACGTCGACGAAAACGCAGGGTGTCTCGGTCATGGCGGCGTAGCCGATGTGCTCCATCATCAGCGAAAAGCCGGGTCCGGAGGTCACGGTGAATGCCTTGGCTCCGCCCCACACTGCGCCTTGCAGCGTGATGGAGGCGGCCAGCTCGTCTTCCATCTGAATAAAGGTTCCGCCGACGGTCGGAACGCGCGCGGCAAAGCGCTCGACCACCTCGGTTGATGGCGTGATGGGATAGCCCGACGAAAAGCGCGCTCCGGCAGCCAAAGCGCCTTCGCAGCAGGCGTGATCGCCATCGAGAAAATGTGTGCCCGTCAGTACTCCAGCAGGATCAGCGTGCATCTTGCTCCTCCTTATTCTCTGTCGAAACCAGGGGAGGGGCGGCAACTGCTTCGGACGACGGAACCGGCTCTGCGTTCGCCTTCTTTTCAACCTCCGGCTTGAAGCCGAAGATGGCGAAGTCGGGGCAATACATGCCGCACAAGTCGCAGCCGCTGCACTTCTCGGGATGGGCCATGTAGGGCGTGTGATATCCCTTGGCGTTGAAAGCGGAGGAAAGCGCCAGTACGTGCGTGGGGCAAAACTCCACGCAGAAACCGCAGGCTTTACAGCGCTCGACTACGATCTGCACTGAACCTTGGACCTTGGCCATTGCTGCCCTTTCTATTTTGCGGGACCGTCGGAAGGAACTTGGTGCTACCTAACCATTCGCCATCCCACTTCGCACCCCATCGCGCGAAACCAACGCGCGCCGGGGGCCCCGCTATCTGGAATTCCGTTGCGGTTTGGAGGCTCACCCCTTACCGAACGATGGTTCGATTCTTGACCAGCAATGGCCCAAGGCGAAGTGATGCGGGTCACATGGTGATGTGAGGCGGGACACTCGGGCCATCAACTGCCGGCTGTCAGCCGTCAGCCAAGTCGCTCGTCGCTCTTTTGCAGACTCGCTGGTGTTCCGCAGGCGTACCACTTCATCACACGAATGTGAGTCACAGGACACAGACGAATCACTGTCGCTCGGTGTAGGTTAAGCCGTGTCGGGTTTCCCCGGAGCAAGACCTTCGGTGTCGCGGTCTTGTTGGCCCGAATCCAGCCGAACACTGGCGACGAACAAGACCTCCGATACTCCAATCCTCGGCCCAGGGCGCCCGGCCCGATCATTCCGTCTTGCATCCCTCGAACCGCCAATGGTTAGAAAGGGAAACCATGAAACGCTTTGTACTTTTCCTTATGGTCCTCACCGTGATCGCAACGGGGTTCGCGATCACCGCGGCAATGCCGCCATCAATAACTACATCTGTGAATCAGGCGAGTCTGTTCACGACTCCGCCTACCCCGCCTCGGCCTACGCCGCCGTTACCACCGGGGCCCGTTCCGCCAAGACCTCCGTTGCCGGTACCGCCGCGCGTGAGCGAGGCGGGCCTTTTCATCCTCATGCAAACTACGCCGCCGCCGCGGCCCATTCCACCGCAGCCGCCACCGCAGCCGCAGCCGCCAAGGCCTCCGCTGCCTACCCCAATTCTAGTGAGTCAGGCGACTACGCCGCCTACCCCGCCGCGGCCTACGCCACCGCGGCCACCGCAGCCCATTCCGCCTCTCGCATGATCGACAGTTCACGATCATCCGGATTAAGTTGTGCGGAAATTCAGATCTCTTATCCTGAGGGCCCAAACGAACGGAATGATCATCAGGCGGCGCCGAGCAAAATGCGCCGCCTGAACTGTTCAGGCAGCATGCAATTGGCAGTCGGCAGCATGGGGCGCTTTATCTCTGCCGGAAACACCTCGGAATCCCATGTCTCACGCCTCCGTGACCGGGCTCACTGCGCAACTTTCGCCTTCAGTTCACTATTCGGGCAAAGGAGAAAAGTGTCCCCACTTTATGGGTCTAATGACGCTTTCACGACAATATGAAACGGGTGCTCATCCTTGGAGCTGCAGGACGAGATTTTCATGATTTCAACGTCGTTTTTCGCAACAACCCCGAATTCCAAGTCGTAGCCTTCACTGCCACACAGATTCCCGACATCGCCGGCCGCCGCTATCCCGCAGAATTGGCCGGCGATCTCTACCCCAATGGCATTCCCATTCTCGAAGAAGACCAGCTGGAGGAGATCATCCGCGAGCAGCGCGTGGATGTGGCTGTCTTTGCCTACAGCGATATTGCCTATCCGACGCTGCTGCATCTGGCCTCGCGGACGGTGGCTGCCGGCGCCGATTTCCAACTGCTGGCTGCCACGCATACGCAGCTCACTGCGAAAGTACCGATCGTCTCGATATGTGCCGTCCGCACCGGCTGCGGAAAGAGCCCGGTATCGCGCCGCATCGCCGCCGAGCTGCGCGCTCAGGGCTGGCATCCGGTAGTAATTCGCCATCCCATGCCGTACGGCGATCTGAATGAGCAACGCGCGCAGCGCTTCGCGTCCCTGGCCGATCTCGATCGCTACCAATGCACGATCGAAGAGCGCGAAGAGTATGAGCCGCACATCGTGGAAGGCACTCCCGTCTATGCCGGAGTGGACTACGCGGACATCCTGCACCAGGCGGAGCACGAAGGCGACGTGATTCTGTGGGACGGCGGCAACAACGATACCCCGTTCTATCGGCCCGATCTTGCCATCGTGGTGCTCGATCCGCATCGCGCCGGCCATGAACTCGGCTACTATCCGGGCGAAGTCAACTTCCGCAGCGCCGACGTGCTGATCATTAATAAGGTTGACACCGCCGATCCCGATGGCATCAAGACGGTCCGGCGCAACATTGCGCTGCACAATCCCAGGGCGCGAGTCATCGAGACCACCTCGCGGGTGACGGTCGACGAGCCCGACCTGGTCAACGGCAAGACGGTGCTGGTGGTTGAGGATGGTCCAACCCTTACCCACGGCGAGATGCCGTACGGCGCGGGGGTAGTTGCGGCCAACCGCTATCATGCCGCCGCCCTGGTCGATCCGCGACCTTATGCTATCGGATCCATCCAGAAGACCTTCCAGAAATTTCCCCACCTATGGCGAGTGCTGCCTGCCATGGGTTACAGCGACACTCAACGGCATGAGTTGGAAGAAACCATCAAACGCGTGCCTTGCGATCTGGTCGTAGTTGCCACGCCTATCGACTTGGCCCGCGCCATCCGGCTCGACAAGCCGTATGTGTGCGTGCGCTATGAAGTGGAGGAGATTGGCAAGCCTGCAATCAGCGCCATGATCGAGGAGTTCACCCAAGCGCACCAGCCCGCTTTGGCTGGCACAGGGAGGTAACGATGCCCGGCAAGGACTTTCTCTCGATTCGCGACTTCACGCCGCAACAGATCCGGCATTTTCTGCACCTCGCGACCCAGTTGAAGGCCAGGCCCAACCTCTACCGCACGGCGCTGAAGGGCAAGACGCTGGCCATGATCTTCGAAAAGCCGTCGTTGCGCACCCGCGTCAGCTTCGATATTGGTATCGAGCAACTGGGCGGACATTCGCTGTACCTCTCGCCTGCCGAAATCAGTCTCGGCAAGCGTGAGTCGGTGCATGATGTGGCCAAGAACCTGGAGCGCATGGTCGACGCGATCATGATCCGCACCTTCGACCATGAAATCGCCCGGGAAATGGCGCGGTGTGCGAGCATCCCTGTGATCAACGGACTCACCGACTACAGCCATCCCTGCCAGGCTATGGCGGATTACCTGACCATGCTGGAAGTGAAGGGCCGCATCGCAGGCCTAAAGATTGCGTATATCGGCGATGGCAACAACGTCGCCCGCTCTTTGCTGTTTCTGGGAGCGCAACTGGGCGCGGACGTGTGGATTGCGACCCCACCCGGATACGAGCCCGACAACCAAGCCATCACCTGGACACGGAAGCGCTGCGCGGAGACCAACGCGAATCTCACCATCACTCACGATCCCGAACTCGCGGCCTTCGCTGCCGACGTAATTTACACCGACGTTTGGGCCAGCATGGGACAAGAATCGGAGACGGAACTACGAAAGAAGGTTTTCGCTCCCTATCAGGTCAATTCAGATTTGTTTGCAGGTGCCAAGGCGGACGCCATTTTTCTGCATTGTCTGCCGGCGCACCGGGGCGACGAGGTTACCGACGAGGTGATCGACTCGGCGCGTTCCTTCGTCTTCCCGGAAGCCGAGAACCGGCTGCATGCCCAGAAGGCAATCATGCTGGAGCTCATGAATGCCACCTACATGGCGGACCGCGAAGCCACACGCGAGTCCATGCTGGAGTTGGTGAAGTAGAAAGGCCGCCGTTCGCTCTTCGCTTATCGCCAACTGCTCTTAGCTCTTTGCACTTAGCGAGCTGCACCAATCAGCCTTGCAGCCGGCATATTGCAAAGAGCTAAAGGCTAAGAGCTAACAGCCAAGAGCAGTTGGCGAAAAGCGACGAGCGAGAAGCGAACGGCGTCATTAAGGAACCTATGACTGCGCTGGTCGCGGTTGGAGGCAACTCTCTCATCCGAGCCGGTGAGAAAGGGACAATCGTCGAGCAACTGGCAAACGCGCATCGCACGGCGCGAGCGCTGGTCGGGCTCATCCGTCGCGGCTACCGTCTGGTGATCACGCACGGCAACGGGCCCCAAGTGGGAGCGCAGTTGTTGCGCTCCGAGCGCGCCTCCGATGTGGTGTACAGCCAGACGCTGGACGTTTGCGGCGCGGCCAGCCAGGGCGAAGTCGGATACCTACTGGAGCAGTCTCTGCGAAACGAACTGGCGGAGGCCGGCCTCAGCTTTCCCGTGGTCAGCGTGGTTACGCAGACCGTGGTCTCGCCGGACGATCCTGCCATGCACCACCCTTGCAAGCCTATTGGCCCGTTCTACTCGCGGGCCGACGCCGAGGAACGGAAGCGCCTGCTGGGCTGGCACATTGTGGAAGATGCGGCGCGCGGCTATCGCCGCGTGGTGCCTTCGCCGCAGCCCCTGGAGATTGTGGAGCTGGAAGTCATTCGCTCGCTGGTGGCGCGCAAGGTGGTGGTGATTTCTACGGGCGGCGGCGGCATTCCGGTAATGCGCGTCGGCGGCCAGTTGCAAGGCCTGGAGGCGGTCATCGACAAGGACCGGGCGTCGGCGTTGCTGGCCGCTCAGCTTCATGTCGATGTGTTCGCCATCTCTACCGACACCGACTGCGTTTACCTCAACTATAAGAAGCCAGACCAGACTCCGCTGAGTTTCGTCACCGTTTCGCAGTTGGAGGAATACCACCGGGCGGGCCATTTTCCGCCGGGAAACATGGGGCCCAAGATCGAGTCAGTGATTCATTTTCTGGGTAGCGGCGGCAAGCAAGCTGTGATCTCGTCGGTCGAGCTTCTCTGCGACGCAGTTGCCGGCCATGCAGGCACCCGTATTGTCGGCGACGCCGAACCCAGGTGCGAGACCAAAGCCCAGGAATTGGAGGAGCCGGTTCTCCGGTAGCCATGCCCACTCTGCATCGACCGTCCCACCTGCGGGAAGACAAGCTGGGAGGCTGCCGTATGGCCCTGAAGCATGTTGTCGAATCGCAGCAGTTCACCGTCCCGCTGCTGATGGAGCTGTTCGGTCGCTCGCGCGGAATGGAACGGGTAGTGGCGCGCGGCGGCACTCTGGATTACCAGAACCGCATCCTGGCCAGCTTGTTCTATCAGCCTTCCACGCGCACGCGCTTCTCGTTTGAGGCTGCCATGCACCGGCTGGGCGGACGCGTGCTCTCCACCGAACACGCCCGCGCCTTCTCCTCGGAGATTGAGGCGGAACAGGTCGAGGATTCCATCCGCATCATTAGCAGCTATTGCGACGTAATCGTCATTCGGCATCATGAACCGGGAGGAGCGGCGCGCGCAGCCAAGGTTTCACCCGTGCCCATTATCAATGCCGGCGATGGCGACGGGGGCCAGCATCCCACGCAGGCCCTGCTGGATTTGTACACGATTTATCGCGAGCGACCGTTGGACGGACTCAGCGTGGCTTTCATCGGCGAACTGGAGAGTGGCCGCACGGCACGATCGCTGGCCTACTTGCTGGCGAAGTTTGAGCGAGTCAAAATATTTTTTGTCAGCCCGCCAGACCTGCAGATGCGCAGCGACATCTTGCAATATCTTGACCGGCACGGAGTCCGCTACGAACTGGAATCGGACATCGATCGCGTGGTGGGCGAGGTGGACGTTGTCTATCAGACGCGCATTCGTCCCGAACGGCTGCCGCGCGCAGCCGGCTCGCAGGGTTATGCCATCAACTCGTCGGTGCTCCAGCGCATGAAGCCGGACGCGATGATCCTGCACCCGCTGCCGCGAACGGTGGAGCTGGATAAGACAGTGGATGATGATCCGCGCGCGCTTTATTTTCGCCAAGCCGCGAACGGGCTGTACGTTCGGATGGCGTTGTTAACCATGTTGCTGGAGTAGCGGCGAGCTGCAAGCCACGAGCTGCGAGCAACTAGGAACTAGCAACTAGTAATTGCGAAAAGCTCTTAGCTCGCGGCTCGTAGCTAGTCGCTAATTGCTAATTGCTAATTGCTTCTACACGAGGACCTATGCCCGTTATCGATCATTTGCAAACCGAAGATTTCATCGAACTCGAAGAGCTTTATGGCGCTCACAACTACAATCCCCTCGATGTCGTCATCGAGCGCGCTGAAGGCGTGTGGGTGTATGACGTGGAAGGCAATCGCTATCTGGATTGCCTGGCGTCGTATTCGGCCGTCAACCAGGGACATTGCCATCCCGCAATCCTGAAAGCGCTGTTCGAGCAAGCGCAGAAAGTCACCTTGACCTCGCGCGCCTTTCGCAACGACCAACTGCCGCTGTTCTACCAGCAACTGCACAAGCTGACCGGTTACGAGATGGCGTTGCCCATGAACTCCGGCGCCGAGGCGGTCGAGACCGCGATAAAGGCCGCGCGCAAATGGGGCCACAAGGTCAAAGGCATTCCTGACGGCAAGGCTGAGATCGTAGTCTGCGCGAATAATTTTCATGGCCGCACCGTCACGGTCATCAGCTTCTCCACCGACGAGCAGTACCGTGACGGCTTCGGCCCGTTCACGCCCGGCTTCAAGGTCATCCCCTTCGACGACGCCGCTGCCCTGCGCGACGCCATCACGCTCAACACCTGCGCGTTCCTGGTGGAACCGATTCAGGGCGAAGCCGGAATCGTGATTCCGCCCGACGGGTTCCTGCGCGAAGCAGCCGAGATCTGTCGCCGCAACAATGTGCTTTTGGTAGCCGATGAGATTCAATCCGGCTTGGGACGCACCGGCAAACTCTTCGCCTACATGCACGAAGGCGTCAGGCCGGACATGGTGATTGTCGGCAAAGCCCTGTCCGGCGGCTTCTATCCGGTCTCGGCGGTGCTTTCGTCGAAGGAGATCCTCGGCGTCTTCCATCCCGGTGATCACGGCAGTACTTTCGGGGGGAATCCGCTGGGTTGCGCCGTCGCACGCGCGGCGTTGCGCGTCCTCATCGAAGAGAACCTGGTCAAGCGCTCTGCCGAGCTGGGCGAATACTTCCTCGGCCGGTTGCAAACGCTCCGCAGCTCTCACCTGCGCGAGGTCCGCGGCAAAGGCCTGTGGATCGGTATCGAGCTGGACGTTCCGGCGCGGCCTTACTGCGAGGCCCTGCGAGAATTGGGCATCCTCTGCAAAGAGACCCATGACCACGTGATCCGCATCGCCCCACCGCTGGTCATCACGCGGAAGGAGATCGACTGGGCCTGTGAGCGGATCAGGCAGGTCATCGAAGAGCAACCATAGGATTGACTGACATGCAATCGTGAGGGCCGCCGAACCGGCGTCCTCTTTTGTTCGAGTCTGGGCATTTTTCAAGCCAGAGTACGACGTCAGCCATTGGAATCATTTTGCGGTGCCGTGCTCCTCATCGGCGGTGTCGAAATAACAGGCAGAGAGCGGGCTGCCGTGCAGGATCGCATAAATCTTAACTACAGTTCCGGGCTTCGGCTGCAGGACATATCCCGCAAACCCGGCATAACTGTTCCGGATTTCGGGGTCCGATGCCCAGCTGTTGAGGAGCCTGTATCCCACCGCGGCCAGGCCTGTAATGACTCCCTCACTAGTGGCGACAATCTCACGTGGTGGCTGATGGTGCTTGCTGTCCCAGGCCCACCCTGATACAAACCAACCCGGGGTAGCGGAATCCTTGAGCGGAGCGAACTCCAACCGCCCTCTGCAATCATCGGGCGACGCTAGCGGGAGGACCTTGTCCAAGGGGCTTCCAAGAAAAGAAGAATCCCAGCCGGAGAACAGCGAGAGTTGATGTTCTCTGAGGTAATTAACGCCCAATAGCAGCTTGTCCCTGTGTTCGGCAACCCCTTCCAACACTATCGGCGCGTAGACGCCTGTCCGCAGGGCCATGCTGGCGAGATTGAGCCCAAAGCCGTGGGCTCGCGCCTCGCCAACCGGATGATCGGCCAGAATAGCGCCTCTGACCAACACCGCCAGAAGGAAGATCTGAGCCGCGAGGAAGCGGTATTGTGTTGCAGCCAGTGAGAAGATATAGCCCAACAGCAACAGCCCCAAACTGCACCAGAAGGGAAGCGCGAATGTCTGATACCTGTTTTCCAGGGCCTCCTTGACACCGAAATTCAATCGTCCTGCCGCGGTAACAAAGGCCGTTGCAGCGCAGAAGGCAATGGTAAGGACAAGCAGAAGCGCGAAGGCGCGCGATGTCCGGATGTAATAGGGCGTCCGGAGAAGCACTGCCAAGGCAACGGTCAAGCCGATAACGCCGATGACCGAAGCGGTGACAATAGGTCCGTTTACCCAGGAACTCCCAAAGTACACGGCCACATACTTCATGAGACGAGCCGGCGCAGCGAGGGAAGCAATGGGATCGGCGTGATAAGGCGGGCGAACGTAGCGATAGAAGTAAAGAAAGGTGCTGACCGTGCCTGTAATGGCGATACTCAAAACCGCGGAGAGACGCAATCTGAGGAACACGGCCGCCGCCACCAGCAAGGGCCAGAGAAGATTTCCGTTAGCCAGGGAATAGGTTGCACACAAGGCTGCCAGAATAGAGACGGATAGCCAGAGGGATTTCCGTGAGCCTGGGTTTTCGGGATGGCGCTGTGAGTCGGTCCAATAGAGCAACAGTCCGACAAACGAGAGTGTGGCAAACAACGGCGAAAGCACATAGCAGACTTGAAATCCCATGGTGTAGTTAAGCCACGGGGCGGGACTGAAAATACAGAATGCCACCAAGCCCACGCCGCTACGCCACAAGTTCCCTCGCCACCCGCCCAGCGCTCGCATGCTCCATGCCCACAGTGCTAAATGCAGAAGTTGGATAACGACGATGCTGGCCAGCAGAAATACCTGACGGGCATGGAACATTTCCAGGTCGATCGCGAAGAACAGCTTCTGAATGACCAGGCGGTGTTCGTTATGCTGGCGCCACAGCCAACTGGGAGAGAACGGACCCGGGCCTTGGGCAATAGCTGCAATGTAATCCCAGGTGTCCCACCAGGGAAGGCTGGAGTAACTCACCAGGATTGTGTAGACAGCGACAGCAATGGTGCACAGCCCGCCCAGCAAAATGGCATAGGACAAACCCGCACAGAGCTGGGGGACGACATGCCTGCGTTCATCTGCCGCCAAGGATTGGGTGGCCATCGCAGTTTTCCGAGGAAACACTAAACCGTATCACTGTAGCTCAGAGCCCGCAGGGAAGTTCACTCCTATTGATCCGTGGGCGGATTTCCGGCTGGCGGCGACTGGACCTGAATCGGCCCATCCAGCGCCCGTAAGAGGTCGAGGAAGGGCGATTGATTCAGTACTTGCGCATGTGGATTTCGGTGCCGTTACGCTCGAACTTCACTTCGTCCATGAGCTGATTGATGAGATAGATGCCGCGCCCGTGGTTGGAGTAAACATTTTCGCCGTTGCAGGGATCGGGAATAGCGAAGGGGTCAAAGCCGGAGCCGGGATCGCGCACAACAATCAACATGCCGCGCTCGTCGTCGCAACCTACACAGCATTGAACTTTCTTGGTGGGATCGTTCTTGCAGCCGTGGACAATGGCGTTGGCCAGGGCCTCGCGCAGGGCCGTCTCAATCTCGAACTCTTTGCCCGCCGCACACTCCAGCCCACGCGACATCTCCATGATGCCTTCCACCACCGGACTGATGGCGGTGGGATCGGCGTTAAGCGTGACCTCAATGCGTATCATCAGCTTGGAGCGGTCGAACTCTACGATAGGAAGGCCGGACGGCATGGCATGTCCCCACGTGAGACTTGGGCTTACTTTTACAGAAAAGCCTTGGCGGGTCAAGCGAGAAAGCCCGAAGGTCCGCTTTTCGCGATCCGCTAATCGCTCTTTGCAGGAATGGTTATACAACGAATCCCGAGAATCAATCGCCCAGGGCCAGGCCAATTACGAAAAGCGAATAACGAAATGGCAGCGTTGGATGAGCCATTCGTCCTGCAAGAAACTACCTGCGTTTTACTGTGCCGTTGTACTTGTGTACTTGCCTGACAGTAGTCGTGGATAACGGGAAGCCGGTTCGAGATCAAGCTAGCAATGCCCGACTCGACTTAGGTGGTATGCGCGACTCTACAAACAGTTGCAACCAATATGGAACAAATTCTTGCCGTGGTGTACTTGTTTATTGTTGACTCAGGCAGCAATGTTAAGTATGTTGAGCCGTACCTTTAGGCTGCCAAACCTGGATTGATTCTCCTACCCTCAGGTTTTCCCAATTGGGGTCTCAACCCGCGCGCGTCGCTTGAGGTGCGGAGCTCCGTTGGACTCTAACGCATTCTGATGTTCGTCACGCCTGATACCGCGCTCTGTTCGTCAGGGGAACTTCTTTCGAAGGTGATAATCCCCGCTCTCGCGATCCCGGCATCCAGGCAAGCCTCTGGAGTTCTTCTTAGCCACAGAAAAAAGCCCGAGTCCTGCAATGCCCAGATGCCAGACAGCTGTGGCTGTAGGGAGCTAAACCTAAATCCCAGCAGAAGTGGACAATAACAAGGAGACGCAAAATGAAGAGAGGTATTTGGCTGGTGGTTGCCGCTATGGCAATCCTGGCGCTAACCATGAGTGGCTTTGCACAGTCCCAGGACTCGCAGGTCAAAGGCAACACGATCGCTCCCCCCAGCACCCTTGGCACGGTCCCCGGAACGAAAGTGCGGACACCGCTGTTCATCGTCGTTCCGGAAGGAAAGCTCAATCCGAGTAGTCCGCCGGCGGGAGCGGAGAACCCTGGCTCCATCGCTTGCATCTACGGCGTAACCACGCCGACCAGTGGCTGTCCGCTGAGCGGAGCTCCAGTTGCCAGCGGTGGTGCGAAGGCCATCGCCGTGGTGGACTACGGACACAACAGTACGCTACAGGCCGATTTCAACGCCTTTAACACCGAATATGGTTTGCCGGCCCAGACTTTGCAGTTTATCTGTGACTGCGGCTCTTGTCCCAGCAGTGACGGAACCGGTTGGGACGTGGAGACAGCACTGGATACCCAGTACGCCCATTCGATGGCGCCCCACGCCCAGATCATTGTGGCGCAATTTTGCAGTGATCCGTTTCAGGATGGCACCAGCGCGGCCGAGTATCTGGCTGGCCAGGCAGTCGCGGCCCTGGGCGGCGGCGAAGTCTCCAACAGCTTCGGTTACGGTGGAGAATTCGACGGCGAACTGGGTTATGACCAGTACATGACCACGTCGACGGTCGTCTATTTCGCTTCGGCTGGGGACTCGGGCTTAGGTCCGGATTACCCCAGCGTATCGCCGAACGTGGTCTCCGCCGGTGGCACCCGCATCCGGCGCAACAATGGCCTGTTCACCGGTGAAGAAGATTGCTGGAACGGCAGCGGCGGTGGCATCAGCACCATGGAGCCTAATCCGAATTACCAGCTCATCATTGGCAACCTGACTGGACCGCATCGCGGCACGCCCGATTGGGCGGCGGACGCAAGCACAGTCAGCCCGGTCGCGATCTATAGCACCACGGGATGCGGCGGTTGGTGTGCCGTCGGTGGCACCAGCGTCGCCTCTCCTACGCTTGCCGGCATCACCAACGCAGCCGGCAGCTTCGCCAACCATACCGCTTCTGAACTGCAGAAGACCTACAGCTACTACAAAACTCCCGGGATTTACCACGAGATTTTGTACGACGTGACGGTAGGCAACAACGGCGCGCCGGCCAAATTGGGATGGGACGAGTGCACCGGTCTGGGCACGCCCAGAAAGCTTAGCGGATTCTGATCCGCGCCGATTGCAAGACTGTTTGCTTTGTTTCGCGAGGCCCCGTCACAACCGGCGGGGCTTTTTTTGCGCCCCCGAAGGACGAAGAGCCTTTTCACCGCTGAGACACGGAGAGCACGGCGTCAATTCGTAACGGAAGACCGAAAGAAATCGAAGCCCGATCAGCTCACAGAGTTCTGATTGTCTCCGTGCTCTCCGGGTCTCAGTGTAAAACTGTCTTTTATTCCAGATACTCAGGATCGCGTTTCCAGCCGGTCATCATGGAGTAGAAGTTGTTCCAGCCGTGCAGCAGCACCATGATGAGATGGCCGGGAATGAAGGCCACAAATCCGCACATCGCGATAAAGTGCCAGACGCGCGCCAGACGGAAGCCGCCCAGCATCCAGGTCAGCCACCAGAACTGCACTGGCTTGTACATTACCAGGCCGCTGAGGAATGAAACTGCGCCGAAGAAAATTGTGGAGGTGTAGGCGAGCTTTTGCAGCGGGTTGTAGGCGGCTTCGACCGGTGGCTTCTTGCCGAACAGAAAGTAATGCCGCACCATCGGCCACACGCCTTCGATGTCGCGCGGCATGAACAACACTTGGCGCCAATGGCCGGTCGCAGCTTGATAGATCACATACATCAAACCGCTGCCAACGAAGATCCACATGAAGGTGAAGTGCCACTGGATGGCGCCGGCGAGCCAGCCCCCGAGGGTGATTCCGGGCGGCGGGACCCAGAAGTTCTGCTGCGGAATCTTGGGCCCGAAGCTGGGAAAAGCGCGGAAGATGCGCAGCCCGCTGGTGATAAGCACGAACACGGCGACCGCATTCAGCCAATGGGCCACGCGAACAACCCACGGATGCTCATAGGCAACGGTAATCGTGTCCGGCTTCTTGCTCTCGTTGCTGTCGACTATGGCCGCACTCGTCGCCATGCTTCACAGTCCTCCGTACCAGTCGTAACCCTGATCTTCCCAATAGCCGCGTTTGCCGCCCTTGAGCACGTTGGTCACGCGAATGGTGTTGAGATACTTGGCCTGCTTGTAGCCGAGCTTAGTCGGCATCTGCAGGCGCAAGGGCGCGCCGTGTCCGCGGTCCAGCGGCTGGCCGTACATCTCGTAGCAGAAAAGAGTTTGCGGATGCAGCACCGTTGCCATGTCGATGGATTCGTAGTACTGGTCGGCGCACTCGACTTCCAGATAGCGCGCGGTCAGGTCGGCGCCGATCAAGCGCAGAAAGTCGGAGGCGCGTGTGCCGCCAAAGTTGCCGACAACGTCCCAGCCTTCAACGCACACGTGCCGCGTGTTCTGCACGACCTTGGGCAACGCCTGGATCTGTTGCAGTTTGTACTCGCCGGGACGTTTGACCAGGCCTTCGACAGTCAACGTCCAATGGTCGAGATCGACTTCAGGATCGAGGACGTCATAGTAGTTGTAGGGAAACTTGTCGAAGGGAGCGACTTCGCTG
>JBEKCJ010000018.1:0-59809 GCA_050014935.1 Candidatus Korobacteraceae bacterium
TTTCCAAGGAGGTACCGGTCATGTCGAAGGATACTTTGACCATCACCGACCAACGCACCGATAAGACTTATGAGACGCCGGTCGAGCTCGGCACCATCCGGGCCATGGATCTGCGGAAGATCAAGACGGGTCCGGAAGACTTCGGTCTGATGACCTACGATCCCGCATTCACCAATACGGTCTCTTGCAAAAGCAGCATCACCTTCATTGACGGCGACAAAGGCATCCTTCGCTACCGCGGCTACGATATCGAAACGCTGGCCGAGCACTGCACCTATCTCCAGGTTGCCTACCTTCTGCTCTTCGGCGAGTTGCCGAACCCGCAGCAGGACAAAGACTGGACCTGGGAGATAACCCATCACACCATGTTGCACGAGAGCACCAAGCACTTCATCGATGGCTTCCGCTACGATGCCCATCCGATGGGCATTCTGGTGAGCACTCTGGCGGCCCTCTCCACCGTGTACCCCGAGGCCAAGAACATTCACGACCCAGTGAATCGGGAGAAGCAGATCATTCGCCTGATCGCCAAGATGGCTACGTTGGCGGCATATTCCTACCGTCACCGCCGCGGACATCCGTACGTGTATCCCGACAACGACCTCAGCTATACCGAAAATTTCATGAATATGCTGTGGCGGATGACGGAGCCGAAGTACGTTGCCAGCCCGGTGATTGCGCGTGCGCTGGATGTGCTGTTCATTCTGCACGCCGATCACGAGCAGAATTGCAGCTCCACTACCATGCGCGTCATTGGCAGCGCGCAAACCGATCCTTACCTGTCCATGGCGGGAGCAGCTGCTGCACTAGCCGGCCCCTTGCATGGAGGCGCGAATGAAGAAGTGTTGCGCATGCTGGACGAAATCGGTTCGGTGAAGAACATTCCCGCCTACATCAAGCGCGTCAAAGAAGGCGAGATCAAGCTGATGGGCTTCGGGCATCGGGTCTACAAGAACTACGATCCCCGCGCGCGCATCATCAAGCAGGTGGCCGAAGAAGTGTTCGAGGTGACGGGGCGCAACGACCGCCTTGACACGGCCCTGGAGCTGGAGCGCATTGCCTTGCAGGACGACTACTTCGTTACCCGCAAGCTGTATCCCAACGTAGATTTCTACTCGGGAATTATTTACCAGGCCATGGGCTTTCAGCCGGAGATGTTTACCGTGCTGTTTGCCATCCCCCGCGCGGCCGGCTGGCTGGCGCAGTGGAACGAAATGGTGCAGGACCCGGAGCAGAAAATCGCGCGTCCACGGCAGATCTACACCGGAATCGATCATCGCAAGTTTCCAGTGACCCTGGACGAAAAGACAGCAGTAAAAGTCGGATAAACCTCAGATCGCAGGGTTTTCCTTCGATATCGGGCTGAAGAAAGCGGACCTCCGGGTCCGCTCTTCTTTTTGCACGGCGTGCTACCAGGCCCGCCGTGGGCCGCGAAGGATTCGCGCCGGCAGAAAGATGATGGCTTTCAGCAGCTCCAAAACGCCTTCAACCGCAATCCCCAGAATGCGGAACGGCAGCAGGACTAGCCAAACAATCGGATACAGCACCAGGAAAACCAGCGCCAGTGGCCAGCAGAAGATCAGCAGGATGCACCAAAGCAGAAAAGTGAGCATAACGGTCACCTGAACTGTAATACGGCAATTGACGCGATGAAGTTCCGATGATCCGCTGGCCTGGACTCCGGAGAAGGACGGCCCGGCGCAATCGACCAACTACAAGCCGAATCGATCCCACCAGCAGCTTGCCGGCCTTGCGCCGACACATTTTACTTCTTGACACGGCACCCGTCGGCAAGTAGAACTTCGGTTCATATCTAACAGCGTTTGGTGAGGAGTGACTATGAACAAGGCTGACCTGGTGGAGAAAATTGCGGCCGCTCACGGTATCAGCAAGACGGCTGCCGGAGGCGCAATCGACACCATCATCGATTCGGTGACGAGTGTGTTGAAAAAGGGTGGCCGCGTTACCTTGGTGGGATTCGGGACCTTTTCCGTTTCACAGCGCAAAGCGCGTAACGGACGCAATCCGCAGACCGGTGGCGTCATCAAGATTCCCGCCCGCCGAGTGGCGAAGTTCACCCCCGGCATTGAACTGAAGAAGGCAGTGGCCAGGAAATAGCGGACTTGAGTCGATGGTGCGAACCGCAGCCCTGAGATACCTGCTCTGCTACGAACGGCGGGTGCTTGCGACGACCACTGCCCGCCCGTGTGACCTCGCGGCTACTTTGCGTGCCACCTTTGGCCTTGTGCGTGTTGCTTAAGCACACCTTTGAGCGTAGAGTTAGGCGTTCATCAAATCGCCACAACCTCACCTCCAACCTGATCGACCCGATCAACCCGACAGAACTGAAAGGACACGTGCATGAAGGCAATGCTGATGTGTTTCGTAATAGTGGGACTGGCTCTCACCGCTCAAGCCCAGATGGGCAGCAGCAAGACAAGCGGTGGAGTCGAAAAAGCCATCGCGAGCATGGAACAACAATGGGCCTCCGCGGCAAAGGCCGGCAACCCCGACCAGGTGGCTCCGCTGCTGGCTGAAAACTTCATCAACATGGACAGCGATGGCAGCATGCGTAACAAGGCGGAGAGTCTCGCCAGGATGAAGGGCGACAAGTGGGAAATTAACCAAGTTAGCGACATCAAAGTCACCACCGATGGCAACACTGCGATCGCCACCGGCGCCTGGCAGGGCAAAGGCACTCACGCTGACGGCACTTCGGTGAACGCTCATGAGCGCTGGGTTGATACCTGGATGAAGATGCCAAGCGGCAAATGGCAATGCATCGCCAGCGCCAGCGCGCCATCGAAGATGTAAGGTGAAACTGCACCGCGTAATGAATCTTTCGGGCACTTCACGTAGTCAAAGGGATTGATTGCAGCGAAAACCGTTTGCCGCAATGCTGCGCCATCCGGTAGAATTAAGGTTTGTACTCAATAGCTTAGGAGTTCCATGAAAGCAGCCATCCATCCCACTTACGACGAAGTGCGCGTCCATTGCGCCTGCGGCAATACATTTCTCACCCGTTCCACCCATAAGGGCGACATCAATGTGGAAATTTGCTCTGCATGTCATCCGTTCTTTACGGGCAAGCAAAAGCTGGTGGACACCGCCGGCCGCGTTGAGCGTTTCCGCCGCAAGTACGCCAAATCTGACACGGCGAAGGCCGAGGCCGCAAAAACCGAGGCCGCAAAGAACTAGCTCCTTCTTTCGAAGGTATCCAAGCCTCCGCCGCGGCGGAGGCTTTTTGCTATTCGCCTCCCCCACTCAGTGCATGATCAACTGACAGCGCTCCCGCGCCTTTGATCAAAATAACCAGGCCCACCGCGATCGCCAGCAGGTGATATTCGAAGCCCTCGCCCTTCTGCTTGCCGTACCAGTTCATAAAGAACCCGTTGTGCACGTGCACCGTCGCGATCGCGACCACCATGTTGACGATGATTCCGAAAGCCGCAATGCGGCTGAGCAGGCCCACGATCAAGCCCAGTCCGCCAAAGAATTCGGCGCAGATGGCGAGAAATGCCAGCGGCGCGGGAATGCCCAGCTGTTGGGTAAAGAAACCCATGGTGCCGTGGAAGCCAAAGCCTCCGAACCAGCCCAGCATCTTCTGTGCGCCATGGGCGAAGAAAACGATGCCCAGGACCAGGCGAATCAAAGTGAGGGTGAAATCGTTTGGAGTGGAAAGCAGTTTACGCAACGTAATCCTCCCGGCCAGACGGCTCGCGACAAGCTCCGACCTTCTTAACATTCTCCTAAGCCAGATGCTTGTTGCAACACGCAAGTTGCGGAAATATTGGGTGCGGTTCCCGGAAAAGTAGCTACTGACGGCAGCAGCTTACCCATTTCTTGCGGGAATAGCAATTAGCCGCGTCTCTCCGTTATGATCATGCGCTTGGGGACCGAATGTTCATAAACTACAAGCCGGGTGCGCGATTGCTCCGCGTCGCGATCTTCGTCACTGCCGTAGTCTGCCTGGCAGCAACTCTAACCGCGCAGAAAAATCAAAGCCCCAGCGGCACCTGGAAGTTCGCCGTCTCGGGCGATTCCCGCAACTGCGGCGACATTGTGATGCCCGCTATTGCCGCTGGCGTGCTATCTGACGACGCCGCATTTTATTGGCACCTGGGCGACTTCCGGGCGATTTCCAAGATCGACGAAGACTACCGTCGGACTCATCCACAAGCGACGATGCCGGACTATCTCGCCGACGCTTGGCCAGACTTCATCCAGCATCAGCTTGTGCCCTTCGGCAAGCTGCCTGTGTTCTTGTCCATCGGCAATCACGAACTGGTGGCGCCCCTGACGCGGACGCAATACATCGCACAATTTGCTGACTGGCTGGATCAACCCGTCCTGCGGCGACAGCGGATAGAAGACAGCTCAGGCGATCATGACGTTACAACGTACTATCACTGGATCGATCGCGGCGTCGACTTCATTAACATGGACAACGCTTCCGCCGACATGTTCGACCCAGCAGAGATGACATGGTTCAAGATGGTGCTGGCGAACGACGCGAAAAACAGTGCCATTCGCACGGTGGCGCTTGGCATGCACGCTGCGTTGCCCGATAGTTCGTCGGCCGGACATAGCATGAATAGCTCGGTGCGAGGACAGTCGAGCGGGCGGGAAGTCTACGCCGAGCTGTCCGCATTCCGGAAGACAACCAGGAAGAATGTGTATGTGCTGGCCAGCCACTCGCACTTTGTCATGAACGACGCTTACAACACTGCCTGCCACAAAGGCGATGTGTTGCCGGGATGGATCATGGGAAGCGCCGGTGCCGTGCGTTACCGTTTGCCGGCTGACCGCGCGCTCTCCACCATCGATAAAACCGATGTCTATGGCTATCTGCTGGCGACGGTTGCGCCGGACGGATCCATTAGCTTCCAGTTCCAGGAGGTCAAGCAGTCCGACATTCCGGCCAGCGTGGTTAAGGAATTTTCGCGCGACCAGGTGAAGTGGTGCTTCGAGCAAAACAAATCCAACTACACCCCTGAGAACCCAACCTGCGATACTGGCTCGCCAGGTGGCCGGTAGCCGCGCCGTCCGGAGTTGCTGAAGTGCTGAAACTCCAGGCTTCCGATTACGCCAAAATCCGCCACCACGGCGAAGAGACTTATCCCAATGAGTGTTGCGGCATCCTGGTGGGCACGTCGGAAGGCGATGTTCGTACCGTGCGATCCGCAATTCGCTGCAATAACGTCCGAGCCGATTCTCCGCAGACACGTTACGCCATCGACCCGCGCGACCTGGTGCGCATCCAACGCGAGGCCCGCGAGGAGAAGCTCGACATCGTTGGCTTTTATCATTCCCATCCCGATCATCCCGCACAGTGGTCGCCAACCGACCTGGAACAAGCTCAGTGGATGGGCTGCTCTTACGTGATCACCGCGGTTGAACACGGCAAACCAACGCAGACCAAGTCGTTCGTGCTTACAGGAAACCGTGAGGAAGACAAAATGCTGGTTGAAGAGGATGTTGTACTAGTTACTAGTTACTAGTTACTAGTTGCGGCTTTTATCCATTCCCAACTGCCAAAACAAGAACGAATAGATGTCGGTCCAATCCTCCACAACCTTTGAAATCGGCTTCCCTGCCCCGTGTCCGGCTTTGGTCTCGATGCGCAGCAGGATTGGATTAGGACCGCCATTGTTCGCCTGCAACTCCGCGGTCATCTTTTTCGCGTGCATGGGATCAACGCGGGTATCGCTGTCAGCGGTCATGAACAGCACTGCGGGATAGACCGTTCCTTCTTTGACATGTTGGTAGGGCGAGTAGGCGTAGAGCCACGGGAACTGCTTCGCGTCATCCGACGAGCCGTACTCGGGAATCCACAGTTTGGCGATCTGAAAGTTCTGGTAGCGCAGCATGTCGAGCAGCGGGACCTGACAGATGACGGCGCGAAAGAGATCGGGCCGTTGCGTGATCGCAACTCCCATCAGCAGGCCGCCGTTGCTGCCGCCGCGAATGGCGAGGTGCTCCTTGTCGGTGTAACCCTCTTTCTGCAAATACTCGGCCGCGGCGATGAAATCGTCGAAGACATTCTGCTTCTTGTCGAGCATGCCGGCGCGGTGCCAGTCTTCGCCGAACTCGCCGCCGCCGCGCAGATTCGCGACGGCGAAGATGCCATCATGATCAAGCCACGGAAACAGCGCCTTGTTGAACTCGGGCGTCAGGCTGATGTTGAAACCGCCGTAACCCGTGAGCAGCACGGGGTTGTGCCCGGTGATCTTTAGTCCTTTGCGCATGACCAGGAACATCGGAACGCGTGTGCCGTCCTTGGATGCGTACCAGATTTGCTTAGTCTCATACCGATCGGCATCGATGGCGCTCTCAACCGAGTCCCACAGCGTGCTCTTGCCGCTCGGGATGTCGAAGCGATAAATGGTCGTCGGCGTGGTGAATGACGAGAAAAGATAGAACGCGCTGCTGCTATCGTATTCGCCGCCGATAGAGGAGATGGTGCCGAGCGCCGGCAGTTCGATTTCGCCCAGCGGCTTGCCTTCGGTGGTGAAGCGCTTCAGCAATGAGTGAGCGTTGAGCTCATAGCGTGCGAAGAGCTGGCCACCGATGACAAATAGCGATGTTAGAACAGCATCCGACTGCGGAATGATCTCGCGCCAGTGCTCGTGCGTCGGAGTGACTAGCGGCGTCTTGAAAACGTGATAGCGCGGACCATCTTCGTTGGTCAGGATGTAGAGATCGCCGTGGTAGGGGTGGGCGATGTAGAGGAATTCCTTGCCGCTGGTGATGCGCAATGGAGCCGAGTCGTTCTTCACATCCTTCAGATAGAGTTCATTTTTTGACCAGCCCTGCTCGACCATGATGCTAAGCCATAGGCCGTCGTTCGAGAGCGATACGTTGGGCCAGTCCTGCGGGTCGCGTCCTTCGCCAAAGATGAGCAGATCCTTTGCGGGATCGCCGCCCAGCGGGTGGTAAAAGACGCGGCGGTTGTACATCTCCTGTCCGGCGGCGACATCGCCGGCCTTGGGGTAACGGGTGTAATAAAAGCCGCTGTCATCGGGCTGCCACGCCAGGCTACAGGCGCGCGTGCGTGCAATCGTGTCTGGTAGCAGCTTACGGGTCGCGGTTTCGATCACGTGCAGCGTGCTCATCTCGGAGCCGCTCTCGGACGTGCCATACGCAACGTACTTTCCATCGTGCGAGGCGTTCCACCAGTCGAGCGCAACCGTGCCGTCATGGGAAAGCAGGTTCACATCGACCAGTACCGCGTCGTGTCCGTCAACACCTTTGCGCACATAGAGCACGGGCTGGTTCTGCGTGCCTTCGCGTCGCGTGTGAAAGTAAAAGTCGGCGCCAACCTGCGTGTCGCCGAGGTTGCCGATCTGGATCAACTGCTCCAAGCGCTGATGTAACTGGGCGCGGCTCGGCAGCCCGTCGAGAACGCTCCGCGTATACGCCAGCTGCTCGGCGACCCATTGCTGCGTCGCGGGACTGCTGCCGTCCTCGAGCCAACGATAAGGATCGACAACCTTGTGGCCGAAGTAATCGTCGGTTACAGGCTGCTGCTGAGTTGCGGGCGGTTTGGGAATATTCATTGTGGCGGAAGCATCGGAGCTGTGATTCTGCGCCATCGCGACGGAGCACGGCAACATGAGCAGCATCCCTACACATGTGCCGGGTAATATGCAGAATCGACTCATAGTGGGCCCGCGCTCTCATCATACAACCGCATCCGAGCGCCTACTTGTTTCATGACCTGTGCAGCTTCGGCAAGACCGTCACCTCAAGGGCGAACAGGACCCATCAGGGACTAAATTCGACTTGGGGACCTCTCTGGGAATGAGACCGCGAAAGAAGCGGCGCAACCTTTGACGCGGTGCGCACGCGCCCGCTACAATACGACTACAATTTGACGCGCCGTCTGGCGCAAAACACTCCTCAGTAGCTCAATGGCAGAGCATCCGGCTGTTAACCGGAGGGTTGTAGGTTCGAGTCCTACCTGAGGAGCCATATTTTTGTTTGACTTAAATATGCTTGACGCCAACCTGTTTTCCGTTCTCTGTCCATGAAATTGGACGCGCCCCCCTAAAAATCTGGACAAAATGGGCCCGCCGTAGCAGCCCAGGAGACTTGTTCCAGGCGATTACTTGAGGCCGGCCAAGCTCTTGCTGCAAAGTCGCCAGAAAGCCACCGAGGGAAGACTCGAATAACTGGCGATGACCACGCGCCGCCCATCTCTCCTCGAATCCGGCCAGGATGCACTCGCTGGGCCAGCCACGGCAATCGGAGCAAGAGGGGTGTCCCAGCGCGACGGGATGAACGGGCCGGAATCATGGTGCTAACAAATCACTGACCTCAAGCGTTCCTTCACGGCCACCGATTCCCCCGCCCAACCGCGGTCCCGCGGGGTTGGAGGACGGTAAACCTTGGAACTGTCTGGCCATTGCTCGCGTATAAAGCAGAAGGAGCGGGCTGCATAGTTCAGCAGAGCCGCAATCGACGTCCGTAAGATCGCGGAAGGTTGGAATATGGCAATGTTTAGCGATCAACTCAGACAGATTCTACGCCGCCTCCGTCGGGCGCCGCTGTTTACGACGATTACGCTACTCACCCTAGCCATCGGTATTGGAGCGAACACGGTAATTTTCAGCGTCGTCGAGGGCGTACTTCTAAAGCCTTTGCCCTACCGCCATCCGGAGCAATTGATTGGAGTGTGGCACACGGCGCCCGGGGTCGGGATCAAAGATCTCAACATGTCGCCGTCGATTTACTTTATCGATCGCGAGCAGAACACCACACTGCAGGATATTGGCGTCTATGATGGCGATTCGCTGAGCGTGACGGGCGTTGGAGAACCGGAACACGTGCGCGGACTCGATGTCACCGATGGCACATTGCCGATTTTGGGAGTGCGCCCCGCACTGGGACACCTGTTCACGCGCCAGGATGATTCGCCGGGCACGCCTGAGACCGTACTCCTTTCCTACGACTACTGGCAGCAGAAGTTTGGCGGAGCAGCTTCCGTCCTTGGACACTCGATCACGGTGGATGGAAAACCCAGGGAGATCATTGGCGTTCTCCCGAAGGGATTTCATTTTCTCGATCAGCAGGACGCGGCGCTCATCCTGCCTTTCCAGTGGGACCGCAACAAGACCAAACTCGGCAACTTCAGTCAACGTGCTCTTGCCCGGCTAAAGCCGGGCGTCACTTTGGCCCAGGCGCATGCGGACATGGCTCGTCTGCTTCCTGTGGTGTTGCGGAGCTTCCCGGCGCCCGAGGGCTTCAGCGCAAGCCTCTTCGAAAAGGCGAGAATCGCGCCGAACCTCCGTCCGTTGAAGAATGACGTAGTCGGCGATGTGGGCAACGTATTGTGGGTATTGATGGGCTCGATCGCGCTGGTGCTGCTGGTGGCGTGCGCAAATGTTGCGAATCTGCTGCTGGTGCGGGTCGAAGGACGCCGTCAGGAACTCGCAATCCGCTCGGCTTTGGGCGCCGGATGGGGGCGAATAGCAAAGGAACTGCTCCTGGAAAGCCTGCTCCTCGGATTCGCGGGCAGCCTGATTGGTCTGGTCTTTGCCTACGGAGCGCTCCGCGTTCTGGTTGCATTAGCGCCCACTGGCCTTCCCCGGCTCCACGAAATTGGTATCGATTTTCCGGTGCTGCTGTTCGCGCTCTTTCTCGCACTCTTTACCGGCCTGCTGATTGGCTCGATTCCGGTCATCAAGTATGCCAGTGCGAATTTGAACAGTGCGCTCAGGGAAGGTGGGCGCGCACTCAGCCAGGGCCGTGAAAGACATCGCGCACGTAAAGTGCTGGTGGTTGTGCAGGTAGCGCTCGCTCTGGTTCTCTTAATCTGCTCGGGACTCATGATCCGGACGTTCAAAGCTTTGCTTCACGTGTCTCCTGGCTTCGACGCGCCGGATGAAGTACAGACGTTCCGTTTCTATATTCCCGAAACCCAGATACCCGATTCGCAGGTCGAACGCGTGGTGCGGATGCAACAAGACATCGTGGATAAACTGAAGGCGGTTCCCGGCGTTTCCTCGGTCAGCTTTTCCAGCGCCGTGCCCATGGACGGATACGATTCGAACGATGTGCTGTTTGCGCAAGATCATGCTTCCACGGAGGGCGAACTCCCCCCCATTCGTCGCTTTAAATTCATCTCGCCCGGAACCTTCGCGACGCTGGGCACGCGGATGGTTGCCGGCCGCGATCTCACCTGGACGGATACCTATGGAAAGCGGCCGGTCGCAATCATTTCAGAAAACTTCGCACGCGAGTACTGGAATGATCCCGGCAACGCACTGGGAAAGAGAATTCGCGTAGCCAGTACGGACGAATGGTTTGAGATTGTTGGCGTCGTTCAAGACGTGCATGATAATGGCGTCGACCAGAAAGCGCCAACCTCCGTCTATTGGCCGGTCATGCCGGATCGGTTTGAAGGGGGAAAGGCAAAGCCCCGGCGCGGGATGGCTTTCATCGTGCGCAGTTCACGCGCCGGCTCGGAAGCTTTTGTGAAAGAAGTCCAGCGCAGTGTCTGGGCGATCAACCCCAACGTGCCGCTGGCGGACGTTACGACGCTCGGTGAACTCTATACCAAGTCTATGGCGCGAACTTCGTTCACGCTGGTGATGCTCTGCGTCGCAGGTGGTATGGCATTGCTGCTTGGGATCATCGGAATCTACGGTGTCATCTCCTATTCGGTTTCTCAGCGCACTCGCGAGATCGGCATTCGCATGGCACTCGGCGCACAACGAAAGACCCTGACCGCGATGTTTGTCCGGCAAGGACTGTGGCTTACCGGTATCGGCGTAGGATGCGGGCTGGTGGTCGCTTTCATTGTGATGCGGCTCATGTCGTCACTTCTGTTCAACGTGAGTCCCATCGATCCACTCACCTACGCCACTATCGCCGCTTGTGTCATTGCTGCCGCTTATTTTGCCTGCTATCTGCCCTCCCGGCGGGCAGCGGCGGTTGACCCGGCCCATGCATTGCGCTCAGAGTAACTTGAGAAAGGCGGGCCGCAGCCTTGACAGTGAGCAGTTGCCATTCACGAGCGGAAGCGGGCAAATCCTTGGTTGCCAACAACTCCTGCAGCCAGTCTTCCGCTGAGAGGCCCGCCTGATTTGACCCGAACAACTCCGTCACCGCCCTGAAGAATGCCTTGCCAACTCCCGCTCCGCCATTGTTATCAGGTCGGCGCAAGTAGCCTGGTAATTCTTCGGCCTTTTACTAAGCGCGAGTTGATTCATATTACTAACCTCTCGAAGTGAGATTGCCGAGATGAGAATCGCTCCCCACAGGGTCGACATGGCACGGGCAAGTCCGCGTCAGCGCATCCACGCCCTGCCCCAAGCGCTGCCTGCAATCACATCTCTTTGTGACGTGCCGATTTGTAGAGTACCCCGGCACATTCTGGTTTATGCTGCTCGTGCAGTCGCGAAATAGTGCGCTTGGTCGAGATCGGAAATGAGCCCGGGCTGGTTCGCGGACCATCCCAATCTTTCCTGAGTCTGCGTGCTTGACGCCGGACAGTCGATACCAAAGAACGCCGCGATCCAGCCAAAATGGTCAGCTGCCTCCTCGGGCGACTTGCTGACGACCGCCATGTTCAGGCGTCGGCCAATTACTCCAGCGATGTCTCTAACCCGTACGCCCTCGTCGGCTACGCCGTGATAGTAGGCACCGGCGGCGCCCTTCTCCAGCGCGAGCCTGTAGAGATGAGCCGCATCCAGGCGGTGCACTGCGGGCCAGCGGTTGAACCCTTCACCCACATACGCCGAAACGCCCTTTTCACGCGCGATGCTGACGAGACGCGGAACGAAGCCGTGATCGCCCTCGCCATGGACCGACGGCGGGAGGCGCACCACCGAAACCCGGACTCCGCGTGCCGCCAGCGCAAGCGCTGCTTCTTCCGACTTGCGTGGAAAACTGGGAATCGCCACGTCGTTTTCCGTTGCCAGGGGGCCTTGGCGTTGCAGGAGCAAGGTCCCGGAGGTGAGGACTAAGGGGCGATCAGAGCCCATGAGTGCAGCCCCGAGCGTCTCGATGGCAAGTCTATCCGCCTCAGCGGCAGGCGCGTAGTTCGAGAAGTCGTGGATGAAGGCCGTGTGGATGACGCCATCCGCCGCGGCCACTCCGCTGCGCAGGCTATCGAGATCTTCGAGAGAACCGCGATGTACTTTCGCTCCTGCGGCGGCAAGCGATTCGGCTGCCTTATCCGAGCGAGCCAGGCCGAGCACCTGATGGCCAGTAGCTTGTAATTCATCCACGATCGCTTCGCCGATGAATCCCGTTGCTCCCGTTACAAATACGTTCATAAGTTTGCTCCTTCGATCAAACAACTTGGGTTTCGAAAGCAGGTGAGATGATCCTTAAAACGACTCGCCGACGAGTTCCTCGCTTTTCTTCCAGAGTGCCTTTGCCGTGTCCGCGTCCAACGCGTATCCGCGTACGCCTTCGCTCATGCCGCTGATCGTCAAGCTGTGGCACGACATGGCCGACGCGGCAGTTCTCGCAGTATCGGCCGCCGATCTCGCCGGCGGGAGCAACGACGGCGGCCCTCACGGAAGTTGCGGCGCCCCGGGAGATGGTCTTCCACTGAAAGGGGGGCTTGCCTTCCGCTGCGAGTTGCTGATTCATCAGCGTGCGAGCCTGCGCCGACGAACTCCAGTCCAAGGGTGATAGCGCAACCGGTATTGACGAACCAGCGCCACTTGAAATAAAACGGAGAGTGTCTCCGAAACAGTAGATAAGATAATCGGAGACAGTCTCCGGTTGCAAACATTTTTTCTATGGCTACGAACCGCTCACCATCTGCCGCGCGGAAGCCACGCACGGACGCGCAGCGTAATCGCGAGCGCATTCTGGAAGTGGCCAAGGAGGCCTTTACCCGGTCGGGCGCAAACGCTAGCCTGGATGACATCGCCAAAGACGCAGGGGTTGGAGCAGGAACTCTGTATCGCCACTTTCCGACGCGCGATGCGCTGATTGAGGCGGTCTATCGCACCGAGGTAGAAAAGCTGGCTGCAGCAGAACGGAAGTTCTCCGAAGCGATGCCGCCGATTAAGGCGTTGCGCGCTTGGATGTTATTGTTTGTTGATTACATCGCCGCGAAGCAGATCATCGCTCCGGCACTGAATACCTTCGTCGGCGGCCCCTCGAAACTGTACGAAGGTTCCCGCGCCCAGATTCAGGGAGCGATCGATGCGCTGGTGAGGCGCGCCATCAAGAGTGGGGACATACGCAAGGACCTCGACCCGTTCGACCTACTGCGAGCTCTTATCGGCGTCTCCAACGTGACCTCCAGCCCGGACTGGCAGCAAAGTGCCAGGAGATTGGTGGACATCCTCATCACCGGTTCGCGCCCAAGTAGAGGTGGGGTGTAGCGCGGTTTCTTCAACTGGTTCCATGATGCTCGACGACCCGGTACGAGATCTCATTTTGCGGCTCGCCGGCCGATTCGGAATCAAGATGGTACGATTTTCCTAAGGGGCATTCCTGGGGTGACTGATGCCTGAATCAAGGAAGGGCCGTTTGACCCAGCCGCTGGTGCGCGACCACGGATCGCATCGTCCTGCCAGTTGGGACGAAGCCCTGGGCCTCGTCGCGGCGGCGTTCCAGAAGTCGATCGCGAAGCAGGATCCGCGGAACTTCGGCATGTTCAGTTGCTCCAAGACCACCAACGAACTGAACTATGCTGCGCAAAAATTCGCCCGCAGCGTCATGGGCACGAACAATATTGATAGCTGCAACCGGACTTGACACGCCCCAAGCGTCGCCGGTCTGCCGGCGGTATTCGGAGCAGGCGGCGGGACAAGCTCGTATCGCGAAATTGAAGACACCAACGTCATCCTGCTGTGGGGATCGAACGCCCGGGAAACGCATCCGATTTTTTTCCATCATTTGCTGAAAGGTATACACAACGGCGCGCAGCTTTATGTGGGAGACCCGCGGCGCACCAGTTCTGCCCGCTGGGCTACTCTCTGGCTCGGCCTGGATGTGGGCTCCGACATTTCGCTGGCCAATGCTATGGGCCGCGAAATCATCGCCGCCGGGTTGGCCAACCACAAGTTCATCCAGCACGCCACCAGCCGATTTGAGGCCTACAGAGCGCACGTTGAGTACTACACGCTGGAGCGGGCGGAGCGTGAGACCGGTGTGCCCGCCGACGCCATCCGCAAGATGGCCCACGCGTACGCCAGCGCACCGCGCGCCCAGCTCTGCTGGACTCTGGGCATTACGGAGCATCACAACGCGGTCGACAACGTGGTAGCGCTCATCAACCTCGCCCTGCTCACCGGACATGTGGGCCGCTACGGCAGTGGCGTGAATCCCTTGCGCGGGCAGAACAACGTCCAGGGCGGCGATATGGGTGCGATTCCTTGACGAGGGATATCCCATTCGCTTGACCACCGGCCGCCGGCTCGACGACTACAACACCGGCGTTCAAAGCAGAAAGTATTCGTCGCCGCTGCGGCGCAACGAAGCGCTGGACGTTTCTCCGGAAGACGGCCAACACTATAAGTTGCGGGAAGGCGACAGCGTCCGCGTGACCTCGAGGCGCGGCTCGCTGATCGCACCGGTGCGCTTCGATTCGGCGCTGCGTCCAGGCCTCGCGTTCCTTGCAATCCATGCTCACGACCAGATAGCCACTAACGAGCTAACGATTGACGCTGTGGATCCTAAGTCGGGGACCTCGGAATTCAAGGCAACGGCTATTCGTATAGAAAAAGTATAAGAGGACTTGATTGGATCTTCATCTAACCGACGCGCAAGCGACTGCCGAGGAGCGCGCTGCGGTTGACTCTGATCTCGGAGTGCCCGAGTCCGGCTGGCAAGGTGGCCAGCGGCAACCCGCAGACACGCGCGCAGCTGGCAACGGCAATGTCCATGGCAGGCGGCATCGCCTTCTGCCCGTACTCCATGCGATTCAGAACCGCATCGGCTGGATTAGCCCAGGCGCTCTCAACTATCTCGCGTTGCGATTGGACGTTGCTCCCGCGGACGTTCATGGGGTGGCGTCTTTCTATGGAATGTTTTCGCTCCAGCCGCGACCTCCGGTCGTAGCCCACGTCTGCGATGACATTGCGTGTGTGATACGTGGCTCGGACAAACTTTGTGCCGAACTGGAAGGCACACTTGGTCCCGCAGCATCGCCTGGCTCCGGCGGAAGGGCGACCTGGCTCCGCAGCCAATGCCTGGGTAGCACCTGGGGCAATCCCAACACCGTGTACTACCAACTGGCCAATACGGAATATGGCACCGGCGGCAACGCGAGTTGCAACTCCACCCTCGGCAATGGCACTTCCAGCTCTTGCATTTTCTACGATGAGACCTTGGGCGATATGGACACGGACTGCCTGCCACTCAACGGCGTGCCGTACAACTGCTATATGTCGAACGGCTTCCTTGGCGTGCTGTCAACTTCCAATGACTCCGATCAGCCGGCCTACGGAACAACGACAGGTTGGGACTTCGCCACCGGAATCGGCAGCGTGAATGCCTATAACCTGGTGACGAACTGGCCAACGTCAGATCATCGTGTTGGAAAGTAGTCGGGAAGATGTTGAGCTTTGGGGTGAGGGAGATTCCCTCACCCTGAAGCAACAACCAAAGCGCGGCGGGATTCTCTGACCAAGTATTGTTTTGAAAGGGACAGCCCTCAGGCGGTCCCGCCAAACATCACTTCTTCAATTCTGCCGGCCAGTTTTGCAGTAACGTCAAAACCTGCGATCTGCCTTCGCTGGGCATAACGGCGATGAACCGTTGACCATCGCGCGTTGGAGAATACTCGCGGCCGACGATGCCACGCAGAGGAAGACGGAACAACAGCTTACTGCTGCCGACTTCAAATGCTGACCCCGCGCTGTTCACTTCCGCCGCCGTAACGCCATTGAGATCAAAGTAGAACAGTTCCTTGCCGTCCCCGCGCCAGCGTGGTCCCGTGCCGCCTCCGTTCGAAATCTGCCACTTCGCGCCGGTCCACGGGAACGGAGCTACAAAAACTTCGGGGCGGCCGCTTTCATGGGCCACATATGCCACCCAGTGTCCATCCGGCGAAAACGCTCCTCTTGACGATGAGCCGCCCCCATATTGAAACGGTTTCCCGTCGCCGGACAACGGAAGCACCCACAGCTCCGTATTCATGCTGGCACCCTGTTCATACATCAGGTAGCGGCCGTCCTGCGACCAATCCGAAATGCCTTGATAGATAGGAGTGGGCGATGAGAGAAGCGTGCGCTCCGGCGCGGTGCTGCCCAGCGTCTTCACTGCGATGGCGGTCTGCTGGTTCGAGGTGAAGGCTATCTCTTTCCCGTCCGGAGACCAGACCGGACTCAAATGTGTGCCGCCACTGAAAGTGAGCCGCGTCTTCAGATTGTTGGTCACGTCGCGGACCCAGATGGTGGCGATGGCTGCGTTCAAATCCGTGCTCACGATTTTCTTTCCGTCGGGGGAAAGATCCAGGTCGTAGAACTCGCCCTGCTCGCCCACCGTGCCCAGCCGCTTTCCGCTGCGGTCGTACCAGGTCAGCATCTCGGTCCCGGAAGATGAGCCGGACGCATACAACAGCATGCCGTCGGCGGAGGCGCTGATGTTCGTCCGCCAGAGCCCGGCGTCAAGCTGAACGTTCTCACTCAGGGTTCGCGGCTCGCCGGAGAACTTGCCGCTGGATGCGTCGAAGGGCTGCGCAACCAGGGAATTCTCCCGTTGATAGAGTAGACGTCCCGACGCGTAGATGGCGTTCGATAGGCTGTGAAATAGCAGGCGGTTTTCCTTGCCATCCAGCGAAGCCAGAAACACCGCGGTTTCCGGACTGGTCGGCGATTTGTGTTTGACCGCGATATAGAGGAAATGCTTTCCGTCAGGCAGGAACGAGGGCCAGCGATGAGAGGAGTAGACAACGTCGTCTGCCGTGGTGACTGGCGTGGGTGTGCCTCCGCTGGCTGATACGCGCGAGATGCCGGTGTTGTAGGACAGAGCCGCCACAATGGTTCCGTCCTGGTTCCAACTGCCGCCACGTCCCAGCGTCGAACCGCAAATCGAGACCGCAGCGCCACCGCTCACCTCGATTCGTTTCAGCTTGTCGTCGGTGAAGAAAGCTATGGAGCGGCTATCGGGCGACCAGAACGGAAACATCGCGCCCTCGGTGCCGGGAAGCGCCTCCGCAGAAGTTGAATCGAGCGACCGCAGGTAGAGTTGCGCGCCCCCAGCGCCGTACGCCGAAAAGACGATGTAACGGCCGTCCGGAGAAATCACCGCCGGGCCGCTGTGATCGCCTGACAGGTTGAACTGCATCTTGTCGGGAGGGTTGATCTCCACCCGCAGCACCGGCAACTGCTTTTGGTTCGCCTGATAAAGCAGGAACAGCGTTGCCGCGGCAATTACCGCCAGAACCGCAGCCACGCCCCAAGCCAATCCATTACGGCGCTTGCGTGGCGGCGTCATCGTAATCGCCGGAGCGCTGACCTGCGATCCGCCGTCGGCGATCTGCTTCAGTTGCAGCTTGACGTCGTGCGCCGTTTGCCAACGCTCATCCGGGTCCTTCGCCAGGCAAGTCTTGATCAGCCGCTCCAAAGCGGGCGGCGTCGTCGGCTGCATGGAAGAGATTGGGGCCGGATCGCGCTCCAGCACCGCTGCCATTGCGGTCGCCGCCGTTTTCCCCTCGAAGGCCCGCTTTCCTGTGACCATCTCGTAAAGCACCGCACCCAGGGCGAAAATGTCCGAACGGGCGTCGGCTTCCCTGCCCTCAATCTGCTCCGGCGACATGTATTGGAACGTTCCCACCACGGTGCCTTGTGCGGTGAGAGGATGGCTTCCCGGCGGCGAGGTCAGATTGGCTGTCAGGCCGGAAGCCGCAGCCGCAATCGACGTTTTCGCCAGACCGAAATCCATCAGCTTGGCTCCGGTCTTGGTCAGCATGATGTTGCCGGGCTTCAAATCGCGATGCACCACGCCGCTGCGATGTGCCTTCTCCAGGCCGTCGCATATCTCAATCCCGTATCGCAGAACCTGTTCAACCGGCAGAGGCCCCTTGCTTAAGCGGTCGGCCAGGGTCTGGCCTTCCAGGTATTCCATCACCAGGTAGTCGACCCCATCCTGGTGTCCAACGTCGTGCAGCGTGCAGATATTGGGATGATTTAGCGATGAAATCGTCCGCGCTTCCCGGTCGAAGCGCTGCTTGGCCTCTGCATCCTCCGAAAGATGGGAGGGCAGAATCTTGACCGCGACGCTGCGATCCAGACGCGTATCGCGGGCGCGATACACCTCGCCCATGCCGCCGGCGCCCAGCGGCGAAAGAATTTCGTAGGGGCCAAGTTTGGTGCCAGAGGTAAGTGACATCGGTGCGCGAATTATACTTGATTCAACTCGCTCGACCAGCTCGCGAACCTTGCCAGCAAGTTAAAGCTGCCGGACGGATTTAAGTTTGAGGTCAAAGTGATTACAAGAGACCTGGCCATTGACACGCGCAAAGCCAACGGCTTGGCGCACATCCTTCGGGACAACCTCCACGATATATACCAGGGCTGCGGTTTCGACAACGCTTGCCGTTACATCCCATGACCTGTTAGCTGTTGTGCCCAAACAGGCGTCCCATGAGCGACTTGGTCATCATTGCCCATTACTTGTTGCGGACAGATGGGATAAGTATGACATGGCGTTAATGCGCCACAACGAGCACTCCCGCGATTGTGGCGTAGGCCATCGCCTTGGGAACCACAACGGCAGCAGCGGTCAAGTCGGCGATGACATCCGGCCGCAACCAGTCCGGGAGGAGCAGGAATTGTTAAACATTGCTGTGCGCTGTCAGAGTTGCTTGAGGGATGAACGTGAGGTTTGAGCATGCACCGCTTCTGGCCCCGCAAAGGCAGCCGGCGCTTAATGTGCGTTGATGTGCATGAGCGTCGGATGCAACTTGGTTGTAAGGCGAATAAAGAAATGGTGGGCGCTACAGGATTCGAACCTGTGACTTCCACCGTGTGAAGATGGCACTCTACCGCTGAGTTAAGCGCCCAAGCCCTTCGGGTCTATCCACGAGCGGACCACCCAAAACACCCACCATATCAAAGCGTACCAAATTTCCTGATTTCAAGATACTGCCTTCAAGTCGCGCCCGCCGATCATCCTGCATCTTTCTCCGCGATGCACCCGGACAGACGGCCAGCCAACATCGTCGTAGATGCGTACAGTTGTGGCCGGCTCTTGGAGCGGCCCATGAGTCTTATGAACTTCATGACCCACCCTGACTGAAAAGGTGGGCCACCTGCCCAATCGCACCTGTCCAACAGCCCTCGCCATGTTGCTGCTGAAGTCCAGCCCTCCCGCCCAGAGTTGGGAGAGCGCCAACTATGTGTCGCCCGCCCTCTCCTTAATCAACTTTGAAGTCGGTATTACGAACCATAGGATCTAGCCTGCTCTTGTCCTTCCTATACTCCATCAGCATCGTGCCAAACATCAGAACAAGACCGCCTCCGCTCTCGATGAATCAAAGTGTGGTCTCTTCGCGTCTTCCGGCGAATAGTGCTCCATCAATGCTACCTGTGAGGAAAACGCGCCCAACACGACGAGCCCCATCAGTACCCTGGGCGCTATCTTCTTGGGGTATTTAGCAAGGTGGCAGATCTCCCAAACCATAAGGCCCCATATCATTAACCCAAGCAACGTAACCGCGACTCTACACGGCCGGGAACGCCAGAAAGAAAGCCGTTTGTGAGGGACCTATGATTGGAGATCCGGAGTCATGATGGGGTCACTACGTGGTAACGGTTTGCAGCCGTTTTTGACCTTTTGGACATCGAACGTGGTGAAAACTGGACAGCGAACGCGAGCAGCCACATCTTACGATGCAGCAAATGAACTGACCAATTGGAATGCACACAAGTGACTGGAGGCGGACAGAACCGCGGAGATATGGCTTGGGAGCTTAAGTCCGGCGACCACCTCATCCTGGCAGGCCAGCTTCTCCCATCACTGCTAGCAATTCCTCACTGATTCCAACAGCGCACGCCAGCAAACCGTGTAGAGACAACGACTGCTGGTTGATACAGAGGCTTTTTACTCCAAAATATTCAACAAATCCGCGCGCGGAAGCCACAAGCGCCACGCCGGCGGCGACGTCCCACTCATGTTTGGGCGTCAGGGTCCAGGTAGCATCGGCTGATCCTGCCGCAACAAGCGCAAGCTTGTATGCTATTGAGCCCACCGGCTTAACTGTAAATTTCCTTTGCTGAAAAGAGTTCCACTCTCCGCGCAGATATTCCTGCCGGCTTGCGAGCACCAGGGCGCCATCCAGACTTTTTCTCGATGACCTGCCAACCTGGCGCCCGTTGTAGAGCACACCTGATCGCATTCCACCCAGGAACAGTTCGCAGGTCGCAGGGTTGTATATTCCGCCTGCAACAGGATTACCTTCGATGACAAGTCCTATGGAGATGCACCACTCCGGAATGCCGTCCACAAATTCGCGGGTACCATCCAGAGGATCTACGACCCAAACAACCTCATTCGATAGTCGACTACGGTCATCGGCATCCTCTTCCGAGAGCCAACCTTCACCTGACTTCAGCAGCGCACCACGCAGGCACTCGTTGACTGCTCGATCAACTTCCGTAACCACATCACGGCCGCCATTATCGCGGACATGAAACTGACCTGGCGTAAATTGCACCACAACATCCGCCGCTCCCTGCAGGGCGCTCTTTATGCGCTGAAGGTATGTACGCTCTGCGTTTTCAGTAAGCAAGCACCACGCCTCCGCACAGGATTCCAGCGCCAACCATCACTGAGACCGTGCACAGCATGTTTGAGCCCGTGAGGCAGGCGAATTACCGTGTGCCGAATCTGCATTATCTTCCCAAACCCTTTCCTACGAGGCCCCCGTTAGGAATCCTTTGCGGAAAGATAATTCAGGACAGCAGCAACGACTTTGGACGAACTCTCCCTTGTACTTTCACGATCAGTGTCGCAAACAATCTCCGCCGCGAGAGGTGGTTCATAAGGGTCGTCGACGCCGGTAAAACCGTGGATCTCGCCCAAGCGTGCCTTCTTGTATAGCAACTTGGGATCTCTGACTTCGCATACCGAGAGAGGCGTGCTTACATAGACCTCCAGAAAGTCGCCGATTGTCCGGCGAGCCTCTTCCCGTCCGGCGCGGTAGGGCGAGATCGCGGACACCAGAACCACCGTGCCATTGCGAGTGAGCAACTGCGAGACAAAGGCAATGCGGCGGATATTCTCGTCCCTATCGCGCTTACTGAAGCCCAGGTCTTTGCACAAGTAGTTTCGGATCACATCGCCATCGATGACTTCGATTGGCAACCCCTGCGCCAGCAGCTCTGTCGCAACCGCCCGGCAAATCGTAGTCTTGCCGGCGCCACTCAGTCCCGTAAACCAGACCGTCAGGCCGTGCTGCTGCATCAGGTGTGAGCCGCCGGAAACATCATCCATCACCGCGCCGGACGGCACAGGAATTGCACTCACGATGAGTCCGGCCGCGACGGTGTCGTTGTTGAAAGGGTCAATTACGATGAAGCTTCCGGTCGTACGGTTCTGCTCGTAGGGATCGCAGAAGATGGGATTGTGGAGATCAAGGCGAACTTCGCCAATCTCATTGAACTGCAGAGTTTCGGCGTCGATCTGCTCCAAGGTATTGATATCGACCTTATGGTTCAGACGCTGAAAGCTGCCGCATAAGACCCTGGCCGTATGTTTAATCAAATAGCGGGCGCCGTTCTGCAAGGGAGTGTGGGAGAGCCATATAAGATACGCAGTCAGCTTCGTAGAAACAATGGGCGCCCCGTCGGTCGCTACGAGCATGTCCCCACGCCCTAAGTCAATGTGATCCGTGGTTGTCAGAACCACCGACTGCGGTGGGAAAGCTTCGTCAAGGCTGTGGTCGCCGAGAAGTATTTGTTTTATTCTGGTGCGCTGCCCAGAGGGCAATGCCGCTATCTCCTGGCCTACCTTGATGGAACCGGACGCTACTTGACCGGCGTAGCCTCGAAAATCCTGATTCGGCCGAATCACACTCTGCACGGGAAAGCGAAAGGCCTGTCCCGGGGAGGGGTCTGCTGGAAGAGTCTCAAGTAGTTCAAGCAGGGTATCGCCCTGGTACCAGGGCATCCGATCGCTGGAGCGTAGGACGTTGTCGCCGCTAAGTGCACTTAAGGGAACAAAGTGGAATTGCGCTCCCCGAAGCCACTCGCCAAAGCTGCGAAAGTCAGAGCAGAGGGAAGAATACGTTTGCTCGTCAAAGCCGACCAGATCCATTTTATTCACGGCAACGATCATCTGGCGGATTCCCAGCAGCCACGCGATGAGGGCGTGCCGCCGCGTCTGCTGCAACACCCCCTTTCTCGCGTCCATCAGGATGACTGCCAGTTGGGCGGTCGAGGCTCCCGTCGCCATGTTGCGAGTGTATTGTTCATGACCCGGGGCGTCAGCGATGATGAATTTCCTGCGCTTCGTGGAAAAGTAACGGTAGGCAACGTCGATCGTGATGCCCTGCTCGCGTTCGGCTCGGAGACCGTCGGTGATCAAAGACAGGTCAAGATCGCCGTTCCTGGCAACCGACGCCTTGCGGACGGATGAAAGCTGATCGTCATACACGCCATTGGCCTCGTAAAGTAATCGTCCAATAAGCGTCGACTTGCCATCGTCTACACTACCGGCTGTCAGAAAGCGTAGCAGTCCCCTCTCCTCGCCAGCGATACTCAAAAATAACCTTCCCGTTTCTTTAGTTCCATGGAACCTTCCTGGTCATGATCGATGACGCGGTTTTCCCGTTCGGACCTGCGGAAAATCCTCAATTCGTCGACGATGTCAGCAACGCTGGTTGCCGAAGAGCGAATCGCGCCCGTGCAATAGGTACAGCCAAGCGATCGCATTCGGCATAGTACGCGTTGCGGTTTCTCTCCTGGCAAAAGCTCGAAAGGATGATCCAAAGGAAGCAGCAGATCGCCCCGAACCAGCATCTCCCGTTCTTTCGCGAAGTACAGGGGGACGACCGGAATACTTTCCCTGCCTATGTATTCCCAGACGTCCAGCTCCGTCCAATTCGACAGGGGAAACACGCGCATACTCTGCCCCAGCTCAACCCGGCCGTTATACAGGTTCCAGAATTCCGGGCGCTGATTCTTGGGGTCCCATTGTCCGAGGGAATCGCGAAGCGAAAAGACCCGTTCTTTTGCGCGTGACTTTTCCTCGTCTCGGCGGGCGCCGCCGATCGCGGTGTCGATGCGATTTTCCGCCAATGCATCCAACAATGCCTTGGTTTTCAGCAGAGCGCAGCACTTGCCGGTGCCGAGTTGAAAGGGGTTGGCGCCGTCCCGTTTAGCTTCCTGGTTGGTGTGGACGATCAATTCCACGCCCAGTTCCCGGCACGTCCGGTCACGAAACTCGAGCATCTCCCGAAACTTGAAGCCGGTGTCGACGTGCAGCAAAGGGAATGGGATTCTGCCTGGGTGGAAGGCCTTCTGGGCGAGCCGCAACATAACCGACGAGTCCTTCCCGACGGAATACAACATCGCCGGCCGCGACGACTCTGCCACAACCTCTCGCAGGATATGTATGCTCTCCGCTTCCAATACGTCCAGATGTGGTAACGTGCTGCTGGGCAAGAACGCCTCTTTTCTCTCTTCTATTGTGCGCTATGGCATGAGCTTTTTGGGGTGAATTCTACACGGGCGTGCTAACTGGCCTTCCAGCCTTATTACAGGGGCTGCGTACATTCGGCTTTGGAAGTCCCCGAAGAATTTGCGGTTATCACCTATCGCTGCCTCGGGCGGTCGACTTGAAGAAGGACGGATTTTTTTTGGTTAGAACATCCAAGAGTCGTTTGCGAAATTCCAGGCCAGTTCCACCGGCACCCTGAGGTCAAATGAGCACCACGGAAATAACCAATGTCGAGCGCCTCGAGCCGGATTCTGACGCATTACTGGGATTCTCGATTGAGCTACCGCTCGCCGGAACTGCCGCAGAAGCTTACTCCTTCGAGTTTGCGGGGTGGGCATTGGGAGGACACTCGGCCGCAGTCCAAATCGAGCTAATCGCCAACGACGGTGCTCCGCGAAGGATTCCGATCGTTTTTCCGCGCTCCGATGTTGCTCGCTGCTATCCGCAGCGCGCAGAGAACACCAAAGTTGGATTCTGGGCTCCCGTTAGCGTGATTGGGATGACACCGGAGTTCGAGTTGCTGGTGCGGGTGGTGCTTGAAAATACGGAGCGTGTGCCAATCGCCCGCATCCGCGGGCGACATCGGCCGCTTCCCTCGCGCTTCCAGCCCTCGATTCAGCCCTTGTTGGTAACGAGCCTGGCGCGCACCGGGACTACCTGGATGATGCGCCTCCTCCTGGAGCATCCAGCGATTACTACGTTGCGGATTTACCCCTACGAGTGCCGGCCGGGAAGATACTGGATGCAGTTGGTGGGAGGGATGGCTGAGCCTGCCTACCCGGCGCAATCGCGCAGCAAGCTGGGTATCTTTGACGACGAGTGGTGGGCGGGGCAGGACCCGCTGCAGCGAGGTTCGCTCTCCCAGAACCCGGCGCTGCAGCAATGGTTCAATGCGCGTTTCGTGGAGCAGGTCGCCCTGCTGTGTCAGCGCAGTTTGGAAGACTGCTATCGGGAAATCGCCGCCACCCAGGATCAGCGAACCCCGTTCTACTTCGCCGAAAAGCACCTTCCCGACGACGTGCCTGGAATACTCTGGGAGCTCTACCCCAAGTGCCGCGAGATCTTCGTGGTCCGTGATCCGCGCGACATGCTGTGCTCGATACGAGCGTTTAATGCTAAGCGCGGCACTCTAAACTTCAGTCGCGATACGGTTGCCAGCGAAGACGAATATATCCTTCGCCTGGGCAGAGATGGGCAGCAACTGCTCGGGGGCTGGAAGGCCCGCGGCAACCGCGCCTGTCTTGTGCGGTATGAAGACTTGGTGTTGCGGCCGCTCGAAAGTCTCAGCAAAATTTCCCGCTATCTTGCCATTGAAGCGGATAGCTCACTTCTCGAAGACGTGCTTCGAAGGGCGCTGGTCGACACGCCGGAGTTGGCGGCACACCGCACCGCGGGAACGGCACGGGCGTCGATCGGGCGCTGGCGCCACGATCTCGACTCCAGCTCTCAGCTCCTGTGCGAACAGGTCTTCGGCGAGTTTCTCAAGGAGTTCGGATACGAACTCAACCAAGACCTGCGGAAGAAGAATGGCCAGACAATCTCGTTAGAAGCAACGTAGATTCGTTCCGCGGGTCAATGTACCCCTCGAAGGACCGCGAATCATAACCGCGTGCACAATTTCTTCCGATCCCAGGACGACGGCCGGATGGTGGTAGACTGCACGCCAGAGCGTGTCGGCGCCGGAGCAAGCATCTCCGTATTCCCTGGCCGCACAAACTCGACTTTGTGACTCGCCGGACTTGCCCCGGCAGCTCATCATGCACGAAACTTACGACGTCTTGATTATTGGCGGCGGATTCTCTGGGACAATCCTGGCGTGTCAGCTTGCGCGATATTGCACACACGACCTAACGGTGGGAGTGGTAGAACGCAAGGGGGAGCCTGGCCGGGGTGTCGCATACGGAACTGCATATGAACATCACCTGCTGAACGTTACCGCTGACGGCATGAGCGCTTTTCCTGAGAGCCCCAACCATTTTGTAGATTGGCTCAGAGAAAACTTCAAAGACCTGGCCCGCTCCAATTCTTTTCCTCCGCGGCGTGTCTTTGGCCAGTATGTAGGTGAAACCCTAAGCCGAGCTTGCGCCGATACCTCTGTAAATTTGAAGTGGATTAAGGACTCTGTGATTTCGATACACCGAAACGGGAGTCTGAATACTGCCGAGTGTGTTTCTGGGATAAGACTGTCAGCAAAGTACATCGTGCTTGCTACAGGCAACTTTCCCCCTGCCGAACCGCTTATATCAAAGCAGGGCGAAAAACCCATCTATGCCTTGCGACCCTGGTCAGAAGAAGCCCTCGCGGCGATCCCCTTCGGGGAAGCTGTTCTATTGCTTGGTTCGGGACTGACTGCGATCGATCATGCCCTGGCTTTCCATGCTGCCGGTTTTCGTGGACACATCTACATGCTATCCCGCCGGGGCATACTGCCCCACGTGCACTGTAGTCGCGGTTACTGGCCAACGGAGTGGATCAAGAGCTTGCCGAACACCGTTCGGGGAGTTCTGCGAGCAGTTCGCCGTGAAGCTGGTCAAGCAGCCCAGAACGGCAACGATTGGCGGGATGTCATCGACTCACTTCGGCCTACTTCTCAAAATATCTGGCAAGGCTTTCCTTTAGAGGAAAAGAGAAGATTTCTGCGACATGTTCGGCCTTATTGGGAGGTGCATCGGCATCGCTATGCGCCGGAGGTACAACGGTTACTGGATAACTTGCGGGCCGTGAAGCGGCTGACTGTGATCGCGGGGCGTGTCCTGGACTGCAGTCAAGAGTCCGGCGCGGTGCTGGTCCGGTACCGGCTTCGGAAAACAGGTGAGGAATCAAAGGTCAGGGTTTGCCGAATCGTGAACTGTACTGGGCCGGATGCCGTTCTTCGGGATCTGCGAGACCCGCTTATTCAGTCGCTGATCGGGCAGGCATTGGCGCGTCCCGACCCCCTATCGCTCGGACTTGACGTTGCACCAGACGGAGCGCTGATCGACCGGTCGGGAGCCCCTTCGCGGGGTCTGTTCACAATTGGCCCGCCGCGAAAAGCTGCGTTGTGGGAAACAACCGCAGTGCCTGAAATTCGGTCGCAGGCGGAGACCCTGGCTAAACGCCTCTTGGCAGAGTTGGAGAGCACTTGCGATAGCCAGGTGTCGTGTCATAAATAGCCAAGAGGCTGGCAGGAGCGGCATTAAAGCTCCTCCTCTGTTCCGCCCCTGGAACTTGCGGCTTCCCACCGTTCTGTGTTCATCTAACTGCTCATGGGCCTCGAGGAATACAAACGAAAGCGTGACTTCAAACAGACCCCTGAGCCTCCGCCGAAGGTGGCGAAGGGCGGGCAGAGCCGCTTCGTAGTGCAAAAGCACAGTGCCACGCGCCTGCATTACGACTTCCGCCTGGAAATGGATGGAGTGTTGAAATCCTGGGCTGTCCCCAAAGGACCATCGCTCGATCCCGCCGACAAGCGCCTGGCCATGCAGGTGGAAGATCATCCCGTTTCCTACTTCGACTTTGAGGGCATCATTCCTGCCGGCAATTATGGCGCGGGCACAGTGATGGTGTGGGACGTGGGCACATGGGAGCCGCAGGGCGACGCGCACGAGATGCTGCGCAAAGGCGATCTGAAGTTCCGCCTTAACGGACAGAAGTTGAAAGGCGACTTCGCGCTGGTCCACATCAAGTCACGGCGCCCAGACAGCAAGGGAACCGAATGGCTGCTGATCAAGCATCGTGACGCCTACGATCAGCCGGGCTATGACATCGACAAGTATGACTACTCCGTGCTGACCAAGCGGTCGCTGAGGGAAATCGCGGGCGACGAAGATTCAGCTGCGTGGAAAAGCAGCCGCAAGGCGTCAATACGCGGAGGCTCCAGCAAGAACGACTGGCTGTTGGATTCGATTGCAAAAGCTGACGCCAAGCGAGCGAAAGCTGCGAAGAAATCAGCAGGCGTCAAGGCAGTCCCGACTGCGACGAAGAGCGCGACCAAGTCCACGCCGGCCAAAATCTCCGATACTGTAAAAAAAAACTCCGCTCTAAAGCTGAAGAAGAGGGCGTAGCTCCCAGTGCCGCGCGTATTGGCCGCAAAGCGCCGATGCCGCGCGCCATCCATCCCATGCTGGCCACCATGGTCGACAGACCTTTCGACGATGACGCCTGGCTTTATGAGATCAAATGGGATGGCTATCGCGCCGTGGTGTTCCTCGACGGCAAGGCGGTGCGACTGGTCTCGCGTAATCAGAACGACCTGACGGACGCCTATCCCGAACTGCACGAAATCGCTGGCCACATAAAGGCGGGCAAGGCAATTCTCGACGGCGAAATTGTCGCTCTCGACGACGAAGGCCACCCGTCGTTCAGCCTGATGCAGCAACGCACTGGAGTCGGCGAAGGTGGCCGCCGCATTCGCCGCACCCGCGATGACATTCCCGTCGTCTACTACGTTTTCGATTTGCTTTACCTGGATGGCTACGACCTGATGCAGGCCGACCTTGAAGCTCGCAAGCGTTTGCTGGCCTCGATCCTTATCCCGCACGATCGCTTGCGCTATTCCGATCACTACACGGGCCGCGGTACAGCACTGTTCGAAGCTGCGGGGCAGCGCGGCCTGGAAGGCATCGTCGCCAAGCGCCGTCGCAGTCGTTATGAGCAGAAGCGCAGCCGTGATTGGTTGAAAATCAAAATCGTGAAGCGGCAGGAGTGCGTCATTGGCGGATACACCGATCCCCGCGGCTCACGCGAAAACTTTGGTTCGATTGTGTTGGGACTATACGACGGTAGAGGCCGCTTGATTCCCGTCGGCCAGGCGGGTAGCGGATTCACGGAACAGACTCACGCCCAGATGTGGAAGCGTCTGCACGCGCTCGAAACCAGCCGCGATCCCTTCTTCGGTAAGGTGGAGAGCGATCGCCCCGTGCACTACGTGAAGCCGGAACTCGTGGCGGAAATCAAGTTCACTGAGTGGACGCATGAAGGACAAACCGGCGTCAAAATGCGTGCGCCCGTGTTTCAGGGACTACGCCTCGACAAGAAGGCGAGCGCGTGCAAGTTCGAATCTGCCATAGCGCTGAGAGCGCAGTGAAGAAGGCAAAGGTCGGCGAACCGCCGCAGGCTATTTCACCTCCTTCATCGGCAGCACCGAGCCGTACTCGTGTCCGCTGCTGTCCACAGCGCGGGCGATGACCGCGGTGAATCCATCGCGCAGCTCGGGATATTTTGCGACCATGGCTTTGATCACGGCCATATTGTCCTGGAAGGCGGCTTCCGAATTCGCTGCCTGGGCGCTTTCGTAGCGAATGCGCAGGTCGAGATTATTGTCGACCGGGACAGCAGCCAGTTCGGTCACCTTGTACACCTTGCCGCCAGCCGAAAGGCTCAACGGAGAAGCCTCGCTGGGCAGGTCGCTGGGCCGCGCGCTCTGCATTTCGTCGGCAATCTTGTCGAGTTGCGGCGTGCTCATGAACTCGACCGGCGCGGTCAAGTCCCACGCTGTCAGATAGTAGAACCAGGCATTGTGCGACTGCCCTTTGCCCTTGTAATCCCGCGCCTTGGCCAGATACCACTGACCGTCATGACCACCGATGTCGTCCAGCCGCGGATAATATCCCGCCAGTTTCCACGCGCTCCCAACGTTCTCCAAAACCAGCGTCAACGTAATGGGATCTTTGCCGACGACCTTCTGAATGACAATCGCATAGCGGCCCGGCGGCAGATTTGGGATAAAGAACGCGAGCCGGTCGGGCGAATTGTAGATACCGCAATAAAACTCGGCGCGCGCCAGCGGCGCCTTGGCCTGCGATGCATCCAGCAGGTACGTCCCCACGATCGTCGCCTCTCCTTCCGCCAGGTATGTTTTGTTGGTGACTACGGCCTGCTCGATGGCGCTGAAATCGCCGGTGATCTGCGGAATAGAGTTGGCCTTGATCCCCGCCACATCGCCGTTCCTGGACATATCCAGATACTGCTTCGCGGCCCCCTCGATTGCGCCTTTAGTAGCGGCGTCCAGCTCGGGTCCCGAAGAACAAGTCTGCCCGGTCAAGGCACAGGACATTGCCGAAACCGCTACCACCAACACCACAGTTTGAATAAGGAAGCGATGCATTTCAAGATGGACCTTCAACATTCGAGTGATGGCGCCCCCGGGTCACCGCGGCGGCTTCCGGCGGCCTGAATCCTGGGATGCGGATTCGCCGCACAGCAGCCGCTCAAACACTTATCCGACTAACAAAATTTGCAGATCGAGTTAAACCAGCTGGTCGATCGCAGTTTAGAATAGAGCCAGCGGCGAAACCATCGATAGGGCTTGCCGTCTAACCCTCTATGTTACGCCTTGCAAAAAGTTTGGGATGTGTGGTGCTGGTGTCGGCGTGGCTGATGCCGGCAACTGCGCTGGCCGGTGCTCAGGCGCCTGCGTCCCCGGCAATGCGTACGCCCCAGGCCACCATGCCGCAAGCACCAGCACCGGCCAACGTTGCGCCGGCCGCGTCCGCGCCTGCGCCCAACGTCCATGCGCGTCACAAGAAAGCGGCTCCCGTAGCGGAAGCGCCCGCAACGCCGCCGCCCCCTCCCACGTTGGAGCAGACCGCTCCCACGCCACCTCGGGTCAGTTACCAGAACGGCCAGCTGACCATCGATGCCACGAATTCCACCCTGGCGCAGGTGCTGCGCGCCGTGCAATCGCGGACCGGCGCGTCGATCGATATCCCCGGCGGAGCTGCAAGTGAGCGGGTAGTGGGGCAACTAGGCCCAGGGCTGCCACGCGATGTGCTGAACACTCTGCTGAATGGATCGAAGTTCGACTATGTCATCCTGGGCGTGACCGGCACTCCGGGTGCGGTCGAGAAAGTGATTTTGACGCCGCGGCAAGGTGGGGCAACGATTACTGCGCAAGGCAATACTACCCGCCCGGCGGTGCAGGACGACGAGTCGCAAGAAGAAAGCGCCCCCGTTGCCGATACGGCGGAAAACGATTTTCAGAACCCTGACCAGGCGCCTCCGCCGCCTCCTCCCGGTGGGTTTCGCCACCCCATGATGCCTCCAGGGGGGCAGGTCAATCCCGGAGCGGGGTTTGGAAATGGCGATCAGAACGGAGCGAAGACGCCCGAACAGTTGATGCAACAGATGCAGGAACAGCAACAGCAGCAGCAGCAATACCAGCAGCAACTGAATCCCGCCAACCAGAATCCCCAGCCGCAGTAGCCGCAGAAATCGCTCTTATGTAGTACCTTTCATCGCCGCGCGCAGGCTCTCAACATAGGGCTCTCGCAGAATTCCGCGCTCAGTGATGATCGCAGACACGTACTGATGCGGCGTCACGTCAAACGCCGGATTCTCCACCAGTACGCCGTCGGGAGTAACCTGTTTGCCCGCCATGTGAGTCACTTCTCTGGAAGGGCGTTGCTCGATAGGAATTTGCGTGCCATCGGGAGTGTTCAGATCAATCGTCGACAAGGGCGCGGCGACGTAGAACGGAATGCCATGCTCCTTAGCCAGCACGGCCACAGTGTAAGTACCGATCTTGTTGGCCACGTCACCATTGGCAGCAATGCGGTCCGCTCCCACAATGACGGCGGCGATTTTTCCCTGACGCATGATGGCGCCTGCCATGTTGTCAGAGATAACGGTGGTGGGAATGCCGTCCTTCATCAATTCCCACGCTGTCAGACGTGAGCCTTGCAGGAACGGCCGGGTTTCGTCGGCAAACACATGGAGCTTTTTCCCTGAGTCAATCGCGGCGCGGATGACGCCCAGCGCGGTACCATAGCCGCACGCGCATAGCGCGCCCGCATTGCAGTGAGTCAGCACGCCGCCGCTCGCCGGTAGCAGCACGGCGCCGTGCTTTCCCATTGCCTGGTTGGTGGCAATATCCTCCACCAGCATTTGTTGCGCCTCAGAAATCAGGGTCTGGCGGATATTCACGAGCGGCTGTGTTTTGACTCGGTCGAACTTGTCTCGCATCCGGCGGATTGCCCAGAAGAGATTCACGGCTGTCGGCCGGGTCGAGCTCAAAACCTCGCAGATGCGGTCGAAGTCCCGGTTTAGTTCGGCGTGGTCTGTTGCTTTTGAGTCACGAACACCGAGTGCAATTCCCATTGCCGCCGTCACGCCTATCGCCGGAGCACCACGGACGATCATGGTGCGGATAGCGTCCGCTACCTCCTCGTAGGTCGTGCAGGTGACGTAGGTCTCTTCGGTGGGCAGCTTCGTCTGGTCGATGAAGCGCACACCTGCGTCAGTCCATTCCAGAGTTTTGATCATGTGTTCGTAGCTATGCGCTATGGGCCCGCGGTTCAAGTTGGACCAGCTGAACCGGATATCCGTCAGGGTCCGTGAAAATGCCAAGCCATCCGAAATCCTCATGGATTGGGTCCATCATAATCGGAACACCCTTCGATTTGAGCTCCTGTACAAGGCTTCGGATGTCGCTCACCTCAAACCCGAAGGTGCATCCCAGGCTTGGCGCAACTCTGCTATTCTCCGATTCCGGGTGCAGACCAAGCGTGATGTTGCCGGCGGAAAGTGAACTCCACTGGGGCGTGTGCAATTCCAGTTTCAGCCCCACTACGTCACGATAGAACGCAACACTGCGATCCATGTCCTTGACAATAAGCATTATGGTGGTAAGTTTTCCGATCATTGGAGGATTCCTTGCCTGAGGTCTTGAAAGAACTCAGGGCCGATGAGCCTCACATCTGTTGCCTGGCACATTCGTCACCGCCGGGCGATCACAGAAGTCGCACTTCGCACTGACAGCAAATATCGGAGGCGCGCCTGATTTCAGGTGCTCGGCCTGCCTCACATGCTCGGCTCGCACCTCGTTCGCTGTGAACAGCGCCACGAATGGCGCTGGAGCCGCAGCCTTCTCGACGTTCGCGCGGCCATTGGCCTCCTGGCGGTCCACCAGGCACATCACGCCCACGACTTCGAAGCCGTATTCGCGCGCCGCCTCGATGGCCTGCACGGTCGACGCGCCAGTGGTACAAACGTCGTCGACAATAACCACTCGCGCCGCTTTCTGACGAAAGCCCTCGATCCGCTGCCCGGTTCCGTGGGTCTTTTCGGCTTTGCGTACCAGAAATCCGTGGATTGGTTTTCCCTGCTGCGCGCTGATCACGGAGGTCGCGACCACGACCGGATCGGCGCCCATGGTCAGGCCGCCAATCGCATCAGGACGCCAGCCACGACTCTCGATTTCGTGCAGGACAGTCTGTCCGGTCACGAGCGCGCCATTCGCGTCGAGGGTGGTCAGGCGGCAATCGATGTAGTAATCGCTGGTGGCGCCGCTGGAAAGCGTGAATTGACCCAGGCGAAACGACTTCTCCGCCAGCAGAGCTAAAAGTTGTTCGCGCGCGCTTGCCGCCATAGTTTCACGATACCATCTTCAGCCGGTCACCTTCTCCAGATGGCGATAGTGATCGCTGGCCAGCCATAGCGCTGAGAACAGCGCAAAATTGTATCCGCAGTGCATGAGGAAGGCCGCGGCCACGGAGTTGGTGCGCACGCGGACCAGGGTGAAGGCCACCCCGACGATGAAGATGCTCAACACCGGCGCCCAGGCTAAGCCAAGCTGAGCACCATGTATTGCAGCGAATGCTGCCGCAGTCAGCAGTACGGCCGCAATCATCCCAAATCCGCGTCGCAGCAAGGGATACAACAGTCCCCGAAAGAACAATTCTTCCAGCAGCGGCGCCAGCGTGATGCCGAAGGCGGCCATCATGTAAGCGCTGGTCGCGTCGTGAAAGTATGCGTCAATCGGCAACGACTTCGGAACGGGCAGGAACCGCGCCAGGCCCTCGACCGCAAGCGCCAGAATCACGCCGCCAACCAGAAATGCCGGCGCCAGCATTCCCGGCCAATTCCACTGAATTGCTTTCCCGAAGTCTTGATGGGAGCGCGTACGCACCATCAGAAACATGAACAGCAAGACAACGGGATAAGCCGCCGTCTGGGCTCCAATCACAACCGCCGCGTTTGTCGCCAAGTCCGTAAATGTCGCGTTGCGATACTGCGGAAGAGCGTGGGTAACAAACATTGCCGCAATGGTGAAAACGAGAATGGCCACCAGCGTGAATACCAGGATCGCCAGCACGTCCCACCCCGACCACGTGGGAAACGGCTTTTCCACTGGGCCGACGATGACTGTGGGGGTGGTATCAAGGGGTTGCTCCGGTACGGGCGGAGCCAATGGTGCGCCCTCGACGTACTCAGGCAGCGGGTTCGATGGTAATGACATGAGTATTCGTGATGTTGCTGTATCCGGTAGCAGAGGCTCGGCCTTGGCCTTAGCTGCCGTCGATGATCGGTGCAGCGGCCATCGCCTCTCCGTTTCCCTTGTTATTGGACGCCGCTGGAAGCAGTTTGGCTAATGTTTGTCCGGTATACGACTTTCTGGTACGCGCGACCTGCTCCGGCGTGCCTTGCGCGACCATGCGCCCGCCCTCCTCACCGCCCTCCGGGCCCAAGTCGATGATCCAGTCGGCGTTGCGGATCACGTCCATGTTGTGCTCGATGATGATAATACTGTTCCCCAGATCGGTCAGCCGGTGCAACACCTCCAGCAGCTTGCTCACATCTTCAAAGTGCAGCCCGGTTGTCGGCTCATCCAGAAGATAGAGTGTTTTGCCCGTCTGCCGCTTGCTGAGCTCGCGCGCCAGTTTGATGCGTTGCGCTTCGCCGCCGGACAGCGTGACCGCCGATTGTCCGAGATGGATATAGCCCAGCCCAACATCGACCAGGGTTTGCAATTTCTGCTTGATCTGCGGGATGTTTTCCAGCACGGGCAGCGCGTCCGCAACCGGCGTCTCCAGCAAGTCAGCGATGGAATGTCCCTTGTACTTCACCGCCAGCGTCTCATGATTGTAGCGCTTGCCGCCGCAGACCTCACATAGCACATACACATCGGGCAGAAAGTTCATCTCGATGCGGCGCTGGCCTTCGCCCTGGCAAGCTTCGCAGCGTCCGCCGGCAACGTTGAACGAAAATCGTCCCGCCTTGTAGCCGCGCTCGCGCGACTCCGGCAGCATGGCGTAGAGGTCGCGAATTTGCGTGAAGACGCCAGTGTAGGTTGCCGGATTCGAGCGCGGCGTGCGGCCAATGGGCGATTGGTCGATGCGGATGACCTTGTCGATGTTTTCGGTTCCGGTGATCGACTTGTGCTCGCCGGGCTCCTCGCGCGAGCGGTACAGCGCTTTGGCCAGCGCGCGGTACAGAATGTCGTTGACCAGTGTCGATTTGCCGGAGCCCGAAACGCCGGTCACCACCGTCATCACCCCGAGCGGGAACGTCACATCGAGGTTCTTCAGATTGTTCTCGCGCGCGCCCAGAATAGTGATCGCCTTGCCGTTGGGAGACCGCCGCTGGTGACGATCCGTGACCCGCTTCTGTCCCGAGATGTATTGCCCGGTGAGCGACCGCGGTACGGCTTCGATCTGCTCGGGCGTACCACTGGCGACGAGTTCGCCTCCGTGTCGCCCGGCGCCGGGGCCCAGATCGATGACGTAGTCGGCGCGGCGAATCGTGTCTTCGTCGTGCTCCACCACCAGCACGGTATTGCCCAGGTCGCGCAGCGATTCCAGCGCCTGCAATAGGCGATCGTTATCGCGATGGTGCAATCCGATCGAGGGCTCGTCCAGCACATACAACACGCCGCGCAACTTCGATCCGATCTGCGTTGCCAGACGAATGCGCTGTCCTTCACCACCGCTCAACGTCGCCGCCGAACGGTTCAGCGAGATATAGCCCAGCCCGACCGCGTTTAGAAATCCCAGCCGCTCGGCAATTTCCTTCAGAATCCTGCCGGCGATCTTTTCTTCCCGCTCCGAGAGCTTGATCTGCGCCGCGGCCTCGACCGCGCGCGACACCGGCAGCGCCGTGAAATCGGCAATGGACATGCCGTTTACCTTCACCGCCAGACTTTCCGGACGCAGCCGCTTACCTTGACATGCAGGACACCTGGTCGCCGACATGTGGTCCAGCAGCCATTCGCGATAACCCTCCGAGGAGCTGTCCTCCATCCCCTGCCGCAGATAGGCAAAGACGCCCAGGAAGCCGCCACGCTTCTTCTCTTCCTGCTCCGGGCCATAGAGAATCAGGTTCTGCGTCTTGCGCGGCAGTTGCTCGAACGGCGTCTTCAGATCGAAGCCATACGCCTGCGCGGCCAGTTGCAGGATGCGAATCAAGTATTGCGAAGCCGAACCCGGCCCTAATCCGCCATCCAGCAGCGGCTTTGACCAGTCGTTGATGACCTTCGCCGGATCGAAGTCGTACTTGCTGCCCAGTCCGTTGCACTCTGGGCAAGCGCCGTACATGCTGTTAAAGGAGAATGATCGCGGCTCCAGCATGGGAACGTTGATGCCGCACTCCGGACACGCCAGTTTGGAGGAATACAGCCGCTCGTCGCCGCCGACCACGGCGACCTGCACCAACCCGTTCGCCTCCTTCATCGCCAGCTCCACCGACGCCGCCAGCCGGCCCTCGATTCCCGGCTTCACCAGCAGGCGATCGACCACCAACTCGATAGTGTGGTTCTTACGCTTGTCGAGTTTGATCTCTTCGTCGGCAATGTTGCGCAGCTCACCGTCGATGCGGGCGCGGGTGTAGCCCTGCTGCGCCAGCTTGTCGAGCTCCTTTTTGAACTCGCCTTTGCGCCCGCGTACGATGGGCGCCAGCACCATGACACGTTCGTCGGGCTTCAGCGCCATCACCTGTCCGACAATCTGGTCCGCCGACTGCCGCGAGATTTGCCGGCCACATTGCGGGCAATGGGGGATGCCAATCGACGAATACAGCAGGCGCAAGTAGTCATAGATCTCTGTGATGGTGCCCACTGTGGAACGCGGGCTGCGGCTGGTAGTCTTTTGTTCGATGGCAATCGAGGGGCTCAGGCCGTCGATGCTGTCCACGTCGGGCCGCTCCATCTGATCGAGGAACTGACGAGCGTAAGCCGAGAGCGTTTCCACGTAGCGGCGCTGCCCTTCAGCATAGATCGTGTCAAAGGCGAGTGACGACTTGCCTGAACCGCTGAGGCCGGTGATGACTGTCAAGGTGTTGCGTGGAATCTCGACGTGAATGTTCTTCAGGTTGTGCTGCCGGGCCCCGCGGACACTGATGCTGCTGATTCCCATGGACAATTCTGCTTCGAACCCGCCTACCACCTGTTCCGCCACAAACGCCTTGGCAGCGCGCTTGGGAAGCGGCCCCGAACCCTCGTTTCAGGGTGATGAACGGTTCTGGAAAGTCCGGAAGGGTGTAGGTACAGTTCTACTGACGTATCTTAGTTGTCAACACCGCCAAGCGTCAATGCGAGGTAAAGTAAAACATCACAGTTAGCGCTGGCCGCTAAGAATGCCGACGACTTAGATGAATCTGACGAAACAACCGCCCGCGACTGGCGGCGCATCGGAAAAGATGACTGACGGATTATGACGACTTTATTCTTCTCCAGCCTGCTTCTGCTCACCATCGTGGCCGCATTTGCCTTCGGGGTCGCAGCCGGATACTGGGTGATCTGCGGATTTCTCAATCTCATGAATCCGCGCCGCAGCCGCAATAAGCCGGCCAGAGCAACCGAGCTCGCTCCCACAACCAGCGGCGATTAATTCCTAGCCGCTCCAGCCCCATCACCTCGCATCCCAAACCCTTCAGACATAGCCGCGCGCTTGCTTGCGGTCCTGTCGATTGATGCAACTCTCATCAGCCAGACCGATCACCGCCTATTGCTCTGCTGAGATTCTTTGCGATTTCTCTGGTAATTCCTACGCGCCTGTAGCAAACCTCCGCACCTCCTTATGTTCACTCGACCCGCAGTGTTGCGAAATCCATCACTCGCGGGAGTGACTCCCGTCACAGATTCCCCCAACCACATGTCTGACACTGAAATCGTACCCCGCGGTACGCAGATTCATTCTCATATGCGTTCACAACGTCAATCGGGAGAAATCATGAAGAAAGTCATTCTGGCTGTTCTGGTTATTGCAATTGGTCTGTTTTTCGCGCTACCCAACCTCTCCTGGGCGCAAGAGGACGTTTACAAAGCAAAATGCGCCGCCTGCCATGGTGCCGACGGTAAAGGCAGCCCGGCCGGCTTGAAAATGGGAGCTCCAGCGTTCTCGTCCCCAGCCGTGCAAAAAGCTACGGACGCCCAACTGGTCGACTATATCGAGAACGGTGGCCCGCAGAAGAAAGCCATGCATGCTTTCGCCAACAAGGGCGTCAGCGCTGACGAGGCTGGCAAGTTGGCTACTTACGTGAAGACCCTGAAGTAGGATTCGCGTTCGGCTCAATCCATCCCAAACCGGCCGACACTGACCGGTTTGGAGTGGTCAAGGACTGGTAATCGCCCGACGGCGCCGTCAACCGCGCCAATCTAGAGGCCCGACCGGGCCGCCTGGGCGACGTGGCCTCAACCTCCGCAACCTTCGTGCTCGTTGAGGCCTTGGAGAAAGTCATGAGCAAAGGAATTCTCTACGATGCAACCAAGTGCATCGGCTGTAAGCAGTGTGAGCAGGCCTGTGCCACTGAAAACGGCCTGCCCTACGACGACAAAATCGCAGCCCAACCGGTAACGTCGGCCCACAAGTACACCACCGTCCTCACCAAAGACGACAAGTTCATGCGCCGGCTTTGCATGCACTGCGAGGATCCGGCGTGCGCCTCGGTTTGTCCCGTGGGCGCGCTGCAGAAGACCGCGCTGGGCCCGGTCACCTACGACAAAAGTAAGTGCATGGGATGCCGCTATTGCATGGCAGCTTGCCCTTTTGGCGTACCCAAGTACGAATGGGAGAAAGCGATTCCTGGCGTGCGCAAGTGCATCATGTGCAGCAAGCGCGTGGTAGCTGGCAAGCAAACCGCTTGCGCCGAGATCTGCCCTACTGGCGCAACCCTGTTTGGCGATCGCGACACGCTGCTGGAAGAAGCCAAGAAGCGCGTCCACGACAATCCGGACACCTACCTGCACCACATCTTCGGCGAGACCGAAGTCGGCGGGACCTCCGTGATGTTGCTGTCGTCGATCGGCTTCAACAACTTCGGATTCCGCCCGGATCTCACCGAGCGCGCACTTCCGCTTTACACCTACCAGGTGCTGTCACGCATTCCCGACTTCGTTCCACTCTTCGGCACCATGCTGGGCGGCATCTACTGGATCACGCATCGCCGCCAGGATGTGGCCGAGGCTGAAGCCCAGGAAAAAGAAACCGAATTCAAAGGCGGTGTCCAATGACCGTTCCCCGCGTGCGATTCACCTTCTGGAAAGCCGTGTTCGCCGTCATCATGGTGGCCGGAATCTACTGCACCTTCATCCGCTTCTTCCGCGGGCTGGGCGCCTCCACAAACCTTAGCGATCAGTTCCCTTGGGGCTTGTGGATCGGCTTCGACGTAATGTGCGGCGTTATGCTGGCGGCCGGCGGCTTTACCCTGACCGCCGCGGTCGAGATCTTCAACATCAAGCGCTTCCATTCCATCATCCGCCCCACAATTCTGACCGCGTTTCTCGGCTACTTGCTGGTTTGCGCGGCGCTGATGTACGACCTCGGCCTGCCATGGAACATCTGGCATCCCTTGATCATGCGCAATCCGCACTCGGTGATGTTCGAGGTTGCCTACTGCGTGATGCTCTACACCACGGTACTGGCGCTGGAGTTCTCGCCGATTGTGCTCGAGCACTTCCACCTCCACAGAGCGCTGAAGATCGTCCGCAGCGTGATGGTGGTGTTCGTGATCCTGGGCGTGCTGCTCTCCACGCTGCACCAATCGTCACTGGGCACGCTGTATCTAATCATGCCCAACAAACTGCATCCCTTCTGGTACAGCCCGCTGCTCCCGGTGTTCTTCTTCCTCTCAGCAATTTCGGTTGGCTTGGCCATGACCATCTTCGAATCGTCGATGAGCTCGAAGTACTTTGGCCGTGAGATTGAGATGCCCATCCTGCGCGATCTAGGACGGGTGCTGGTTGTGGTTCTCGCGCTGTACGGAATTCTGAAGTTCGAAGATTTGTATCACCGTCACGTGCTGGGCCTGGTATTCGTATCAGGCTATGAACAGCGATTCTTTCTGCTGGAGATATTTCTCTCAGTGCTGATCCCGCTCGGCATGCTGCTGGTGCCGAAGATTCGCGAGAGCGCGCAGGGTCTGTATCTGGCTGCGGTACTGTGCCTGCTCGGCTTCGTGACCAATCGTCTGAACGTCGCCATTACGGGAGTGGAAAACGCGGTGGGCGGCCGTTACACCCCGAAGTGGACGGAGGTCGTAATCACGGCCATGTTCGTTGCCTTGGGATTCGCCATCTTCGGCTTCGCAGCAAAATACCTGCCTATCTTCCCCGAGGAGAAGGCGCACCTTCCGGCACTGCGCCAACCGGTCCGCGAACCGGAAATCGTTGCGGATGAATTTGCGGTGCCTGTCCATGCTGGTGACTGACAATTCGAGCGGGATTCCCAGCGCAAAGAAGCAGGGAAATCCCGTTTCGACGCCCTCCCGCTGGTTGCGGCGTTTGGGACAAAGCATCAGCGCCAAGCTGATGGTCTCGATCTTTGTCGTCCTCATCATCATCTTCTCCCTGTTCGGCTACTTCAGTATTCGCGATCAGCGCAAGCATCTGGAAGATGCAGCCCTGGTCAGCGCTGAGCAGCAAAGTGAGGTGCTGCGGCGCAGCGCTTCGCGGTACATGCTGAACAACGACCGCATCGGTCTCTACGAAATGATGCTGAACATGGCCGATCAGCCGGGCATGGTCCGCGTCCGCATCATGAATCCGCAAGGCGTGATCAGCTACTCCACGGCGCCTGCCGAAGTGGGCACCATGGTGAACAAGAACGCCGAGGCCTGCTACGCCTGCCATGAAAAATCCAAGCCCTTGGCCGTCCTGAACCGCTCCGATCGCTTCCGGGTTTACCGCGCCGAAGGTTCACGCGTACTGGGCGTCATCACACCGCTGGAGAATGGGCCTGCCTGCTCCAACGCGGCTTGCCACGCTCATCCGGCAGGCACGCAGATTCTGGGCGTGCTCGACACCAATCTCTCACTCGCAAAAGTCGATCAGGGCCTGGCGCATGAGAGTCACGTGATGTTGATCTATACCGCGTTGGCCTTGCTGGGCGTCGTCTCCTTGAGTGGTCTTTTCGTCTGGATCGTTGTGCACAATCCTCTGCGCGAGTTGGAAACGGGTACCGAGCGCATCGCCAGCGGCAAACTGGGCTACCAGATTCCTGTCCGCTCGCACGATGAAGTCGGCGAACTGGCGCAGTCATTCAACGATATGAGCAACCGACTGCAGGTGGCGCAGGCGGAAATCACCGCCTGGGCCCACACGCTGGAAGATCGCGTCGACGAAAAAACGCTCGAGCTGAAACAGGCACACCAACGCATGTTGCACGTGGAAAAGATGGCCACCATCGGCAAAATGGCGGCCGTTGTGGCCCATGAGATCAACAACCCGCTGTCGGGGATCCTGACCTATTCCAAGCTGGTGAAGCGCTGGATCGAGAAAAACACCACCGTTTCGCCTAAGCAGGAAGAGATGCGGGGATCGCTCGACCTGGTGGCCAGCGAGAGCAAACGCTGCGGAGAGTTAGTGAAGAACCTGCTCAGCTTCTCGCGCGTGTCGCCCATGAACCTGGCTTGGTGCGATCTGAACCAGGTCGTCGATCGCTGTCTGCGACTGGTGCAACACAAGCTGGATCTCGGGAACATCCAGGTGAACCTCGACTTGATCACGGACTTGCCCACCGCGCACTGCGATCCTGCCCAGGTCGAGCAGGTGGTGCTCGCGATGATAATCAATGCCGTCGATGCCATGCCGCAGGGGGGGAATCTGTGGATCGGCACTCGGGTCAGCGGCGGTGCCCTGGAGCTGGTGATTCGCGATGACGGTATCGGCATCCCGGAAGAACATCTCGCCCACATTTTCGAGCCTTTCTACACGACGAAGGAAGCGGGCGGCTCCGGGCTGGGGCTGGCCATCAGCCAGAACATCGTGGAACGCCACGGCGGGCACATCGAGCTGAAATCGGTTGTAGGAGAAGGAACAACATTCAAGATCGTGCTGCCAATAGACAGCCAGAGACCGGCGGTCGTCGCGCAAGACGATCGCACGCCGGTTGAGGTGAGGTAGAAGAATGACGCAAGGCAAACTATTAATCGTTGACGACGAACTGAGTGTTCGGGATTCGCTGGCCAAGTGGTTTGCGGAAGAGGGTTACGACGTGGCCACGGCGGAGAATGCGAACGAGGCACTGACGCGTGTCGCCGAGCAGACCTTCGATGTCGCGCTGGTCGATATCAAGATGCGCGGTACCGATGGCATCGAGTTGCAGCGGCGGCTGCACGAAATTCACCCCGACATGCTGGTGATTATTATGACCGGTTATGCCTCGGTGGAGACGGCCGTCGCCGCGCTCAAGAACGGCGCGTACGACTATGTCAATAAGCCCCTCGATCCGGACGAGATTGCCCACATCATCGCCAAGGCGGTGGCGCATCGCCGCACCCAGCAGGAGAATGTGCGCTTGAAGGAGACGGTCGCCGAGATCGCGCGCCCTTCGGACATCATTGGGCAGAGCACGGCCATGAAGCGGGTGTTCGACGCCATCGAAACCGTGGCTCCCACCGACGCGACGGTTTTGGTCACGGGCGAGAGCGGCACCGGCAAAGAGTTGGTGGCGCGGGCGGTGCATTCGGGCAGCCCGCGGCGCTTCCATCCCCTGGTGGTGATCCACTGCGGCGCGCTGACCGAGACGCTGCTGGAGAGCGAACTCTTCGGGCATGAGAAGGGTGCGTTCACCGGCGCGCAGTATCGCAAGAAGGGCAAGTTCGAAATCGCCGAGGGCGGCACGGTTTTTCTCGACGAAATCGGCGACATCAGCCTGAAGACCCAGACCGACCTGTTGCGCGTCCTGCAGGAGCGCGAGATTGTGCGCGTGGGTGGTAATCAAACCATCAAGGTTGATTTTCGTGTGGTGGCGGCGACCAATAAAGACCTGGAGTTACTGATTGAGGAAGGCAAATTCCGCCCTGATCTTTACTACCGCCTGAATGTTTTTCACATCGAGATTCCCCCGCTGCGCGACCGCCGGGAAGATATTCCGGCGCTGGTGGACTACTTCGTCCGCAAATTCTCGCGAGAGATGGGCAAGCGAATCACCAGCGTCTCACCCGCAGCCATGAACGGCTTGCAACAATACAACTGGCCTGGCAATGTGCGCGAGTTGGAAAATGCAGTGGAGCGGGCGATGGTGGTGGCCCAAGAGCCGGAGCTGCGCGAGCCGGACTTCACCTTGAAGGCAAAGAACTGCGCCGGACTGGGCATCGGCGACGTTCGCAATTTGGAAGATGTAGAGCGCGCGCACATCCTGCGCGTTCTGGATGAATGTAGCGGCAACCAGACGCGTACAGCGGAAGTTCTGGGCATCGACCGGGTGACCCTACATCACAAGCTAAAGAAGTATGGATGGAATCGGAAGGAAAAAGAGCAACTAGCTGCGAGCAACTAGCCGCGAGCTACGAGCCGCGAGCTGTGGAATGCAGGTTAGAAGCTGCCCAGTGAACGAAGGGTCAAACCCTGAAAGCCAGGAACTAACAGCGATAGGCTCGGAGTTCGAAGCCCGAAGCTAAAGGACCGCCATGAAGGACTTCAGAAAACTAAAAGTATGGGAGAAGGCGCACGTGCTGACGTTGGCCATATACCGACATACCGGTGCCTGTCCGCGCGAAGAACTTTATGGCATTACCAGCCAGATGCGCCGGGCAAGTGCGTCAGTGGCCGCAAACATCGCGGAGGGATACGGTCGTGGTGGAGACGGGGAATTTCACCATTTCCTGAACACATCTGCTGGCTCGGTAGTCGAATTGGAATATTTTCTTCTACTAGCGCCTGATCTAGGAATGCTCCCGGACGACGCCTACAGCGAATTGCAACAACATGTCGTCGAAGTGCAACGAATGCTTTCGGGCCTACTGCGAACAGTTGCGAATACACGGCTAAAACAAAATCATAAGCAAGAGTTAGTGGCCCGTAGCTCGTAGCTCGCGGCTCGCCGCTTCTTGGCTTCCATGAAACGCCTCCAGCTACTCCCGATCGGCTCCATCGACGCGCAACTGCTGGAGTGGCTCGCCCAGGCGCTCTCAGAGAAGTTCCGTGTGCGAACAGAGATACTGTCGCCGGCGCTCGATCCCGCTTTTGCGCTGCACTCTGAGCGCCAGCAGTATCACTCGTCCGAGATCCTGGCCGCCATGCAGCGCTACGTCAACAGCAACACCTGGCGGCTGCTTGGGATCACGCAACTGGACTTGTATATTCCGATTTTGACTTTCGTCTTTGGCGAGGCGCAGTTAGGCGGGACCTCTGCGGTAGTTTCCTATCATCGTTTGCAACAGGGATTCTACGGGCTGCCGGCGGATGCGGACCTGCTGGCGAATCGTCTTCTGGTCGAGGCGGTACACGAGTTGGGACACACTCTGCGCCTCACCCATTGCCATGACTATCAGTGCGCCATGGCGCCGTCTCACGCGGTGGAGTGGATCGACATCAAGGACAGCGGCTTCTGCGAAGATTGCCTGGCGCGGGCGCTGGAAACGGTTTAGCGCGAGCTTCAAGGCCCGCCGTCACACACCCAGATCCTCACCCAGAAACGCCTGATCACCGTTTGCTGGGCTTGGGCTCGTCGCTCCATCGGCCACTGAAGAGATGGCCACGATGCTCGGCTACCATCGCCGTCACGGCCATTACGCCCATCACCAGGAAGATCGCAAAGAAAACCACCGCAATCACGAGCACTGGCATACCGCACCTCTGAAGGCATTGTGCAGCGCGAATAAACTTGCTTCCGTGATTGCAATCACACGTGGGTGTGAGGTTGTACGTGGAGGTAGAACGTGGCGGCCGGCGGCTTCCACCCGCCAGGCGGCGCCACTCTCAGGCCGTTGGGGATTCCTGTCGGTCAACACAACTCGGCATCTGCTCGCAGAGGCGAATCCACGAGACCACAGAAGCTTAAGCGAAGTCCAACCTAGTTCAGCGCGGCGATCTGCGCATCCAGACCGGCGAGAGTGCGCCGCAGCAATTCCGAGTAGCGTTCGCTGCCGCTGACTTCCAACTCCTGCAAAATACGCTTGCGAGAGAGCAGCAAATCGCTTTTCTTGATGGTTGTTTGCCGCTCCGCAGCGGAGAACAATTGGTCTTGGTTTGTTGAGGGTCCGGAATCAGCTTCTTCTATTTGAGATTCTACAGATTTACTTTCCCAGCCACGCGCCATGCATTCATTATAACGCCACCATCAGCGCTCCAGCAGGTGAAAAATATGCGAGTACTCCCAATGTGGTACACGCCACGCACCACTGTTTTTACAGGTATTGTTGCTCTGGAATCACGCCCGCGCCGTTCTACGGCGGAGTAAAATCGTCACAGGTATGGCTGATCTATTTGAACCTTCGAAGCCGCAGACGCAAGAGCGCAACTGGGCGCCCTTTGTCATCGGATTATTGGCGGTCGTCGTCGTGGTCGGCACCATCATCGTTCTGACGCGCAGTAAAGACGGGACGGCGACGCAGCCAAATCCCTATATGGCCAAGCTACAGATTTCGAATCCCAAACTCAGCGCGGCGGAGAATTACGTCGGTGGAACGGTGACTTACCTCGACGTAAACATCGCTAACACCGGCGACCAGGCCCTGACCGGCGCCGACATGAAGTTAACCTTCACGAACTCCATGGACCAGGTAGTGCAGACCGAAACCATTCCGCTTCACGTTCTGGTGGAGAACCAAATGGGCGGCTATCCCGATCTGGTTGATCTGGGGCGCTTCCCTATCGGACCAGGCCAGAGTAAGACCGTCCGCATGACGCTGGAGCACATCTCGTCCGACTGGAACCAGAGCTATCCCGAAATGCAGTTGGTAAACTTGAAGCTGAAGGGATAAGCGGCGTCAGGTAAGCAATCGCCCTATTTTGGCGAGACATTTTCGTCTTCACCTCGCGCCGCCAGACCATCAGCGCCCCTGCTAAGCTGATCCAATGTCGAGACTCTGGATCGCCATGCTTCTCGCATCGTCTCTCGCTGTCGTTGCTCCGCTGACAGCCCAGAAGGCAACGTCGAAATCCGAGACGCAATCGACGGCCAACACGCCCGGCGTCACCACCATCACCTCGTTCGACAAGGACCACACTGTCATTGGCTGGCTGGAGATCGTTCCCTTCGAGAGCAAGATTTTCCATAACCAGCGGATGTTGCGCGTGCTGGTGCCTGCAAACTATTTTTCGCCGCACAATGCGCACCGTAGCTATCCGGTGCTGTACCTGCAAGACGGCCAGAATCTTTTCGACGAGGCGACCAGCCCTCGCGGGGAGTGGCATGTGGACGAAACCGTGGAGCATCTGGTGGGAGGCTTCAAAATTCCGCCTATGTTCGTGGTCGGCATCGACAACGCCGGCGACACCCGCAGCTCCGAATATCTGCCTTATCCCGATCCGCTCAACGGCAAGGACGGCGTCGCTGACGAAAAGAACCTTCGCGGCAAACAGTACGCGCACTTCCTGACGAGCGAAGTAATGCCTTTCATCGAGAAGCGATACCGCATAACGCGCGGGGCGATGAATACCGGGATTGGCGGATCGTCCTACGGCGGCGACATTGCGCTGTACACTGCGCTGGAGTATCCCGGTGTCTTCGGCCACGTGCTGGTTGAAAGCCCGGAGTTGTGGATCGGCAAGAACCAACTGCTGAAGGACGCACTGTCGGCAAAGCAGCTGCCGCAAAAAATGTATATCGGCATCGGCACCACCGAGGCAGGAGAGCCGACGCGCAGCACCGACATCGTGAATCAGGTGCGCGACTTGGAAGCAATCCTGGTGAAGAAGGGGATGGGCGCGGGCCGCCTGCGGGTCGCGATCGAAGAAAGCGGACAGCACAACGAGGCTGCCTGGTCACGGCGCCTGCCCGACGCGCTGCTGTTTCTCTACGGGCAATGAGTCCACGTCATCAGTGCAAAAAAGCGCGGAACACAAGTCCCGCGCCTGTAGCTGGTTTCGTCGACGACTGCGTCGCCAATGGTTTATTGGCTAAGCCGTCACGTACTTGCCGGTTTCCAGCACGCGGCTGGCAATCTTCTCTTGCAATGCAATTACGTTAACTGGCTCGTGCTTTGCCAAGCGGCGAACGATTGCCATCTGGGTGCGCAGCATGTCGCCTTCGGCCACGGCAGCGACGACTTTCTTCGCCGCAGCTTCCAGCCTGGCGAACGCGCCCTCCAGATACACTTGCGTCATCGCAACGACCAGCGCAGCTTTATCTTCGCCGTGCGCGTCAACGTACTTGCGCGCGCGCAGCAGGGCCGAGTCCATGGCAAACGCCTCAATCACCATGTCGGCGATGGCGCCCATGATCTCCTGCTGATCGGCCAGCTTCTGCATGTATTTCTGCGAAGCCGAGCCAGCTACCAGCATCGCCAGCTTCTTGGCGTTCTCGACCAGCTTGCGCTCCGCCGCCAGCGTGCCTTCCAGTTCCTCGCCAGACGGACCAGCCATGACTTCGTCCATGACCTTCTTGATGGCCGGCAGCAGCGCAAGCTGCCCGTTCATGGCACGCTTGAGCAGCCAGCCGGTGATGATGAGGCGGTTGATTTCGTTGGTGCCTTCGAAGATGCGGTTCACGCGCGAATCGCGATAGGCGCGCTCGGCGGGATACTCCTCGACGAAGCCGTAGCCGCCATAAATCTGGACCGTCTCGTCGACCACCATGTCGAGCATCTCCGAGCCCCAGACTTTGATGATGGAGCACTCGACCGCGTACTCCTCGATCGACTTGCGAATGGTCTCGGGATTTTTCTCGATCTCGCCCAGCGCGGTGTCCATCATGCCGACCGTGCGGTAGACCATCGCCTCGCCGGTGTAGATGCCAACTGCCATCTGCGCTAGCTTCTCGCGGATCAATCCGAAGCTAGAGATGCTCTTGGCGAACGCCTTGCGATCTTTCGCGTAAGCAATCGCGTTCTGAAGCGAGGTGCGCGCGCCACCGACGCAGCCTGCGCCCAGCTTGAAGCGGCCGACGTTCAGGATGTTGAAGGCAATGATGTGGCCTTTGCCAATTTCGCCGAGCACGTTCTCCACCGGCACTTTGCAATCATTCAAGATGAGCGGTGCAGTCGACGAGCCGCGGATGCCCATCTTCTTTTCTTCCGCGCCGACCGAGAAGCCGGGGAAATCTTTCTCGATGAGGAAGGCCGTAAACTTTTCGCCATCGACTTTGGCGAAAACAGTAAACAGGTCGGCGAAGTGGGCGTTGGTGATCCACATCTTCTCGCCGTTCAGGATGTAGTGCTTGCCGTCGGGCGAGAGTTCGGCCTTGGTGCGGCAGTTGAGCGCGTCGGATCCGCTGCTGCCCTCCGACAGCGCATAAGCGCCGATCATCTCAGCGGAGGCTAGCCTAGGCAGATATTTCTTCTTCTGCTCTTCCGTGCCGAAGAAGACGATAGGCAGCGTGCCAATGCCGGCGTGTCCGCCCATGGAGACCACGAAGCTGCCGCATTTGGCCATGCGGTCGGCAACAATGGCGGACGAAACCTTGTCCATGTCGGAGCCACCGTATTCCGCGGGCACATCGGCGTTGGTCAGTCCCATGTCGCCGGCCTTCTTCAGCAGATCGCGGGTGACCTGCCAGTCCTTGTGCTCGATCCTTTCGACCGCAGGCAGAACTTCGTTGGTCGCGAACTCGTCGGCCAGCTTCGCGACCATCTGCTGGTCTTCGTTGAAGTCTTCGGGAGTGAAAACGTTGTCCAGTTGGTGATCTTCGAGCAGAAAACTTCCGCCCGTGGTCTTGGTTCTGGGAACTGCGGTAGTCGTGGTCATAAATCCTTCCTTATCGAAAAATCGTCTCACCACGGAAGCACGGAGGTCACGGAAAAATTCTATTCAAAAACCCTAAAAAGGCCTTGCAGAATACATCAGATGGGTCTTCGGTCTAGTCTTTTTGCCAAGAAAATTCCGTGCCTTCCGTGCTTCCGTGGTGATTGCTTACTGCAAATTTTCGAAAATGCCTGCCGCGCCCATGCCGCCGCCGACGCACATGGTCACCAGACCGTAGCGTCCGTTGCGGCGCTTGAGTTCGCGGATGATGCTGGCCGTCAGCTTTGCGCCGGTGCATCCCAAGGGATGTCCGAGCGCGATAGCTCCGCCGTTGACGTTGATGCGTTCGGGATCGAGCTTGCCTTCCTGAATGACTGCGAGCGACTGCGCGGCGAAAGCTTCGTTCAATTCGATCACGTCGATGTCGTCCAGCTTAAGCCCGGCCATCTTCAAAGCTTTCGGAATCGCGAAGACCGGACCAGTGCCCATCTCTTCCGGCAGGTAGCCAGCAGTGGCAAAAGCAACGTAGCGCGCCAGCGGCTTCAGTCCAAGAGCTTTGGCGCGCTCGGCCGACATGACGATCGCCGCTGCAGCGCCGTCGGACATCTGCGAAGAATTGCCGGCGGTGACCGTTCCCTTCACGTGGAACGCGGGCTTCAACGCCAGCAGTGCTTCCAGCGAAGTGTCGGCGCGCGGGCCTTCGTCCATCTTGAAGACGATGTCGGTGCGCTTCGGCTTGCTGCCATTGGGCGTGGTGAAGCTGACCGGCACGGGAACGAGTTCGTCGTCGAATTTGCCCGCCTGGATCGCGACGATAGCTTTTTTGTGGCTGGCGACGGAGAATTCGTCCTGCATCTCACGCGTGATGTTAAAGCGCTTGGCCACGCGCTCAGCGGTGAGTCCCATCGACAGATACGCGTTGGGATAGTTTGAAATTAGCCAGGGATTGGCCGAGACCTTGTTGCCGCCCATCGGGATCATGGTCATGGACTCGACACCGCCGGCGAGGATGGTTTCCGCGCCACCAACCATGATGCGCTCGGCGGCCATGGCAATCGATTGCAGGCCCGAGGAGCAGAAGCGGTTGATCGTCATGGCGGAAATTTCGACTGGCAGACCTGCGCGCAGCGATGCTATGCGCGCGACGTTCATACCCTGCTCGGCTTCCGGCATGGCGCAGCCGAGGATGACGTCCTCGATCTCTTTGGGATCGAGCTGGGGTACGCGCTCCAGCGCACCCTTGATGGCGTTCGCAGCCAGATCGTCGGGACGAGTCGCCCGCAGAGTTCCCTTGTAAGCCTTGCCGACCGGCGTCCGGACGGCGGATACGATTACGACATCGCGCATGTTAGACCCCAGCAATTCGCAACGAGCAATTAGCAAAATCACACAACAGTTAATTCCTCAGCGTCTTCCCCGTCTTCAGCGTGTACTGGATGCGCTCCTGCGTTTTTTTCTCGCCGCAAAGCGACTTGAAGGCCTCGCGTTCCAGGTCGAGCAAGTACTGCTCGCTGACCAGCGTTCCCGGATTCAGCGCGCCGCCGCACAGCACTTCCGCAACTTTGTTGCCGATCTTTACCTCGTGATCGGTAATGAACTCGCCTTCGTGCATGATGTGCACGCCTAGCTTCAGCGTCGCCAGAATGCTCTCACCCGGCGCCGGAATATCGCTGCGCGGCACCGGCGCGCGATAGCCTTCGTGCACCAGTTCCTGTGCGCGCTCTTTCGCGTCGGTCAGCACGCGCTCCCTGTTCATAGTGATGTCGTCGCCGGTGGAAAGGAATCCGAGATTGCGCGCTTCGAAGGCTGACATCGAGACCTTCGCCATGGCCACGACCTCGAACGCCTGCTTCAACGCTTCCATCAGCTCGACACTCTCGCCGCGGCCAGCTGGGCGGATGTGATACGCCTTATCGAGCGCGCGCAGCGTCATCTCTTTGCAGCCTCCGCCACCGGGCAGCAGGCCGACGGCAACTTCTACCAGCCCAGCATAAAGCTCGGCGTGCGGCTGTCGAGCGGCCGCGTGCAGCGTGATCTCTGTGCCACCGCCCAGCGTCATACCAAACGGCGCGGCGACCACCGGCTTGGAAGAAAACTTGATCGCCTGGGTCATGCCCTGGAACTGGCGAATCGCGAGATCGACTTCGTCCCACTCTTCTTCCTGGACGGCCATCAGCAGCATCATGATGTTTGCGCCGACGGAGAAATTCGCCGCGTCGTTGGTGATGACGAATGCGTCGAAGTTGTCGCCCGCACCGCCCGGCTTCAGGGTCTGCGTGATCATCTGTACGATGTCGCCGCCCAGCGAATTCAACTTGGAGTGGAACTCGATGCAGCCCACGCCGTCGCCAATATCGACCAGCGAAGCGCCTGCGTTCTTCTTGACGACCAGGCCAGACTTCTTCGCGACCGCAACCGACCACACGCCTGCCGGAACTTTCTCGGAATGATAGTTACCGCTGCAAACATCGAAGAAGGCGCGTCCGCTTGGAGCCTTGGGATCGTCGGCGTACCACTTCTCGTGACCCGAGGCCAGAAGCTTCTCGACCTTGGGCGAAACCGGTTTGCCCTCGACCTGCATCCGCTTGACGGTCTTGGCGACGCCGGCGGCGTCCCACAATTCAAATGGCCCCATCTCCCAATTGAAGCCGAGCTTCATGGCGCGGTCGATTTCGACGATCGAGTCCGAGATCTCGCCGATGCGATTCGCGGCGTAGGTCCAGAGATCCGACAGGGCCGACCAGAGGAAAATACTGGCCTTGTCCTTCGACGGCGCCTTCGCCATCTCCAGCGACGGGAATTTCGGCCGCTGCGACGGACGATATTCCATCGTCTTCCAGTCGAGCGCGAAAATTTCGGTTTTGCCGTCTTTCTTGTTCTTGCGGTAGAAGCCGCCCTTGGTTTTGTCGCCGAGCCACTTGCGCTCCAGCATCTGGAGGAAGAAGTCAGGCAGCTCAAGATCGCTGCGCTCGTCGTTGATGTTCGTCGTAGCATTGCGCACGACGTGTCCCAGGATGTCGAGGCCGACGAGATCGGTGAGGCGAAACGTCGCCATCTTGGGCCAGCCAACCGCAGTTCCCGTGAGCGCGTCAACTTCCTCGACGCTGAGGTCCATCTCCATCATCAGGCGCATGACGTTCAGCGCGGAGAAGGTCCCAATGCGATTGGCGATGAAGTTGGGCGTGTCCTTGGCATGGACCACGCCCTTACCCAGGTGGAGATCGCAGAAGCGGGCGATGGTCTCCATCGCCGCCGGATCGGCGTCGGGAGTGGGAATCAGCTCCAGCAGGCGCATGTAGCGCGGCGGATTGAAGAAGTGCGTGCCGAACCAGGAGCGGCGGAAGTCATCCGGGAAGCCTTCGACGATTTTGCCCACTGGCAGGCCGCTGGTGTTGGTGGTGATGATCGTGCCAGGTTTTCGAATGGCTTCGATCTTGCGCAACAGGCTGCGCTTGATTTCGAGGTCTTCGATGACGGCCTCGATGATCCAATCCACGTCGGCCAGTTTCTGGAGATCGTCTTCGAAGTTCCCGATGGTCACCAGGCGGGCGAGCGAAGGTTCGAAGAAGGCGGCAGGCTTGGACTTCAGGGCAGCTTCGAGACCGGCGGCGGCAATCTTGTTGCGCGCGGGTCCGTCAGCGTCGGGCGGAACGATGTCGAGGAGATACGAAGGAACACCGGCGTTGGCCAAGTGCGCGGAGATGCGAGCGCCCATAGTGCCCGCGCCCAGAACGGCAACTTTCTCAATCCGTCTTGGCATGAGATCTAGATGACTCCGGCTCAATCAACGTGAAGCGGCAATTCTCACTAGCGTTTTGATCTGGGGCAAAGGCTTGCTGTGATATGAATTTGATTGAATGAAAGGCAGAATCGCTGCGGTGTTTCTGCTGGGAAGACCCTCAGCACGGCTCTCCTCATAAATCGACAACGACATAATAAAGCGGCTCAAAATACAAGCAGCGCGCGCCGTAAGATGTGGGGTGAGGATGGCAACGACGCGCGCCGTATTAAGTTAAATTGATAGTAGTGAATGAATACTCATTCAGTCAAGGGAAATCGTATAAATCTTGTTCCCATATTGGAACTAAGAGATGAGCTTAGCCAGAAGGAAGGCTACTCCGGCGGCAAGTCCACCAATCACAATAGTTTGCGTGGCAGAACGACCGGCCCTGGAGCCGGTAAAGCGGCCTTTGATGTAGCCGAAAACTCCGAGGGCGATCAGTGTTACCACCACCGAACAGAGCAGCGCCGTCCGCACGGAGTGCAATGCCATGTAGGGCGAGAGCGGAATAATGCCACCGGCGATGTAGGACGCCGCGATGGTAGCCGCGCTCTGGAGGGCGCGCTTGGGATCGGGCTCCTCCAAACCCAGCTCGAAGCGCATCATGAAGTCAACCCATTCCTTAGGCTTGCGGGTCAGCGACTGCACCACGAGCTCGCTCTCCTCGCGCGAGAGCCCGTAGTCGGTAAAGACCTTCTGCACTTCGCGCGCCTCCTCGTCGGGAACGTCCTGAACTTCCTGCATCTCGCGTTGACGTTCGCTGGCATAGTGCTCGGCATCGCTCTTGGCGGCCAGGTAGCCGCCCAGTCCCATGGCGATGGACCCTGCGGCGATTTCCGCCAACCCGGCAACCACAACGATGCGGCTGTTGTCGACCGCGCCCGACAGTCCCGCCGCCAGGGCGAACGGTACCGTCAGCCCGTCTGACATTCCGATGACGACGTCGCGGACAACTTCGCCCGCGGTGAAATGGCGCTCAATGTGAGGGGTTGGCGGCATGCTCTCCTACCTCAGGATGGACGGTGACATACTGTAGCGCTTTATCAGCGACTTCCTTCTCGCCCTTGTAGCTGAGAAGCGCCGGCGCCTTGTCGAGGGGAATCCAGAAGGCGCGCTGCACTTCGATTCGCATCTCCGGCTTGATATTTCCCAGCTTGCCCGCGCGATAGAGCAGCAGGTAGAAGCTGACGATTTTGAAGACGCGAGCGCGATCGCCCCAGGTGCGCACGTAGACGTACTTGATGTCGGCGAGTTTGCTGATGAGTTGGGCGCGAAGCCCGGTCTCTTCTTCGACTTCGCGCAGCGCAGTCTGGTCAGGCTTTTCGCCTTCGTCGATAGCGCCTTTCGGCAGGGCGATGATGGCCGGGGGAGCTTTCTTGCTGAGGCGAGTGGCTTTCGCCGCCGCTTTCTTGGGACGCTCCATCTGGGGTTCGATGACGGCCAGAAACCAGCGGCCACGCATCTTGCGCAGCACCACTCCGCCAGCCGAGAACTCGCGCGCCATAGGCGCCTCCGAAGGACTGGCTAGTTTGGCAGAGTCGGGCGACGGTGACAACCGAGACGCGGCGGCATGAGTTCAGCACTTGTTCGTCAGAGTTGGCGGACGCCGCTGGGTAGCCACATGTGGCGGATTATTGAAGGCGGCTTCTATGATGTAATCTGCTAAGTCTTATTCGTTTCCGGGACTAGCCGTGCCTACTCTCCGAGGAGAACCTCATTGTTCCGTTCGGCCATTGGTATCCTGTGCTTGCTTACGCTCGTGCCTTTTATCATGACGCAACCGAATGCGCCGCCTGGTGGCCGGCAGCAGACGGCCAGCGCGCCCTTCGTCGCTCCGGACAAGATCTTCGGCTATCGCAATCCAGCGGCAGAACTGCAAGCGGAAAAAATCTTTCTTGCGGTCCCTGATCCCAAAATGGCGCGGCAGCACTTGCAGTTCCTGACGGCTGCGCCGCACGTGGCGGGTTCGCCTGAGGATCGCCGCACCGCTGAATACGTATTGCAGCAGTACGCCGCTGCCGGGCTGGATGCCTCCATCCAGCCCTATAAAGTCTGGATGGCTTTGCCGCTGGACATACGCGTTGATGTAGTCGCGCCGCCGGGAGTGGTGATGCACGGGCCTTCGCCGGAGCGCGTCAGCGACGATATGTTTCAGAAAGACCCCAGAATCCTGCCCCCGTTCAACGAGTATTCTCCCTCGGGCGACGTGACTGCCGACGTAGTCTATGCGAACTACGGCAGGGCTGAGGACTTCAAGAAGCTGAAGGAGATGGGCGTCGATGTAAAAGGCAAGATCGTCATCATTCGCTACGGCGAGATCTTCCGAGGAGTGAAGGTGTTCCTGGCCGCGCAATACGGAGCGGCCGCCGTCATCCTGTATTCCGATCCTTATGACGACGGCTACTTCAAGGGTGACCAGTATCCCAAAGGCCCGTGGCGTCCCGATACCGGGGTGCAACGCGGGTCGGTGCAATATCTGTTCCGCTATCCGGGTGATCCCACAACGCCAGACATTGCCTCCGTGCCCGATCTGCCGGAGAGCAAGCGCATTTCGCCGGAGCAGGCCACGAATCTGCCGAGGATTCCCGTGACCCCGTTGTCCTACGCAGACGCGACCCCGATCATGGCGAACCTGGCCGGCCCGGCATCGCCACACGGATGGCAGGGAGCGCTGCCCTTCACCTATCACGTGGGACCCGGACCGGTGAAGGTGCACCTGGCGCTGAAACAGAGTTACCGCTTCACTACGATTTGGGACGTTATTGGAACCGTCAAGGGATCGCAACTGCCGAACGAGTGGGTGGTCACAGGCAATCATCGTGATGCCTGGGTGTACGGTGCGGTGGATCCCGGCAGCGGGACGGCAGCGCAACTGGAAGCGGTGCGCGGCGTCGGAGAGCTGCTGAAAACGGGCTGGCGTCCCAAGCGCACGCTGGTCTTCGCCAGTTGGGATGCCGAAGAAGAAGGGCTGATCGGCTCCACCGAGTATGCCGAGCAACATGTCAAAGACCTGTCGCGCGCGGTTGCCTACTTCAACATGGACGTCGCGGTAGCTGGGCCGGACTTTGGGGCGTCGTCTGTGCCCAGCTTAAAACAGTATCTGCGCGACGTGGCGAAGTCGGTGCCAAGTCCCAAAGGCGGCAGTGTGTACGACCAATGGAAGATAACGGCTGCCGAACATGACAAGGAAGGCAAGAACCACACGGAGACATTGATGACGCCGTCTCCCAGCCGGCCGGCAGTTGCCGCAAGCGCGGATGTCCCCGTAGGCGACCTGGGCGGCGGCTCCGATTACACGCCGTTCTTGCAGCATCTGGGCGTGCCTTCGGCGGACATCGGTTCCAAAGGCCCTTATGGCGTTTACCACTCTGCCTTTGACGACTTTTCCTGGTTCATCAAGTTTGGCGATCCGACGTTCGTCTACGAGCAGCAGATGGCGCGCATCTACGGGCTGGAAGCCATACGCATGGCCTCGACCGATGTGTTGCCCTTGAACTATGAAGACTACGGCAAGGAAATCGTCGAGTACGTGAAAACTGGGGAGCAGAGGGCCAAAACGGAATTCGGGGAGCAAGCACCGTCGTTCGCCGATGCGATGCAAGCGGCGGAGCGGCTGCAAAAGGCTGGGGCCGATCTCTACCTGGCGCAGGGCCGATCGATGGGCGATCCGGGCGTGTTGAATCTGGTGCTGCGCAATACCGAACGAGCTTTCCTCATCGATGGGCTGCCTGATCGTCCCTGGTTCAAGCACGCGATCTACGCCCCGGGCGAGCATACGGGATACGCGGCCGCGGTGATTCCCGGCGTGAACGAGGCCATCGAGAACAATAATCTGACGCTCACCAAACAGCAGTTGCAGATTCTGACTGGGGCACTGAACCGCGCCGCCGGCGCGCTGGAGATGGCAAAGTAGGAGAAGCAGCAATTAGCTAATTCTGGGGCCAGCTAGCTGCTCGCCCGTGATCGTGATTCCTGATCTCTGACCTCTAATCCCTAGCCCCTGCTTCTCCGATAGCGATTGAACTGGTGATCGCCCGCCTTGCGGCAACTCAACCACTCCCAGTGCGTGAGGTGGTCGCGGGTGAAGCCGTGGCCGCCAAACGTGGTTGGCCGCAGCAGCACTGGAATGCTCCGCTCGCTCGCCAGCCGCTCCTGTTCCGGCGGAACAACTTGTCCCGCTTCGACCGGCGAGATGGTCATGAACTTCTCATCCACCAGATCGGCGCGCGCCAGGCTGCCATACAATGTGGGACCTCCCTCGCATAGCAGATGTTGCACACCCCACTCCTGCTGCAGCTTGGCGATCGCCTGTGCCAGATCGAAGTCTTCCCCGTCGCCGCCGACAATAATCGCAACCTGAGGATGGCTGCCTTGCGCTTGCAGCCGTTCCGCGCCCGCGGGCGATGTGAGGATCGCCGCATCCACGACGTCGCCGTCGAACACCTTGTACTGCGACAGGTCCAGACCGGTAGCGCTGGTGACAAAAATATTTCGCTCGCGGGCCTTGCCGAGTTTGCGGCGCAATTCCTGCAATGCGGGATCGGCTACCCGAAAGACGATGCCGCGGCTGTCGGGGCCGCGCTGCCGCTGCTCCTCACGCAGAGTGTTCGTCCCCATCAGGATGCCGTCGGCATGTGCGCGCAACAGGTCCATCAGCCAGCGGTCGTCGCTCGACTGCGAGATTTCTCCGCCCGAGGAATATTTCCCCAGCAAGCTGGTAATGCCATCGAGCGACTGGACGAAGTTGGTATAGATCCATGGCCGGTCAGCCGGCGCGGGAGGAAAACCGAGGTTGCCATAGGGCGCGTAGGCTGGATCGTCAATGGTGCTGGCCTCGGCGTAGTCAAACAGTACTTCGAAGCGGGTTGGGGTGGTCACGTTCAAGACGGCTCCTGCGAGGATTCTACTCGAGGTGCGAAAGGCCCCGCCCTGGCCAAAACGGAGGTCCCTTCGGCAAGCTCAAGGCAGGCACTCGACTCCGCTACTCCGCTCGGGATGACAGAGATTCCTTAGCAGTTAGCATTTAGTACTAGCGGCAGGAGCGAAAGGTTCTGCCTTGGCTAAGTGCTACGTGCTAAGGGCTAGTTGTAGCTTTCCCCGCACAAACTCCACCAGCTCCGGTGTAACGTACTGCGGCGGCTTGATGTGAAACATGGGCCTGGCAGCGACCGGCTTGAGCGAGACGTTTTTCCAGGCGACGTCATCGGCTGCATCGTGCAAAATCACCGCGTCGGCGCGATCGAGAAACTGCTGCGCCGATGTCTTGAAATCGGCGGTCGCGGCGTCGAGCACAGTGAGATACAGATCGGGACGGAGAAAACGCATCACGCTATTGGATTCGAGGATGGCATTCTGCGCGCTTGCGAGTTCTTTGCGGACGCGCGGCATGGCTTCGGCGAGCATGCCCTGACGAGTGCGGACCCACAGCGAGCGCACTGCGCCCGCCACCAGAAAACGTGAGCTGTCGCTCTCGCCACTGCGGTCGCGTTCCTCGCTGACCGCCCAGGAGTGATCGTCGGTGGCACAATCGCAGAGCTTGCCGTTGGCCGAGCAGATGCCGTGGCCGTACTGCGTGATCTTCATCGCCGTCCAGTGAAATTCAGGCAATGCGGCAATGAGACCGGCGACGACACTGGTCTTGCCTACGCTGCGAGAATGTCCACCGACCACGATGAGGGACATAAGAAGGTAACTAGTAATTAGTAATTAGCAATTAGTAAGAACGGCTAACCCTTGTCTCTGTTTCGCGCCAGGCGTGCGAGAACTGCGACTTGCTGCAAGAACTCGCGCAGCGGACGCGCCGGCGTTCCCCACAACACCTGGCCTTTACCGCGCAGCACCTTGTACGGCAGGACGCCGGCTTGCCCGCCCAGCATGGTCCCCGCTTCAACCTTGGCGTGATCGCCAATGCCCACTTGTCCCCCGATGACGCAGCCGTCGCCGATCTCCGAACTGCCGGAGACGCCGGTCTGCGCGGCAATCACGACGTTCGCCCCAACCACATCGTTGTGCCCAATGTGTACCAGGTTGTCGAGTTTCGTTCCTGGGCCAATCACAGTCTTGTCGAGCGCGCCGCGGTCGATGGTGCAATTTGCGCCGATCTCAACATAATCCCCGATCACCAGTTCGCCGACCTGGGGAAACTTCTGGTATCGGCCGTAGGTTTCATCGCGCACAAATCCAAAGCCGTCCGACCCGAGCACCGAGCCGGCGTGCACAACCACGCGGCGTCCCAGCGTCGTGCCCTGGTAGATGACGACGCAGGGGTAGAGGTCGCAGTCATCGCCAAGCACCACGCCCTCGCCAAGGCTGCAATTTGCGCCGATGTGCGAGCGTTCGCCGATTACGGCATTAGCTTGGATCACGGCGTGAGCATCGACGGCAGCCGTAGAAGCGATTCGCGCTGACGCATGGACGACGGCAGTTGGATGCACGCTGGGAGGATACGCCTTCGGCGGGTGCAACCGCGCGCCCGCGGCACAGAACGCCAGGCGGGGATTGGCGGAAATCAGCAACGGTTTGATGCCGGCAGAGGCGGCGAACTCGCCGGCGATCACCGCGCTGGCAAGCGAAGCCAGTGCCGACCGCAGATCTTTTTCGTCCTGAACGAACACCAGGTCGCCGGGCTGGGCTTGCGCGATGCTGGCGACTTTGGTGACTGCAATGCTGCCGTCGCCAACAAGGCGGGAGCCAGTAAATTCCGCCAGGGCTTGCAGGGTCTGTCGCATAAAGCTGTTATAGCAGGGGCTGGGGACAATGCGTTAGGGCTTAGGGACTAGGGTCCAGGGGTTAGAGATGCAATGGAGGTCAGCCCGGAAAACTGGAGGCCCAAGGCTCCAACTCCCATCGTTGATTATGCTCTTTACACACAATGCAGTTTACGGGACACTTCCAGTATGGAGCCTGTCTATTACATGCTGGTAGCGGTAGTGGCCGCGGTCGGCTTGTTTCTGTGGCTGTACCGGGAGGACCGCTGATGGATTCCGTCCGGGTAGAGTAGGCCAGGCCACCTGTCTAGCGAAGAATGCTATTAGCGAACCGACGCAGGCGTTGAGACTGACTTCCGGTCGCGCACTCGTTCGGTAGCCACGACACGAGGGCGTGGGGACACCCGCTGTAGTTCCGCTTTAACATTCCGCCTTTGTATGGTCTGGGACGAAAAACCCACCCAAGCAAAACCGGCTTGGGTGGGCTACGCCCTGTTTACCCAGAGCGGGCTTACGGGGTCCGCAGGAAGCCGTAATGCACGTTGTTCTCGTCGACCCACTGTCCGGTGATTACCCCAAACACGTTGGGGGTCGCAGGCTCGGTGCCCTGGTTCGCGCCCGTTCCGATTCCCGGCACGTCGAACTTAGTGATGCCGCCCCAAGGAGTCCACACGAAGCCGTGATTTGCGCCGTTCGCGTCGACCCACATTCCAGCAACCAGGCCCAGAAGATTGATGCCTTCCGGTACGGTGCCTTGACCCGCGCCGGTGCCCGCGCCCGCAACGTCGAATGTGGTGATCTCGCCGGACGGACTCCGGACGAAGCCGTGATTCACGTTGTTCGAATCAATGTAGTTTCCCGCGACCACGC
>JBEKCJ010000019.1:0-50430 GCA_050014935.1 Candidatus Korobacteraceae bacterium
GTGAAGTGTTTCATAAAGACTCCTCCATTCGGCACGCATTTTACCTCGAAATCCAATATGTGTAGCAGGAATGACTGGGGAGTTGTTGGTTGTTGGCGGGTTGATGGTTAGTCGGCGACTCCGCTGAGCGCCAGCGTGAGCAGCAGAATGCGCTTTAGCCCCAGATCGCGGCCAGCGGGATCGTACCACTCGTGAATGGTGTGGGCTCCGCCGCCGCTGCCGCCGGCTCCGATGGCAATGGCTTCCCTTCCCAACGAGAGCGGGATGTTGGCATCGGTGGAAGCGCGCTGAATGCGGGCCGTGTTGCCCAGCAGAGCGTCCACGGCGCGAATCACTTTGAGCAGCTGCGACTCGGTTGGCAGGTCCGCTGCCGGGCGATTGCCAATGACGCGGACCTCGGCCGTCAGCAGCTCCTGTTTTTTGCGAGCGGTGATCTCGGGAATCACATGGTCGACGGCTTCATGCAATGCGCGCTCCAGGCGGTCAAGCTCGTCCACTGACGCCGAGCGCGTGTCCACGCGCATGGTCGCCGACTCCGGAATGGAATTTACCGACGTTCCACCGTTGATGATCCCGATGTTGTAGGTAGTCTTGGGCGAGACCGGGACCGGCGTGCGACTGAAGCGGTCGATAACGCGGGCCAGAGCGACGATCGGATTGGCCACGCCAAAGTCGCTCCACGAGTGGCCGCCAAGTCCCCGGACCGCAACCTCATAGCGGCGGCTGCCCAGGCCTTCGGCAATGATGGTATCGGTACCGGCGCCGTCCAGCACCAGCAGCGACGCAATGGTCGCCGACCAGCGCGGCTGCTGGTAAATGTGCCGGATGCCGCGCAGGTCGCCTTCGCCTTCCTCGCCAACGTCGCCGATGAACAGGATGGGCGCGACGTTCGCGATTCCCGCGGCTTCGAGCGCGCCCGCAATGGCCAGCAGAGCGACCACACCCGATGAGTTGTCAGAGATGCCGGGACCGTAGAGCTTGCCGCCGTCGCGGCGCACGTCGATGGGCGTGCCTGCGGGAAAGACGGTATCGATGTGAGCGCTGAGCGCGATGAACGGAGCGGCGGGATCGCTACCCGGACGGACGGCCAGGACGTTGCCCAGCTCATCACTATGAGCGTCGGACAGCCCTAGAGCTTGGAAGTGCTCTGTCAGCCACGCGCTGCGCGCGGCTTCGCCCCACGGGGGAGCCGGAATAGAAGTGAGTTCGAGCTGTAGCTCTTCCAGTTCACGAGCGTGCGCGCGGAACCAGGCAAAGGCTTCATGCACGCGGCGAAGCTCAGCCATGCGCGCAACCTGCTGCTGCGCCGAGCGCGCGCCACGAGACTCACTTGGCGAAAACGGCTCTGAGGAAGCACTGCGGACTGGAGGAGTGGGGCCCATGAGGATGTTCCATGGTAATACGGCAGGCCCGATCAGGGGAAAGGACGACCGAAACAGCTTCTAGAGGACGATCACAAAACTGCCAGACGCCTTCAGGGCACGATCGAACGTCACCAGTTTCAGGCCTGCCACCGCTGCGAACGCCATGAGGTAAGCATCAGCCCAGACCTTGGGCGAACGGCTCAACAAACGCGAGCGGGACCGAAACTCGCGCTCCAAACCCTCCGGCTCAGGCAAGAAAGCCACGCGGTCATCCGCCGCGAGTTGATCCCAGAGATGCCAGGCCTGCGCCATAGTTCTGGCGTCGCGGCCCATTGCCTTTTCCGTAGTCAGCAACCGTAATACAGCTATCTGGGTAAAGCGGCAGAAAAGGAATTGCTCGTCGGCGAGCTGTTCAAACCAGGCTCGCGCGCGCTCGGAATGCGAGTGTCGTTCCCAGATCAAGGCTATCCACACATTCGTATCAAGGAAATTCAATATATTCATAAATCTGCTCACTCGTAAGGTCCACCTTCGGACCTTTTGAAGCGATGAGCGGAAACTGCACCCTCTTCGAGCGCGCAGGGCGAGCTTGCAGCAGTATATTCTTGACACCGGCTAAGACGAGTTCGCGGACAGATTCTCCGCGCGCGGCAGCTTGTTCTTTTAGCTTGCGGTACAGGGGGGCGGGAATGTCAATCGTGGTACGGACAGATTCCTGCTTCATAATTATGATTATTTCATAGGTGCCATAAATATGGCATCGGTATTTTCGCTTCTGTCGGTCACCAGCCCTTCGAATATTACGACGCCATCTCCGACGGCACTCCGTTCGCGGCGGAAATGGTTTCCATGATCTCCTCGTCGGTCAGCATGCGCTCGGATTCCTTGGCGCGCTGGAAAATGCGATCGACCAAATCGTCGGTGGCGGGAATCTTGTGGCGCTCCAGCCAGAACTGCACGTTGGACTTGCCGCTCATCGGCCCCACTTCAATGATCTGCTCCATGCCGAAGAAGTGCGATGGCACGCCAGAGTAAATGCTGTTGGCCAGCATCAGATCGTTCTTGCGATAAGCCTTGATGACGGCGGCGGCGTGAACGCCGGTGCCGGTGCGGAAGGCGTCGTCGCCGACCACGGGGTAGTTCTTCGGAATCGGAACGCCCGTGGCTTTTGAGACCGCGTCGCAATACTCCTTCAGCTTGGTCAGGTCCTGGCTCTTCCAGGGCTCAATGCCCAGCAGTTTCAGGTTGACCAGCATCTGGTCCATCTGGGTGTTACCGACGCGCTCGCCAATGCCGCATGCGGTCGCATGGACGACTTCGGCGCCTGCCACCAGGGCAGCAATCGAGTTCGCGACGGCGAGCCCGCGATCGCAATGGCCGTGCCACTCCACGCGAATGTTCTCGCCCGACGGCTTCACTACCTCTTCAATGACGAAGTGCATGAGCGCGACCACACCCATCGGCGTCGCATGGCCGCAGGTATCGCAGATGACGATGGCCTTGGCGCCGTGGCTGATCGCCGTGCTGTAGAGGCGCTTGATGGTCTCCGGATCGCAACGCGTGGTGTCCTCGGTCACGTACATCACGTCGAGACCGAGCGAGACCGCATACTTGACGGCGTTTTCCGTGGTGCGCAGCAGAAAGTCGTCGGTCCAGTCTTCGGTGTAGCGGCGGATGGGGCTCGAGCCGATGAACGTGGCCACTTCAATGGGAACGCCGGTGCGCTCCACGATCTCTGCGACAGGACGAATGTCGTTCTGATGGGTGCGGGCGGCGCAGTTGGGTTTGATCTTCATTTTGGCGCGGCCAATTTCGGTGGCCAGGGCCTCGGCGTGAGCCACGGCGCGCGGGCCAGCGCCGGGCAGACCGATGTCCAGCATGTTAATGCCGACAGCTTCCATCAGATGAAGGATCTCGATCTTCTCTTCGATGGAAGGATCGCGCACCGAGGGCGACTGGAGGCCGTCGCGCAGCGATTCGTCATTCAACAAGACACGGCCAGCCGGGACCATCGAGCGGGCGTAAATCGTGTTCCAGTCGTAAATCAGCTCAGAAATATTGGCAGTCACGTAATTGGCACCCCATCAACCGACGCCCCACAGCGGCGGAGTATCGCAGGCTGAAGCCTGCTCGGGAATTAGAAGATGGCGTTTAACGCTGGCCTAAAGGCCAGCACTACCCGAACGCTTCCATCGAACCTGAAGGTCCGCCCAGTCAAGCCCTATCTCGATTATCGCCGAAAGCGGCCTTATTGCTTTTCTTTTTCTTGCTCGCCGGGTTTGGAGGTCAGAGTCAGCCCAAACACCGACGGCTGGCCCAGACCGGCGACATTGCGGCCACTCGGCTCTTCGTCGCTGGGCAGATACAGCGTCCGGCAATGCTCGCAGCGATAGATTTCCGCCTTGTCGCCGAAGGCCTGCCGAACGTCGCCGCAAGTTTGCTCCAGCACGTCGATCCAGTAAGACCAGCGCTTCAGGTGCCCGCCGCACAGCTTCTTCTTTTCGTCGAGCTCGTTGCAGGCGCGCTGAAAGGCCTTCTTGTACTTCACCTTGTGTTTGGGAAGCTGAGGAGCTTCGCTCTGAGTAGCCTCGGACATGTTGGACAGTATCCCCTGTTATCGCGAATATCGCAATATCGGAAGAGTCGGTGCCGGTAACTGTCGAATTGTCATTACGAGCGCCGGTTTGGGCGTGAGGAATCTGCATTTCTGCGAACTGCGGCAAAAAGCAGATTCCTCGCTGCGCTCGTGATGACAATTCGTAGGGAGTAGGTTTCTTCCACCGTCTGTCAGATTCTGGTGGAGCGCCGGAATAGTCCGGCAGATTGCAGAGCGCCTTTCAACTTCTTGGCCCAGCTGCTGGCGAACAGGAGGTCAACAAATCCGTTCATCTGCGCCTGATATTGCTTGCCATAACCGAACCACCAGACTTTGCGAATGCCGGGAATCAGGTCGACATCCACGTATTTCGTCTGCACCATCTCCTGTAGTCCCATCTCGCCGTGGGTGCGGCCGATGCCGCTCTGCTTGAAGCCGCCGTGCGGCGCTTCGGCAATGCCGAAGCAGGAGATCATGTCGTTGAGCATGACGGTCCCGGCCTTGATCCTCGCGGCCATAGCCTCGCCGCGCCGGCGGTTGCCGGTCCAGACGCTGGCAGCGAGACCAAACTCGCTGTCATTGGCCAGCCTGATCGCTTCGTCGTCGCTGTCGAAGGGCGCGACCGGCAGCACCGGGCCAAAGGTTTCCTCCTGCATGACGCGCATGTCGTGGGTGACATCCGCCAGCAAGGTGGGAGCGTAGAAGTTTGGGCCCAACTCGGTGAGGCGTCGTCCGCCAGCCAGCAAACGCGCGCCGCGCCGCACGGCGTCGTTCACCTGCTCCTCGACAATCTTCAACTGGCGCTCGTGAATCATGGGACCGATTTCGACTTCGGAATCGATGCCGTTTCCCACGCGCAGTTTGGCAATCTTCTCGCGGCACCCGGCGAGAAACGTGTCGTAGAGACTGCGATGGACGTAACAGCGTTCCAACGACAGGCAGGTTTGACCAGCATTCATGAAAGCTGCCCAAAGAGCGCCGCTGGTGGCGACCTCCAGATTGGCATCGTCGAGCACGATCATGGGATCCTTGCCGCCGAGTTCCAGCACCACCGGCAACAGCCGGCGCGCAGCGGCTTCGCCTACGCGTTTTCCGGTGGCGACGCTTCCGGTGAACATCAGCTTGTCGATGGCGGACTCGACCAAGGCCGCCCCGGCTGGACCTTCGCCGGCTACAACCTGCATGAGATCGGGATGCAAGCCGGCAGCAAGGAGGAGCCGTTGCAATTTCAGCGCGACCAGCGGCGTGAGTTCCGAAGGCTTCAGCACGACCGCGTTGCCTGTGACGAGTGCGCCTAGAGTCTCGATCGCCGGAATGGAGAAAGGATAGTTCCACGGCGAGACGATGCCGATGACGCCATATCGTTCGCGCACCAGCTTGCCCCGCTTGGTCTTCATGGCGAGGTTGGCGTGAGGGAGTGGTTGATCGCGAAGGAACCGGTGCGCGTTGCGAATGCAGAATTGCGCCGCGTCGAGCACGACCAGGACTTCGGTCGCAAGCGCTTCCGCAGTGGGCTTGCCGGCCTCGCGACAAATCAATTGCGCGACGTCGTTGCGGCGGTCGTTCAGGAGTTGCTGAAAGCTTCGCAGCACGGCGATGCGGGCGGATACGGAAGTCGCCTGCCATGGTGGCTGGGCGGCTCTCGCGCGTGCGACGGCGGCGCGAACGTCGTCGGCAGTGGCGCAGGTCAGTTCAGCCAGGATCTCGCCGGTTGCAGGATTGGTGCTGACGAGGGTTGCGCCGGCGATTCTTGCTTCGGTTGCCATTGACTGAGGTCTCAACTGCCTGTGTCGCCGCTCTGCGGCTAGGGTTTGCTTACACTTCGAGCGTGGGCTAACGCCCACGCCTAACATCATCTCGCCGCTCTGCGGCTTGTTTGATCGATTTATCGAACGGTCTGTTCCCTTGCCGGCTGTGACACATACCCTGAAGGCCGGCTCTACCTAATATTCCACGCTGACCAGATACAGGCCGCAAGCGGCTGCCGTGGGTCCGGCAGCACTGCGATTGCGGGCTTCCAGGATGGTTGGCACGTCGCTGACCTTCAGCGAACCTTTGCCGACGAGGAGAAATGTTCCCACCAGATTTCGCACCATGTGGTGCAGAAATCCGTCTCCTCGCACAGTGTAGATCAACTCCTCGCGGGTGCGGGCCCACAGCGAGGAATGAATGGTGCGAACGTTGGTGACGCTGCCATGGGAAGGTTCTCTGTGTTCTTCAACTTCCCCACCCTGGCCTGCCCCACCCTGGCCAGAAGAAGGCCAGAATGGGGCACCCATTTCTTTTTTCGTTACTTCTTCTGCCGCCGCTTCCGCAATCCGCGCGCTGCGGTCGGGATCGGAGGCGGCGAAGGAAGTGAAGTCGTGCTTTCCCACCACGTGATCGGCGGCGCGTATCACGGCATCCTCATCCATGGGATAGGGATCGTGATAAACGTATCGCGCCAGAAACGGCGGACAAACATCTCCGCGATAGATGCGATAGCGATAGGTCTTAGCTTTAGCGGAGTGGCGCGCGTGAAAGTCGTCGGGCACGACTTGCACCGAATTCACCCGCACCGATGGGGACAGCATATCATTTAACGCAATCACCAGATTGTCCGGAGGGATGGGGCTCTCCAATTGCACCGACGCCACCTGCGCCAGCGCGTGGACTCCGGCGTCGGTGCGTCCCGAACCTTGCGGCAAGACGTCTTCGCCCGTGAGGTGCTTGAGACAGTCGGCAAGCGCGCCCTGCACGGTTGGAAGCCCCGGTTGCACCTGCCATCCGTGGAATTCGGAGCCGTCATACGCCAGCGTGATTTTCAGATTGCGAGACACAGTCGATTTCTCAGTTTGCATTACCTCGCCTTGAAGGGGCATTCCCGAACTGGCTGCGGAGAAAGTCGGAACATGGGCATTGTGCCGCCGGCTGAAGCCGGCTCCTAATTACAAATAAACAGCTTATCGGCACGACTAAAAGTCGTGCCCTGTTACACAGCGTTCAGGGCGGACTTTTTCCGCAGACTGTTTAGGCGTGCCGCAAATGCCAAAACAGAGAATTCGGCTTTAGCCGCTGAGGGAATGCGACCTCAGGGCCTAAAGGCCAAACCTCCTATGCATCTGACGGCACGGCTGAAGCCGTGCCCCTTCAAATCCGGAAATGCCAACAAGGTGCTGCTCTCACTATAGCGATTCCCGGCTTAAGCTTTTCGATCTGTTAAGCAGTGTAAAGGTATGTAAAGCATCCATTTGCCGCGGTTGTGCGTCAGCTATACTAAATTTCTGCGAACGTGAGGTTGAGATCAATTTCCATCCCCCTGCGACGTCAGCTTGAGAGCGAATCGCCGCCAACTGTTCCGCCACTTACGTCAGGCGCGCGAAAGGTGCCGCAAAGGCAGATAGAACTCTTGGCGTCCTTCTAGGAGAAGCAAAGCATGTCTGTTCCTAATCCGACTTCGAATCGTGCCTTTGTGCCAGCGTGTCTATTCCCGCTGTTGTTGATCGGCACGCTTGCTATTTCGAGTTTCGCCCAGGATGCAGCGCCGCAACAGAGTACCGCGCCGGCGCAGCAGAGCGCGCCCGGCTCAAGTGCAGCACCGCAACCGGCCACGGCGCAAGCAACGGCAGGAGCGCAGCCGAACGCCGCGCCGGAGTCGACGCTGACGCCCCTTCCGCAAGCGCCCGCACCGCAGCGCAATGCCCATCCCTATTCGGAACAGGATTACACCCGCGGACGCCGGCAGTGGCCCAATCCGTTCATCATCTACGCCCCGCGCGAGATCGGACCCCTGCGCGTGCAAAACTCCGCGCGGGTGGATCAGATCATCCGTGACGGCAAGATGTACCTGTCGATGGACGACGCCGTCGCCATGGCTCTGGAGAACAATCTCGACATCGGCATTCAGCGCTATAACCTGTCGATTGCCGACACCGACATCCTGCGCACCTCGTCGGGCGCGGTAGCGTTGGGCGTGAATGCCGGCTTGCTGCAGGGAACGCCCGGCGGTCAAACCGGCACCACGGCGGCCGGCGGCACGGGAACCTCGACCACCGGCGCCACCGGCGGCGGTGTGGGTGGCACGACGATCGGTGTGGGCGGAGCCGGCGCCGGCGCAGCCGGTCTGGTCACCTCCACCCAGGGCGAAGGACCGCCGCTCGACAGCTACGATCCGGTCATCACCGGGACGGGTTCGATAGGTCACTCGGTTACACCCGAATCCAACACGGTTTTCACCGGAACCAACGAGTTGTACGAGAACACTACGACGGCCAACTTTACCTATACCCAAGGATTTCCTACGGGCACGCTGATTACCGCAGGCTTCGACAACACCCGGCTTTGGCAAAACTCCATCAACAACACCCTCAATCCCACGCTGACGCCGACTTTCAGCTTTCAGGTGAGGCAGCATCTGCTGCAGGGTTTCGGCTACGATCCCAACCTGCGCTATCTGCGCATTGCCCGCAATAACAAGCTGATTACGGAAATCACCTTTCGCGACCAACTGATCACCACGGTCTCGCAGATCGAAAACATTTACTGGGACCTGGTCAACGCCTACGAAAACGTGACCGTGCAGCAACGAGCGCTGGACCTGGCCAACAAGACGCTCTCCGATAATCAAAAGCAGGTTGCCCAAGGGACTTTGGCGCCACTGACCGTGGTCCAGTCGCAGAGTGCGGTCGCCACGGCCAAGCAGAACCTGATTGCGGCCCAGGTGGCCCTTCAGCTGGAACAGTTGTTGATGAAGAATGCGGTCACGCGCAATATGGCCGACCCGATCCTCGCGGTCGCGCCGGTGATTCCTACCGACACGCTCAACACCACGTCGGAATATGAGACAGGTACGGTGGACGAACTGATCGCGCAAGCCATGAAAGAACGGCCGGAGATCGCGACCGCCCGTCTGACCTTGACCAACAACATCATCACCAAGAAATCGCTTCGCAATGAATTGCTGCCGACGCTCGACTTGTACGCCTTCTACGGCGCCACGGCGCTGGCCGGGCCTGCGAGTGCTTTATGTACGGACCCCACGCGCTGTGCCTTGCCCGGATTCCCAACCAGCTACGCCGGCGCCTTCAGCAACCTGTTCAACGGCAGCGCTCCGGACAAGGGCGTGGGCGTGAATCTCAGCATCCCGCTGCGCAACCGCCAGGTGCAAGCTGACCAGGTGCGCAACGATCTGGAGTATCACCAGGCGCAACTGAGCCTGTTGCAGACCGAGAACACCATCCAGCTACAGGTACGGCAGGCGCAGTTTACATTGACGCAAAATTGGGCAGCGCTGCAAGCGGCGATTTCGGCCCGCGATTACGCCGCCGAAGCTCTGGACGCAGAGCAGAAAAAGTTGGTGATGGGAGCCTCCACCGGCACGCTGGTCCTACAGGCCTCGAGCAGCTTGACCCAGGCCGAGTCCAACGTACTTTCCGCCGCCACCAACTACGAGAAGTCTAAAGTCCAGCTTGATCTCTCTACCGCAGACACCCTCAGCAAGCTCGGCATCGATGTACTCGACGCGGAAGCCAGTCAAGTGAAACATCAGCCCAAGGTGCCGGGCGTGGTTCCGGCGGACGCGCCCAACGAATTGACGACGCCTCGCCTGGTTCCCCTGGGTCCAGGAGGAGTTGGCACCGGCCCAACCATGGCGCCGCAGCAGCCGCCGCCGCAACCGGCGTCGCCGCCCCACCAGTGAGGCCGGCGGACGACGGTCCGGAGATCAACCGCCCGGCTTGGAAGTGATTGGCGGCCCCGTTTGCCCGCCGACCCGGAGGTTCATAGGAGGTGGGCTTCGGATTAGAATCGGGGGCGCGGGTGTGATTTGTTCCAATATACTGTCTGGTATCGGACGCTAAGATCCGCGCACTTGCAGCGGGGGCGTGGGATTGGCCCACCGCACCCGAGTGGTGAGAACCGCATAGGAACACTTCTGCGATTTCCCTGAATCGTCTCCGGGCATCTCACCAGGTTGCGAAAGTGTGTCGACTCGCGAGAGGCACGTGATGGCAATGGAATGGTCGGGGCGGCAACCCTCAGGCCGGGCCCTGGTCATTACGAACCATGCCGGCGACGCAGGCAACATCCGGGAATCCCTGCTGAGTGTGCAATCGGATCCATTACGGGTGGAGTGGGTCAACACCCTGTCCGAGGGTCTCGACCGTCTGCAACGGCGGAGCATTGAAGTTGTCATTCTCGATCTTTCCCTGCCGGACAGCCACGGGATCGAGACCTTCGACAAAGTATCAAGCTGTGCACCGGGAGTGCCCATCCTGGTGTTAAGCGACCCGGCCGCGGAAGAGGTCGCCAAAGAAGCGGTGCGCCGCGGCGCGCAGGATTACCTTCCCAAAGATCGTCTGGATGCCTACTCGCTTCCCCGCGCGGTGCAGACCGTGATGGCGTTAAAGATCGCCGCCGAGATGCTGGGCGACGACCGGGAGCGGGCTGCGGCCACACTCAACTCCATTGGCGATGCCATACTCAGCACGGACGCCGAGGGAAGGATCACCTATCTGAATGCAGTGGCGGAAAAAATGATGGGTTGGACGCTCTCCGAAGCGGTGGGACAGCGTTTGGATGACGTATTCCGCATTGTTGACCGGGAGACTCGCGAGGCGGCCGCTAATCCCCTGGAGTTCGCGATTGAACAGGAGCAGATGGTGGGGCTGACAGCGGACTGCCTGCTCATCCGGCGCGACGGATCGGAGCTGGCCATTGAGGATTCTGCCGCGCCCATCCGCGATCATGACGGCCGGGTGGTGGGCGCGGTGCTGGTATTTCGCGATGTGGGCCGGGCGCAGGCGCTGGCGCATAAAATGTTTCACCTGGCGCTGCATGACTCGCTCACCGAATTGCCCAACCGTGTTCTGCTGAATGACCGGCTCATCCAGGCCGTCCGGATGGGAGAGCGCCACCAGAAGAAACTTGCCGTGCTCTTTGTTGACCTGGACCACTTCAAAGCGATCAACGATTCCCTGGGTCACGCGGCCGGCGATGCCGTCCTTAAGTCGGTGGCCAAGCGCATGCGCGAGGCCTTACGCGAGATGGACACCGTCAGCCGCCACGGCGGAGATGAATTTGTGATTCTGCTGCCGGAGATTGAAGAGGCCAGCGACGCTGCCCTGGTGGCGGAAAAGGTCCTCGCCACACTGGCAACGCCTCACCTGGTCGAGGGCCGCGAGCTGCACGTCAGCGCCAGCATCGGAATAAGCATCTACCCCGATCACGGCCACGCAGCGGAGCTGCTGGTGAATCGCGCCGACCTCGCCATGTATGAGGTCAAGAAAAGCGGCGGGCGCAGCCACAGATTCTTCGAGTAGCGCGGCGGACATCGTTTTAGTACGTGGCCGCGTGACGACGATCACATACGGGACTTGTGGACAGCGAATACTGTCTGAATGCGCAAACGTGTTTGTGGAAGGTGCTTTCAGTGGGGGTACTGAACACGTCTGCGAAACGTTGGAAGGCTTAACAGCCCGACCGGTTCGAATCCGGCTCCTTCCACTCTGGGCCTCCAGCGTGGTTATCGGCGCGTTTTGAACTTGACAGCAGTGTGGGCGCGGCCTACGATCAGATCAGTTTCGCAGACGTGTTTTGATACCGTCCAAAGGCTCCGAGCAATCGGGGCCTTTCGCATTCTAAGCTGCCGTGAAGTGGTCAGCTGTAAGACTATTTCGGAGGATTCGAGGATGACAAACAACTACAGGGAATGGCTTCAGGCTGCGAAACAGGCGATGGAATCGAATGGGAATGACCTGGGTCGATGGGAAGCAGAAACGTTGGCTGTGTGGTTAAGTGATAACTGCAGCTGCGCTTACTGCAAGAAGAGTCTGTTGGCGACCGCGACACGACTTACTTTGGGCAGCAGATCGACCATGTCTTGCCGACATCGAAACATCCTGAAATTAACCGAGATGAACTGAGCAACTGGGCGCTGGCTTGTGCAGCCCGCAATAGGCTAAAACGGGCTTGGGACCCAAACGGTGGCACAGATGAGTTTAACTCCCCTCCTATCAAGCTGTTGAATCCTTCTCAGCTGTCTAGCACCGAGCGCCTGGACTTTATCCTCCGAGCACATAACTACCTAGACAAAAAGCGGGCCGCTCTGGAGGTTGAATTCGAGAAAGAAGTTCAAGTGATTTCCGCACTGCTGTCTACTGTAAAGGCGTGCGGCGCTTAAACCGCAATCCCGGAAGATGTTTGCTCGAGCCTGGTGAACAGGACGCACGCGCCTTGCTCCCATCCCCCGCATCTACTAGCATGGAAGGTTCGTCCTACTGTGGGGTAATTCATGGCAAGCAGCCGCAAGTCTAACGGGAAAGTTCTGTCCGAATCGCCGGTCACCGATCTGTTCGAGGCTGGCCGTCATCCTTCTGAGTCCGAGAAGCAATGGGCTGAGAAGACGCTCGCGCCTACGCTGGAGAAAAATCCCGAGAAGCCGATCGGCGCGCCCACGGGCATCAATCTCGACGAGCACGGCGACGCGCGCTTCACCACGATCTCCGGGCTGCCGATCCGCCGCCTTTACACGCAAGCCGACCTTCCCGAGGACTGGAGCTACGACAGCTACCTCAACTACCCCGGCCAGCCGCCGTACACGCGCGGCATTCACGCCTCCGGCTATCGCGGCAAGATGTGGACCATGCGCCAGTTCTCCGGTTTCGCCTCGCCGGAGGAGACGAACCAGCGCTACAAATATCTTCTGGCGCACGGCGGTCAGGGCCTGTCGGTCGCATTCGATCTGCCCACGCTGATGGGCTACGACAGCGATCACCCCTTCAGCGAAGGTGAGGTCGGCAAGTGCGGCGTCGCCATCGATTCGCTCGAAGACATGGAGATCCTCTTCGATGGCATCGATCTGGAGAAGACCACCGTCTCCATGACCATCAACTCGCCCGCGTCAATCCTGTGGGCGATGTATCTCGCGGTTGCCGAGAAGCAGGGCGCTGACTGGAAGAAAATTTCCGGCACCATCCAGAACGACATCCTGAAGGAATACATTGCGCAGAAGGAATACATCTATCCGCCGGCGCCGTCGATGCGGCTGGTGATCGACACCTTCGAGTTCGGCTCGAAGTTTACCCCGCGCTTCAACACCATTTCGATCTCGGGCTACCACATCCGCGAGGCCGGCTCGACCGCGCTGCAAGAGCTAGCCTTCACCATCTACGACGGCGTCGAATATGTCGAGTGGGCGCGCCGTCGCGGGCTCGATGTCGACGAGTTTGGTCCGCGCCTCAGCTTCTTCTTCAATGCGCACAACGATTTCTTCGAGGAGATCGCCAAGTACCGCGCCGCGCGCAAAATCTGGTACCGGCTGATGAAGGAGCGCTTCGGCGCCAAGAACCAGCGCACCTGGCTGATGCGCTTCCACACGCAGACTGCGGGCGTCTCGCTGACCGCGCAACAGCCGCTGAACAACATCGCGCGCGTTGCGATTCAGGCGCTGGCGGGCGTGTTGGGTGGAACGCAGTCGCTGCACACCGACAGCTACGACGAAGCTCTGGCGCTGCCGACGGAAGAAGCCGTCCGTATCGCGCTGCGCTCGCAGCAGATCATCGCGTACGAATCAGGCGTGGCGCAGACCGTCGATCCGCTGGGCGGCTCGTACTTTGTCGAGCGCTTCACCCTCGACATGGAAAACGGCGCCTTCGATTACTTCAACAAGCTCGATGCCATGGGCGGCATGGTCGCAGCCATCGAGAAAGGTTATCCGCAGAAGGAGATTGCCGAAGCCAGCTACCAGTTCCAGCGCGCCACCGAGGCGCGCGAGAAGATCACCGTCGGCGCCAACGAGTTCGTGGTCGACGAGCCATCGCCGAACATCCTCTACATTGGCGAAGAGGTCGCTCAGGCGCAGACGCGCAAGCTGAATACGCTGCGCGCGCGCCGCTCGAACGACGAAGTGCAGCGGCGTTTGGAAGCGCTGAAGAAAGCCGCAGCCCAGGAGCCTAAGGCCGGCGCGAACGGCCAGATCTCACCCGCCAACACGATGCCGTTCATCGTCGAGGCGGTGAAGGCCTACGCGACGGTCGGCGAGATTTGCGAAGCCTTGCGCGAAGTCTACGGGACGTACACGGAAACGGCGTTTGCGTGAGGAAGCAGCTGTCAGCTTTGAGCCGTCAGCTCTCAGTTAATTCCGATATGCCTCCGCCGTTCAGGCTCACTGAGTCGCCATCACCCTCACGCCTTTACAGGCCGCTGAAAAAGTCGGGATTTTGCGCTGTTCGGGTAGAGCTAGCCTTTAGGCTAGCGTCTAAGTGCTTTATTTTCGATTCCGAGTCGGCTTCAGCCGACGGCACAACTCGCGTTCAAGGACTTTTTCAGCGGCCATTTTAGTCCCACCGCTCGCGCCAGCTTCGCTTGCCGCTTATCGAAGGTCCAGAATCGCTCTGCGCCGAGTTCCAGGGCAGAAGCGACGTGCAGCGTGTCCATAGTTGCAAGACCGAGTCGAGCGCCGTATTGACCGGCAAGCTGGACGCAGCGCTCGAACGCCATCTCCGGCACAGGAACCGACAACCAAAATCGGGATGCTCGATCACGCTCGAAATTCTGAGTGATCACTTGCGCCTCATCCGCAGAAATCTCACGTTGGAAAAGACGCAGGGCAACGGCATGCGCCCATTCCGCGCGATGCAGCGGTGTGAGCCAAATGCGTTGGTGATGCCTCGCGAGACGCCGAGCTTCGGCCGAATGCTCGTCAGGCAGGTACAGCGAGACGAAGAAGCTCGAGTCGGCGTAGATGCTCAATAGCGTGCCCGCCTACGAGCTTCGAGGACGGCATTAGGAAATACCCGGTCGCCAAAAATCTTTTTGGCTCGGGCGGCGAAGTCGGGCATCTCGGCCGGAGGGTGGTCGCTGTTGGCAGGAACGATGCGCCCAATCAGGCGGTCGCGTTCGCGTAGCTCCACTGTCTTGCCGGCTTGCAGCCATGCTTTCAGACGACGGGTGTCGCGGAGTTGACGCATATTCACGGATAGCATGAAAGCAATGTGTCACATAACGTGTCACATCGTCAACGCCCACCCAGGTGCGGAGTGGCAGCGCGCGAGAGGTTGACCGCCAAGATAGTTCACAGGGCAATGAATTGCAGTGAGAAGCTCTCCGAATATATGGCATGTAAGTGCTATAAATTTGGCTGTAAATTGGGCGCTTTAGGCTCACATACCGAACACCACTTCTGGGCATCGCGAGGCATGCCCCAGGAGCGCCCGGAAACGGCCTGAGAATCAACGAAAGGGTGGGCGGACGACCTGAACATCCTCCCAGCGTTTCAAGGCCCCTAGAATCGCCTTTAAACGCAAAGTTCCAATTCGGAACTCATTGACAGGAAATGAGTTAGTTTCCCGATTCGGGAATTCTAAGTCCGCGCCCATGGCTATTCCACCGGCAGCACGAACTGGAAGCTCTCACTGCCAACCGGAACGGTCACCCGCACCAGTCTGGCTTTCTTGCCATGGTTCGGCACGGCTGCGCCTTCGGCCAGCTTGCCCAATGGAAAATACAGCACGCCCGCCACGTTGGCGCGCGGCGGAACGGTGTTGGCCAACAGGGCGCACTGCTCCACGAATTCCGGCGAGTTCTGCCGCTGCAGTTGCGCCAGCACATCGGCGCTCTGGCCCTCGCGGGTGCGCAGCCGGCACACTATATCGCATTCCTCGGCATGGTTCGTCTCCTCGTCGGATTCCAAAGCACCTGGCGTATCGGTATAGAGCATGCTGTTGGCTGTTTCCCCGCCGCTATTCGCACGTGCGGCCATGGCCCGCATCATCTGGAGGAATTGCGGGCTGCTCATCTCGCTGGTGATGGGAGTGTCCGGTGTATCGCTGCCGGCCATGGCATTCACCCCAAAGCGTGCCATGTTGTACGACTTGCGCATTCTCCTGGCGAGGTCTGCGCCCGCGATTGCAGCCACCGCGTGCCCGGCCACGGCGTCCTCCAGCGATATGTCTTCCGGCTTCACCGTGACCGAGCGCTGGCCGGCGTTATACACCCGCACCTTCACTGCCAGGAACTTGTGGTTGATGACGGTATGGGCCGCCGCAACCACCGTCTGGTCGGTTCCGCGTTCGTACTGATACACAATTCCGTCGACGTAGAACGCTCCCTTGAAAACTCCTGCCGACGGCGGAGGCGAGGCTTCGTTTTGGTTTTGGGCAAACAGCGAGCAGCCGAACACGACAGCACAGAGCAAGTAGCGCATGAAGCCTCCGAATCGCAGACGCGGCAATCTGGATAGCAGATCGGCAGAGGTGACCGCCGGCATCAGTGCCCGCCCCGCCCCTAGCCAAAAGAAGGCTAGAACGGGGCACCCTGCCGACGCCGTTATAGACGGGATAACAGAACGGAGCACCCGATTCTGCCCCCCCGCGCTGGAGAGGCTGTTACGAAACAGCACCGTCGCTACGGATTGCCGTGCGGCAACCGGTGTCGCCGCTCCGCGGCTCAGTTCAATTTTCGACATTGCCCGGCGCTCACGCGCCGGGCTAACTGCGCTGCCGCCGCTTCGCGGCTGGTTTAACTGGCTTTCGAGCACTTTATCCGACTGCACAATTCTTCGGCCAGCTGCTGGGTAGAGTGGAAAATTCGCGAGTCCCGTAGGAGTCTGTGTCGCACGACCAGCGTAAATTTCATACAAAACGGGACCGTGTAGAAACGGGAACCACCTCACCGCTTTCGTTTGCAGGCTTCACGAAATCGGCCCGGTTGCGGTGCTAGACTTACCACGTGGTCAAGACGATGCCGACTTCCATTGCCAGCACCGAAGGCGATCCTGCCGAGCGCGGAACCCTCTATCTGGTGGGAACCCCCATCGGCAATCTGGAAGACATTACGTTGCGCGCCCTTCAGACCTTGAAGGACGTTGACCTGATCGCCTGCGAGGATACCCGGCACACCGCCAACCTGCTGAATCATTACGGCATCGAAAAGCCCACCCTCAGCTATCACGAGCACAATGAATTGACGCGTGCGGCCGAGGTCGTGGTGCATCTGGAGCGCGGCGACAATGTGGCCGTGGTCAGCGACGCGGGCATGCCTGGGGTCAGCGATCCGGGATACCGGCTGGTGGCGCTGGCTATCCGCCATCACATTCGCGTCGTGCCAATTCCGGGCGCATCGGCCTTTCTTTCGGCGCTGGTGGCCAGCGGCCTGCCCACCGACGCTTTTCACTTCGGAGGATTCCTGCCCGCCAAGTCCGGCGCGCGACGAACCGCGCTGGAAGCGGTCCGAAATTCTCCCCGGACGCAAATCTTCTATGAGGCGCCGCATCGCATCGTGGAGAGCGTTCGCGATGTAGTGGAGACGCTCGGCGCCGAGCGTCACATAGTGATGGCGCGCGAGGTCACCAAGCTGCACGAAGAATTCCTGCGCGGCCGCGCCCAAGACGTTCTGGCGCAACTGGAGAAACGCGAAGACATTCGCGGCGAGATCACGTTGCTGATTGGCAAGGCGGAGGAGACGGCGCATATGCCGGTTTCCAGCAACACGGTCGCCCAGCGCGTGAAGGAATTGGTGGGCTCGGAAAAGCTCGAGGAAAAAGCGGCGCTGAAACAGGCAGCCAGGGAATTCGGGCTCTCCAAGAGCGAAGCCTATCGCGAGTTGCAGCGGGCCAAACCATAGGCACTGCGATTTGACAATAGCCTCAGCCCTTGGCAACAATATCGGGAAAATGGGAAGTGGTTGGGCCGCAACGACCTGTATCTGCTTGCTGGCCGGAACCTCCAGCCCTCTCGCTCCCAGGAGACACCACGAGATGGCCAGAATCCTTTGCGTGGATGACGAGCCGAGCACCGTGACCCTGAAGTGTGCCATTCTTCAGGCGGCCGGGCATGAAGTAACTCCCTCAACTTCGGCCCGCGATGCCATCGAAAAACTCGAGCAGAATACCTACGACGCCGTCGTCACCGACTGGCGCCTGGGTGATGCCGATGGCCGGGCCGTGGTGAACGCCGCCAAGACCCGCTCCACCATGCCGGTGGTAGTGGTATCCGGATACGTCGCTGAAGCCTTTCAGGCAGCCGAACCGCTTGCCGACCTCTATCTGGAGAAACCGGTCAATCCTGAGGAACTGGTTTTGATCGTCAATGAGCTGCTGAAGAAGGGCGGCCGCGCCTCGACCTAGTTCCCCATCTTGATCGCCGGGCGATCTCTCAAGCAGTCAGTTAACGGAGGAAGCAGGATAGCCGATTCTGGCTCGCTGACCAGCCGAGTTCGCCGCCACAGCGATTCGCGAGGGCGGCGGATCAAGCGCCACCGACGCGGTAGCCTGCGCCAGAATCCGGTGATGCACGACGAAGAGAGCGAGTTCCAGACGGTCCGAGACCCCGATCTTGTCGAAGATGCTGCGCAGAGCGTTCTTTACTACCTGCTCGCTGGTGTAGAGCTGGGCCGCGATCTCGCGGTTCTTATAGCCCTGCACGATAGCGGCAATGATTCGCAATTCGCGGTCCGAGAGCCGCTTGCGTACTCGCGCTCCTACCAGGTCGTCGTTGACCTCGATTTCGGCGGAGTTCGGACTCTGCAGGAAGGCTTGCCCCTGGGCCAGCCGGCGTACCGCTTCCACCACCATGCAGCCGCTGGCCGAACGGTAGATTACTCCTTGCACACCCATGCGCATGAACTCGGAGGCGTCTTCGGTGTTATCGCAGATCACCAGCACCTTAATGCGCCGCCGGTGAGCAATCTCCTGCACCGCGGGCAGGAAGGACAGGAAGCCAGTCGACAATATGACTACTGCTGGCCGCAGCTTCTCCAGCGCGTTGAGGATCTGCTCGGGCGACGGTGGTTGGCCTACGATGCGGAGGTCTTCTTCCACAGCCAAGAGCTTGGCCACCCCGGCACGAAAGATTGCCTGATTGTCGGCGATCACGACATTAATCATGATAGGTACTGGGAAGCTTTCTTAAATTCCTGTCTCTAATCCTGTCCATTGCTTCCGTGTCTACAGAACTCGCCTTCGCGTTCCAGACAGAGTACCAACGTCAACCCTGACTGGCCATTTGTTAACAAGGTTCTACACCACGGAAGAACAAACACAAATAGCCCTTTAGTGTTGTTGATCCAGAAAATGTACCTGCTGAGCGAAGCCACTCGCGTCCCGCTCCGCGGGACGACTCAGCTTAGCCCAGGACAAAGTCCTGGGTAGGCCGTGAAAAGACATCTCAGTCCTGTAGGGACGACAGGCTCACGCCGCGCGTTGAATCGGTAGATCCTCCCTGTTGCCTCCGCCGCGTTCGGGTTGTTCCTCTCGGCTGGTCCCGCATCGTTCGACTGGTCCTCTCGGCTGCCTGAAATTCCGGCGCTCGCGACGCTGCGTCGACAACGCTGCCCCCGTCCCGCTCTGCGGGACGACTCAGCTTAGCCCAGGACGAAGTCCTGGGTAGGCCGGAAAAAAGTACCCGAGTCCCGTAGGGACGGCAGGCTTTCTCACACCGCGATGCGTTCGACTCCTCCCACTGCCCGAAATGCAAACGTTCGCCGCGCCGGTTTCTTATCCCGAACCACACACCTTCCGTTTACAAACGGGTTTCCCGCCTCTCGTAATCCACCGTCCGCAACTTGTATCATCGAAGGTTGGCAACCACCTTCACATCCTCGCGCATTGAGACGCGGCCCAACTGGGCTGAGGTTTCCCTCTCCGCTTTGCGCCACAATTTTCGCGTGGTGCAAAAGCACGTTGGCGATGACGTCGCGATTTGTGCGGTCGTCAAGTGCAATGCCTACGGCCACGGCGTGGAAGAATGTGCGCCCGCGTTGGAACAGGCCGGCGCCAAGTGGTTTGGTGTCACTTCAACCGACGAAGGCGTTGTGCTGCGCGAGTGCGGCGTTCACGGCCGCATCCTGATCATGTGCGGGCTGTATCCCGGCGAGGAAGAAGAAGCCATTCGCCGTTCCCTCACCCCGGCTGTCTTTCGATTGCAGCAGGCCGAAGATCTCGCGCGCGCAGCCGCGCGTCTCGGTGTCGCACAACCGGTAGCCATCCATCTCAAAATCGATACCGGAATGGCCCGCCTGGGACTGCCTCTGGCGGAGTTGGATTCGTTTGCCGAAGCAGTCAAGCGCCTGCCGCAAATTGAACTCGAAGGTGTCTTCAGTCATCTCGCCTCGTCTGAAGTTTTGGATGATGCGGACACTGCCCACCAGATCGAGCGCTACGACGCCGCATTGCGCACGCTGGCGAATCATGGACTGCACCCGCCGCTGCGCCATCTGGCCAACAGCGGCGCAGTCGCCGCCCGGCCCAACACCTGGCACAACTTCGTGCGGCCCGGCCTTCTGCTCTACGGATACGACTATGCGCCCTCGCGCCACGACGGCGTCCCGGTAACGGACATTCCCGCCCTACCGCTCAAACCAGTGCTTTCCTGGAAGACCCATATTCTCGGTTTGCGCGACGTGCCCGCCGGACAGCCGTTGGGATACGGCGGCGCTTATGTCACTCCCGCTGCGGCTCGCATTGCGGTCGTGTCGGTGGGATACGGCGATGGCTTGTCGCGCAAAATCTCCGTTCGCAACGGACACGATCCAGCCTTGTGCCACATTCATCCCTCCGTCGGTCACGGCGAAGTGCTGATTCGCGGACAGCGCGCTCCCATCGTAGGCCGCGTCTCGATGGACCTGACGTTGATCGATGTAACGCGAATCGCCGCAGCCGCCGTCGAAGATGAAGTGGTGTTGATTGGCCGCAGCGGCCAGGAGCAAATCACCGCCTGGGACATGGCGCGCTGCTCCGACACCGTGGTCTACGAGACGCTGTGCAATCTCTCCAAGCGCGTGCCCCGCCGCCACGCGGAATAACAGACACTTGGCGTGACAAACTCTCCAGGTTGGTTCGGGTCACTTACGATACGGCCTTCTTTCATCAACCGCCATGCCACGTAAATCTACCGACACATTCGTGAACACTGGCCGGCTACACGCCCGCAATCAGCGATGGGCCTTCCGGAAGCCCTCTTTTCCTTAACGGCAAGCAGCTTCTCATTCAGCACCACCCCCGGAGGTCAGCCACTCTTCGAGGCGATCGGCATACGTACGGCTGGAGCGGTGTTCTGACCCGTCGGAGAGCTTCACTATGTATTCCCGGTTATCAATGCCGCGTAACTCCACAATGCATCCCGTTCGTACCATTCGCGAACGGTGTATACGCAGAAACTTTGCCGGGTCGAGCTTCTGTTGCAGTGAATTCATCGTTTCGCGCAAGAGATGAGCCCGGCCGCAAACATGTAGTTCCGCGTAGTCTCCGGCTGCGCTGATCCAGTCGGTATCCTCCACCAGCACGATCTGAATTCGCGAAGCCGTCCGCACTACAAAACGCGTCGTGTATTTCTCCGGGCTTCGTCCAAGCATCGCCAGGACACGCTCGGCCATTCGCGTCTTCGACGCCGACTCCATAAGCCTTCGAGCACGATCTATGGCAGCGGCGAAGCGCACGTCATCCACAGGTTTGAGTAGATAGTCCAGGGCATGAACTTCGAATGCCTGCAAGGCATGTTGTTCGTAAGCCGTCAGGAAGATCACCCCGGGCAGACTCTCCGTGGGCAAAGACCGGAGAACTTCGAAACCGTTCATCCCGGGCATTTGAACATCGAGGAACACCACATCGGGCGAGAGTTCGAGGATTTTCTCCATAGCCGACAAGCCATCCCCACATTCACCGACGATCTCGATGTCCGCGAACTTCTGCAGCCGCAGAGTCACGCCGCGGCGGGCCAGTGGCTCATCATCGACAATCAGCGCGCGCACGCTGTTACCTCTTGCTGCTGCGCCGTTTTTCGGAAAGGTAATTCCACAATCACCTGGCAACCACCTGCCGACTGGTATTGCAGCTCAAACCTATAATCAGTGCCGTAGAGGGTCTTTAGGCGTTCCTCGGTATTGGTGAGCCCGATACCGTGGGCCGTTCTGTCCCCGGTTTCGGACCGAGTTTGGGAAGTTGCGGAGTTCTGGATGCTGATCTGCAATTGACCGTCGTGAAGTCTGCTCTGAATTCGGATCGTTCCACCCTCCACGAGCGGGGCGACGCCGTGTCTGACGGCATTCTCCACCAGTGGCTGCAACAGCATGCTCGGTACCACCGCATCCAGGGTTTCTGGAGAGACGGTCAAGTCAATCAGCAGCCGGCCTCCGAGTCGGGTCTGCTCGATCGCCAGGTACTGCTCGGTAAAGGCAATCTCCTGCGAAAGCGGCGTCTCCAGTATGGCGTCGCGGTCCAAGATGGTTCTCAGAAACTCGCCAATCTGCGCCAGCATGCGGGTAGCGGCCGGAGCATTTCCATCCAGGACAAGCGTGGACACGGCATTCAGAGAATTAAACAGAAAATGTGGATTGAGCTGATAGCGCAGAGCGTTCAGACGTGCGTCGCGCACTTCCGACTCGGCCCGAAGCAGTCTTTCTTTTTCCCGCGCCGATTGCTGCCATAGCTTGATGCTGAAGTACAGGCTGCACCACAAGAAGAGAGTGAAAATGGCTTGTGTAAATGTCACCAGCCAGTCTGCCCAATCCAGCGGGCGAATACCGAATGCCAACAGTTCAGCAACATAAGCTGTCACTGCTCCGGCTATCAGAGAGCAGACAAATGCCCGCATCTCCAGAGCCATCCAGGAGAAACCACGGCGAATCAGGGACCGACAAACCGGACGCAGCAGGCAACTGGCCGCGAACATCGAGAGAACAAATACGCCACTCCCGCGCAGCGTCCCCGGCTGCTTGAGGGAGGGGAGTATAGAGACTAAAACCAACCCACAGTAACAGCCCCATCCCGCGATCTGCAGCGGCCAGAAGGTGGGAAAACCGAGGTCGTCGCGCTTCAGCACGATCCGTATTCTAGCCCACGAGTGCGATCCTGCGGCTTCAGTCTAGCGCTCAAAACCTGCGGCTCATCGCAAAAGCCCCTCTCGTTGCAGATCAGGCCAACCCGCCTAAGCCCACTCGGGTTACTTTCTTGGATAGTTTTTGCACGAAAATCAGGAGGATTCCGTGAGCAAAGTACTTCGAGTTCTGGCAATCAGTGTTGCATTTGCAACATTGTCCATCGCGTGGGCGCAAACTTACAAGACAGTCGACTTTCCGGGCGCAACTGCAACCCTACTAATCGGCGGACCCAATCCGCAGGGCACCAGCGTCGGTATCGAGATCACAGCCGGTTTCCAGCATGGTTTCATCCTGACGGCCGGGGGAGACTTTACGGTGATCGATCCCCCGGGCTCGACCTTGACTTCGCCCAATTACATCGACGCGGAGGACGTGGTCGTGGGCAATTTCCTCGACGCCAGCGGTGTGACTCACGGCTTCATTTTGTATAGGGGCCACTACACTACATTTGACATTCCCGGCGCGCTGGCCACGGCTCTCTCCAGCATCAATTCCTGGGGCGAGCTGACGGGATTTACCTGTCTGGTAGATCCCACATGCGAAGCACCCCCTTACGAGAGCTTCACTGTCTCCCCGCGTGGTGAGATCACCCAGTTCAATCCCTTCGACGCGCCCAGCAGCTTTGCCGCCGGAGTGAACCTGTTCGGCACTGTGGTTGGTACCTACACAGACAGCGGTGGAGTAACTCACGGCTACCAGCTCAGCCATGGGGACTTCACTTCCAATGACTTTCCTCACTCCATACTCACCTTCAATGGAGGCATTAATCCCCAGGGAGACATCGTCGGCTTCTACACGGATACTTCCAATGTCACTCACTCCTTTCTGCGGAGCCACGGCTCCTACACAGGCTTCGATCCGCCCGGGGCCACTTATAGCAACGCAGGTGGGATAAATGCGAGCGGCATCATCGTTGGATTCTATGTGGACTCCGCGGGTGTTGCGCACGGATATATCCGGACGCCGCGGCGATAAGGGTCGGGCTGAACTGTCGCTTCCGGCTGCCCGGTTCTGACTGGCGGCCCTCATGTCGCTGCGATTCCCGCGTCAACGTGAAGGCCGCTTAGGTTTATGATTGCCGGTCATCCATGTACATTACCTGTTTGCAACACGAATTGAGGCGCATCGTGCAATGTCAGTTGCTGCAATATCGCCATTTCCCAATTCGACCAGATGGCTCGGCTTCGCCTAGATTACGATAATCTTTCCAGCATTTTTCCTACCTGCACCGGACATTCGGTCTATACTTCTTTCGCCTTCAGAGAGGAGCGCCAATGAAGAAATGTCTGCTTGCTGTATCGTGCTGCGTCACCCTGGCTGCTGCGATGCTTGCCTATGCGCAAAGCGGGGATGAAGGCTATCAGCCCGCCACGGTTGTCTCTATCGAGAAAATCGCTGTCAGCGCACAGCATCCGGAAAATGGCGACGGGTACAAGATCTTCATGCGCATGGCTGGTGTCACCTACGGTTGCCGCGCCAACGGCCCCGCTGCGGTGTTCATCGACTGGAGCCCCGGCAAGGAATATCCGGCCAAGCTAAACGACAAGGTATTGCTGGTGAAAGGTCCCGGCGGCCCCGCGGAGCTGAACATTTTCAAGAGAACCCCAAAGTAGATTCCTGATAAGCCCGCCAACTGGACGGGTGCCCCGTTCTGGCCGTGTTTTGGCCAGGGCGGGGCAGTTCTTAGCGACTAGCGACTAGCGACTAGCCACTGTCTACTCGTCCATCTCGTACGCCACTCGCACCCAGCGCCTGGCTTCGTCGTCGAACTCCTCGACGCTGATGATCTCGATGCGACGAGTGATTCTGTCTCTCTTGGCAAAGCCTCCGGTGTCGATGAGCCGCCTCGGTGTCTTTGTGTCCTTCAGCGCAAGGCCCAGGTCAATCCGCGTTCGCGTCGTCGGCTTGATCTGCGCGATCACGTGCTTGCGATAAATCGGAACCATCGTCGAACACGGCGACACGCCGACGTCCTTGCCCAGGGTCTTGGCGTAGCTCAGGATCGCGTCATAGATCGGCCGCAGATGCTGCTTTGGCCCGGCGTACATCTTGTCGACATAATCTTGCGCCTGTTCCAGATACTCATTGGCATCTTCGAAGGCGTTGCTCGCGCCCGCCGACTTGGCCGCAATCCACGATGCATAGTTTGCGCCCAGCCTGTGTTCCTTCTTCAACCACGCAGCGCGCGCTCTTTCCGCGGACGGACCGTTCTTCTTGACGTGTCGCACCCACTCGTCGAGCGAGCGCCCCGTCTTCTCCTTCATCCCCGCGATCACCGAGTGCGCCATCGCAACGCTGGGGTGCAGATCGTACTTCCATCGCTTGTGTGGGCCGGGTATCGCCATGGTGTGCTCCTTCCGGATTCTGACAACTGACCGCTGACCACCGACAACTGCTTCTTCACCCCAGCTTGTAAAAACTCAGCGCCGCGTCACCCTGATCTAGCCGGCGAAACCGCACCAGCGCTCCGAAGCGCTCGTCGGGATCGAACTTCTTTTCGTGCTCTGCGATGATGACGCTCGACGGTTGCAGCAACCGCGACTGCGACAGATAGCCGAGCGTCTGTTCGTAAGTGCCACGCATCCGGTAGGGCGGATCGAGAAAACAGTAATCGCAAACCACGCCTGTCGTCTCCAACAGCGGCAGCGCCTTCGAGACCTCGCGCTCGTGCAGCTCGTAACCAGTCTCAATTCCCAGCGCGGCAAGATTTTCGCGCAGCAGTCGGGCATGTTTCTTCGCCGACTCCACGAAGTACACCTCGCGCGCTCCGCGACTCCGCGCTTCGATTCCAACCGCGCCCGTCCCGGCGCAGAGATCAAGCCAGACGCTGTCGGTCAGGCTGCGCGCCGCCGCGAGAATATCGAATAAAGTTTCCCGCAGCCGATCGCTGGTGGGCCGCAAATCCAGTCCCGGCAACGACCGCAAAGGCCGACTGCGATATTGTCCGGCAATAACGCGCATAAGAAGAAGCGGCAATCAGCAGCTGGCATTTGGGCATTGGTCGAAGAACGACTCCGGCGAAGTGCTAAGTGCCAAATGCAAAGTGCTAACTGCTAAAGCCAACTGCCAACCGCCATCCTGTATAGAATGTATCAAGGAGCAGGCTTCGCGCATGAGAAGTTGGTCTATCCCGGCAGGACGCTTATTTGGCGTGGACATCCGTATCCACCTTACCTTCCTGTTTCTGCTGGTGTTTGTGTGGTTCACCCAATCGGTGGCGCTGGGCACGGCGGGCGCCCTGCGCGGCTTGGCGCTGGTCGCCATTATCTTCGGATGCGTCGTGCTGCATGAACTGGGACACGCGCTGGTCGCGCGGCGCAGCGGCGTGGCCGTGCGCTCCATCATCCTGCTGCCCATCGGCGGCGTCACCCTGATGGAAGACATGGGCCAGCGCACACCCGATCCGGCGCGCGACATCCGCATCTCCATCGCCGGTCCGCTGGTGAACCTGGCCATTGCCGTTGCGTCGGGAGTGGTCATTCTTCTCTTTCTCCCGCAGGTCAACCTCTGGGCCCGTCCGCTGGTCAACGCCGGCAATCTGCCGCGAGCGCTGTTCTGGGGCAATGTGTTTCTTGGCGGCTTCAACCTGCTGCCTGCCTATCCCATGGACGGCGGCCGCGTGTTGCGCGCGCTGTTTGCCGAGCGCATGGAGTACGTCCGCGCCACCCGCCTGGCCGTTACTATCGGCCAGGGATTCGCCATGCTGTTCATCTTTCTCGGCGTGTGGAACCCGTGGCTGATGCTGATCGGCTTCTTCCTCTTCGTGGGGGCGCAGCTTGAAGACCGCTCCGTCGTCTTTCAGTCGGTGCTGGAAAGCGTACGCATGGAAGACGTGATGCTCACCGGCTTCTCCACCCTGTCGCCGGCCGACACGCTGGAGGACGCGCTGCACAAAGCCGTGCACACGCTGCAAGACGACTTCCCGGTGGTTCGCGGCAGCGACATGGTAGGCATCATCAGCAAGCAACGCATTGTGGACGCGCTGCGCCGCAGCGGCAACGGCTATGTGCAGTCGGCCATGGTGCGGGCCTTCGACATTGCCCAGAGCACGGACTCGCTGGCCTCCGCCTTTCGCAAGCTCGGCCGGCAAGGCCTCAACATGATTCCCGTGGTCGATCAGCAACGCCTGGTGGGGATTGTCACCATGCAGAACCTGATGCACAGCATGACCCTGCTGGCGGAAACCAGAAGGCTGAGACGACAGCAGGAGAGCGGGTAAACAAGTTTCTAGTTTCTAGTCACGTCAGTGGTCCACATTCAGGTTCGGCAACATCCTGAGCAAAATGCCCCGCCCCAGCCAACAGAAGGCTGGAACGGGGCACCCGACTTGAAACTGGAAACTTCGCCACCGGTTACGCCGCCGAGCTCGCCACGCTCCGTATGGCCAGCGACACCATCAGCCGGGTTATGCCCGAAATGAAGATGCTGATGCCGAACAAGGTCCCAACTACCCACTCCGAGTTAATCGGCCAGTGCTTCCAGATAAGCGCTCCCAGCAGGATGGTGATAATGCCATCGCAGAGCACCCATCCCCAACCCTGGTGAGGTCGCATCCGGAACGCCAGCACCAGTGCGAAGATGCCATACACCAGCAGGAAGGAAGCCAGCAACAGCGTCAAGGCCAGCAATCCCCCCACCGGATGCATCAGCAGGTAAATTCCCGCGATGATGTAGATGATTCCGAGAATGACTTCCAGGAACACATGGGCTCCGCCGTGGGTGCGAAAAGCATAAACGATCTGAGCAAAGCCGTTGAAGATGGCGGACCAGCCTACGACCAGGGCGATCACCAGGCCGAAAGCGCCGGGTTCCACCATGGCAATAAGACCCGCAAGGATCATCAGAATGCCCAGCGCGATGGACCAGCCCGAGGCCTTCTTGATGCCGCTAAGAACTGCTTCAGCCATAATTCCTCCATTTGTGTTTGGGCGCAGGCGACACAAATTGCCGGCGCTGAAGCTGGAAAAAGCGATTCACCACGGAAACACGGCGGACACGGAAAATCACTTCCAAAATCTTTTCCGTGCTCTCCGTGATCTCCGCGGTAAACATTGACCCTGCCCTCCGCCGCCTATTGGATCGAAGAGCCGAAGACATTGTGCGCGAGCGGCCAGCGATATTCAACCGTTTAATCGCTCGGGAACCGGTTCGATAATGTCGAACAAGCGCATATCGACGGCCACCTTTCCCTTGCGAGATTTCTTGGCGAAGAGCGCTGCCGCATCGGCCATGAAGGCGTTGGCAAAACGAGCTCCCCACACCACGTCGTCAGCAGCGTACGAGGTGCGGGTCTGGACGATGGTGGAAAAGGTTTCGTCGAAGGCCTTCAGCAGCACCAGGATTTCCGCGCTGGCCTTGCGCAGCGATTCCGGGCTCTCCCCGTGCAGCGGACTCTGCTCATCGACGGGATGCACCACGGTCCAGGTCAAGGGAAGGAAAACCACGCCGTCGCGTTCCAGGCTGAGGGGGTAGTAGCGCCGGGTATGCACCCCATCGACTTGCTCAAAGCGGCTCAAGATCACCTTGGCGGTGACTTCGATCAGTTCGTTGGAGCGGGCGTTGGCCACGCGAAATTCCAGCGCCCTGATGCTTTGGTACGGCGCAACCACCGCATGGCTGCTGAACACAATATTCGCCATGGGACGGGAAAAGCGCGCGAACACCAGTCCGGTGGCGATGGCAAACCCCATCAAGCCGGTAAGCGCCTCCACCGTAACCACCAGGTTGGCGCCGATACCGATGGGAACAACGTTGCCGTATCCGATGGTGGAGATGGTCTCCACGCTGAAAAAGAAAGCGCGCAGAAAGGGCGGCAGGTCCATGCCGGGCGCGGTGGTGATCAGCGACCTGGGGCCGCATGCCATGTAGGCAAGCGCGAAAATCGCGTTCGCCAGCAGGTAGCTGCCAATACCCAGAAGGGCGAATTGTCCCCAGGGCATGGTGAGCAAGGCATGATAGAGGTTCAACGAAGCGCGCACGCCCAGGCCGCGCCGCTCCACGTTGAAGCTGCCATCGCGATTCAGCAGGCGCTGATGGCTCTCGCGCGAGACCACTGCACCAAAGCCAAGATCGCGCAGGTCCTGCTCGTTGATGGGTTGGGGCTGTGAAACCATGGATGTTCGATGCCGCCGCTCAGCAGGCGTTGCAGCAGTATAACCGGACAGTGGACTGGGGTGGGGCTTTCGCCGCGCCGCCACTTCCCTGCCGCCAGCCCACCGGGAGCCAAACCTGATAGACGGGACGCGCCGGCAACGTCAGTGATAGGCTGTTACACCGTCAACCCTCCGCGTGCGTGAGGCACAACCTCGATGACTAACATCTTCATCATTCTCGCCAGCGTCAGCGCCTCTGTGCTCTTTCTGTTCCTGGTGACCCGCACTTCCACCGTGCCTTCGCGCAAGGAATCGAACGACTTCACGGGCGCCGTGGTCGCGGTCATCGGCACCACCTATGCGGTGATCCTGGCCTTTACCCTGGCCGGGGTATGGAACATGTTTCAGCAGGCGCAAAACAATGAAGAGGCTGAGGCTAACTCGCTGGTGAATGTTTTCCGCATCGCCAGCCAGCTACAGGACCCGAACGCAAAGCCGATCCAGCAACTGTGTGCGCGCTACGCAGAGAACGCAGTAAACCGAGAGTGGCCGGCGATGCTGAAGCGCGAGATGCCGCCCCAAGGCGGCGAGATGATCGACCAGTTCTGGACGCTCGCCGGACAAGCCCAGGCGCACGCTCAGCCCGACAACATCGCGGCCTACCAGCTTATGGAGGAATTGCGGGGGCTGACACAGTACCGCCGTATTCGGGCCACGCAGAACCGCGAGACCCTGCCCTACATCCTGTGGGCCGTGCTGATCACAGGCGGCATTATTACCGTGGTTTCCGCCTGTTTCTTTGGCGTGGCCAACTTCCGCATTCACCTGCTCCAGGTTTTTATGCTGAGCTTCCTCATCTCGCTGGTGCTGGTGGCCATCGCCAATATCGACCGTCCTTACCAGGGACCGGTAAGAGTAGCTCCTGAGGGCTTTCAGAACGCAATTCGTACCCTGGACCGGCAGCCTGGGCCGTAGGGGTTAAGCCTGGCGTCGAGGCCGGGCGGAGCAGCACGCTTTCCGCCTATTGCAGCAAACCAACCTTCAGAATCGACGTCGTGGCTGCGGGATTCAATGCCATCTTCAAAGCGCCACTGCCGCTAAGCTGCATCTGGTCAGTAATCACGTTGCCCCAGATCAGCGTTCCCGTCGTCGTTCCTCCCGGTATCTGGAAGATGGTGGCATAGCTGGAGGAGTGAAAATACAGCGTGCCGGTATAAGCCAGCGATCCCGAGCCTTGCAGCTGGGGCGAGCCGGTGTCGGCGTGGTCCATAAACATCAGCAGGCCGCGTATCGTCCCCAGCGAATCGCCGGTGTCGCCCGCGCTGTCGTAATACGTGCCCTGCGCCGTGCACTGCGCCAGCATGATGTTGGTATCCAGTGCGCTGGGCAGATTGAGATAGCCAGGAGGCGTGCTGCCATTGCAGGTCAAGTCGGTGGCCGGCGTCTTGTCGACCCGGGGCGAGTCGGGAGCTCCCGACGCGCCGCTGATAATGGGCACGGCGCTGCCGTGAAAGTAGAACATGACGCCGTCCGTCTGGTGCCAGGTCCAGGGACCTCCGCCACCGTTGCCGTTGGCCCCGGCAGTCTGGGTCACAGGACTACAGTTGCCGGTGGTGAGCGTGGTATTCACCACCCCTTGCGAGTTAGCGCAGGCCTTGGCCATGCGGATGGTGTCGCTGCCGCCGATCGCCAGATTGCCATCCATGTAATAAACGCCCGGGAGGAAGGTGATCACGTCGTTGCCATTCTCGCTGATGCCGTTGGGATAGTATCCGGGAGCGTATTCATGGCAGCCGCGGCAATACCAGCTCTTGCTTCCATATTGAGCCAGATTGCAAGTCCACCAGGTGCTGTCGTTGTAGTTTCCATAGTTGGTGGGCGCCGTGTCGGGACATCCATCCATCTCCGGCGCGGCCAGATTGTAGTAATAGGTGCCATTGCCATGGGCTACCTTGGTGAGTGGCGTAACACTCTTAATTCCGGCTGCCGCAGGCACGGCGGCGTAGGGATCGGGAACGGGACTGGCGGGCCAGTCCCAATGTCCGGTCGTTCCTCCGTCAAAGCCGGCGGTCAATCCGGTGTTGCTGTTGGTTCCATTGCATCCCGTCGAGGGCCCCGGAGCCGTATGCGGACCTCCATAGGTGCCAACGTCAGCGCCGGTAAAGTTCGGGCCACCCTTGCTGGTGTCGATCACCCCGCTCGACCCGCATGAGACGGCAGTCGCGCTGTTGGAGTTCACGACTATGCTGCGCGGCGGGCCGCCGACGATAGTCAACGATGCTCCTCCAGAGTAGGACAACGACCCTGACATGCTGGGATGCAGCACCATGATGGGACCGCCCTGCATGATCGCGGTCAGCCCGCAAGTGGAACTGGCCGCAACCAACTGGGTTTGGCTGGCGGTCAACAGGGTGCTGAAGTACGTCTTCACCGGCAATGACACCGAGACCTGGAGAAATGGATAAGCGGCAATCGAGGAAGGCGGAGCGGTCACGCCCGGGACCGAGCTGGGGAAGGTCCACGCGACGGTCGCCGCGCCGCCCGTGTATCCATTGAACCCGTTCTTATTGGCGTACCAGCACATGGTTGGGCCGTTCGAACTATAGGAATTGCAGTTGCCGGCAGTACCAAGAACGAAACCCATGTTCGGCAGCGTCTGCCCACTGGCCAGCTGATAGACATCCATGGCGCCGGCCTGGCAGGCGGCATCGGCGGCGGTTTGCATCTGCTGCCGTTGAAACCAGATGTTGGTGTAGTCCACCGCAAATGCCAACACCGCCAGCAGAAACAAGCTCAGCATCAGCACCACCAGAATGCTGGCCTGACCGGCTTCATGGCGTAAGCGTTTCGGCTTGCCCGCACTTTGCTTCTCATCTGACTTCATGGCACACCCCTCGTCAAAAAACAATCCGCCCTTCGGCGGTGGCTTGCATGGTTGGAGCATTGAATCCCGGCAAATTCAGATAGGGCACGTAGGGATAGCTGATGGTCACCATCACACGACTGGCTGGCGTGGAAGTCCCATCGGGCCAACTGGGCGTCACGGTCATGCCGGTGAGGTCATGAAAACTGACGCTGGCGTAGCCTTTGACGACATTGCTGACATTGGCGCCCGTACTGTCACTACAGCCGGTGCTGGGCCCGCTGCACGTCGCGCTGTCGGTGCCATGAGCGATGGCATAGCGAACCCCTTCGCGCGCAGCATTGTTCAGCACGCTGTAGGTGTAAATCGTCATGCAGAATTCGAAGATCAGAAAGGTCAGCAGAAACAGTGTCCATACTGACAAAGCAAACTCGATCAGCATGGAGCCGCATTCCCCCCTGGCAAGCCCGGCTGCGCGACGTGCGCGGAACCGCCGTAAGCGACGAGTGGCTGTGGGCATCAGTCCACCGCCCGCATCTCCGCCGCCCAATGTAGGGTCAGCGGCGGCATGGTGAAGGTGAAAAAATTAACTGGGATGGGAAGCGTGACGGTATAGACCACATCCACGCGCTGGGTCAGCATTCCGCTATTCGATTCCGGGTCCTGGTCCGGCGTAAACGTCAACGAGCCCGAAGGGTAAGTACTGCAATTCGTGATATAGCCATTGGAAGTCTGGGTGACGCCAATTTCTTTCGAGCAAACTTCCACCGTCGTTTTCGTCAGCATGTTGGCCAGGCCGGACATGTCGCCGCCGGCCAGCCCAGCCACTCCCGCCGTGTCGGAAAGCGATCCTGAAGTTCCGGGCGAAGGCAGCTGTTGCTGGGCGGGTGATACGAAACCTTGTCCGGAATACTGCACAGCATTGCGTGACGACGACACCAGGTTTGCCGCGACGATAAAGAAGTAGCCAATGTCGATGGCGAAGCAAAGCATCAGCACCAGGATGGGCACCACCATCGCGGTCTCCACCAGGCTCGATCCCTGACTGTCTGTCACAGCAGCCCGCGATGCTGATACCGAGTGGCCCATCGTCAAGAAGTGCTCCTGTAAAAATGCTACGGCGGCGCGAATCAGAAGACCAAGCCTTATGTCAGCGATCCGGCACAACCCTTTTCCTATTCGGCACGATGTCAGAATGGGCCTTCATGCTTATAACTTCGGCGAAAACGCGCAGGTATTTATAGCGATCAAGTCCACGCCGCGCTAGCCTGATGTGTGCAGGCAGAACTAGCCACCATGCCGGAACTTGCAGCTTCCCGACTGGCCGTTCCAGTCGCGGCCCCCGGGCTAACAACCAAGCTGTGGAAGAAGGTTTTTTCTTTTCCGCTGCTGCTCGCCATGGGCTTAGGGGCCGCGATCTTTCTACTCGACAGCGGCAGCATCGCCGATCCCGATATCTGGTGGCACTTACGGAATGCAGAGGTGCTGGTACAAACCCACTCGGTCGTGCATCACGACTTTTATTCCTTCACGGCGACGGGCTCGCGCTGGATCAACGAAGCCTGGCTTAGCGAGCTGCCTTACTACCTGGGATGGCGATGGCTTGGTATCCGGGGCATCTATCTGGTCATGCTGGGCGAAGTAGAGCTGATACTGCTCGGCGTCTTTGGCCTGGCGTACCTTAGCTCCAGAAATGTAAAAGCGACGTTTGTCGCTTCCTGGCTTGCGGTATGGCTGGCAACGGTTTCCTTCGGCCCGCGAACCTTACTGGCAGGGTGGATGTGCCTGGTCGCAGAACTCTTCATTCTGGCGCAGTTCAAGCAGGGTAAAGACCGCGCCTGGCTGCTGCCCCCGCTCTTCGTGCTATGGGCCAACCTGCATGGCTCCTGGCTGATTGGCATGGTCTTGCTGGCCCTGTTCTGCGCTTCAGGATTAGTACAGGGAACGTGGGGCCGGCTTCAAGCCACCCGCTGGACTCCTGCGCAAATGCGCAAGCTGGTGCTGACCGGAAGCTTGAGCGTCGCGGGACTGTTTCTTAATCCCTACACCTACCATCTGGTGTTCTACCCATTCAATTTTGCCTTCAAGCAGAGGCTCAACGTAAATCATGTTGACGAATGGATGAGCCTCGACTTTCACAGCGTGCGCGGCAAAATCATCTTCCTGATGTTGGCTGCGACGATTGTGCTGGCGCTGGTGCGCAAGCGGCGCTGGGCGCTGGACGAGCTGGCCTTCCTGCTCCTCGGCTTCTATGCGGCCATGACCTATAGCCGCTTCCTGTTCCTTGCCGCCATCGTGTTGACTCCGATGCTGGCCACGGCTTTGGACTTCTTTCCACCCTACTGCGCCGAAAACGACAAACCGTGGCTGAATGCGGTTCTCATGGCAGTTCTTCTGGGCCTTTGCATCTGGCGGTTTCCGTCACGCGATCAGCTGATGCGCGACACCATCCAGAGCTATCCCGTGAAGGCCTTGAGTTATCTCCAGCAGTTCCACCCAGAGGGCCGCGTCTTTAACGATTGCCTGTGGGGTGGCTACCTGATCTGGAATGTGCGCAACATTCCCGTCTTTATCGACTCACGCATCGACATCTACGAATACAACGGGGTCTTCGCCGACTACCTCGACGCGATGGGCGTGAAGAACACGCTGGAAATCCTGGACAAGTACCACGTCCGCTATGTCCTGTATCGGCAGGAGAGCGGCGTTGCCTACCTGCTGCTGCACAACTCCGGATGGAAGGCCCGATATCAGGATGGAACCACGGTCCTGCTGGAGCGGGCTGCTATAGCCAAATAGCCAGCCAAACGGACTCGAGGCATCCTGGCGTTGCCCTTGATTGTGGCGGGAGCATAGGAGTCGGCACCAGATGCCTTGGGGTCAGATCTTCCGCAACAGACGCTTGAAGATCAGGCCCTGATACTCACGCAGGGTCTTGACGGGATTCATCTTGCTCTGGCTCTTTTTCAGTCCGTAGTCGTATCGCAGCGGTACTTCGCTGAAACGACTGCTGTAGGGCAGCACACGGAGCAGCACTTCAAGGTTAGCGGCAAAGGATTTTGTGGTTACGTAACTGCTGCCGAAGTGCTGTAGCGCTTGCTGGACGACTGCGGCCCTGAAAGCGCGATAGAAAATCGTATAGTCGGTAATTCCGCGGACATGAAAGAAGATCGAAAGCACAACATTGACCGCGTAGCTGCCCCAGGTTCGCTGCCACGGAAAGTTAACGTATCCGCCTCCCCGAACATAACGTGAGGCAATGACGACATCGTCGCCCTCATAAACTCGGCGCGCCATTTCCGGCATCACCTTCAGGTCGCTCGTCCCATCCCCCTCGATGATGAAGATGCAATCGCGGGGTTCAGCGCGGGCGGCCGCCGCCACCAGGCCGTCGTAGAACGTCACAGGCACGCCCAGGTTCACAGTATGGGTAACGATCTGAAGATCCAGCGTGTCGCGGAAGCGCTCTGCTTCCTCACCGGTGTTGTCGCGACTGCCGTCGTTCACCACGATGACCGCCAGGGTCATCGTCGAGGCTAACTGCTGCAAGTCATGCAGCACCGTGCCGAGATTGGGACCCTCGTTGTAGGCGGGAATGATGACGTAGCTTTTGGCCATGGATCAGGTTGCGTAGTCAGCCCACTCAGAAGGTCGCCACCACGCGCTCCACGTCGGCGCGATTTTGACAGATCCAATCGAACAGCCGATCGATTCCGGGCAGAGGATCGATGGCAGGGTGCCAGTCCAATTCGCGCTCTGCCTTACGAATATCGGCAACGAACACGGGTTGATCACCGGCGCGGGGTTCGGCAAAGGCCACCGGAATTTTCTTCGCCAACCGCTGTTCCAGAAACGCCAGCAGTTCCAGCAGCGACAGGGTACGCTTAGGGCCGCCGCCCATGTTGAAGATCTTCCCTGCGGCCCGCGTGGCATCGGAGGCGGCGCATCGGTAGACCCCAACCAGGTCGTCCACATGCAGCAGATCGCGCACCTGCAGGCCGTCGCCGTAAATCGTGATAGGCCGCTCCAGCAGGGCCGCGATGGTGAACCATGCCACCCATCCCTGGTCTTCGATGCCAAATTGCCGCTGCCCGTAAATACACGATTGGCGAAACACCACTGTAGGGATGCCGTAGATGCGGCCGTAGTCGTGAACGTACTGGTCGGCCGAACCTTTGCTGCAGCCGTAGGGCGAATGGAAGTCGAGGGGACGATCTTCCGCGATGCCGTCGGGAAAATCGCGGAAACTGTATCGCGTGGCGCTCTTCACACAGACGACGTCCGGCATTCCCCCGTACACCTTGTTGGTGGAGGAATAAATCACCAGCGGCTTATTGCCTGCCTGGCGGACCGCCTCCAGCACATTAAAACTCCCCCGGGCGTTAATTTCGAAATCCTCAATCGGGTGAACAATGGAGGTGGTAACCGCAACCTGGGCGGCCAGGTGCAGCACCACTTGGGCGCGCGCCACGGTGTGCAATAGTGAGAAGTAGTCGTAACGGACATCGCCCAAAACAAATTCGCATTCCGCGGGATACTTCTGCCGCAGATAACGCAAATTCAGGTCGGTGCCCTTGCGGGAGAGATTGTCGAACACAATCACCCGCCAGCCTTCGCGGATAAATGCTTCGGCGGCGTTCACGCCGATAAAACCGGCGCCTCCTGTGATTACGATTGTTCCGGCGCCCAAGGCTCACTCCTGGGGTTGAACAAATAAGGTGAAGGGATAACGAGTTTGGTCACCGCGGAAAAGAAGCGCCGCCGGAAGCCCTCGCCGGACCCGGCCGGTGGGGCGCGATGTGCGATCAAGCGCCTGGCGTGAAAGCCGTTCCTGGTCGAAGCTATTGAGCGCATGTCCATGAAAGGTAGCGATTGGGAAACCATTCCTCGCCGGTTTCCAATCTACCACAGCCGTGGGAGAACAAAGGCTGCGTGGATTGTGGCGCGCTAGCCGCGGGCTGCGAGGGCCGGGGGCTGCGATAGAATCGAGCCACGTATGCTCAAATTCGATGACATGGTGAGCCAGCGCAGCTCGCCGACGCCGGCAAGCGCACCCCAGAAGCGCTGGGCTTGGCTGGCACGGCATTGGGACTTCCTCGCGGCGCTGCTGCTGATGGCCGCCTCCCTGCCCCTGGCGTGGGTGTCACCGCATACGGTCATTGTGATTCAGCATCCGGGAGCGTTCGACGACCACTGGGTGCTGGATGCCGTTTACAAGGTAACGCGCGGCGTGTACTTCGGCCGTGACGTCTCGTTTCTCTACGGGCCGCTGGCCCACTGGCTGATGGCTGCGCCCCCACGCTGGGCCGGACTGTCAATGGGATCCATCTACACCAGCTATCGGACCCTGTTGCTGTGGTGTGCGATTCTGTTCAGCTACCTGGCGCTGCGGCTGTTGCTTCCGGAGCAGCCGGGGTGGAAACGCTTCCTGCTTCTCCTCCTCCTGGGGGTCTATTGGACGTCATGGGATGGACGTACCGCCCTCGGCATTTTTCTCTTCGCGCTATTTCTGCGTGGTTGGTACGGGGTTCGGGAGCAGCGCCTGGGGCCATTGCCCTTCGCCTGCGGCTCCGCGCTGCTGACCGCCCTGGCATTCTGGTATTCGGCCGATACGGGGGTGTATAGCATCGCCGCATGGTTGCTTGGGCTTGGGGGAGTGGCTTGGGAAGGCCGGCGCGAGCTGCGGAAGTTCCGACTTTACATAATCGCGGCGGCCGGGTTTGCGATCTCCTGCCTCTTACTCGTCTTCGTCATCAACACCATTATCGCCAGCCCATGGGATTTTCATTTCTGGAGGACCTCGCTGGCGCTGGTCGCCGTCCATCGCTGGAATGAGCCCGCCGCAATGTCGGGCCCTGGAGCCATTCACCTCGCGGTGCCATTACTGATAGGCGCGGCTTTGTTTGTCCTGCGCCTCGCCGTCCCCGCCGACCGCTCCGTAGTTTTCACGGCGCGTACGGGATTTCTCCTCAGCGCCTTCGTCTTTGCCGTGCTGTCCATGCAGAGTGGGCTGGTCCGCTCCGATTACAACCACATCGTCGCCGGCGTATTTCCCATGGTCTTCTTCGCCGGCGTCATTCTTTTTTCCTTCGCTTCGCCGGTGGGCTCGGCACTCGCAGCCCTGGCCGCCGTCGCCTGCTCCCTGCTGTTCGCTCAGCCCCCTGCCATATTCCAGCCCGCGAGCATCCGCTTTCGCCTGGCGCGAATGCGCCATCCCATCGCTACATGTCCCGGTGGTTATCGCGAATTCGATCACGTCTGCTATCCCAGCGGGTTTGCCGGCACTCTGGACACGACCGTCGGCTATCTTCAGCAGTACAGCGGCGCGAACGATTCGGTGCTGATCTTCCCCTATCAATACATGTTCGGAATCGCGGCGCGCCGGAGTGTGGCCGGCAACGTAGAGCAGTCGTTTCTGGCCAACGGCGCCTACCTGTCGCAATTCCATATTGCCGGCCTGGAGCGCGCCCAGGCGCCCGTTGGCCTGTATTTTCGTGACGCCGGTCCCACTGAGCTCACCAGTCCCATCCTGAGCTTGCCTATCGACGAGGTCAGCAACTTCACCCGCACGCCCGATCTTTGGTTCTGGATTTTCCGCCACTACCACAGCGATGGCGAGCCGGCTCCTGGAATTCTGGCTTTGCAGCAGGACTATTCCCGGCAGTCCCGAATCTCGATGCAGGAATATCCGTTGACTGTGGCCGCGCGTGACTTACCGGTCCATGAGCCGAGCACAACCCTGGATCTGGGTGCGCCCGATTGGCCTACCGGTGGAGCGGACTTTCTACGGCTAAGAATGAAGGTCAAATACAGCCCACTATGGAAGCTGCGCAAGCCGGAGCGCCTGCAACTGGAGATCACTCTGGCCGACGGCAGCCGTTCGGTCAGGACTTTTGTGGTCGAGCCGAATGTCACGACCGACATTTGGTTTTATCCCTGGAACGAATCTGATCTGGCGCGTTACTTCGACTCAGACGAAAGCCGCTGGCGCGCTGGGTACCGCCCGGCAGTCACCGATCTTCGCTTGCTGATCACGCCCTTGGACTGGTTTTCGCAGAAACCGGAAGCGGTTGCGATCGAGTCCGCTGACGCCGTGCGGCTCAGCCTCGCGAGGTAACTCAGCCTGACGGCAATGGGTGGTTAAGCGGTCAAGCGATCCTTTCAGCGCCTGCTGATGAAGTTTCACTTTGTTAGGGACGTGCCGCCGGCTAAAGCCGGCTCGGGAGGAAAAATAAAGGGCTTATCGGCACGACTGAAGTCGTGCCCTGTTACAAATCTTCCGGAAGCGGAGTTTCTCAGCGGCCTGTAAAAGTCGTGCCCTGTTGCAAAGCGTTCGAAGCGGACTTTTTCCGCAGCCGGTGAAGTCGTGCCCTGTTACAAAGCATCCTGTTACAAAGCGTTCGGAGCGGGCTTTTTCAGCAGCCTGTGAAGGCGTGCTTCACCCGACAAGGGGTTAGGGAGACTCTGGATTAAGTCAATGCCGAGGTCCTCAGCGGCTAAAGCCGGTTCATTTACTCGACTTTTCGGACCGCCTAAAGGCGGTCCCTTTCAAAGCAATACTTAATCAGAGCTTCCCTAGCGCGCGAATTTCGAACTGACCGCACTACCAGCCCCACCGCCTGGTTGACGTTCTCAACCGCTCAATGGGGCGGCAAGCCTTCCGCCTTTTGCTTGATACTCCTCGTGCACGCCCATTTTGGCGTTCGGTAAAACGCCTAGTAGGGACGCGGCGGGCCGACTAGCGGGGTCTTGACCGGCTTCGCCATGCCGTAGAAGACAACCACGCCCTGACCGGCGCCTTGCGTTTGTAAGGCTTCATCAACCTTGCCCATGGCGTCCTGGTATACCTGCCAGTTGTTGGTCACCCAGACATCTCCGGCGGGACCGATGCCAACGTCGACCATCAACTGCAATCCTCCGCCGACATAGCCACTTGGAGGCGAAATGGCGTCTCCCGTCTTCACGCCCGGCGGGCAATGCTCGGTGCGGAATCCGCACAATTCCACGATTCCGGCCGACGCTGTGCTGAAGTTGGAGATCCAGACGTTGTCGTTGCCATCCACGGAAGCCGCCCATGGTCCAGTGATGCCCTTACCGTATACCGGCGAGAAAGATGCTTCAGTCCCGTCGGGACGCAACACGGTAATGCTGCCCCCTTCGTAGCCCGATTTCTCCTCGGCCATGGCAGGAATCAGGACCTTGGTCGCTCGTTGTCCGGCGTCGGGGTCGTGGTCGAAGTTGAATTTAAATGCGGCCAGTAGTTCCGCGAATTTCAATGCCCCCTTTGGCGAACTCCCCAATTTGTTCGTGACCCAGACGTTGCCCAGGCTGTCGATGGCCAGACCACTAGCGGAGTATCCCACCTTGAAGGTTTCGAATTTGCTGGGATCAGAAGAGGGGAAACGAACCAAGTGGTCCGAGACGAAGTTGGTAACCCAGATGCGGTCCTGCTGGTCGATGGCGAGCCCGAACGGCCCCATGAGTTTGCAGGGGTTCTTCAGCGGATCGCCGGTCTTGTTCTGACAGAAGAACTGGACCTGGGACGGATCCCCGTGGGGAAGCTTCACGACCTGACCCTTGATCAGATCGAGGGTCCAGATATCCCCACTGGGCGTGGCGATGATGCCCTGCATCTGGCTGATCTGTCGGTTGAAGTTCCATCCCTCCGGCGGCGACAGTGGTTTGCCGTTCTTGTCGAACTTGGTGATGTTCTGGCCGGTGAAGCTGGTGGCCCACACGTTGTCCTGTGCGTCGAGGGTCAAACCGAAGCCGGGGCCTGCGATACCTCCGCCCCTGAAGCCCAAAGGGCTGGGCGAAAGCGGCTTACCATTGGGAGCAAACTTTGTGAGGCCGCCAGTCCATGAGGCATCCTGGTTTTCTGCCCCGACCGTGAAGTTGTCAGCAACCCAGGCATTGCCTTCGCTGTCGATCATGAGCTTCCCGCCTCCGCTGTAGCCACCGCCCGTGAACTTGAGCGGAAAGATCCAGGCGCTCGGCGCAAAGGTCAAATATGGCAGGAACGGCGTAGGCCGCAGGAGCTTGCCGGGCGTGTTAGGCGGCGGGAGTGGATAAAAGTAATTAAGCAGCTCGAAAACTTTGCCAGCCTGGTGCGAGGGGTAACGAACGATGGACGCGGTGGCCGCCAGCGTGTCCTTTGGGTAGGCGCCCGCCGGAGACGTCGCCACGTAAAACAGACTGCTGCACGCATCGGCCCTCAACCGCGTGACGCACGCTGCCAGAATGCTGGATAGCGTAGCGAAGTTCGCCATCGTGGGCGTCTGGGCGCTGTTAAGGGCGTCTAGAATGGTCGCGCCGTAGCCGCCGGTTTCCAGATCGACGAAGTTGGGCACGTTCTCGGCGGCAATCCGTAGTTGCAGCGGTGAACCTTTGATGGTCGTGTCGTCGATGAACTGCGCATGCGTTACCACGGAAGCGATGGTGGTGAACTCGTTGACCACGACCCGGGCCGGAGGCTTGCTGCCGACAACCGCCAATAACGCGATAGCTGGATTATTGCCGCCCTTGCCTTTGGGCCCGCCGCCGCTGGCTACCAGGTAGAGGCTGGAGTCTACCGGCGCGTCAGCGCTGCGAATTTCAAATCGGCCTTCGCTGTCAGTCTTCGTTTGCGCGACTTGTTTGGGTGCATCGGAGCTTGCCGCCCACAAAGTCACGGTTGAGTTGGCGATGGGAGCGCCTCCGCCCAAAACTTGACCTTGGATGCTGTCGGCAGCGAAAGCCTGCCCGGCAAGCAACAGACTTGCTACGGCAAGCACGCCCAACTTCAGTTTCCGAAGAAATACCGGCAAATTCACTTTGCTCTCCTTTATGTTTATGCGTCGCTTCCAGCTACGGCGCGGCAAGCAGAAGTAGCACTTCACAGTGCGTCCTGGGAACGCAGTTTACTGCGTTTTCGCGATAGGGATACCTGTCGCTTGTGACAGGTTAACGCCAAAAAGCCAGCAGGTGCCTAGCCACATCAGCCGGCACGACAGGCTCATGCTCCGCTGATTCTGGCGCCCAGTGCTTTCAGCGGAAAGCGCATTCCTTCATACAATATCTTGCGGCTGAACTTCGATTTGCCGGCCTCGCGTTCGTAGAAGACGATGGGGAACTCGCGGAAGCTGGTGCCACTGCGGTGCAGGTTGAATTTCATTTCCATCAGAAAAGCGTAGCCCTCGGAGCGTATGCCATCCAGATTGATCTTGCGCAGGACATCGGTCTGGTAGCCGACAAACCCGGCAGTCATGTCGCGCACCGGCACGCCGGTGAACCAGCGCGCATAAAAATTCGCTCCGAAGCTGAGAAAGCGCCGGCGTACATCCCAGTTTTGTGCGCCGCCGCCGGCGACATAACGCGAACCAATCACCACCGGGTTGGTCTTCAGCAGCTCGATCATGCGCGGCAACAGCTCGGGTGGATGCGACAGGTCGGCATCCGACTGGATCACATAACTCGCCAGATTTTCGTGCAAAACTTTCTTGATGCCGTCGCGGCAGGCAGAGCCATATCCGCCCTTGCCGGGCCGCGCCAGCAAGTGAACATCGGGATCAGTGGCCTGAATGCGTCGAATCTCGTCGGCGGTTCGGTCGGGCGAGCTGTCGTCCACAAAGAGGATAGGCTCATTGCCCGCAGCCTTGCGGATTCGACCGACAAGCACCGCGATGTTGTCGTGTTCGTTGTAGGTTGGGATGATGAGCATGGGCCGATTTCCAGTGTACCTTGTCCGTGATGAAGGGTTTGCAGGGTACCTTGCAGGCGGTCTGGCGAGGACCATCTTACGTATAGGCCCTAGGCGACTGCACTATAGCGGAGACATTGTCAGCCGCACCGCGTCTGCCGATTCGAGGTTAATAGACTCCGGTTGCTGGGAAACCCAATCCAGCGGCGTGGCGAGAAGGCGCAAGTCCGTAATCGCCGGACGCGACGACAAGCGCCACTGACTTTCGTCCGCCTCGAAGTAGCGCGCCAGATCAGGTCCCGACCACGGATAGAACCACACTTCCGTCGCAACGTTGGGTTGCACCATGAACCACTGTATGTCGCGCGTGCCGTTGGCGCGCGTGATCTCCAATTGCAAGCGCTCCGGCTTGCGCAGCTTCCACCAGAACGGATAGTGAACGGTAATCCGCAGGCGGATGAAGTCGAAGCCGCTGGGCCAGTTCGGCGCACCCAGCGCAGTAACAGAACTGCGCTCGTCAATGGGATAGCTTCGCGCCGGCAATCCGAGCGACTGCGCTTGCAAGGCGATGCGGCTGGCGCGCGAGTCGTCGCGTTGCAGGCCGACAACGCCGGGAGTCAACTGCTCCACCGTGCGATAGCGCCGCACCATCCAGAACCACACTTCGGGAGTGCGAGTGAAGTTCGATATGCCATCCACTGGAACGCTGAGATAGTTGCGCGACCAGCGCGCCACCTCGGCTTCCGACATGCGGCTGTAATCGTCGTCGGGCAGGTACAGCGCTGCCGGAATGGATTTGCCTTCCAGTCCGGAAATCTCAAGCCGCGAGAGATATGGTCCGCTCGCGGTGTAAGCCTGCATCAAACCGCCCGCGACATCGCGCCCCGCCGCCAGGCCAAACATCGTCTGGTAAGGAAAAACGAAGATGGAGTCGTTTGGCCCGCTGTGCTGGCTAAGGAAGTTGCTCGCAGCGGTCAGCATCGGGGGCGTCAGCGGCTCGACGTAGCAGGCGCGGTCGAATTCGCCGTACCCCGGAGGACACTCCGTCATCGGCTCTCGCAACTGTCCATACAGCCGGATGACACTGGAAGGCCGAAACACGGGATGCGAAAACAGCATGGAGCAGGCAATCGCTACCAGCACGCCCGGCGCCGAGAAATTGCCCTGGAACGAGAACAGGATAACGCTGGCGAAGAAGATCATGGCGAATTCGCCGATGATCACGTGGCCAACGTCGGAGCGGACCAAGGCGCTCTGCATCTGGGCCAGTCCTAATACAAACGCGCCCGCCAGAAAGGCCGTGCGTCCCGTGATGGAGACCGCAGCCTTACCACGGGTCACCCAGCGCACGACGAAAATCGCCAGTCCAATCAGCAGCCCGCCGAAGAAATGTACGGTCCCTTTGTCAGTCATCGCCGCTGGCGTGGCCCAGCGATAGACCGCGACTTGCCCCAGTGAATCGCGCCAGAACTTGAAGTCGAGCGGGCTGGCCAAAAAGCTGTTGATCACGATGGCGAAGAACACGGCCGCGACCACGAAGGCCAGCACCGCGCTAAGCAGCTTGCCGCCGAAGTGCTCGCGCCGCATCTCCAGAGATATTGCTGCAAAACAGATAAACCACGCTGCGGTTGCATAAACCCCGGTGTCGCCGGCAACCAGGAACGCAATTCCGCAGAGCCCTGCCCCGGCAATTCCGCCGAAGATGCTGCGGACACGACCATCCTTGACCGCGTACCAGCCGCGCAGAAAGAGGGCAAACAGCAGCACCGGAAATGTCGTCCGCAGCGAAGTTTCCCAGAACGACGAGAGCAACAGCAAAAGCACGAAGCGCTTCCACGGCGGTTGCTCGGGCAGAAGCAGTCTTAACGCGAGATAAGCGAAAACGATGGCACACCACAACGGGACCGTGTTCCACGTTGCATACAACGCGCCGAACGACAGCGGCATGGAGCGCGCCGGGATTGAAGACAGCCACTGAAAGATGGGACCGTGGGTGAACGCGACATCGCGGCCAATCCAAATGCCGCGCAGCGCCTTGAACGTGCTATCCAGGTGCCAGTGGTCGTCGATGAGGCCGTAGTTGGGGACCAGATAAACTGCACGCTGCCGCAACCACACCGTCGGGAACGACGCGAGTACCAGCAGCACGACGGCAAGAAAATCCCAATACTTCTTCAGCCATGGAAAGCAGCGCTGCGCAGTCGCAGAGGCTCGCGAGCGTTGTTGGCTTGGCACAGCATCGGGCTTCTCCATAGACGAGAGACATTCTACCGTGCGACGATGCAATCGCGAGATCGCGATCCGCCATTACCATTTTGGCGATTGCGCAAATTCCTGTCATACTCGCAGCCAGAGCTCATCGCCGACTCGCTGCGTGTCGAACTCGCAGCCATAGCAAGGCAAGCGGTGATGCGCTCGCCGCGATTCTCAGGAGGAGTCGCTCCACAGACCGAGACATGCCGATTTCATCCAGCAAAACTTTGCGCGACGCCGCACCTGGCGGCGTTAAACGCGCGGACGGCGTAATCGGCGCAGAGCACGTAACCAGCGTCTGGGCCTTCATTGTCGCGGCCCTGCTGGCTGTCTTCTACTTCGTCACCAGCATCTACATCGCGTCGCACCGCGTCTTCTGGTTCGACGAGCTTTTCACTTTGCACATCGCGCGTTTACCCAGCCTGACGGCAATCTGGAGCGCGCTGGGCAATGGCGTTGACGCGCTTCCGCCAACCTATTACATGCTGGTGCGGGTCTTCGATTCACTGTTTGGACCAGGCGATGTCGCGGCGCGGCTGCCTTCGGCGCTGGCCATGGTCATCGGTCTGTTATTGATCTTCGATTGCGCGCGCCGCCTGACTGACGGCCTGCACGGACTGATTGCCCTCTCTGTCGCGACCTGTTCCTTTTTGCCTTATTACGGTTACGAGGCGCGCTCCTATGCCATCTATTTCATGCTGGCGTCGCTGTCCTTCTGGGCGTGGACGTATGACGCGGCGGACAGGCGTTGGCCAACGATCCTCTTCGGCGCGGCGTTCTTCGCCGGCGTCTGCTTCCATTACTACTTCGCAATGGGTCTGGTGCCCTACGTTTTGTGGGAGCTGCTTCGCTGGAAGCCTGGTCGTCGGCCATCCGCCAAGCTCATCGCAGGCATTGTCGGCTCCATTATTCCGATTGTCCTGCTCTCGCCACTGATCCTGTCGTTTTCGCGCAAGTTCGCCGGCGGTTATTGGAACCGGCCCTCGTTCAATGAACTGCGCGCCATCTTCTCGCAGCTGTTCCCTGACGGGTTATTCCTCCTGGCGCTGATCATAGTTTGGATCGTTCTCGCCGGTTCAGACAGCGAGATGCAAAAGACTCTTCAGCCGATGCCATCCGCCGAAGCCATTGGCTGGCTTTTCCTGACCATTCCGCTGGCTGCATTCGCCGTGGCCGAGTGGAAGACCAACGCCTTCTACAGCCGCTATTTTATTGGCGTGCTTCCCGGCGTCGCCGTGGCATTCGCATTTCTCCTGTGGCGGCACTTTCGCAAAACAGCGCAACTCTCGATGGGAGTCTTTGTGCTGCTGGCGGCTTGGGGCGTTGGTCAACAGCTCACCGTTGTGCGCCGTCCCGACAAAGTCGAAGCCACCGGCATCCGTGCTTTCCTGCAGATACAAAGCGCGCTGCAAATCGAAGGCAAGCGCTACTTCGTCTTTTCCGGACCATTGCTGTTTCTTGAGGCTCAACAATATTCGGACCATCCCGAACAATGTGTGCTGCTGTTGCCTTCCGACTTTAACCAGCAAGCCAAGGCTGGTCCTGATCCTTATTTGCATCAGCGCCTGGAGCTGAACCTCTCGCACTACTATCCCATGCAGTTCTGGACGCTGGACGATCTCCGGCGGCATCAGGACCAGGCGGCGCTCATTGAGCCTGACGAAAGCACCCTGAAGGAAGTTTACGGCGCAGGCATCCTCGCCCACACCAGGTTTGCAGATCAGGTGAAGATCTACTATCTGCACTGACGCTGGCTCGGAAAGAGGCGCAGCTTCCGCGATATTCTTAGCTCGTCCAACGGGCGCACGTTGCATGCGAGTCCTTTGCAAACTTTGACCACGTCCGAGTTTTGAAGGGGACGGCCTTCAGGCCGTCCGTAAGACCAGCAGGATCGTACGGCTTTAGCCGCTGCGGGACTTCGTCTTAGATCGATCAGTCCCTTTCCCTACCCAGCACGGCCACTTTCGCCTACAATATTCGGAGTCTTGATTCGCGCGTTTTTCCCGGGCCTCTCACATACAATTGCTGATCGAACAGAAGGGACAAGTGTCGCCGACGAAGGAGTCATCGTGAAGAAAATCGGAATCATCTTCGGCATGGAGACCACCTTTCCGCCTGCGCTGGTCGACAAAATTAACTCCATGGACGAGCCCGGCATTCAGGCCGAGCTGGCGACCGTAGGCGAAGTGCGCATGGCTGAGCCTTCGCCCTACCACGTGATCGTGGACCGCATTTCGCACGACATCCCTTTCTATCGCGCCTATCTCAAGAACGCTGCGCTGTCGGGAACCGTCGTTATCAACAATCCCTTCTGGTGGAGCGCCGACGACAAATTCTTCAACTTCGCGCTCGGCCATAAGCTCGGCGTGGCGATTCCTCCAACCGTGCTCATTCCGCACAAAGAACATCCGCCCGGAACCACCGAGCGATCCATGCGCAATCTGCAATATCCCATGCCTTGGGACAGCATCTTCAGCTATGTCGGCTTTCCGGCGTTTCTGAAACCCTTCGACGGCGGCGGTTGGAGAGACGTTTACAAGGTCAACTCTCCTGAAGAATTCTTCAACGCTTATGATCAGTCGCGCGATCTCTGCATGACCCTCCAGCGCGGCGTCAAGTTCAAGGAGTACTTCCGCTGCTACGTGGTCGGACAAGAGAAAGTGCACATCATGCAATACGATCCCTCGGCGCCCTCCCACGAACGCTACGTGAAGAACCCGCCGCCGGTCGATCCCAAGCTGATTGAGCGTGTGGAGCGTGATTGCCTCACCTTGTGCCGCGCGCTCGGCTATGACCTGAACACCGTCGAGTTCGCCTGCGAGGACGGCATTCCGTACGCCATCGACTTCATGAATCCCGCGCCCGACGCAGACGTGAATTCCGTCGGCCAGAAAAACTTTGACTGGATCGTGAACCAGGTCGCCGACCTGGCTGTGCGAAAAGCCAAGCAACATACCGGCAAGGTTCCCGAGTATCGTTGGAGTGCATTTCTCCAGGGCGCCGTGGCCAAGAGTCCAGCCGCTGCGAAGAACGCGGTTGCGCCGAAGGCCGAAAAGGCCCCTGAGCCTGCTCCGGACTCCTCGAAGCCGGGGACAATGCTTGATGCAGCATCTAAGCAATTACGCAAGCGCACCAGCAAAGGGTAAAGCAAATGCATCGTCCAAGCCTCAGCATCGGGATCGAAGAGGAGTATCAGACGATCGATCCGCAGACCCGCGATCTGCGCTCGCACATCGCAGCTGAGATCCTTCCCAAGGCAAAGCTGGCGCTGCATGAAGCGGTCAAGGCGGAGATGCATCAGTCCGTCATCGAGGTAGGCACTCGCGTTTGCCGGGACGTCAAAGAGGCGCGGGAGAACATTCAGGCGCTCCGCCGCGAGATGATCACTCTCGCCAGCCAAAACGGCATGTTGCTGGCCGCAGGCAGCACCCATCCGTTTTCCGACTGGAAGCTACAGGAGATTTACCCCGACGAGCGCTACCGCCGCGTGGTTGAGGACATGCAACTGATTGCCCGCGCCAATCTGGTTTTCGGGCTGCACGTGCACGTCGGCATTGAAGACCGCAACACTGCCATCCACATCATGAACTCCATGCGGTACTTTCTGCCGCACATTCTGGCGCTCAGCACCAACTCGCCCTTCTGGATGGGCATGAATACCGGCTTCAAGTCGTATCGGGTGAAAGTCTTCGAGCGCTTCCCGCGTACCGGAATTCCCGACACCTTTGCCAACTGGTCGGAATACGAGAACTTCGTCGACTTACTGGTGCGGACCAACTGCATCGACAATGGCAAAAAAATCTGGTGGGACATTCGGCCGCATCCGTTCTTCAATACTCTCGAAGTGCGAGTGTGCGACATTCCGATGCGGCTGGACGAGACCATGGCTATCGCGGCGCTGATTCAGGCGACCGTAGCAATGCTGTACAAGCTGCACGCGTCCAACAAAAGCTACCGCATCTATGGACGCGCATTGATCAGCGAAAACAAATTCCGAGCCTCGCGCTATGGGCTTGACGGTAAGCTGATCGACTTTGGCAAAGAAGAAGAAGTGCCGCTGCGCCAGTTGATCCTCGAGTATCTCGATTTGATCGACGATGTGGTCGATGAGCTTGGCTCGCGCGAGGAGATCAATTACATTCACGAGATGCTTAAAATGGGCACCGGCGCCGATCGCCAGCTGCAGGTGTACAAGGAAACCGGCGATCTTGAAGCCGTTGTGGATTACATGGTCAAAGAAACCCGCGTCGGCGTCTTCGAAGAGACAGGCGCTCGACGATAGGTTAGAGCAGGCCTTTAGAGACTATGTCGAAGGATTTTGCGCTCAGACAAGCTGCCCCAAAGCCGATTGAACCAGCCGCGCAGCGGCGGCAGCGCAGTTAGCCCGGCGCGTGAGCGCCGGGTAAAGTGGGAAATTGGACCGAGCCGCAGAGCGGCGACACCGGTTGCGATACAGTCTCTTTAGGCGCGCGTTCGGCGCATTTTTTATTTTGTCATCCCGAGGACCGCTTCAGTGCGACAAGGGGTCCGCGGTTTGCCGGTTGTGGAAGGAAAGCAAATCCCTCGATTCGCTCGATGATGACACTTCAGTCAGGTTTGAAAGGACATTTCTTGATTCAACCCGTTCTCACCGACCTCACCAAAACATCGTTTGATCCCGAACTCTCGCCGGGCGCGCGCAATGCGGTCAATACCTGCCTGCGCATCCAGCCCAGCGAGAAGGTCACGGTCATCACGGACAACGCCTGCCGCGAAATCGCCGCCAGCATCGCACAGGAACTTTCGGCCCTGGGCTCGCCCTTCAAGGCCTTTGTGCTGGAAGATCTGGCGCCCCGTCCGCTGACCGATCTTCCATCCGAGATCGCCGCCGACATGGAGACCAGCGATGTCAGCATCTTTGCCGTGCACGTGCAGCGCAACGAACTGAAGTCGCGCATGCAGATGACCGACATCGTCAACCGCCGCCGGATGCGTCACGCGCACATGGTCAACATCAACAAGCAGATCATGCTGGAAGGCATGCGCGCCGACTACAACAAAGTCGACGCCCTCAGCCGCAAGGTCATCGACATCGTCACCAGCGCGAAAGAAATCCGCGCCACGAATCCAGCGGGCAGCGATTTCACCGCGCAACTCAATCCCGACTACCACTGGATCAAGACCAGCGGCATCATCAGCCGCGACAAGTGGGGCAATCTTCCCGGCGGCGAAATCTTCACCACGCCAGGCGAAGTCAACGGCGTCTGCGTCGTCGATGGCGTGGTCGGCGATTATCTCTGCGAAAAGTATCAGGACCTGGCGCGCCAGCCCCTCACCATTCGCATCAAGAACAATCGCATCACCGAAGTCTCCAGCGATAACAAAGAACTCGAGCAGGAATTCTGGGCCTACACCCACACCGACGAAAACAGCGATCTGGTCGGCGAATTCGCCATCGGCACCAACATCGAGCTGAAGCACGTCATCGGGCAGATTCTGCAAGACGAAAAATTTCCCGGCATCCACATCGCCTTCGGCAATCCTTACGGCGAGCACACCGGCGCAAAGTGGTATTCCTCCACCCACATCGACGTGGTGGGAACGAAGTTCGATATCTGGGTCGACGGCCGGCAAATCATGGAGAAAGGGCACTTCCTCATCGAGGCCTGACCATGGTTCCCGCCCTTCGCGAGGAATTCAACCGCAACTTCACGGCAGCAAAGTACCGTCAGTTTCTTCAGAAACTCGACGCAGCT
>JBEKCJ010000020.1:0-48619 GCA_050014935.1 Candidatus Korobacteraceae bacterium
GGTTAGCCCAGTGATGGTTACGCTTGCGTCATAAATGTTGGGTATTCCCTGAGCCAGAGCGTGTTGGTCCGGATAGTCCGTAACCGTCTCAGTGTGATTGGCATAGTTGGCCGTCAGCATATCCAGGTAACCGAAGTTGGGGTAGGGTTGCATGCAGTTCGGGGGTTGCGGATTATTGATATCGCAGGCGCCGGGTGCTGCGGTCCCATAGTAAACCGTCAGCGTGGTATTTGGCTTAAAGACACTAAGATAAACCGTTGCTGTTGTGGCGCTGACAACGGGAACGGTAAGTACGGGATTGATGCTGGGCTGGTTGCCATTGTCGCCAGCCACCCACTCAAATTGCACTGGCGTGGTGTAATCAGTCCAGCCTCCGCCATAGGGATTAGCAGCCGCCAATACGGTCTCCACTGGCGGCGTGGAGCCATCGGGGTTCTTGCCTGATCTCCAGCGAACGTAGTCGAAGCTCCACTTGTAAATCTGGTTGAACTCTTTAACCGAGTACGTCCAGCCGCTGTCGCCTCCGATAGTTTGACCATTGGCGCTGTCCCAGACATTGGAGAAAAGATCGTCCCCTTCGTTCATATAAGTAGCATTATTGGTTTTGTACCAATACCAGGCGTAGGCAGTTGCCACCAGATCATTCAGTTCAGAGGCCTGGAACAGAGTGCCGGTGACGAGCGCCGGATTCTTTGGCACGTCATAGGCCCCGTAGGCAAAGGTATGGGTGGCAGGAATATATTGCGTCGCCTCCAACCAGTCTAAGGTCTTCTTGATCTCTAAAGGTATCCGCGCGTCCGGCGTGTTTCCTTCAGCCAGGTCAAGCTCGTAATAAGTGATCAGGGCCTCCATCGCCAGCCCGATCATGAAGGGATGGATGTTATAGCCCTGCTGGTCCGGATTACTAAGGCTAAGGTTATAGCTTTGATCGAGGTAGCCTAGCATCACGTCGACCGTGCGCAGCATAAACGCCTTGTCTCGCGGCACGCCAATGATTTCGTTGGCCAGGCGGTCATCCATCAGGTAGGCGCTCACGCGAACGCTTTCAGCGTAGACGCTTCCGCTGTAGTAAACATCGTAGGCTTCGTTATTAGCCAGGAGATTTACCGCAGTTTGATATGAGGTATCCCCTGTGCGCAAGTAGTGCATGGCCATGCCAAACGGGAATTGATTAGGCTCCTGGACAAATCCGCCGCCAGTTCCGATGGTCATGTCTTTGTAGGGTTCCATTGCCAGCTCAGTACAGCGTTGCCATTCGTTTGGATCGGTTTGCTTGTACTGTTGCTGGTGGTACTGGTCGTAGTCGGCTATCTGCTGGTAGACGCGGCCACCATCGTAGTTCCAGGCTTCAAAATAAACGCTCGATGGAATGTCGAATTCGCCGGAGAAGTTGCCGTTGTCCAGACTCCACCAGGGGTTGCCATCGATGTTGTTAGTGCACCAGAAATCCGCGTTGGCCGTTCCCACCGGAGCGCTGAAATCGATCATGTTGTTCTCCCAGGTGCTTAGCCCGGGGATGGCGGGAAACGTAGTAGGCGGCGTCGCCGTAAAGGAGGCGGTCGGCAAGACCTTGAAGTTGTAGGTCAAGGGCACCGGATTGCCGGCGTTTTGTCCGTTCAGTTGTCCCTGAAACTTGGCCGCGACCTGATAATGCCCGGGGACGGCGTGAGAATTCGCCCGCAAGCGCAAGGTTGTGTTGCTGCTGTAGATCGTTCCGTTGGAGCAGGCTTCGGTAGTTAGGTCATAGTCGCCGTCCCAGCCTTGAGGCGGGGGATTGGAAGGCGCGTCAAGGCCGCAAAGATACTGGGCCGTGATGCTGTTGTTGGTGACAATCTGGCCCGTATCCAAATTCGTGATTACCACATCTTCCATGAGCACTACCGCATCCGGCGATCCGCTCAACAGATTCGGCTGCGTGGCAACATAGAGGTCGTTACATTCCCGTGAACTCTTCGAGGTAGGAGTGCAGGCGGGCGACTGGGTGGGATCGCCTTGATAGAGGTTCTGGCCTCCGACTGGCCACAGGCTAAAAACCAATGGCCCATCGGGAAGGGTGGGCCCGGTGGGCAGGTTGAAAGTGAGGTAATAGCCGCCGCAGCCTGGTGCCGGGGGGTAGCCACAAGCGGCGGACGCCGGGCCGGGAAAAGTTGCCCAATGTCGTGCGTCTCCTACCACACTGGCTACATAGTAACCCCAAGTGGCGTACTTGCCGTATGCCGGGAAATGGTTCACCATCACCACGTGGTTGGTTACATAGTCGTTCTGAACAACTTGGCGGTACGAAGAGTTGTTGTCGCTTTGGTAATCGAGATCATTTTCGATAACAACAATCGAGTTACCGGGCTCGAGCGTGGTCCATCGGAAGGTTACGGAGACGCCATTCACTGGGTCGTAGCCGTTAGCGACGGTGGCTGAAACGCTGCCCGGAACAATCGCACCGCGATAAACCGTGGCCGACAACGGCATCGCGATCAGCATGCCGAACACCAGCCATACAAGCGGAAGCGTTAGCTTGCTCCAAGGGGACATTATGGCGCTTAGCCGGGGGAAGCTGGCGGCTGTCATCTTTTCAAAACTCCTTCTCTATACCGGGGTTCCATTGTTTCCCAGCATCCTGGCGGCGCAGCGTGCCCGACACTGAACGCGCCGTTCCACATAGTTCCCACATCACGAGGCTCGATCCCATCTCGTTCCTGCGATTGGAATTAGATCGGTCTTGCACGGCCAGTTGCCCATCCCAAGTACATACACAGGACCGTGTGCTGGCGGTGATTAAAGTTTATGGGTTAACCGGGACTTCCGCTTGTCATTGCTGGCTCCAAACACTATACATCCAATTCCGGCGCTCGTGCCTTTTTTTTAATCCCTTAGCCCGGCTTTTCCAGTGTCTCCGCAAGCGACAACGCCCACGCGAAATTGCAACCGAGGCCGCTACAATGATCTCAGACCCTTGTGCCTGAACTGCCTGACATCACCGTCTACATCGAGGCGCTGGAGAAACGGATCCTCGGGCAAACTTTGGAGCGCGTGCAGATCACCGGCCTCTCACTTTTGCGGACCGCCCGGCCGCCCATCAGCAGCGTAGAAGGCAAGAAAGTGCTTCAACTGCGACGCATCGGCAAGCGTATCGCCATTGGTTTGGAAGACAATCTCTGGCTTGTCCTGCACCTCATGATCGCCGGCCGGCTGCATTGGCATGAGGGCGCCGCGAAAGTCCCGAAATCGCGCACGCTGGCAACTCTAGTCTTCAGCAACGGCACACTTTCTCTGACCGAAGCTGGCTCACGAAAACGCGCCTCGCTCTACCTGGTGCAAGGCGAAGACGCCCTCCGCGCCCTCAATCCAGGCGGCCTGGAGGTGTTGACGGCGAGCCTGGAATCCTTTGCCGCAGCTCTTCAGTCGGAAAACCACACCCTGAAGCGCGCTCTTACTGATCCGCAGTTATTCAGCGGCATCGGCAATGCCTATTCCGACGAAATACTTTTCGCAGCCCAGTTGTCGCCAACGGCGCTGACGAAAAAGTTGACCGCGGGCGAAATGGAAAGGTTATTCAATGCGGTTCGCGACCAGATGGTGCAATGGACGGAACGCTTGCGCGTCGGTGCGGGCGATAAGTTTCCGGAAAAAGTGACGGCGTTTCGCCCCCAGATGGCTGTCCATGGCCGCTACAAGCAGCCGTGTCCTCGTTGCGGTGGAAAGATACAGCGCATTCGCTATGCAGCGAATGAAACCAACTACTGTCCTAACTGCCAGACAGGTGGAAAGCTGCTCGCCGATCGCAGCCTCTCGCGGCTCTTGCGGCAAGACTGGCCGAAAAACGCTGAAGACCTCGAAGACCTCACTGCGCCTCACTTGAGGAAGAGCGTTTGATGACTTAAGGAAATCAGGATTATCTGCATCCGCGTCAACCCGCTACCAATTTCGGATGTCGTTATGACGAGGGGTGTTGCGCCCGATATCGCTTACGAGGCTTAAGTAATTTCGCTACTATGCCAGTCCATCCGGTCTGATGCGAGGCGCCGACTCCACGCCCCGTGTCGCCATCGAAGTACTCATAGAAATTGACACAGTCGCGAAAATGCGGGTCCTGTTGAAATTTGGGATACAGAGCATTCACCTCGCGAAGGCCTTTGCCATCCTTCAAGAATATCCGGCACAGTCGATTGCTGATTTGCTCCGCAACCTGGTCGATGGTCACAAATTGACCGGAGCCGGTTGGGCACTCAATCTTGAAGTCGTCCCCGTAGTAATGATGAAACTTCTGGAGCGACTCGATAATGAGGAAATTCACCGGAAACCAGATTGGGCCGCGCCAGTTCGAGTTGCCGCCGAACAACCGCGAACGTGACTCCGCCGGTTCGTAGTCGACAGTTAACGGAGTGCCGTTGAACCAGAAGATGTACGGATGCTCCAGGTGATAGCGCGACACCGCCCGCACACCATAGTCGGACAGAAACTCGGCAGGGTCCAGCATTCGCTTCAAGAGCGCCTTCATGCGATGCCCTCGCAGCAGCGATAACAACCTACGCTCTCCCATCCCCGGCTCGTACCATCGCGACACCAATTTAGCCAGGTCGGGACGATGGTTCAGAAACCACTCCATCCTCGCCCTGAAATTGTGAAGCTTGGCCAGCACATCGGGCTCCAGCGTGGTAACAGCGAACAGAGGAATAAGTCCGACTATGGAGCGGACTTTGAGGGGCACATCTTCGCCATTGGGTAAATTCAATAGCGAATAGAAAAAGCCGTCTTGCTCGTCCCACAGTCCAACGCCTTGCTTCCCCATCTCGGCCATGGCCTTGGCGATGTACAAAAAGTGCTCGAGGAACTTGATGGCCATGTCTTCATAGGCGTCGTTGTGTTGGGCCAGTTCGAGCGCAATCGTCAACAGGTTGAGGGCATACATGGCCATCCAACTGGTCCCGTCAGACTGGCTGATATGTCCCCCCGTAGGCAATGGGGCGTCGCGATTGAAGCAGCCGATGTTGTCCAGTCCCAGAAACCCGCCTTGGAACAGGTTGCGCCCATCCGCATCCTTCTGGTTCACCCACCAGGTGAAGGTCAGCAGCATTTTCTGAAAAACGCGCTCCAGAAAAACCAGGTCACCGGGGTCGTCAGGATTTTGCTGCCGCCTCTGCTTGCGGTCGATTTGAAATACGCGCCAGGCGGCCCAGGCATGGACCGGCGGATTCGAATCTCCGAAATTCCACTCGTAAGCAGGGAGCTGGCCATTCGGGCGCATGTACCAGTCATGGGTCAGAAGAAGCAGTTGATGCTTGGCAAACTCCGCATCGATCAGCGCCAGCACAACCGTGTGAAAGGCCAAATCCCAGGCAGCGAACCAGGGATATTCCCACTTATCGGGCATGGAAAAGACCGTGCAACTATCGAAATGGGCCCAATCTGAATTCCTGCCGTGTCGACGGGCCTGTGACGGCGCGGGAAAAGCTGGATCGCCTTGTAGCCACTGGTGGACGTCATAGGTGTAAAACTGCTTGCTCCACAACATTCCCGCCAGGGCCTGCCGTTGCACTAATCGCGCATCTTCATGGTCCAGGCCTGTCTGCAACCGGTTGTAGAATTCGTCGGCTTCTCGCCGGCGAGTCGAGAAAGTGCCGTCGAAGTCGGCGAACGGCGCAGCTTGCTGGGTGGCTGAGAGCCGCAGCCGGAAGCGCCGTTCTCCTCCCGCTGCAACCGTGCTTGTGAAGTGCGCTGCTGCCTTGGTGCCTACACGCGCGGGATTCACCGCCCCAGTGTTACTGCCGACGAGACGGTCGTGGAATGCGTCTTTATAGAATCCTTTTCGCTCCTGGCCGTACAGCCGCACAGCGTTGGTTTCGTTGTCGCAAAAAAACGGCTCATGACTACCTTCGATATAGAGGTTGTATGTCCCCAGAGTGGGATGCAGGGCCACAAGAGCGCCTTCTGTCCCGGCTTTGATTTGCGGCTTGTCCGGCGAAGCGTTCCACGACCACGTATTCCGGAACCAGAGCTGCGGCAGGATGTGCAGCTCGGCGGCCTCCGGACCACGATTCTGAATCGTGATCTGGACCAGGATGTCATCGGTCGCGGCCTTCGCGTATTCGACGAACACATCCCAATAGCGGTCGTTGTCGAATACGCCTGTGTCAATTAGCTCGAATTCGTTGTCTTGCAAGCCACGCTGCTGGTTCTCCTCCAGTAAACGCGCATATGGAAACTCAGCCTGCGGGTACTTGTAGAGCATCTTCAGGTAGGAGTGGGTTGGCGTGGAGTCAAGGTAGTAATAACATTCCTTGACGTCTTCCCCATGATTGCCCTGGCCGTTGGTCAAGCCAAAGAGCCGCTCCTTCAGGATAGGATCTTTGCCATTCCAGAGAGCCACCGCGAAACAGAGTATCTGCTTGTCGTCGCTGATTCCTGCCAGTCCGTCTTCACCCCAGCGATAGGCCCGGCTGCGAGCATGGTCATGCGGAAAGTAGTTCCAGGCATCACCGTTGGCGGAGTAATCCTCACGTACGGTGCCCCATTGCCGCTCGCTCAGGTACGGCCCCCACAGTCTCCATAAAGGAGAGTCCCTCAGGCGCTGCTCTTCCGTCACAAACCCCCTCCCGGCAAGCTCTCGCAGAATTCGGAAGTCTTGTAACCTGCCGTTAACTGAGAAAGACAGAAACAGTACCGCACCGCGGCGGGACGCGTCCAACTGTTTCTTGACGGCGGCTTGCTGAAAGGGCGAGGGGCCCTCGAACCCACATGCCGCGAGATCAAACGACAAACGGGAGCACGATCAGCGCATTTCTCCTTAGCTAAGCAAGGAATTGCTTTGTGGCGTCGCGAGTGCCATCATGCGAACGAAGTATGTCTGAGCCCGCCGCTAACCTCGCACCAGCGCGCACCTCAAGTAAGGGCCGGGCTAATGGCGCCGGGTGCCGCTCCCTCGGCAAGAAGGCGCTATCAGCGCTGAAGTTGCTTGGGGTAAATCTCCTGGTGCTCGGCATTGCAGTGGAACTCGCCAGCATAGTGCTGGTTCATCTCAAGAAGTGGCCCGGCGACAGACCTACATATCATGTGAGCCGTTACCAATTCTGGGCGGTGGCGAATCCTGTGTTTGGAATGTGGCACCCCGCCAATGGACATTTTCTTCATCAAGAGGGGTGCTTCAGCTTCGAGTACTTCACCAATAGCTATGGCGCCCGCGACGTTGAGCGCAGCGTGCGCTCCGACCATCCACGTACCGTGGTACTGGGAGATTCTTTTATCGAGGGCTTCGGGCTGCCGGTGGATCAGCGGCTAAGTAATGTGCTCGAGGCCCGGAGCGGGCGCGAGCATCTGAATTTCGGCACCGGCGGAGGGTTCAGCCCACTGCAATATGCGCTGGTATATCGCAGCCTGGCGGCGAAGTTCGATCATGACCGCGTGCTGGTCGGAGTGCTGCCCGACAACGACTTTCACGAGATGGACGGCCCCTGGATGGAAGACCACTACCCAGGCCGCTACTTTCCGTACTATCGCGATGATTTTTCCGTCGGCTACATGGGCAAATTCAATCCGAAGGTGCTCGACGAATTTGGCGACCGTACTGACGCCTTCTTGCGGGCTTACTTCGCTACGTACCACGTGGTCGAGTACATACAGGCTGCGCGCCTGTATTCGCCCCGGCCGCGCTTGTACTCAGGCTACAACGATTACACCGAAACCGACCTCGCACGTCTGAAGAAGACCTTGCTGACTATCAAGCAGACGGCCGACGCCCGCGGCGCGGAGGTGTACGTTTTTCTCATCCCTCGCCCCCATGATTTCCAGCGATACCGCCAGGGGCAGGATCGCTTGGGACCGATGCTGGAAGCGTGGGGACGCGCAGCTGGAATTCACGTCAAGGACTTGTTGCCGGAGATGGATGCGCGAGGCAAGGGCGATTACAGCGCCTTTTTCCTGCCGTGTGACGATCATTGGTCAGCCCAGGGTACCCAAGCTGCCGCGGATATTTTGGGACCCTGGATCTATAACCGTTCGTCGAGTTCCGGCGCCCAACCCTGATTTCTTACAACGTCGCTTGGAGCGCTTCGCAATTCCGAGGGCGTAGGACGCGTTATGCCCACCGCAAGTGCGTCGCGCTGGGCCGCTTTCGTCGCCAGGCGTCTACGCCACTCCAGCACGCAATAGGAACTCATGATGACGATGATGGGATCCAGTGGATGGCGATAATCCATACTGGAATGCGTCACGTAATAGACCAGGGGATACGCCACGAGGATGATAATAAGCGGAAAGACATCCTGCCCCTTTTCTTCACACCACGCGAACCGCAAACCTCCGAGCAGGAGCAGGGTTATGGCGGTAGTTAAGAAAATATTGGGTATGTGGAATGGCTCCTTGGCGAGGAAGTTAGGATCCAACGACCAGAAGCCCGTCCACGTATTAACAAAGTGGCGCGCGGTCATCCAAACCGCAAACTTGGGATGGTGAGTGATGAATGCCAGGGCTTCCGCTTTCTTGGCATCCATGTAACCAATTTCGCCGAGCCGTTGCCATTGCGCGTATTCCGCCGGGCTGGTCGTCGGGTGGGCTGAATCCGGTGTCACATCGGAAGCGTCGCCGTTGTAGCCGACATGAACCTCCATCCAGAAACCGTCGCGCAAAGGAATGACGCGATGGAAGGTCCGATAATTTCGCACGGTCCAAGGGGCAATCACCGCCAGGAATACGGCGACCGCGAGCAGTCCCGGCAACAACCAGGCGAGTTTGGCCTTTCGGCGCTGCCAACAGAGCCATATCGCAAGAAACGGCAAAGCTCCCAGCAACGAGGGACTTACCAAGCCGGCCAATCCACTGAGAGTTCCCCACAGAAGCCAGTCTCTGGTCGCTCGGCTGTCTCTTAGCCGCAGAGTTTGGAGCCAAAGCAGGCTCGCGATCAGGCAGGTCAATGCGTCGGAGTAAATGCGCCCGCCGGACAGATAAATTGAATACGGGAAAAATACCCACGTCCATCCGGCGATCACCGCTACCCGCTCGTCGAAGAGGCGCCTCGCCAGGAAATAGATTGGAAGCACGGTGACCGACGCGAAAATGCTGTTGAGGGTGAGGATGGCCATCGCACTGCCCACAGTGAAACCGCCCAGGAGCTTCATGCATCCGGCAATCAAGTAGGGATAGGCCGGTGGCAGCATTGCGGTGGGGCCGCTGGGATCGAAGAAGGGCGAAGAGAACCCGTGTCCCTGGCAGATCGAATGGGCGATCTGGCCCATCTCCCAACCGAAGTGCCAGTGGTCGCGAAAGTTATCGAGAAATTCGGGCACCATCGCGACCGACACCGCAATCCGGACAATAAGCGCAACCAAGACCATGCGGGAGGGACGCGCCAATTTGGTGGGCGAGAACTGGCTGGCTTCCGACGCATTTGCCGATACGACCGGGTACGGGACCACTTCGTCCCCCCGTCTGCCTGCGGGATAGCTGACGGCGCTGCCAATCGATAAGCTGACCGCTTTTGTGCTGAGGTGATGGTCGTGAGGGTCCATACTGTCGCCGCCAAGTCGCCACATAGGAGATTGCGAGGACGCACTTAGATCGGGAGCTGGGAGGGACGAACCGAGGTTCTGGTTAACGGCGAGCTCGGAGTGGGGACCTCCTCCGAGAGTTCTGCTTCGCGGCTCCCCAGAGCTACACAGTAACAGCGAAGCATTACCCATCTCATCACTGCATCTCGGCCGGTTTGCTCGACCTCTGGATGACTTTCGCATTTCCCAAACGTATCTTACATAGTTTTTCAGGATCGGCGGTGATATAAATTATGCCGCGCGACACCGAGTCATATGGCGGCGGCGGTCTTATCGTATGGCAGCCTTTGCGAGGGAGGAGTTCGCAAGAATCGACAGCGTCACCACGAAAATATGCTGGTGGATTCGGACCGATTCAATCCCCGTTGGCCGTACGGTTAGAGCCATACCCGATACAAAACCCCTGAGAGATCCTGGTTCGAGTTTTGGTTAGTCAAATTCTGCCGTCGTCTTTATGGCGCAAACTGCTGACACTCCGCTAACTCGTGCCTCGCGTTTCGACCTTTCCGGAACGCTGGTGTTCCGCGAGATCCTGGCCATGGGGATGGATTCGCTGCGGGCCGATAAATTGCGGGCAGCGATGACGGCTCTTGGTATGGCAGTCGGCACGGCGGCGTTGATCCTGGTAGTCACAGTCGCCCTGACCGGCAAACGCTATGTGCTGGCCCAGATCGAAAACGTCGGCACCAACGTCATCTGGGCCGAGTATTCCGGAATCTCCAGCGCCTCCGCCAACGTGGCTGCCGCCGACTACCTGACCGCCAACGATATGACTGCGGTCGAGCAGCAGGTGCCCGGCGTCAAAGAAGCATCGCCTGTGGTCAACCTGCTCCAGCGTATGGTAATCGGCTCCGGCAAGGAGCAAGAGATTCTGGTGCTCGGCGTCGATCCGCAGTATCAGCAGGTGCGGCGGATTATCATCAGCGCCGGCAGGTTTTTCGACCAGACGGATTCGCAAGCCACCAGCAAAGTGGCGCTCATCACCGAGAGCCTGGCGCGCAGCCGCTTCGGCTCCCTTGATCTGGCCCTGGGACAAACCGTCCGGATCCAGGAAGTGCCGTTCGTGATCATCGGCACCTTCCGCGAGAGCGTGGATACTATGGGTCGTTCCGAAATTGAGGACGACACCGTCTTGATTCCGTACAGCGTTGCGCGCTCCATGACGGGCACCCCGGCGGTGAACCAGATCTATTTCTCGATGCTGGATGCCGCCGGCATTCCTGCTGCGACGGAAAAAATACAAGCCGTGATCGCCGCCCGGCACCGGCCCGAATCGGTGTACAACGTCAGCAACATGACCGAAGTGCTGCGGCTGGCCAACAAAACAGCAAACGCCTTCACCTCGGTGCTGCTGTTGTTCGCGGCGGTAACGCTGGTTGCCGCCGGCATCGGGATCATGAATATCATGATGGCCACGGTGCATACGCGCATCCACGAGATCGGCGTGCGCAAGGCCGTAGGCGCAACCCGCAGAGCGATCCTGCTGCAATTCCTTTTCGAAGCGGTGCTGATTGCGCTGCTGGGCGGCGTGGTGGGGACAGTCGTAGGAATCGGCATTCCTGTCTCGATCCAGATTTTCACGAATCACCATGTTCCAGTCTCTGTCCTTTCGGCGGTGATCGCGCTGGTGGTTTCCTGCGCGGTCGGGATAGGCTTTGGCATCACGCCTGCAAACAACGCCGCCCGGCTCGATCCAGTTGAGTGCCTGCGCCACGAGTAATGCTGCCTAGCAAGAGAAGAATCAGGCGTCCGTGATCTCAACCCGAAGTCCAGTTCAACTTCGTGGAGCGAGGTCTTGTCCTTGGCCTGGCGACCAACGTCATCTGGAACGCGCTACACCCATCTCTGGTGGTCAATATGACGTCGCCATGTCAGAAAACGCAGCAGAAAACGATGGTCTTTCTCACCTGCGACTAAGTGTTTAATCCCGCTCTGCCGATAGGAACCAGCAGGAGGCTGTGCCGTAAACCCGGCAGGAATTTGTGTCGATTGGTCCAACTAGCCGATCGCGTCTGGTTCCGGGAACTTAGCGAAGCCTGCCATGACCTTTGTTGCCACGCCTAAGCGTCGATGGTTGCCGTTCTCCGCTGCGTTGGCGGTTGCCGCCGTCATGTTCCTGAGCGTGGCCGTCTTTCTTGCTTTATGGAAGTTCGAGAATCAGACAGCCAGGGCTTCCTTCGAAATCGTTGCGCAAGAACGGTTTGATTCTTTGCAGACCAACGTCACCTTGACCTTGAACAGCCTGGTGTCCCTGGGAGCATTTTTTGACGGCTCGGTTGAGGTCGAGCGCGACGAGTTCAGGAGGTTTGCCAAGGACCTGCTGGCCCGGGACGGCGCCATCCAGGCCCTGGAGTGGATTCCGCGGACACCGAGCCGGCGGCGCGCCGATCGCGAAAATGCCGCGCATCGTGACGGCTTCACGGCTTTCGCCATAACCGAGCGCCTGCCGCAAGGCGGCTTGGTCCGCGCCCGCGCACGCGAAGAGTATTTTCCCGTCTTCTACGTAGAGCCTCTGAAGGGCAACGAAAAGGCGCTGGGCTTCGATCTGGCGTCCGACCCGGTTCGTAATGCCTCGCTCCGCAGTTCGGCAGCTACCGGCAAGCTGGTCGCCACCAGCAGAGTGAAGTTAGTGCAGGAGATTGGAGACCAATACGGTTTCCTCGTCTTCCGCCCGGTTTTCCGGGACGGCGTCCTGCCAGCCAGCGTCCCGGAGCGTCGCGAGCGATTGCTGGGATTTGCCCTGGCTGTCTTCCGCGTCGGGGACATCGTTGCGAAGACAGAGACCGAACATGCCGCGTCCGGACTCCACGTGGTCATCTTCGACGCCGGCGCTGGAGCGGGAGAGAGGCTGCTTTACCCGAAGAGCGCTCCCTTCGACGGCGTACAAGACCTTCCCAACGGCTTTCGCGCGATGCGGGAGATCTCGGTGGGCGGGCGGCGTTGGTTAATAGCCGCGTACCCAAGCCAGCCCGCATTCCGCCCGGCCCACTGGAGTAGTTGGTCGGCACTGGCGACAGGAATGTTACTGGCCATTCTGCTGGGCGGCTACCTTCGTCTGAATCGCAGCCGGCGCCTGGCCATAGAAAAAGCTCGGGAGCGCCTGGAAGATCTGGTGCAGTTGCGGACCACGGCTTTGGAAGCCAAGGAACATCAACTCCGTTTGTTGCTGGAGTCGACGGCGGAAGCCATCTACGGCATCGACTTGCAAGGCTGCTGTACCTTCTGCAATCCCGCCTGCCTCCGCCTGCTGGGATACGAAAATGCCGAAGCCGTACTGGGCAAGAACATGCATGTCCTGATTCATCACTCCCAGGCAGACGGCACACCGTACCTGGAGCAGGAATGCAGGATCTTCCGCGCCTTCCGCAGGGGCGAAGGAACTCACGTTACCGACGAAGTCTTCTGGCGAGCCAACGGGAGCTGTTTTCCAGCCGAATACTGGTCTCATCCGCAACGGAACGGTAGCGAGGTTGTCGGGGCAGTGGTCACGTTTTTCGATATTACCGAGTCCAGGCAGGCGGAAGAGAAGCTTCGCCTGGCGCAAGCCTCCGTGGAGCAAGCTTCCGACGCCGTATTCTGGCTGGACTCGCAAGGCCGCATTCTCCTGGTGAATGCGGCGGCTTGCCGCTCCTTAGCGCGTACCCGTGAGGAACTGCTGGCCCTGTCGATCAGCGATATCGTTCCGGAGTTCACCCCTGAGGCCTGGGCAGCGGAATGGGAAAACGTCAAAGCTCGCGGCTCCGTCACTTACGAAACCCATTACAAAACCGGACAGGGAAAAATCTTTCCCGTCGAGGTCAGCAGGACCTATGTGGAGTTTGGCGGCAGCGAATACATTTTCACCTTCGCGCGCGACATCACCGAACGCAAGCGCATCGAGAACGAGCTGCGCGAGAGCGAGGATTACGTCACCGCCTTGCTCGCCGCCATACCCGCAGGCGTGGTCGTCATCGATTCCGAAAGTCACCGGGTTACGGACGTGAACTCCTCCGCCCTTCGCCTGATGGGACGAGAGCGGGACGAAGTAATTGGCAACGTCTGTCATAACCTGCTTTGCCCGGCCGACATGGGAAAGTGCCCCATCGTCGATCTGCATCAGGAAGTCGATCATTCCGAGCGCGTCCTGCTGCGGGCGGATGGGAGCCGCTTGCCGATTCTTAAGAGCGCGCGGGCGCTGGTGTGCCAGGGCCGGACGTACCTGGTCGAAGCTTTTGCTGACCTCAGCGATCAGAAACGCACCCAGATGGATCTCCAGAAAGCCAAAGAAGCGGCGGAAGCGGCGGGCCGGGCGAAGAGCGCGTTCCTGGCCAATATGTCGCATGAGATTCGCACCCCGATGAATGCCATCCTGGGGTATTCCCAGCTTATGTTGCGCGACCCATCGCTGGGTGGGGCGGCCAAGAAGAACCTGAACATCATTAACCGCAGCGGGGAACACCTGCTGGGCCTGATCGACGACATTCTTGTCATGTCGAAGATTGAGGCCGGGCGCATGGAATTGGTGTCCGTGGCTTTTGACCTGGCGACGTTCGTCAGAGACCTGGCAACCATGTTTCAGCTGCGGGCCGAGGCCAAGGGACTGCAGCTGGAAGTATGCCTGGACGCGGAAGCGGGATGCTGCATCGTCGCCGACCAGGGGAAGCTGCGGCAGGTGCTGATCAATCTTTTGGGGAATGCGGTCAAGTTCACCGAAACAGGGGGAATCAAGCTCCGAGTGTGCGCGAAGCCGAATTCCAGGGAGCGGTCTACTTTGTCGATCGAGGTGGAAGATACCGGCATCGGAATTCCGGCGGCGGAACAAAGCATGCTCTTCCGGCCCTTTGTGCAAACCCAAAGCGGTATCAGCTCACACTCCGGGACCGGGCTGGGCCTGGCGATCAGCAAGGAATTCGTGGGGCTGATGGGTGGCGACATCACGATTGTGAGCGAGCTGGGTAAGGGCTCGATTTTTCGTTTTGAAATTCCGGTACAGCGGGATGCCGGCAGCCAGATTACGGAGCGTCCGCTGTCGGGCCGCGTGATCGGACTCGCCGCGGGACAGCCGGCGCCTCGTGTGCTGGTGGTGGATGACAAGCCGAACGCACGGGGCTGGCTTACCGAGCTGCTGCGCTCGCTTGGGTTCGAAGTCGATGAGGCGGATCGCGGAGAGGTCGCGATCCGGCTGTGGCAGGAGTGGAAACCGCAACTGATCCTGATGGACATCCGGATGCCGGGCATGAGTGGGCTGGCGGCCGCCCAGACCATCAAGGCGAAGGCGGCGGAGAATCCCCCGGTGATCATCGCCTTGACCGCCAGCGCGGTGGATGAAGAGCGCGATGCCGTCATGGGCGCGGTTGGCATCGATGATTTCCTGGCCAAGCCGTGCCGCGAAGGCGATCTACTGGAAACAATCCGGATACACCTGAACCTCGATTATCGCTACGCAGACGAGGCGGACGCGGGAGGAATAACCAGCGGCGTCCCGGCTCCCACGATCATGGGCGACGAACTGCTCGGAGACTTGCCTGCCGAGTGGGTTGCTGCCATGCACGATGCCGTTCTAAAGGGCGATAAAGACCGTTTGGACCAGCTGATCCTGCGAGTCGAAGGGATGGATCCCCGCGCCGCGCGGGGGCTGCAAGAGGTTGCGGACAGGTATGAGTACGACGTCTTGACCCGCTGGTTCGAGAAAACTGCGGACGCCAGAATGGAAAGGCAGGCGGAACGACAATGACACAGACCAGCAAAGCCAACGTCATGGTGGTGGATGACCAACCCGCTAATTTAAAGCTCCTGGAAGACATGCTGAAGAACCAGGGCTACGCCATCCGTTCCTTCCCGCGGGGCCAACTCGCATTGGCAGCAGCCGCGCAGAGCCCACCCGACCTGATCCTGCTGGATATCAACATGCCGCAGATGAACGGCTTCGAAGTCTGCGAACGGCTGAAGTCCGACCGTAGGCTGGCTGAGATCCCGGTTATCTTTCTCAGCGCGCTGACCGAAAGCGAGGACAAAATCAAGGCTTTTCGGGCCGGCGGCGTGGACTACGTCACCAAGCCGTTCCAGGTTGCCGAGGTGCTGGCACGGGTGGAAACTCATGTGCAATTGCGCCGTTTGCAACAGACGCTGGAACGGCACAGTGACCACCTGGAGGCGAAGGTCCGCGCCCGAACGACCGACCTGGTGGATGCCAACGCTCGCCTGAAGTTGCTGGCGGAAGCGTTAAAGGCCGCTCCCAATGCCATCGTCATCACCGATGCGACCGGTTCGCTGGTCTGGACTAACCCGGCTTTCTCTGCCCTGTCCGGCTACTCGGCGGAAGAGGTAATCGGAAAGAACCGGCGGTTGTTGAATTCAGGAAAGCAGGACGAAAATTTCTATCGGCAGATGTGGACCACCATCTTGTCGGGAAAAGTCTGGCAAGGGGAGATCGTCAACCGTCGCAAGGATGGCAGTGACTCTACGGAAGAAATGATTATTGCGCCGGTTTCGCTGGCCCCCTCCTACATCACTCATTTCGTGACCATTAATCAGGATATTTCTCAGCGTAAACGCTCTGAGGAAGAACTCCGCCGGGCAGAGGAAAAATACCGGGCTATCTTCGAAGATGCCGTCGTGGGAATTTTCCGGATCGCTCCCGAGGGCCGGCTCCTGGACGTCAACCGCGCCTTCGCTCGCATGCATGGCTACGATTCCGCGGCGGAGCTTTTGGCGGAAGCTTCCACCCTGCCTCACCAGATATTCATCGATGTGGTGCAGATGGATACCTGGGCGCCGGTACTGGGTTCCGAGGGTGTCGTATGTGGGGCTGAGGTAAAAATCGCGCGCCGCGGTGGCGCCCATACCTGGGGGTTAGTGAACCTTCGGGCGGTGAGGAATAGCGACAGCGAAGTGGTTTTCTATGAGGGCACAATCGAGGACATCACGGACCGCAAAATTGCCCAGCAGGAAGTCCACTTCCTGGCCTATTACGATGTGCTTACGGAGTTGCCCAACCGCGCCCTTCTGCGAGCCCGGCTGGACAAGGCTTTGGCTGAGGCCCGGCGCCGGACCGACAAAGTTGCCCTGCTGTTCCTCGATCTTGATCGCTTCAAAAACATTAATGACTCGCTGGGACACTCCTTTGGCGATCTTTTCCTCCAGCAGGTGGCCGGCCGTCTGAAGAGCGCCACCCGCGAACAAGATACGGTGGCACGCGTAGGCGGAGACGAATTTGTGATCGTGCTGACCAGCGCCAACGACGTCGAAGACATAGCCACTGCCGCCGAGCGCGTCATCAAGTCCGTAACCGACGAATTCGTCATCCAGGGTCAGGCGCTTAAGATCACGTGCAGCCTGGGTATTAGTATCTTTCCGGAACATGGTAATGACAGTGAAACCCTGATCAAGAATGCCGACGCCGCCATGTACAGCGCCAAAGAAAATGGCTGTGACAACTTCCGTTTCTTTACCGACGATATCAACGCCAGGATTGTGGAGCGCTTGACCCTGGAGAACGGCCTGCGGCTGGCCCTCGAACGGGAAGAATTCTTCCTCGTATACCAACCTCAGGTGAGCATCGCCACCGGAGAAGTCACTGGACTGGAGGCGCTTCTCCGCTGGCAACATCCTCAGCTCGGACTGGTATCGCCGGACAAGTTTGTAAGGATCACGGAAAATACCGGCCTGATCGTGGGTATCGGCGAGTGGGTACTTAGGACCGCATGCCGTCAGGCCAAGCAGTGGCAGAATGACGGGCTTCTCACCGTGCCGATTGCGGTCAATGTTTCGTCAGTCCAGTTTCGCCAGGACGGCTTCCCCAACCTCATCCGCAATGTACTGCTCGAGACTGGCCTGGCCCCGCATTTGCTCGAACTTGAGCTCACCGAAACCCTGCTGCTGTCCAATGCCGACATGATGTTCGGAGTTCTCCACGAGCTGAAGGCCATGGGGTTAAAGCTGGCCATCGACGATTTCGGTACGGGATATTCCAGCCTTAGCTATCTCCGGCAATTTCCGGTCGACAAGCTCAAGATCGATCGTTCCTTTATCCGGGACATTGCGATTAATCCTGACGACGCTGCCATTACCGGTGCAATCATCGGAATGGCCAGGGACCTGAATCTCGACGTAATCGCCGAAGGGGTAGAAAACGAAGCGCAGCTCTCCTTCTTACGCGCACACAAGTGCGGCGAGTTTCAAGGTTACTACTACAGCCAGCCCCTGACCGTCGATCAACTGGACGAAAAACTGCGAAAGCCTCCGGCGGCACTGGGCTCCCGGCCTGCTTGCAGTCTGGTAGTGCCAGGATAACCGGGCCTGTCGGGGCAGATGCCAAACGCTCTGACCGGCTGGCCGGGATCGCTCCCAGTCCACGCCATATCGAGAGCGATCCGACGCCCTCAGAATTGAGGAGGCATTGCCGGCAGCGCCGATGAGTCGATGCCTTCGCACATGGCATTGTCAACCGACAAGTTGCCGTGGGCGTCAAGCCTTACCGTCCAGATGCTGTCGTAGTCGGTATCCGGCCACGCCGGCGGGGGCTGACCAGCTCCGTGATACGTATCCAGCAGCGCCTTGATTGTCGGCTGTATGAATTGGTAAGCCCACGCCAGCAGCACCTTCTGATTTGACAGTGTGCCGCCGGTGAACAGAAGCGCACTGGTGTCGCTGGGGGCGTTCGTATCGGTCAGCAAGAAGCTTGAGAACAGGTTATAGGGCAGGTTATTGGCGATGGCGTAGGGTTCGGCGGTCAGGGCGGGGGCAACACTCGACCAGGTGGAATCGTGGGTGACGCTGCTGACGGAGCCCGGGCCATATTGAGCGGGGTCGATCGAATATACCTGGTCAGGACTGATTTTGCCGCGCAGTGCGTTGGGAAGATCCAGCGCGCGCCATTGCCCCGCGCCCACATAGTTGTTGTCGTCCCAGTAGTCCAAGGGATGCGCGTCCGCGTGCCGAATGATGTAGACGGTTTCGTTGGTATTGCCTCCCGCCGGAATTACAGCGCCACCTTTACCGCCAGTCACGGTGATGCTGAAAGGCGCCGGCGGCACGCATGGAGCGCTGACCAGCTTCGGTGGAGGCAGCACCGGGTAAGTGGAAGGCGGATTTACATTGCTGTTGTAGGTAACTAGACTGACGCTCTTCGACGGCGTTATCGAGATCGCATAGATATAGTTCGGGCCTGCATAGCTCGCGGGAAGAGTCAGGTCGTAGCCTTCGAGCTTGTTGATGTTTGCCAGCAGAACGCTGATGGTCTCCCACGGCGCCGAGAACACATAAAAGCCCGGGTTTGCCTTCACAACAGTGCTGACCAGGGTTTCGTTGTCCCCTTCACGGTCATTAAAATCCAGACCCTGGCAATTCGGGCAGAACGGCGACGGCACCGGCAGTCCGATGGGTATCGACTCTGCCGAATAGGATGCATTGAGCGGGTAGCTCTGGCCGAGGTATGGGGTCCCGCCCTCAGCGTCACTGGACAGCGTGATCTGGTTGAGAAGGGCGAACTGCTGCACCGTCTCCAGTCCGACCATGTCGGGGAGCTGGCTTGCGGTTTGTAAATGGGTCATCGGTTCCAGAGCGTAGATGCTGGTGACATTCTTCGTCCCCAGTACCTGCTGCTTGAGGAACGTGGCCATGCGAAGCGAGCGCTGCAAGCCCCGATTGGTAAGGTTCGCGGTCATCGGATTGATGTCGCCGGGAGCGTGATACGCCAAATCCTCGCTGACCACGAAAATCAGATTAACGTTGTTGGCGCTCAGCGGCGCTGGAGCGGGCGGCGTTGGATTGGGATTGGAAGTGCCGCCGCATCCGGCGAGCAGCATCAGCGCGCAAATTAAGAGTAGAAGCTGTGCAGGGGTAGTTTTATTGGTCATGGCCGTGGATCCTCTTTCACAGCCATTGCAATACTGCTCGATATCGCCAGGCAGTGACATCTGCTAACTAGGTGCGAACAATCCAACCCAGAAAGTCCAAAAAAAGGACTTCCCGATCCCGGACACAGCTTGGCTCCCGCCTTTAGCTGAGGCCAAGACCCATTGGCCGGTGACGGCGGTCACAGCCCTTGCGCTCGTCGGTGGTGCAACCTAGGACAGTGTTCTGTGAGCTTTAGACCCTCCACAAACTAAGCTGCCCCTTTCCCTCCGGCAATTGGCAGCGCGATGAATGCCCAAAACCACGTGAGCGCCTGGAAAAAAGAAACTCGCATCGTTGCCGGATTTAGCGTTGCCACCATCGCCATCACCATGGTTTTGGGAGTGCTCGTCTATACGCGTTTGCGAATGATCGAAACGGCCGCGGCCCGCATTACGCAGGACGCCCTTCCCAGCATCTACCTGAGCGGCGCGTTGCGTGACGCCATACAGCATCGCGATAAGGTGCTGCTCGATTATGTCAATGCGGATGAGCAGGCGACCGCGGCAGCCCTGGATGCCGACGCGGATTACGCAGCCAAATCCATGACGTCGGCGTTGAACTGGAGCTCCACCGGAATCCTGGTAGTCATGGTCTTTGGCCTGAGTCTTCTCGGCGTCGCCCTCAACGTCCGCAAGCGCTTGCGCGTCGAGCGCGAACTTCGAGAAGGCGAAGAACGCTTCCGTGCGGTCTTTGAAAACGCGCCCTTCGCCATGTGTGTGACCGGGTTGGACGGTCGCTTCATCCAGGCGAACACTGCCTTCTGCGAAATCCTGAAATATTCCAAAGCCGAACTGCTCGCCACCACCTGGAAGAACTTGATCCACCCGGATGATTTGGAGCCTGCCTTACACGACAAGGAAGACTTGCTGCGGGAACCCGGCAGAACCCAGGAGGCAGAAAGGCGCTACCTTCAGCGTGGCGGCAATGTGGTGCTGGGACGGCAGCGGTCCTTCCTGGTGCGGGACGGCGCAGGCAACCCCTTATATTTTGTCGTTCATGCGGAAGATATCACGGAGCGTAAACGGACCGAGGAGGCGCTGCGCGAGAGTGAAGAGCGCTTTCGGGTGATGGCTGACGGCTGCCCCATGCCCATCTGGACGACCAATGCCGCAGGAGAAATTCAATTCACCAATCGGGTATTCCGAGAGTTCTGCGGGGTTTCCCACGAAGATGTGGATGGACGCCAATGGGAGTTGCTGATTCACCCTGACGATATGCCGGCCTTCCTTAGCGAAACCGAACGGGCGGTGCGGACGCACACCACGTTCAAGGCCGAAGCCCGTATCCGGCGAGCCGATGGCAAATGGCGGTGGCTGGTGGTGCACACCGAACCGCGTTTTTCGCCGCACGGGGAGTTCCTGGGACATGTTGGGCTTAGTGCCGATATTACCGAACTCAAGCAAACCGCGCAGGCCCTCAAGAGCAGCGACGAGAAGTTTCGCCAACTGGCGGAAAACGTCCGCGAAGTCTTTTGGATGATGAACGCAGCCGGCACCGAGGTCCTCTACGTAAGCCCCGTCTACGAACCCATCTGGGGCCGGACCTGCGCGAGCCTTTACCAGGACCCCCTGAACTGGATGGAGGCCATCCACATCGACGATCGGGCACGGGCCCACGCTACCTTCATGCAGCAGTTGCAAGGAGAGAACGTCGATTCCGAATACAGAATATGCACTCCCGACGGGCAGGAGAAATGGATCCTCGACCGGGCATTTCCCATTCGCGATCATACCGGCCGCCTGATTCGCGTGGCTGGGATCGCGGAAGAGATCACCGCCCGCAAGCAAGCCGAGCAAGCCCGCCAGTTTCAGCACTCGCTGATTCGCGCCATCCTGGAGGTGTCGCTGGATGGGATTCTGGTCGTAACCGGCGAGGGATGCATTGCCTCGCATAACCAAAGGTTTCTTGAGCTGTGGCACATCGATCCCGCATCCATTCTGAGCCATCCCGCTGATGACCTCACCAACGTGCCCGACCTGGCGCTTCTGAACGCAGTCGTGGACCGCGTCAAGGACCCTGAATCCTTTGTGAAAAGGGTACGAGAGCTCTACGCCGATCCCGAGGCCAGCGACAACTGTGAGATTGCCTTGAAGGACGGCAGGACGATCGAGCGCTATTCCACCAGTGTGCATGGTGAACGCGGTCAGTATCTGGGACGCGTGTGGTTCTTTCGAGACATTACCGAGCGCAAGCAAGCCGAGCAAGCCTTGCAGAGCAGCGAAGAGAAATTCCGCCAACTGGCGGAAAACGTTCGCGAAGTTTTCTGGATGATGAACGCGGCTGGCACCGAGATTCTCTACGTTAGCCCGGTATACGAACAGATTTGGGGCCGGAGCTGCGCCAGCCTTTATCAGAACCCGATGGACTGGCTGGAGGCCATTCATCCCGACGATCGCCAGCGGGCCCATGAGATATTCGAGCAGCAACTGCAAGGACACGACATCGTATCCGAGTACCGCATCAACACCCCAGCGGGACGGCAGCGATGGATCCGGGACCGCGCCTTTCCGGTGCGCGACCGGGATGGTCAGCTGATTCGCATAGTTGGGATTGCCGAGGACTTCTCGGAGCGCAAGCAAACCGACACCCAGCTAAAAGAGGCCGCGGACCGCTTGACCTTGGCCGTACGCGCGGGCGAAATCGGCATCTGGGATTACCACATCGGGGAAAATCGTTTGGTCTGGGACGACCAGATGTTTCTGCTCTATGGAGTTTCGCCGGACCAATTTGGTGGTGCCTTTGAGGCGTGGAGGAGGGCGCTTCACCCCGGCGACCTGAAGCGCGGGGAAGAAGAATTCCAACTGGCCTTGCAAGGCAAGAAGGACTTCAACACTGAATTTCGCGTGGTCTGGGCGGACGGAAGCCTCCACAGCATTCGCGCTTTGGCTCTGGTAGAGCGCGACGCCGCCGGCAATCCCGTGCGCATGATCGGCACCAACTGGGACATCACCGCTCAGAAGGAGGCAGCGGACAAGCTGGCAAAGAGTATTTGCGAACTGGAGGCGGCGACGGTTTGCGCTAAGACCCTGGCGGTTGAGGCGGGCCAGGCCAATGCCGCCAAGAGCGAATTCCTGGCTAACATGAGCCATGAGATTCGCACCCCGCTAAACGGAATCATCGGGATGACGGGGCTGCTGATGGATACCGAACTGAACGACGAACAGCAGGGATATGTCCAACTCCTGCATGGCAGTGGCGAAGCTCTGCTCGGCCTGGTGAATGATATTCTCGATTTCTCCAGGATCGAGTCGGGGAAAATCGAGTTCGAGACGATTAATTTTGATCTCCAGAACTTGTTGGACGACTTTGCCGCCACTTTAAGCGTGCGGGCCCTGGAAAAGGGTCTGGAGTTCTTCTGTAGTGCGAAACCGGCGGTTCCCATGCTGCTTCGTGGCGACCCCAGCCGTCTGCGTCAGATCCTCAACAACCTGGCCGCCAACGCCATAAAGTTTTCCCAGCAAGGCGAGGTGGAAGTCCTGGTCGCCCTGGAGCAAGACGGAAACCCGGAGTGCAAGCTGCGCTTCTCAGTGCGCGATCAAGGTATCGGAATACCTGCCAGCAAAATCGCCACTCTGTTCGATAAGTTTACCCAGGTAGATGCCTCGACCACGAGAAAGTATGGCGGCACCGGCCTGGGATTGGCGATCTCCAAGCAGTTGGCCGAGATGATGGGTGGCCAAGTTGGAGTGGTCAGCGAAGTAGGTAAAGGCTCGGAGTTCTGGTTCACCGTGGTTGTGGCCAAGCAGGCTGTAGAGCCACAGGACAAAGAAGAGCAACTCGCTATCTTAGCGGGGGTACGGGTATTGATTGTGGATGACAGCGCCACCAGCCGTAATATTCTGTCTACCCGAATGAAGTCATGGAGAATGAGGACTGTGGAGGCGGACAGCGGCTTGCAAGCTCTCCAAACCCTTCATCAGGCGCTCGCTGCGGGGGATCCCTTTTCGCTTGCGGCCATCGACATGCAAATGCCGGGGATGGACGGCGAAGCTCTGGGTCGAAAGATCAAGGCTGACCCCAGACTGGCGGCGACCCGGATGATCATGCTGACCTCACTGGAAGGCCGCGAGGGCGCCCGGCGCTTTGAGGAGATCGGCTTCGCCAGCTACGCCACCAAACCCATACGGCACCAGGAACTGCTTCATGTTTTATCCGCTGTCTTATCCGGCTCATCCGGAGGCGAGGCCCGGCCCTTGGCGGCGGGGCATTCGCTGGACGGCTCAGCTGGACGCTTCGCCGGTGTCAGCGCGCGTATCTTGCTGGCCGAGGACAATATCACCAATCAACATGTGGCCTTAGGCATCCTCAGAAGGCTTGGCCTGCGGGCCGACGCCGTAGCCAATGGTAAAGAAGCAATCCGGGCCCTCGAAACCATCCCTTATGACCTGGTGCTGATGGATGTCCAGATGCCGGAAATGGGCGGTATCGAGGCCACCAAGCAGATCCGCAGTTCAGGATCCGGAGTTCGCAACCACCAGATTCCGATTATTGCCATGACCGCGCACGCTCTTGAGGGAGACCGCGAGTGGTGTCTGGGAGCAGGAATGGATGACTATGTGTCCAAACCGGTATCTTCGAAGACCCTGGCTACGGTCCTCCAGCGTTGGCTGCCAGCCGCCAAACCGGATGGGATGCCGCATGGTGAAGCAGCTCCGCTCAATTCGTCCTCCGCGCCGGTCGTCTATGACCGGGTGGGCATGATGGAACGCCTGATGAACGATGAAAACCTGGCAACCGTCGTCACACAGAGTTTTCTGGAGGATGTCCCAACTCGAATAGAAGCACTTCGGCGCAATCTTGAACTCTCGAACTTAACCGGCGTCTCGCGGCAGGCCCACGCGGTCAAAGGGGCGGCGGCCAATGTTGGCGGCGAGGCGCTGCGCGCCGTTGCTTTGGAGATAGAGCAGGCTGCCCAAGCCGGTGATCTGGATTCTGTCGCTGCCAGTGTTGCGGATCTGGATCGTCAGCTTCTTCGCTTGAAAGAAGCGATCCTGGAAACGGCGCCAGCAGCAACGGTGACAAAGATTTTGACGCATTGAAGACTCTGGGATTCACCGGCGCCGTAGGCGGTGAGCAAGAGTCGGGTGACTTCCTTCTTAGTCCATTCCGAAACCACTTTAGCGTTGCAGCTGATAGAAGACAGCGCGCAGATAGCGTCCCGGCACGAACTCGGGACACAGGCCGGTCAGCGATTCAGTGCTGCCGATTATCAGGGCGCCATCGCGCGCCATGCAGCGGCCAAAGTTGCGGAACATGCGCGCACGGTCAGGCTCCGAGAAATAGATGGCGACGTTGCGGCACAAAATGATGTCAAACGGCGTGGGAAAATCGAACGCCTCCAACAAATTCATCTTGCGAAAAGTAGCCAGGCCACGGATCTCGTCGCGAATCTTCCAGCCACCTGCCTCCGCCACGAAGTGTTTTCTGGCCGCGTTGTTGAGCGGCAAGCCTCGGCTGATTTCCAGCTCGCTATAGCATCCTCGGCTGGCGGCTGCCACCGAGCGGTTCGAAATGTCGGACCCCAGAATGCGGATGTCATAGCCGGCGAAGCTGCCCAGTAGTTCCTTCAGGATAATCCCCGTGGTGTAAACCTCTTGCCCGGTCGAGCAGGCGGCACTCCAAATACGAATCGGGATCGGCCGGCCACCCAGCTTGCCGCGGCGATCGATCAGCTCGGGCAGAAGTTTGTGGCGGAGCAACTCGAAGGGCGAAGAATCGCGGAAGAAGGAAGTCTCGTGGGTAGTAATCGCGTCGACAATTTTTCCCCGCAGGGCGTTGGTGGTGTCGGACTTCACTTTGTAATACAAACCGGAGAAGGTGGTGGACCCGGTTTCCCGCAGAATCCCGTCCAGCCGGGTTTCCAGTAAATACGCCTTAGTCTGGTCCAGCACGACACCGCAGCTGTCCTGGATATAGCGGGCCCACACTCCAACTTCTTCTCTGCTGATGGCGACGCTCATGGCTGGGTTCTGCGCGCCAGAGCGGTGATGCGCCCGGCAATTGCTTCCAAGGGAACTACTTCGTCGGCCAAGCCGGCATCAACCGCCGCCTTAGGCATCCCATATACCACGCAACTGGCTTCGTCCTGAGCGATTATCGGGCTGCCACCGTCCCGCAGCAAGCTCAGGCCGCGCGCCCCGTCGTCGCCCATTCCAGTCAGGATCACGGCCAACGCTTTGCCGGGAAAATGGTTCGCCACCGAGCGAAACAGGTAGTCGACCGAGGGACGACAGGAATTTTCTGGAGGGTCGTCGGAAAGTTGCAGCAGTTTGCCGGAAGAATCACGAATCAGGCGCATTTGTTTTCCGCCGGGAGCCAGATAAGCCCGGTTGGGAACAATCGCTTCGCCATGGCTGGCTTCGCGAACCGGGATGGCGCTGACGGCGGACAAGTTAGCGGCCAGCAATTGGGTGAAGATGGGCGGCATGTGCTGCACGATCAGAATTGGTATGCCCAGATCGCCTGGCAGCGCTCCAAATATCGTGGCCAACGCTCTTGGACCTCCAGTGGATACACCGATGACCACCATCTCCGGCTTGCGAGCGGTTAGGCTCCTCCTCGACTGACAGACGTTGCCCGCCGGAATCTGAGGCTGCATTCGGGATATCGGGCGTGCCAGCCGCGCCTCCGCACGAGGCTCCAGAGCGGCTCCGGGGCGAAGGATGTTTTGTACTTCAATACGATGCGCCAGGGCGCGCAGCCGGGGCGACAACTCGTCGCGTATGGCGCACAGGTTTTCCTGCAAACTCGATCCCGCCGGCTTGGTAATGAAGTCAAAGGCTCCATTTTCCAGCGCCTGTAGAGTCAGCCGCCCGCCACTTACGGTGACGCTGCTGATGACCAGCACCTTCACGTTCAGTCCGGCCTGCCGCAGCGCCTCCATCACCGCTATGCCGTTCATGCCGGGCATCTCGATGTCGAGGGTCACCAGGTCGGGACGTAAGTCTCTTACCCGGGCGACTACGTAGGCCCCGTTGGCCACACTGCCCACAACTTCAACCCCGGGAAGCGAGTTCAGCGCGTCGGTGAGCACTCGCCGGTACAGAATGGAATCGTCCACCACCAGAACTTTGACCGCCATGGGTCACCGGCTCGCGGCTGCGGCGCTGGAAGTCTTCTCGCCGGGTTTGAGGATGATGCTGTGATCCAGCAGGGTCACCAGTCCATTGGGACAGCGATAGACGCCACGCATGGCGCCTTCCTCCAGCGCTCCCAGGTTGGGCGGCGGCGGAGACATGTTCTCCGGCTGGAGGAAGATGGTGTCGTCCACCCGGTCCACCAGCAGTCCCACCAGCTCGCCTTCGGAATCGACAATCATGATGCGGCTTTCCCCTCCCCGCCTGGCTTCGGCCAGCTCCAGGCGCATGCCCAGGTCGATCACCGTGACAATGCGGCCGCGCAGGTTGCGGATTCCCACGATGCAGGGGGGAGCATGGTGCACCGGAGTCACACTCCCCATCTGCACCACTTCCTGGATCTGGGCTGCCGGGATTCCGAACATCGCCTCTCCCAGGCGGAAGACCGATACCAGCAGAGCGTCTTCAGTGCGTGCTTCACTCGACATGATGAACCGTCCTTCGCGACCCGTCTTACGTTTACGACAACCCTGCGGCCGGGACCTCGGGGAATGACCCCGCCGTATCCGCCGGCATTAGACGCTGAACTGAGCTACCAGCACGCGCAACTGTTCCGACAGGTGCGACAGTTCGACGGCACTGGTTTCCACCTGCTGCCCGCCCTCGCGAATGCCTGCGGTAGCGCCGTTCACGCTGGCAATATCGCTGGCAATAGTGCGGGAAACGGTCGCCGTCTGGGCCACCTGGTCGTTCACTTCGCGCACTACAGCGGTGGCTTCGGCAATTTCGCCGGCCACGTTCTTGGTTACGGTGGCTTGTTCTTCAATGGCAGCTGCGGTGCTGGCCACGGTGTTGCCGATTTCCTGGATTACGCCGGTAATGGTTTCGATGGTGCGCACCGCGTCGGTGGTGGAGTTCTGCACTCCGGCAATCTTGGCCTTGATGTCTTCCGTGGCCTCCGAAGTCTGTTTGGCCAGCTCCTTGATCTCGTTGGCCACCACGGCAAAGCCTTTGCCGGCCGAACCAGCGCGCGCCGCTTCGATGGTGGCGTTCAGGGCCAGCAGATTGGTTTGCGCTGAAATGTCGGTGATGGTTTCGGTGACTTTCCCAATCTCCTGAGCAGCTCGCCCCAGCTCCGCCATCATGGTGGAGATGGTTTGCGCCTGGGCCATAGCCTTCTCGCTGATCAGGCGGGCCTTTTCCGAATTGGAGGCGATCTCGGCAACGGTCGAGCTCATTTCTTCGGTGGCGCCGGCTACCGAAGTCAGATTGGCGCTGGCCCTCTCCATCGAGGAGGAAACGGCATCGGTGGTGGCGCAGGATTCTTCGGCTGCCGCCGCGACTGTAGCGGACTTCTCCGACATCGACTTCACACCGCTGGCCGTCTGCGTCGAGGCTGCGGTAAGTTGCGTGGCGGAAGAGGCCACCGTCTGCACCCCGCCGGAAATATCGCGCAACAAATGGCGCAGTTTTTCGCTCATGGTCTGCATGGAGCGGCCCAGGTCACCCACTTCGTCTTTGCGCGCCAGCAGTTCCGCGGTCACGTCGTGCGTAACGTCGCCACCGCTGATGCGCTCCAGGAAGGCGGAGCTTGCGGCCAGAGGCTGGCTGATGCTGCGCGTGATGAGGATCCCGAAGACCACATTGAGGCCCACCGCCAATAACGAGAGTATTCCGAGGGTCCAGTGCACCCGGCCAACAATGCGATCGTGGTCGGCAGATGTTTCGGCAATCAGGCCTTCCCGGAAATCAATGTACGCCCGAAAGGCCGATTCCACGGTATTCTGGTGATCGCGTCCGGCGGCCAACGCCAGTTTCATGGCCTCGCTGTTATTGCCTTGCATGGTGAGGGCGACCACCTGGTTATTGATCGAACGCCAGTCTGCGATCGGCGCCTCGATCGCAGCAAGCTGCTGTTTACCGGCATCGGTATCGGCAGCAGCGCGTAATTCCTGCAATTTCTTACCGTAAGTGGTGCGGACCCCATCCAGTTCTCTCTGGTATTGCGCTTTGCCCTCGGGAGTCGTCTGTTGGGCCATGGCCATAATGGTTCCGCTTGCCGTTGCCACGTCGGCTAAGGCCGCTTGCGCCAGGTTGGCCTTTCGCTTTTCTTCGCCGCGGCGGCTCGCAGCCTGGTCCATGGTCGCCATGCCCCACCAGGCGACGACCGCCATCGCCAGCATGAAGACCGCAGACATTCCAAAACCGACTGCCAGCCGCTTACCGATCCGCATGTTCGTCAGGTTCATCATTTTCTTGTCCCTCAATTTTCCGCAGTTAGAACTGCTGTTGAATTGCTTCGCGGCGGGGCCGCCAGAAGACTGTGAACGCGATTCATCAGGTTGTCGCGGTCGAGCTTGATTTGATAGTCGTCGACGCCGGCGCTTTTTCCTTCCGCCAGGTCCTCGTCGGAAGCCAGGGAGGTGACAGCGATGATGGGCAGCCTGCTGACCCGGCTATCGGAGCGGATGCGCCGGGTCAGCTCCAGACCGGTTAAGTTCGGCATCTCCACATCGGTCACCAGGAGCTGCACTTTTTCCAGGTTCTGCTGCAGCAGTCCCCAGGCCAGCTCGCCGTCGGCGGCATCCAGCACGTTGTAGCCATCGCTTTCGATGAAGCGCTTGAGCTGGGAGCGGAAGAAATCGGAGTCCTCGGCCACCAGGATGGTTGCTTTCCCGCCGGCCGCCGCAGCGGGAGAAGAAGCAAGGTTTGCCTGGCTCCACTCCGGATAAACTGCGTCCACCAGCTCGGCCAGGTCGGCAATCAGGGTGGTCCGTCCGCCAATGATCGAGGAACCGGCAATCCCGCTCTGGCGATGGGTGGTGCTGTCGATATCGGAGGTGGCGTCGGCCACATCGACCGGCATCGCTCCCAGCAGGCCAACTTCGCGGCCGTAGATGTTGGAGACGATGACGGCCAGGTCGCGGGCGCCGGAGATAGGCTCCACATGCGCGGTGTCGGCCAGCGTCACCAGAGGCAGGGACTGGTCGCGATACTTCATGCTGCGGCGGCCGCCCGCCATCTCTACTTGCTCAGGCTTGATGCGCTCAACACGGCGCACCGCACTTAGCGGGACGGCGCAGTGCTCCTCGGGAGCGTTGCGGAACAGCAGCAGCGAATGGCTGTTGTCCTGGCTTTCGTTGTCTTCGCTTTTTTCTTCCTGGTCCTTCGCCCGCTGGGCGGCGGCAACGTTAGTGAGTTCGGCCTTGGCGGCCAGTCCGGCGGCATCCAGAATGAGGGCCACGGCGCCGTCGCCCAGGATGGTGGCGCCGGCGTATTCCCGGGATTCCTTCAGGTGATGTCCCAGGGGCTTCACCACGATCTCTTCGGTATTGTGGAAAGCTTGCACTACCAGCCCATACTGGAACCTGCCGGTGGTAATGACCGCAATCTCCAGGGTGCTGCTAAGGCTGGTACGCCGTCCGTCGGAGCGGCGTGCCACAGGCGGTCCGGGACGGGGCGCAACGCCGTCCAACTCCGGCTCGCCTTTGGCCGAGCAATGCGGGGAACGGCGGTCGGCCAGTTGCGACCGGCGGTCCAGCTCTTCCCGTCCCGTCTGCTGGTCGTGATAGCTGGGCCACACTCCCAGAAAGTCATCCAGCCGCAACAATGGGAGAATGCGGTCGCGCAGCAACAGCACTTCGGTCCCGGCCACCACTTCGATGCGGCGCTTGGTCTCCTCAGCGCGAATGCGCAACAACTCCTCCACATTGATCTGCGGAATGGCAAAGCGCTCATTCTCGGCAGAGACGATCAGCGCGGGAATGATGGTCAGGGTGAGCGGCAGCTTGATGCGGAACAGCGAACCGCGGCCCAGAGTGGAAGTGATTTCGACTTGTCCTCCCAGACGGTCGAGGTTGGTCTTGACCACGTCCATGCCCACACCGCGTCCGGAAACATCGGAAACTTTTGCCGCCGTCGACAAACCGGGCAGCAGGACAAGGGCAATCTGGTCCTGTAGCGACATGCCTTTCAGCTGCTCGGCGGTGATCAAGCCCTTGGCCAGCGCGGCTTGTGCCACCCGCTGGCTGTCGATGCCGCGGCCATCGTCGGCAATCTCAATGACTACCTGTCCGGCTTCATGGCGGGCCTCGACCCGCAGGGTACCCAAGCGTTCTTTGCCTGCCCGCGAGCGCTCGGACGGCGCCTCGATGCCGTGGTCGATGGCATTGCGGACCATGTGGGTGAGAGGATCGGAGAGACCTTCGACCAGACTGCGGTCGAGGGCCACTTCCTTGCCCCGGATGTCAAGCTTCACCTCCTTGCCCAGGCTGGCCGACAGATCGCGCACTACCCGCGGCAGCTTGCCAAACACGTTTTCAATGGGCTGCAAGCGGGTACGCATGATGGCATCCTGGATCTCGGAGGTAATCTGGCTGAGCCGCTGTCCGGCAGAATTCAGCATGCGATGGTTGTTCTGCACAATCGCGGCTTGAAACTGATTGCGGCTTAACACCAGCTCTCCCGCCAGATTCATCAGCGTATCCAGCAACCCCACATTGACCCGGAGGGTGTCTTCCACCGCCGGCAGCGTCGCCGGCGAGCCGGCAGCCGGCCCCGACGCGCGGGATTCGGCGGGCGCGGCATTAGCGGCTGGGACAGGCGCAGAGATAGGTGGCGCAGCAACTTCTACTGCTGCCACCGCTACCACCGGAGGCGGCAGGGGCACAGATGCGATGGGTGGCTCGACTGGGTTCGCGGCAGTTTGCGAGGATTCCGGCAAGGGCTCATCAGCCAACGGCTGAAACAGCAGCCTGGTCCGTTCCGGCGGGACTCCCGCCAGGTTGCTAATGGCGTCTGCTAGAGCCAGAGTGGCAAAGATAATGGTCAGCGGCAGCCGCTTTCCGAGGACCCCGTCCAGGCCGCCAACCGAAGCGAAGTCCAGTCGCACATCCAGGACCTCGCCCCCGGACTCCAACTCGTTGAAGAGCTGGAAGACATTCTTGCCATGCCGTTCGACATCATGGATCAGGTCGTACTCCAGCGAATAGATACAGCAGCCGGCACGCTGCGCCCGCTCGAAATCGACCTGCGGGAGAGTTACCGGAGCCGCAGCTGCCGGGTCGGCCAGCTGTACCGTCTCCGTCAGGGCCGCTTTGGCGGGCTGCGGCAGGTAGGAAGCGGCGAGCTCCACCAGTCCCTGGACCTCGCGGGCGATATCGGCAGACTCGCTGCTGGCCGGCGACTCGATCATGTCGTGGAGTTTGTCGAAGGCCGCCAGCAGAATATTGGTCACTTCGGCATTGGGACGGATCTTGTGGGAGCGCAGCATGTCGAGCACGGTCTCGGCTTTATGGGCCAGTTCTTTTACCTGGTTTAGTCCCAGAAAGCCGCTGCAACCCTTGATGGAATGGGCGGCACGAAACACCTTGTTGACCAGCTCGCTGTCGGCGCTGTCGCCGGCCTGCTCGATGGCCAGCAGATCGGCCTCGATGGTGGCCAGATGCTCGCGTGATTCGCTGATGAATCCCTGCAACAGCTCATCGTCCAGGGCAAAGGCTTCCTCACTCATGGCTGGGCTCCGGGCGGTCGCGTGCGCTCACACGGAGCCGCGGCACCAGCCGCATGGTGCGCAGCAGACGAAGAATTTCCGGCGACACGTTGACCACCGCCAGCTGGCCGCTTTCCTGTGCCAGGCTGTTGCTGGCGGCGATCAGCAGGCCAATGCCGCTGGAATCGAGGATGCGCGTGGCGGCCAGATCGACGGTTACCTGCCGGGCCCCACCCTCCATTTCCTGTTTCAGAGCTTGCTGTAGCTCCGGCACCAGGACTGCCGTAAGCCCTCCCTCCACGCTGACCCGGCATTCGGTATCGGTATGTTCCACGCGATAGCTCGACATTTTCTCCTACCTCTCTTCCCTGGCTGTGTTGATCCACAGAGTGACCTGGTTTCCGCGGGCATTGAATGCGATGCGCCGGGCAATGGTGCTGGCTATCATCAGCCCGCGGCCGCCCGCGGCCGCTTCCTGCGGCCAGGATTGGGTGCGGGTCTGCCAGTCGAAGCCCGGGCCTTGATCGGCAATGCGCAGGCAGATCCGCTTCCTGCTCACCCGCATGGCGAAACTAACCCAGCCGGTCGCCCGCCCGCGATTGCCGTGCCGGATGGCGTTGTTCAGGCATTCGCGCGCCACCAGCTCGACGGAAAACTGCAGCTTCTCCAGATGGCGTTCTTGCAGCACCGCTCGAATCTCCTCGCACACCGGCTCGATGGCGGACAGCGCGGAAGGAACCCGCAAACAGAGGTCGTCGCCATGCCCCCGCCGGTTCTGCTCCGGCCTCGCCATCGATATGGATCGCTGTCCTCTCATTCCCCTCAGCCGCCTCTGTTCCCCTAGACCTTCACGCCCAGCAGCAGCACATCGTCCTCACACCCCTGGCACCCGCAGCTGGCTTGCATCACCGCCCGCGTGGCTTCTTCCACCGAGGCATCCCGCCAGGAGGTCAGCAGGCGCTGCAAACCGCCGACTCCCCCGGGATTGTCTTGCGGCGTCTCGATCAAGCCGTCGGAATAAAGAAACAGCCGGTCGCCCGGGCTCACCGTCAACTCCTGGGAGTCGAAGACAGCATCGCGATAGGCGCCCACCACATCGCCTTCCTGCCACACCCCCACGGCGGGGCTGCCGTCGGCGGGGAGCAGGATGGCCGGAGGGTGGGCTGCGTTGGTCAAGGTAAGGCTCCCGGTAGCGCGATTAAGCCGGGCATGAATAACGGTGAAAAAGACTCCAGCAGGGAGAATGCGCAGGAGCGCACTGTTAACCAGGTGCAGCACTTCGCGTGGGGAATTGGCCGCATTGCAGTATTCCGAGAGCAGCGTCTTTAAGGCCGCGGTCCAGATGGAGGCGCCCAAATCGTGCCCGCTGGCGTCGGCCACCACGTAGTCGATCACCCCCTCGGCCACCGGGATGACATCGTAGAAGTCGCCACCGGCCCGCAACACCTGCACGAACGCAACCTCAAAACGGGCTTCGGGAATGTCATGCGGATGCGGCATGAAGGCTTCCTGCGCCGCCGCCAGCTTCTGAATTCTCTGCGCCTGCAATTCGGCCAGCGATTCGTAGCCGCGTTTCAGCCGGATGTGCGTGCGCACCCGGGCAATGACTTCGCGCACCGCCAGCGGCTTGGTGATGTAGTCGACGCCGCCCGCCTCGAATCCGGCTACCTTCATGGCCAGCTCTTCATGGCCGGAGATAAAGATTACCGGTATTTGCGCCAATCCCAACTGGGTCCGCAACTGGCGGCATATGTCGATGCCGCTGCCGTCGGGCAGCGAGACATCCAGCAGGATCAGGTCGGGAACATACTCCCGGATCTTCCGCATAGCCGACTCGCCGTCATAAGCCGTACAGGAGTGAAGTCCGATCTGGGCCAGCGCGCCTTCAATGATTTGCGTAGTGCCCACATCATCGTCGGCTACCAGCACCAGCGGGCGTTCGTCCAGGCGAGGCGGGGGTGTCTCGGTCCCTACAGCAGGAGTTGCGCCGGGAAAGATTGACTGAGCCTTCTCCATTTGCATTTCGTAAATCAGGCTGTATTCCCGCCGTTAGCCTCGCTGCCTAAGTTGTTATGAGCACACCCAATTTGCATCGGCAGGCAATCTGATCGACTTGAGGCCTGGTTGCGTGGCAACCGCCTAGGTCTTTGAAAGGGTTACGGTCCCATGGCTTTTCTGCCGATAGTCAAGGATGAGTAGGCCAGTGGGACCTGTGCGCCGCGTCTTACCTTCGCTAGGCATCCTTGCCGCCGGCATCGCCCTGAGCGCGGCGATCTTCATCACCCTGCGCAGCCTGGAAAGCCGGAACGCCGAGGCTTCGTTCAACGGAATTGCCCAGGAACGGCTTGATGCTGTGGAGACGAATGTCAGGCTGACGGTCAATAATCTTGTGTCGTTGGGGGCGCTCTACGACTCTTCGCCCAAGGTCGAGCGGGAGCAGTTCAGCCAGTTCGCGGCGCCCCTGCTGGCGCGAAACCCTGCTATTCAAGCCTTGGAGTGGATTCCGCGCGTACCAAAGCAGTTGCGGCGGAGGTACGAAGACGGCGCGCGGCACGACGGCTTCGCCGCCTTCCAGTTCACCGAGCGCGTCTCGGCGGTGGAGATGACCAGGGCGGGAGAGCGAGCGGAGTATTTCCCGGTCTTCTACGTTGCTCCTTTCAAAAGCAACGAAAAGGCGCTGGGCTTCGACCTTTACTCGGATCGTGTTCGCCGCGAGGCGCTACAACGTTCGGTGGATTCCGGCCAGATGGTTGCTACCAGCCGGATCAAGCTGGTGCAGGAGACCTCCGACCAATACGGCTTCCTGGTCTTCCGTCCGGTTTACCGGGAAGGGTTCGATCTGTCCCGGACCGAAGGCCGGAGGGAAGCGTTGACCGGCTTCGCTCTGGCGGTCTTTCGGATCTCGGACATCGTGGAGAAGGCCGGCGCCACACCCAGCTCCGCCTCGGGGCTCAGCCTGGCCATCTTCGACCGCGACGCCAGCCTCCGGGAAAAATTGCTCTATCCGAAGGGCGCTCACCTGGATGGGGTGGAAGATTTTCCCCGGGGCTTTCGGGCGACGCGAACCATCGCAGTCGCCGGGCGTACGTGGGAGCTCGCCGCCTGTCCTCTCTCCAACAGCTTCCAGCCGGTACGCTGGAGCAGCTGGGGCACGCTTCTGGGCGGGCTGCTGCTGACCTTCCTGCTGACCGCGCACCTGGCGATCCGCCGCCGCACCGAAGAGGCTCTACAGCAAAGCGAAGAGCGTGCCCGTCTGTTGTTCGCCACCATCCCACATCCAGCCTACGTGTTCGATGTCGCGACCCTCGAGTTTCTCGAGGTCAACGACGCTGCGGTACAGCAGTACGGCTACAGCCGTGACGAGTTCTTGCGGATGAGAACGACGGACATCGCTCCGGCTGACGACACGCAACGCTTCCAACGGCGCGTGCACCAGCAACTTTCACTCCTCGAAAGCGCGGCGGGACAATGGAAGCATCAGAGCAAGGACGGCCGCACCCTCGACGTGGAAATCCACTTTCACGACGTCAACTACGATACCCATACCGCCCGTCTGGCCATTGCTCAAGATGTAACGGAGCGCAACCGGCTGGAGATTGAGCTTCGCCACTCCCAGAAGCTTGAGGCTGTCGGCGGTCTGGCCGCCGGCATCGCCCATGAGATCAATACTCCCGTGCAGTTCGTTGGTGACAACCTTCGCTTCCTCCGCGATGCTTACACCGACCTCAATAAGGTGCGGGAAAAATATCAATGCCTGCGGGAAGCAGCGGAGGCCGACGGCGCGACAGACCGGCAATTGGCGGAAGAGGTTAGTGAGACCGAGAAGGCGGTGGACGTTGACTATCTGATGGAAGAAATTCCCAAGGCCATCGCGCAGTCGCTGGATGGCGTAACCCGGGTCGCCACGCTGGTGCGCGCCATGAAGGAATTTGCCCACCCGGAAGGAAAAGAGAAGGCCGCTGCCGATATCAACGAAGCCCTTCGCAGCACGCTGATCGTCGCCCGCAACGAGTTGAAGTACGTCGCGAACGTGGAAACAGAATTGGGTAGCGTGCCTCCTGTCGTTTGCAACATCGGCGAACTGAACCAGGTCTTCCTCAACCTGATGGTGAACGCTGCCCATGCTATTGCGGAGGCGAAAAAGCTAACCGGCGAAAAGGGTTTGATCAAGGTGCGGACCTGGACTGAGCAAGACGCCGTGTTAATCTCGGTTGCCGACACCGGGTGCGGCATCCCCGAAACCATTCGCGACAAAGTCTTCAATCCATTCTTCACGACCAAAGCGATCGGGCGTGGAACCGGCCAGGGCCTGGCCATAGCCCGCGCGATCGTAGTGGAAATGCATGGGGGGACCCTAACCTTCGAAAGCCAAGTGGGTAAAGGAACCACGTTTTATGTTCGCCTGCCGCTGGATGCGGAAGCGAAGTTTGGGAAAGAAAAGCCCTCTTTAGCCGAACCATTTTGCAACCCTGCGGCCGTCTACACTGGCTAGGCCTTTCAGCGATATGGGACAGAAACCTACGAAGCGGATTTAACGAAAGCCAGGGTAGTTGTCGGCATGGAGACAGTCACGCTGCTGCTGATCGCCCGCCGCGCGTGTAAGTTCTTGAGCTTGGATACGACGGTTGGCGTGACCTCCTGACCTTTGGAGACCAACAGGGTCCCATCCTGGGCACGAACTTCTTGTTGGATGATCATTCCGGGCGCCAGTTCGTCGATGCGGCTGCGGAGGGTTTCTCCGTCTTCGGCGTTGGGATCCAGGGCCACCAGATTCTGAAAGAACTCCGGGCTGAAATCTGTGTTTTGACGGCTCAAAACGTGCGCCGCTTCAGTTCGTGATTTCCCAGTGTGAATCAGCCTTTCGTAAGCCAGGATCACCCGCAGTATTTTCGCTCCCATGCGCACATCCGGGGTTTGGGAGTGGTCAGACTCCGGGGCGGGCCGGTCCTGATACTCGATCATCCACGCGATGGGTTCCAGACGGGGGATTTTCGAAAGCAGATCGTAGGCCACGCTGGGGTGCGCGTCGTATTGGGCCTGCTCCTTGGGCATGAGCTTCTCGCCCTGGTAGACAGCGTCGATGGTTTCCGGAGCCAGGGTGACGCAACCCAGCTGGGACATCATAGCGGCAACCTCGTACTGCCAGGGGTTGCCCAGCTTCATCGCGATGGCGATGCGGTGGATGTAGCGGCGGGCGCGCTCAGCCCGGCTGAAGGCAGCGGGATTGAGCAGGCTGAGCACTTCGGTCAGGACCTGGATGCTGCCGCTGAGGGTCTGCTCCAATAACTGCTTTTCGGCGGTCACCAACCGGTACTGCTCCAGCGCCGCCGTCAAGGCTTTCGCCATCGCTTCCCGGCTGCACGGCTTTGTTAGGAAACGGAAGATGCTGCCTTCGTTAATGGCGTTGACAGCCGTATCTATGTCGATGTTGCCCGTCAGCATGATACGGGAGGTGTCCGGCGATTGCGCCTTGATTTTGCTCAAGAGCTGAATGCCGTCCATACCGGGCATTCGCATGTCGGAAACGACGACCGCATAGGGACCGCGGTCGGTGGCAAGTTCCAGGGCCTGGACGCCGCCCAGGGCAGTTTCCAGGAAAAACTCGCGGCCCAAGCTGCGCCGATAGCCGTCAAGGACGTTAGTATCGTCGTCTACTAGCAGGATCTTTTCAGCCATGATGCACCTGTTCCCTATCGAGTTCGCTCCGCCAGACTGCCTCTCGTTCTGCGCAACCGATGCCGGCCAGAAAACCCTTATCGACAGGAGTCCGGTCGCGCAGCCGCGAGCTGCTCATTTCATCGTGATAAGCGCTTGCCATGTGCACCGCGGCCAGCGGCGAAAACTTCTCGCTTAAGCTGCCTCCCGGCTGGTGGTGCCAGGCAACGGCCTCAACAATAGTGCTGGGAAGCCCCCATAAGCCAAGCAGATAGGCGGCCACCCTCGCATGACTGCAACCCAGCAGCTCGCGCTCCGCCGCATAGAGGCCGACATTCGCTCTCTCGCTGTAGTCCAGCACCTCGCCGTACCGCTCACATAGAGTAGAGGCGAGGATGAGTTTGCCGGCATCGTGCAACAGGCCGGCGGTAAACGCCCCATCCTGGGTCGCCTGGTCGGCATGCTCCAGCAGCGCAATCGTCCGGGCACTCTTGCTGACCGCCAGTGAGTGATCGGAAATCTGTCGAACGTCTTCAGCGCTCAGCAGCGGACTTTGAAATTGGTCGAATATATGCGCCGTCAGCACCAGGGTGCGCAGGGTTTCCAGGCCAAGAAGTTTAACCGCATGCGAGGCACTGGAGATTTCGCAGGGTAGACAAAAGAAAGCTGAGTTCACCAGCTTCAGGATCTTGGCGGTCATGGCCATATCGGCGGCAATTAATTCGTCGATCCGTTGCAGCGAGGGATCACTGCGGCTCAGCTCCTGATTGAGTTGCCGATAAATTCCCGGCAGACTCGGCAGGGAATCAAGCTTGGTCACCAGCTCGCGCAGGTCTGGATTCTGGAGCAGATCTCCGAGAGCGAAGATGCGGGCCAGGCGCGCCTTCAGTTCCTCGCTTTCGCAGGGCTTGGAAACAAACTGATGGGCCGGATTGACCGAGCGCAGGATCGTCTCCCGATCCGATTGCCCGGAGAGCACCATGCGCAAGGTCTGAGGGGAGCGTCTCTGCACTTCATGCAGTAACTGGGCTCCATCCATTCCGGGCATTCGCATGTCGGTCACAATAACGTCGAAGCTCTGCTGCTCCATCGCCGTCAGGGCTTCGTCGCCGCCGCCGGCGAAGACCATCTCCCACTCCGAGCGCATAGGCCGCAAACTGCGCTTGAGCCCGGTCAGCACCATCGGCTCGTCATCGACAAACAAGATTCGTTTGGCCACGGTCACCCTCCCGCCGGGTCGGCAATCGGGATACGAATGAAGAATGTGGTTCCCTTTCCCACTTCCGACTCGAACCAGATCTTCCCGCCATGCCGCCTCACGATGGCGGTGTGGGCCAGGGCCAGCCCCTGACCCGTTCCCTTGCCTACAGGTTTGGTAGTGAAGAATGGTTCGAAGACCCGGGAGCGAATGGCCTCCGGTATTCCTGCGCCGGTGTCGGCGATCGAAATTTCGGCCCAGTCCTGGGCGCGCGCGGTAGAGATCACAATCTTCCCTTTGCCGCGGGAACCGTCTCCCACCGCCTCCGCAATCGCCTGCGCGGCATTGATCAGGAGGTTGAGAACCACCTGGTTGAACTCGCCGGCATGGCACAACACCAAAGGCAGTTCCGGATCGAAGTGCGTTTCCACGTCAGAAACGTACTTCCACTCGTTGCGCGCAACCGTGATGGTCGTCTCGATCGCACGGTTAATATCAATCGACTTCTTCTCTTCCGATCCCGGATGGGAAAATTCCTTCATCGCGTGGACGATCCTGGTCACCCGTTCAATGCCTTCCAGGGACTGCTCGATGGCGTGCGGAATCTCCGTCTGCATGTATTCGAAGTCTGCCGCCTGGGCTGCGACATCGAATCGCTCCAGCGTCTGTGGCGAAATCGCGCCCGAGCGGGCTTCCTGCCGCATCTCGCGGGTTATGGCGCAGAGGGAGTGCACCGTGACCCAGAACTCCTGAAGAAAGCGGGTATTGTCGCCTACATACTGAATGGGGGTATTAATTTCATGCGCGATTCCGGCCGCCAGTTGCCCAATCGCCTCCAGCTTCTGCGCCTGCCGCAACTGCTGTCCCAGGACCTCGCGCTCGGTCACATCGGAGCCGATGATCAGCAACTCGTCGGCTGGCTCCTCACGCGCGCCAATCCACTTCAAGGTGAGACCGAGAAAGCGCGCCTCGCCATTGACTAGAAACGGCAGCGCATCGATGCGCGCCGGCTCGCGGTGCGTGCACCAGGAAGCAATCTCCGCTTTCATGTCCGGACGCGTCCATTGAATGCCGCAGTCCGCCAGGTAGCGATGGGTCACCTCGGCTGCGCTGAGTCCGAACACCTGTCCCGCTGCCAGGTTCCAGCGCTTGATCCTCCCATCCCGCCTGATACCGATCAGAATCGAGGGCACCGAGTCGATGAACAACTCCGCTTCTTCGTGCGCCCGGCGCAAAGCCTGCTGGGCCAGGATGCGATCGTCAATCATGCGGGAGATCACGACGATACGCTCGAGTTCGCCCCGACTGTCGCGCACCGCACAGCCGTGGGCCTCCACATGATGCCAATTGCCGTTCTTGTGACGGAATCGCATTTCCGCAATCAGTCCGTTGCTCCCTTTCCGGACCATTTCCTCGGTTGCCCGGTGAATGACGGAAAGGTCATCCGGGTGGACCAATTCCAGCGAGTTGCGATCCTGAAGTTCGTCGACCGAATATCCCAGAAGCTTGCGACAGGCGGGGCTGACGTAGAGCGCCTTCATGGTGGGGTAATCGACGATCAGAATCAGGTCGCCGGCATTTTCCCCGATGGTGCGAAACAGCGCTTCGCTGCGTTGCAGGGCTTCTTCGGCCGCCTTGCGCTGGCTGATGTCCTGCACCAGCCCGGCCGCCAGAAGCGGCGGGAGGCCATCCGAGCGCGGGACCAGGACCGCCGTCAGCAGCGCCCACACCGGCCGCCCGCTCTTGTGGACATACCGCTTCTCCAACTGGTTGAACTTTGCTTTCCCGGAAGCCAGCCGTCGCAGCATCTTCTGGCTCACCGCCACGTCATCCGGATGAGTAATCTCGGCCACCGTGCGGGCCATGACTCCTTCCGCGGTATATCCAATCAGATCGCAGAAGGCCTGGTTGACGCAGACACATCGACCGTCAAGATCCAGGACCAGCATGCCTGCCGCAGAGCACTGGAAGATGGACTTGAAAAGCTGCTCATATCCTGGCAGTCCGTCCGCTGGCCCGAGGCCGGCAGGTAAGAGCTCTGGCATAACCATGGTCGTCGAGTTCAATCTCCCTCTCCTGGTTCGGAGTGAGGACCGGCCTTCGCCGGACAGGCTGGAAAATGAGCCGTCGTGGACAATGCTCTATCCACAGCCTGACAAACGTAGGCCCTTATTTGAGATAGTCGGCCACGAGCCTCTTCAACTTGAGGGGGCGCGAGTACTTCCCTGCCATGACGTGACCTCTTGGTTTTCGCGCGGCAATCTAGCTCCACCGGAGCCTCATCGCGTGCTCATCAAGGCTTGGCATGCGTGGCTATTGAACGCGTATGTCCAAGAGAGGAAAGCCCGGTCAGTTGAGTTGGTCTTTTCGTTGCCGGAAGGAGCGATTCTGTATCCTGACAACCTACCTTCGCAAGATGCGGCTCCACGATCTTTAGCACTTGGCTGTGAGTGTCCACTGTTCACCAGCCGGCCACACGCTCAAGCTCCGGAAACCAGATCCTTCGACTCGGACCGAAGTCCTCGCTCAGGATGACACCCGGCAGAAGGCTTGGCGTAACCCAAACGCAAATGCCGAGTGCGACTGCTAACCGCTAGTTGCTCCCTCGGTTTTCCGTTATCCTGTTTCCGCAAGCTTCCTGGCCCGATATGCCGACCAAACTGCCTCGCTCGTTCGATCGCAAGTTCGTCCCACTCTCCACGCGCTTCGATCATGCCCTGCTTTTCGCTTCGCAGGTTCATCGCGAGCAGGACCGCAAGAAGAGCGGCATCCCCTACATTTCGCATCTGCTGGGCGTGGCTTCCATCGTGCTTGATTATGGCGGCGACGAGGAGATGGCGATTGCGGCGCTGCTGCACGATGCCGTCGAAGACCACGGCGGGCGGCCAATGCTAAAGGTGATCGACCAGATTTTCGGGGCGCGTGTGGCCAAGATCGTGGATGGCTGCACCGACTCCTACGCCGAGGACCCCAAGAAGAAGGAGAACTGGGAGCGGCGGAAATTTCGCTACCTCCGGCGGGTGCGGCACGAGGATGCGGAGACGCGCTTTGTGTCGGCGGCCGACAAACTCTACAACTGCCGGGCTGTGCTGCGCGATCTGCGCAATGACGGTGAGGTCGCCTTCTCGCGTTTTTCGGTGCCCAAGGCCAAGACGCTTTGGTACTACCGGGCGCTGGTAAGAGAGTATCGGCTGGGAGGCGTGACCCACCGGTTGAAGCCGCTGATCGACGATCTGGATCGCGTGGTGACCGAGGTGGAGCACCTTTCCGGAATACTGGCCTCTCCGATTCGCCTGCAACGCAGGAAATAACGGCGCGCGCTTACTGTCCGGCCCCCGCCGCCTGACCCACGATCTGGTATTCGTGCTTTTTGCCGTTAGCGTCGATCACATTGATCTCAGTAGTCTTCTTGAGCTCGTATTGCACAACTTCGCCGGCTTGCATCTGCGGCTTGGTTTCTTTCTGGCGGGCGATGGAATAGGTGGTGGTGTCCGTCTGTAGCTGATAGACGATCCAGTTCTTGGTGGGGTGCTTCTTGGATTTGTCGCCGTAAGTGCCGTTCTCCCATTTCACGATCTTGCCCTGCTGGTAGCTGTCAGCGGCGAAGGCAAACGTCGAAAGCAACATGATCAGTACGATAGCGGTCTTTTTCATCAGTCCTCCAGCGAAGACGCGCGGCTGAAGCCGCGTTCGCAAGTCTGTCGTCCCTAAAGGGACTCGGGTGTACTTCACATTTTACCCAGCGCTGAAGCGCTGGGCTATCTTATGCCTTCCCACTGCGCGGGACTGGTCCTCGGCGGATTCAGTTTGTTGCCTTCGGGCCGAACATGTCGACCTTGGATTCAATTACCCTGTTCCACATTGAGAACGAAACCAGAAGTCCCCGGACCAACGCTCATGGCTGATTGCTGATAGCGGGCGGCCTTACGTCGAATGGAAGGTCTTGGCATGAACGTTTCGAGTAGTTAGACGCGCGTGGCAACGGTCCCGATGCGGCACGTCGTAGCCGAACAATGACAATCTCTTCCTTGACCTTACTGTTGCACTCAGCTTAAATCTAGTTTCGGGCCGACTGCGCCAGCGGCTCCCTGCCAGCGCGTGTCCAATTCCGAAAGTCTAAGGAGCAACACACATGCGCATTGCCTTCCTCGGTTTGGGCATCATGGGACGTCCGATGGCCTCGCGGCTGGTAGCGGCGGGACATGAAGTTTCGGTATGGAACCGCACCGCGCGCCAGCACGTCGAGGGCGCAACCACCGCTGTTTCTCCGGCGGAGGCCGCCAAAGAGGCTGAAGTCGTGTGGAGCTGCGTTGCCGATACCGCTTCGGTTGAGCGCGTGATGTTTGGCGACGACGGCGCCGTGCAATCGCTGAAAGAAGGGGCGATTGTGGTGGACTCCAGCACGATCTCGCCGTCGGCCACGCTGCGCTTTGCCGAGCGGGTGAATGCCGCCGGCGTGCATTGGGTGGACGCGCCCGTCACGGGCTCCAAGGTCGGCGCGGAAAACGGACAACTCATCTTTATCGTCGGCGGCGCGCCCGAGCCGGTCCAATACCTGGATCCGCTGTTCAAAGCCATGGGCAAGCTGGTGATCCACATCGGAGACACCGGCAAGGGCCAGGCCGCAAAACTTAGCATGAACCTCATGATCGCTATGATCTACGAGGGCTTTGCCGAGGCCTTTGTTCTGGCGCGCAAGCAGGGGGTTGAGCCGGCCAAGCTGATCGAGTTGATTCAGGCTTCGATGGTGCGTTCCGGCGTGGTGGATTACAAAGCGCCGTTTGTGCTGCGCCATGACTACTCGCCCAACTTCCCGCTCCGCCTGATGCATAAAGACATCCACCTCATGCTCGACATGGCAAAGGAGCACCGGGTGAAGCTGCCCGCGCTGGAAACCGTGGATGAGATCTACGAGCTGTCGAGCGAAGAAGGCTGGGACGATCTCGACTTTGCCGCGACGCTCGGGCTGCTGGAGAAGTGGGCAGGGCTTAGCCCCAAGGCGAAATAGGGCGCGCCTATTTCACGAATGGCTTTGTATCAGGGCACGGCTGAAGCCCGAAGTTCGGCACGACTGAAGGTCGAGCCCTGATACAAACCGGTGGCCGTGCCTGCTGTGTCTCCGCCGTTGAAATCATCTATTCTTCCCAGATGGACGTTTTCGCTCTCACTCGCAAGCTCGTCGACATTGAATCCACCACTGGAATGGAAGCGGCGGTTGGCGAGGCGCTCGCCAATGAGTTGACGCAGCTCGGCTACAACGTCGAGCGCATTCCCGTCGAAGGCGATCGCTTCGACATCTGGGCGGCAGACCCAGCTCACCCGAAGCCAGAGCTTGCCTTCTCCACCCACATGGACACGGTGCCGCCGTTCATTCCTTCGTCGGAGACGCCGGACCGCATTTACGGCCGGGGTTCGTGCGATGCCAAAGGCATCATCGTGGCGCAGATTGCGGCGGCGGAGAAATTACGGACCGAAGACATTCACGTCGGCCTGCTGTTTCTGGTGGGCGAGGAACGCGACAGCCAGGGCGCGCAGACGGCCAATCAGCAGCCGCGCGGCGTGAGGTTTCTGATCAACGGCGAGCCCACGGAGAACCGTTTGGCCACCGCGACGAAGGGCACGTTGCGAGTTGAGCTGACAGCGCGCGGCAGAATGGCGCACTCGGCTTATCCCGAGCTGGGTGAGTCGGCTATCGAAAAGCTGCTTGACGCGCTACACGAGATTCGCAAGCTGAAGCTGCCTAGTAATCCCAAGGCCGGCCCTTGCACATTAAATGTCGGACAGATCGAGGGCGGCCGAGCGCCCAATGTTATTCCCGATCACGCCGTAGCGCAGTTGCTGTTCCGGCTGGTAGGCCCGGCGGAGGAGTTGCGCAAGCAAATCACACAGGCAGCCGGCGACAAAGCCGAAGCCCATTTCAAGCTGGAAATTCCATTCATGGAGCTGGACACGGTTCCCGGCATCGAGACCATGGTTGCGGCCTTCACCACTGACATTCCCGCGCTGACACGGTGGGGAAAACCGCTGCTGATCGGTCCGGGCTCGATACACGTCGCGCACACGGACCGCGAGTACATCGAGAAGAAGCAGCTCCTGGAGGCCATTGATCTGTACGCCCGGATCGCGCGTGAGCTGTTGGGGCGAGGATGAAACGTCGGAAACCGAGCATAGTGCCGCCGGCTGAAGCCGGCTCAAGAAGGAAAATAAACGGCGTGTCGGCACGGCTGAAGCGTGCCCTGATACAAAGCCTTCGGGATCGGGCTTTTCCGGCGACTAAACAGGCGTGCATATCCGCACAGTTTCTTGCTCGTGACTTTTTGCTGTCCAAAGCGCCGCCTGTAGCGGACAATGGTCGGCGCGAGCCATGCCACTCAAGGCCTTTAGCCAACATGCACCGAAGAAGGCGCCGCTTACTACCGCGCCCGGGCAAAGCATCAGCCGCGGAGAAGCGCTTCCGTTAGGCGTCACGGTGCGCCGCCGCGGCGTGAACTTTGCGATTTTTTCCAAGCACGCCACCGCGTGCACCCTGGTGCTCTTCCAAGCGGGCGCGCAAGACCCTTACGTGGAGTTCGCTCTGGATCCTTTGGCCAACCGCACGGGGCAGGTGTGGCACGTGTTCGTCGAAGGGCTGGACGGCGGCGGCCAGTACGGTTTCCGCTTCGACATGCAGCCCAATCCGAATCCCGAGGTGTATCGCTTCCATCCCGCGCATGTGCTGCTCGATCCCTATGCGCACGCCCTCTCCCATGGCGGCACCTGGGGCGAATACAAGCCGGGGGCGCGGCCCTACCGCAACAGCCTGGTGGTGGAACGCGCCTTCGATTGGGCAGACGATCAGCCGCTGAATATCCCGCTGGTGGACAGCATCATCTATGAAGCGCATGTGCGCAGCTTCACGCAACATTCGTCATCCCGCGTACCGAACCCTGGAACATTTGTCGGCCTGCTGGAAAAGCTCCCGTATCTGAAGAAGTTGGGGGTAACTGCGGTCGAACTGCTTCCGGTCGTTGAGTTCGAGGAATCCGATACCGACCGCGTCAATCCTTTCACGGGCGCACCGCTGGTGAACCTGTGGGGTTATCAGCCGACCGCCTTCTTTGCGCCCAACGCAGCCTATTCCGCCAACCCGGCGGACGGCGAGCAGATACAGGAATTCAAGGAGATGGTTCGCGCCTTTCACGAGGCCCGCATCGAAGTCATCATCGACATGGTGTTCAACCACACGGCTGAGGGCGACGAGCAGGGGCCAACCTGGTCGTTCCGCGGCATCGATAACCCGACCTACTACATTCTCGATCCCATTAGCGGCAAGTACGTGGACTACACCGGCTGCGGCAACACCGTGAACGCCAACAATCCTGTGGTCCGCGACTTCATCGTCGATTGCCTGCGTTATTGGGTGATGGAGATGCACGTCGACGGATTCCGCTTCGACTTGGCGTCGGTTCTGGGGCGAGGGCAGGATGGAAGTGTGCTGAAGAATCCGCCGCTGCTGGAGAGCCTGGCGTACGATCCGGTGCTGGCCAATACCAAGCTGATTGCCGAGGCCTGGGATGCTGCCGGGCTTTACCAGGTGGGCACGCTGCCGTCGTGGGGACGCTGGGCCGAGTGGAACGGCATGTTTCGCGACGACGTTCGCAAGTTTGTGAAGGGTGACGCCGGAATGACTTCGCTGCTGGCGACGCGCCTGCTGGGAAGTCCCGATCTCTATTTGACCAGCGCGCGCGAGCCCTATCACAGCATCAACTTCGTGACCTGCCACGATGGCTTCACGCTGAATGACCTGGTCTCGTACAACGAGAAGCACAACCTGGCGAACGGCGACAACAACACCGACGGCAACAACGCCAATTTCAGTTGGAATTGCGGTGTGGAAGGTCCCAGCGATGACCCGGCCATCAACGAGCTTCGTCTGCGGCAGCAGAAGAATTTCGCGGCGATCCTGCTGGTCTCGCACGGTGTGCCCATGATCCTTGCAGGCGACGAATTTGGCCGCACGCAACAAGGCAACAACAACGCCTATTGCCAGGACAACGACATCAGCTGGGTGGACTGGCGAATGGTGGAGACGAACGCCGGCTTGCTGCGTTTCTTCCAGTTGATGATCGCCTTCCGCAAACGCTGTCCCCTGCTGCGTCGCGCCGATTTTCAGCTCAACGGCGAAGGCGGGTTTCACATCACCTGGCACGGGGTGAAGCGCGTTAAACCAGACTGGGGCCACGAATCGCGTACGGTTGCCATGCAACTGACGCAACTGCACGACGGCGACGCGCGCGACGACCTGCACTTCATCGCTAATGCATATTCCGGCGATCTGGAGTTTGAGCTGCCGCAGATTGGCAACCACGAGTGGTTCCGCGTGGTAGACACCGCGCAAGCCTCGCCACTCGACATCGCAGAAGATGGGCAGGAATTCCCGCTGCTATCGCAGGAAAGCTACATGGTGAAAGCGCGGAGCGTGGTGATGTTTGTGGCGAAGTGATCCGAGCGAATCGGGACGAACGCGCCCATCCCAGCCGTTTTAATTAATAATTGAGTTCATGCATCTTGACGACACCATCGTCGCCATCGCCACGCCTGCGGGACGCGGCGGGATTGGCGTGGTGCGAATATCGGGGGCTGATGCCCGCGCTATTGCCCGTCCCATGCTGCGGCTGGCGCACCAACATGACCTCGAAGCCGGCCACGCTCATTTCGGTGAGCTGATCGAGCCGGCCAGCGGCGAACGCATCGACGAGGTTGTCGTCACCTTCTTCGCCAAGCCACACTCCTACACGACTGACGATGTGGTCGAGATTTCGTGCCATGGCTCGCCTGTGGTGTTGCGCCATGTGGTTGAGATGGCGATCGCGGCCGGCGCGCGGCTGGCTGAGCCGGGCGAGTTCACCATGCGAGCGTTTCTCAACGGCCGCATCGATCTGACACAGGCCGAAGCCGTGCGCGACCTGATCGAGTCGCAGACGCTCTACCAGGCGCAAGTGGCGGCGCGGCAGTTGGACGGCGCGTTGTCCAGGCGGCTGCAACCCATTAAGCAGAAGCTGGTGGAGCTGATTGCCACCATGGAAGCGGGAGTGGACTTCGCCGAAGACGATGTTGCGGTGATTGCCGACGAGCAGATCCTGGGGCGCATCGCCGCCATCCGCGCGCCGCTCGCTGAGCTACTTGCCAGCTTTGCCTTCGGAAAGGTGGTGCACGAAGGGCTGACGCTGGCCATCGTCGGACAGCCCAACGTCGGCAAGTCGAGTTTGTTTAACCGGTTAGTTCAAAGCGAGCGGGCCATCGTTACGGCCACGCCCGGCACCACGCGCGATCTGGTCAGCGAGACGGTCGCGATCGGAGGCATTCCGGTGAGGCTGGTCGATACCGCGGGCATTCGCGTCGCCAAGGATGAGGCGGAAAGGATAGGCGTGCGCAAGTCGATGGAGGCGCTGGCCGACGCCGACGTAGTGCTGATTGTGCTGGATGCGGCGAACCCGGCCGCGTTCGACGGTACGCCGGATTCAGATCCGGATGCCGAGTTAGTCGCGAAGAGTGAAGGTCGCGTTCGGCTTGTTGTTCTGAACAAGGTTGACCTTGTGCCGGGGGCACGCTCCGATGTAGATACGCCAACCTCGCCGCAATTACCGACGTTGCTCCGGCCTGACGGCTGCGTGGCCACCTCCGCGCTCACGGGCGAAGGCATCGACGAATTGCGCAAGAAAATTCTGCAGCTAGTCGGCGGAGATACCGGGGCGCAGTGCGAGAGCGGCTTCCTGACCAATGTGCGCCAGAAGCAGTTGGTCGCCGA
>JBEKCJ010000021.1:0-67192 GCA_050014935.1 Candidatus Korobacteraceae bacterium
ATCACGAACACATGCCGGATATCGTGGCTCGAAGTTTCCCCAGTCTTCTTCTCCCGCCAGGTGACGCGCTCCAGGTGCTCGCCGCCATCCAAGCCGACGATTTCCGTGTGCAGGTGCAGCTCGATCATCGGATTCTCCTCGATGCGTTGAATCAGGTACCGCGACATGGTGTCTGACAGCTGCCCGGAGCGCACCAGCATGTACACCTTGTGCGCGGTTTGCGACAGGAACACCGCCGCCTGTCCCGCCGAGTTCCCTCCGCCGACGACGATGACGTCCTCGCTCCCGCAGAGCTGCGCCTCCATGTTGGTTGCACCGTAGTAGATTCCCAGGCCTTCGAACTTCGCCAGGTTGCCGATGGGCGGCTTGTTGTACTGGACGCCGGCGGCGATGACCACGGTTCGCGCGTTCAGCGGGTTGCCCACGTCCAGCACGACCTGATAAGGGCGCCGCTCGCAGTGCAGACGCACCGCGCTGCGCGCGACCATCATGTGTGCGCCGAACTTCTGGGCCTGCGCCAGAGCGCGCCCCGTCAGATCGCTTCCCGAAATACCCATGGGGAAGCCAAGATAGTTTTCGATCCTTGAACTCGTTCCCGCCTGGCCGCCGGGGCTGGAAGTCTCGACCACCAGCACGTCGAGCCCTTCGGACGCGGCATAAACCGCAGCCGCCAGACCGGAGGGGCCCGCGCCGACCACGATGAGATCGCGCACCTGCGACTCGTCGATGTTGGCGTTCAATCCCAGGCAGTCGGCCAGCTTGGCGATCGACGGATTGCGCAGCACACTGCGTCCGTTGCAGATGACGACGGGAATTTCTTCGGGCTTGACGGAGAAATGATCCAGCAGATCCTGCGATCTCTGGTCGGTGTCAAGGTCGACGTAGACATAGGGATGTCCATTGCGCCCAAGGAATTCGCGCAAGGCCAGAGTGCCAGGCGAGTGGCGCGAGCCCAGCAGAATGGCGTTGCCCGCGCCTTGCGCAATCAAGGTCAGCCGCCGCAGGATGAAGGCGCGCATGAAAATCTCGCTATCTTTGGCCACCAGCGATCGTGCGGCCTCGGCGCTGATCTGGAGAAACTCGCCGGCCTCGGCGACGCGGCCCCGCAGCAGGTAGCGCTGCCCGCTGATCACGGCAAACTCGCCGGTAAAGCCGCCCGGTGTGTGGGTGACAATCACACGCTCGCCGGTAGGACAGGGCTGCACAATGTCCAATCTTCCCGACAGCAGAACGAAGAATGGAACGTTGGTGTCACCAGGCTCAAACAGGATTTCGCCGGCCTGTACTTGACGCGTCTTGCCGAAGGGACGGAGCCGGTCAATCTGGGCTGCGGTAAGAATGGGAAACGCCTCAGAACCAGGCTCGGCGATTGGAAGGTTCGGCACAGCGGACATGATTGCTCCTGAGAAAAGAGTGCTGCCGGAGATGAATTGTAGATGAGATGGGGAAGCGCAAGGGTGCGGGGGCTCAGTTGCCAGTTGTCGGTTTCCCAATATATGACGGCAACGCCTGAACTTTAGGCCGGTACGTTGGGCCTAGTGTCCGACAGAAGGTGTCATCCCGACCGAGGACTTCAGTCCGAGTGGAGAGACCTGCTGTTTCTTCGAGTTGGCAAGAACAGCGACTCAGGTCTGGCCTGTTTCGCCGCCCGCCCTCCCTCCAGGTCGAAAAAACCAGGTTTCCCGACTTGAGCACCGGGTCAACAAGATTTCACCCCTCGGTTTGACCCCTCTATCGCTCTCATGCGATAGTTTCGTTTTAACAAAGTCGTAACAATTCGCAAGCCTTCACCTTTCATGGACCTTTCCACATCCGCGCCCCCCTGTGGAGTTTCCCGGTGCGACTGATACCTCGCGAGACCAAGTTCTTCGACATGTTCACGGAGATCGCGACCAATGTGGTCGAGGGCGCGCAAGCGCTGAGCGATCTTTTGCACAACTACAACTACGAACAACTGCCCGCCGCGCTCGACAAGATCAAGGAAATTGAGCACCGCGGCGACGAGATGACGCACCGGATTCTGGTGAAGCTGAACCAGACCTTCATCACGCCCTTCGATCGCGAAGACATCCATCTGCTGGCTTCCTCGCTGGATGACGTTCTGGATTTCGTTTACAGCGCCTCCGACCGCTTGCTCACCTACAAGATCACCCAACCTTCGCCGTCGGCCAAGGTGTTGGCCGGCATCATTCTGAAGCAGGCCGAAGAGCTGAAGAAGGCGGTAGCGCTGCTCAGCAAGGACGGCCAGTTGCTGGAACACTGCGTAGAAGTGAACCGGCTGGAAAACGAAGCCGACCAGGTCAGCCGGGAGGCGATTGGCCGCCTCTTCGACGGCGATTACGATCCCATCACCCTGATCAAGCTGAAGGAGTTGCTGGAGATTCTGGAAGAGGCCAGCGATAAGGCCGAGGATGTCGCCAACGTGCTTGAGACCGTCGTCCTGAAGAACGCGTGATGCGCCCAGCCGTGGCCGCAAACCCCAAGCCGGTGAAGGACGTGCGCCCGTGAGCCCGGGAACCATCCTGCTCCTCATCACCGTTGCCACGGCGCTGGTCTTCGATTTCCTGAACGGTTTTCATGACGCCGCCAACAGCATTGCGACGGTCGTATCCACGCGCGTGCTGTCGCCTAAGCTGGCAGTGCTGTGGGCGGCCACATTCAACTTCCTGGCAGCATTCCTTCTGGGCATAGCGGTGGCCAAGACCATTGGGGCCGGCATGATCCGGGAGGACATCGTCACCCAGTACGTAGTACTGGCTGGGCTGGCAGGCGCGATCGTCTGGGATGTGCTGACGTGGCTGCTGGGGCTGCCAACCTCGTCCTCGCACGCGCTGATCGGCGGCTACGCGGGCGCAGCCATGGCGCGGGCCATGATCCTTCGCGGCTGGCGAGCGGCGCCGCATGTCATCGTGCCCGGCGGCTGGTACAAGACGCTGATCTTCATTGTGATCGCTCCCGTGCTGGGCTTCGTGCTGGGCTTCGGCTTCATGGTGGCAATCTCGTGGATCTTCCAGCGGAAATCGCCGCGGCAGGTGGACAGCCTGTTCCGTAAGTTGCAGCTGCTCTCGGCGGCGGCGTACAGCCTGGGACACGGCGGCAACGACGCGCAGAAAACCATGGGCATCGTCGCGGGCGCGCTCTACACCGCTGGGGTCATGACGAAGCATGACTTTGCCGCCAACTGGGGACGCTGGCATTGGCCGATCATCCTCGCGGCCCAAACCGCCATCGCGCTGGGAACTTATTTCGGAGGATGGCGAATCGTCCACACCATGGGATCGAAAATCACCAAGCTGAAGCCGGTGGGCGGGTTCTGCGCCGAGGCCGCGGGCGCCATCACGCTCTTCGGCACAGCTTTGGCGGGCATTCCGGTGAGCACAACCCACACCATCACCGGCGCTATTATCGGCGTAGGAACCACGAACCGGTTGTCGGCCGTGCGCTGGGGCGTTGCCACCAGGATTGTGTGGGCGTGGGTACTGACCATTCCCGCCTCAGCCCTCGTCGCGATGTTGACCTTCTGGGTGATCCGGCTATTCAATCCGGCGGCGTAGAGACGTGTCGTCCACCCATTCAGTTTCTCGGCGCCGCCAAAAGAAAAGTGGCTGAGACGGTCCCAGCCACTCTTCGTTCCTCTAGCGCGTTCCTACTTTGACGGCGCCAGAATCGCATCCAGGCGATCGGGCGTTCCGTCTACTTTCTCCAGGTGCGGATAGCGCAATCCGCCGGAATAGTCGAGGCTGATCGTAAGAAATTCGTCGCCCCGCTTCAGCAGAAGCTTAATCGGCGCTTTGCTCTTCTCGGAAGCGAGAATCACTTCGCGCAGGCCATCCACCGTGAACTTCTGATCGTTCACGGCCGTCAGCTGCATGTCCGGCGTGATGCCAGCCTTGAAAGCCACGCTGTCCCACACTACGTCGTTAAGGCTGCCATCGGCTTTCAGCGAGAAGCCCAGCGACGTGGCGAAGCTGGCCCCACGAGACATGTCTGCGTGCTTCATCCAATCCGGCTGGTTGTCGTTGTAGATCAGCCGGTATCCGCCCTGAGTGAATCCGTTCTCCGGAGTCTGCGGAGCGACATCGTACACCCGCGCCCGCAGGAAGCCCGCCCAATCGTACGGCTGCACCGTGTTCAACGCCGCAACCAGGTCGTCAAGATTGTAGGTCTTGGTGACAAAGCTCCCGTTATCGATGCCGTAAAAGAGCTTGGCAAAATCGTCGAGCGACTTCTTGCCACCGCTCAGCTCGCGGATTTTCGTGTCGGCATCGAGCCAGATGAGGTCGGATTCAGGATAGTAGTCATACGAACGTTGCCAGCTTGGCCAGTTCTCAGGCGAGCTGAAATGGTTCCCGATGATGGGCTGATTGGTGGTATCCACCAGCGGGCGCCACGTGCGTCCCGGGCTGATCTCGAAGCCGGCAGCGATCTGCGCGAGCATATCGTGGGCCTGCTCCAGAGTGCACATTCCGGAGCGCGCCGTCAGGACATTGCCGTAGTAATCCGTCAACCCCTCATAGACCCACAGCAGATCGTTCTGCATGGGCACATTGAAGTTGGGGGTCCACAGGTCGGCAGGGCGGCGAAACTTGCCGTTCCACGAATGCGTGTATTCATGGGGCAGAAGCGCGCGGCCGCCAACCCCGGCAGCCCAGTCCGTAAAATAGTTGGCGCGCGTTCCGTCCTCGCTCGACTGATGGTGCTCCAAGCCTTTACCGCTGACTATATCGCTGAGTGAAAAAAGGAAATCGTAGTGATCATAGTGATGGGAGTTGAAAAGCTTCCGGGCCTCGATCACCAGGTTCTTGTGGTACTGCAACTCCTCCGGCGTCATCACCAGTTGCTCGGGCTTGTCGGAGAAAAGATCGAGGTAGACCTTGTTGTCGGGGCCGCTCGAGATGTCGACACGCTTGAAATTGACGCCAGCGTAGAGCGGCGAATCGATCAGCGTGTTCAAGGTCGTGTCTTTGAACTGGACCAGGTTCCCATCCTGCGACTTCACCTCCAGCGCGCAAGCGAACTTCCAGCCCTGCGGCAAGCGCAGTGCGGTAGAAAATCCGATGCGCCGCGAGAAGTATCCCGCCGGATAGAGCAGCACGCTATTCCAGGTTACGTCGGCGAATTTGGACCAGATGCGGCCTTGCTTTGGGTCGATCGGCGCCAGGTACTGGAAATTCACTTCCAGCGTGGTTGCGCCCTGCGGCACGTTGATATGGAAGGCGTACATGTTCACGCGATCGCGCACCCAGTCAATCCGCTTGCCGTTCGCCGTGACCACCAGCCCGGCCAAGTCCGCGATTGCGTTCGATGGCGAGTGCGTGCCGGGAAGCCATTCCGGATAGAGCAGCACCATCTCCCCGGCTTTGACAGGAATCGTCTCCTGAACATTCAGCACTCGATCATTGACGTTGGTGAGGTCGACGACCAGGGAAATCGTGCCGGGATAAGGCGTGTCAGCCGGCGCGACAATGGGCGGAGGCAGCGGTACCGGCTGCGGGCCCGGCGAATCCTGCGCGTACACCGCAGTTGTAAGAGCTACGCAAACGGCTGCGAGGAGCGCCGCGGCGCTTCGGAGGGAAAAGAGCGAATTGGCCACACGTATTCTCCAGAACTACAGGGAATATTTATACCTTGTTTTGACCCGAATCCCCTAGGGAAGCTCTGATTAACTCTGGCTTTGAAGGGGACGGCCTTCAGGCCGTCCGTAAGCGCTGCAATACCATTGCGGCTTTAGCCGCTGAGGGACCTCGCCTTGACTTGATCAGGGTTTCCCTAGTCACTGAGTACTGCGCAGCAGATCAGCCAGCTGCTGAATCGTGCCAGCGCTGGCGTCGCCTATGACGACGTAGCGCAGTCCGCCCTGTGTCCATGCGCGTAAGCGGAAAGAGGATGTCTGCTCTGCAATAGAAGAAGTGGGAAGCGCGATTTGGGAAGCGTCCCGGAAGATGAACACGGAAATAAGGTGGCGCTGATAGCGGAATATGAGATGAGCCGCCGGCTCCTGCTGGAAATAGGCAACGCGTCCGCCCAGCAGCGCGAACGGCGAGCCTTGCAGCTCGGGCAAATCGAAGGTGAAGGGGATTCGTCCCTGGAACCACGGTTTCACCGTGTGCCGGTCGGTAGAGATGACCTCCACAGGGTTAGCGCTGGCCAGAGCTGCAACATGAAGATCGGCGAACTCGGCGAGTGTCTTCGATTCCTGCCGCCGGTTCCCCAGGAACAATCCGCCCGCGATCAGCAGAAGCGCTACGGCCGCCATCGCCCAACGCGGCCACATCCCCGAGAAGAGGCGCTCAATCCCGGCCCAATGCCTTTCAGGCACGACATACGCCGGTTCAGCTTTGGCTTCAGCCAAGTCCTGGCCTTTGGCCAGAGAAGAGATACGTGCGCGCAGCTCAGCGGAAGCGGTATAGCGGTTCCCCGCGCGGCGAATGGCCTGCTTGCTTTGCATAAGCGCCAACGCGCTGGCTGCGCAGGCCGTGCATTGCTCTACGTGCGCGCGGAAGGCGGCCATCTCGGACGGCGGCAGCTCCGCATCCACGTAGGCTTCAATCCGGTCTCGCCACTCAGTGCAGTTCATCATTCGTCTAGCCTTCGAGCTGAAGCCGGCATTCCCGTCCGCTCTCCCGCGAGCGATTGCCGCAGCAGCTTCCGCGCCCGCGCAATCCTCGACATTACGGTTCCAATCGGAATCGACAGTACCTCCGCAATGTCCTTGTACTTCATCTCTTCCACATCGCACAGCAGAACGACTTCACGGTACTCGGCGGGCAGCTGGTCCAGCGCAGCCTGCAAGGCGTCGCGCGTCGCCGAAGCCAGAGCGAACGACTCCGGCGTCTCCCATGTCACCGCCACCGCCTCGCCCTCCGCCTCATCTTCTTCCAGGCTCTGGGTCAGCTTCGCGCGCAAGCCCGTCCGCGAAGTCAAAAACGTGTTGCGCAGGATGCGAAACATCCAGGCGCGAAAATCCGTCCCCGGTGTGAAGGACGAGAACCCGCGCAGCGCTTTGGCGAAGGTTTCCTGGACCAGGTCTTCGGCTTCACTCTGGTCGCGCGTCAGCCATCGGGCGAAGTTGTACAGCGAGTCGAATAGCGGCATCGCCAACTGCTCGAAATCGCCGCCAGTGCCCTTCTCTGCTGTCACGCCTCTACCTGTCTAACTGTCGTAGTCTCGATTTTATTCCCGGAGCTTCTGGAAACTCGGATTAGGCGCCTTTTTCCTTGAAGGGGACGGCCTTCAGGCCGTCCATAGACACTGCCAAGTCAGCCGGCTTTAGCCGCTGCGGGACCTCGCTTGCGACTCCACCAGAATCCCCGAACAATTTTCCCAATCCACTCGGGAATAAAACGCCCGCCCGCCGGTTTGCGATGGTGACACGTATTCGAGGTGCACGCAATGAATCGCAAACTGGAATCCAAAGACGAAATCTTACACGACCACAACCACGACGGAATTGACCGCCGCGGCTTCCTGAAGTGCATGGCTTGGGCGGGAACAGGCGCTTTTTGCGTCATCAAGGGCGGCGTGCTCAGCTCCTACAGCCTGGGTGGCCTTCCCGAGTTCGAAAAACATGCAGCCAAGGGCGACTTTACCTTCGTCCAGATCAGCGACAGCCACATGGGCTTCGACAAAGCGGCAAACCCCGACGTCGTAGGTACCTTGAAGGCAGCGATCGACAAGATCAATGCCCTGCCCACCCCGCCTGCTTTCATTCTGCACACCGGCGACATCAGCCATCTCTCAAAGCCCGGCGAGTTCGACACCGTAGACCAACTGCTCAGGGCGGCCAGCACCAAAGACATCTTCTTTGTGCCAGGCGAGCACGACGTCCTGAACGACGATGGCAAGCAGTATCTGGATCGCTACGGCAAGGGCACGCAAGGAGCCGGCTGGTACAGCTTCGACAAGAAGGGCGTGCACTTCGTCGGGCTGGTCAACGTCATGAACCTGAAAGCTGGAGGCCTGGGCAGTCTCGGCGGAGAACAACTGGAGTGGCTGGAGAAGGATGTCAAACATCTCTCCAAGAGCACTCCTATCGTCGTCTTCGCCCACATTCCGCTCTGGACCGTCTATCCGGAATGGGGCTGGGGAACCGACGACAGCGCCCAGGCGCTTTCTTACTTGAAGCGCTTTGGTTCGGTCACGGTCCTGAATGGACACATCCATCAGACCATGCAGAAGGTGGAAGGCAACATTACATTCCACACCGCGACCTCCACGGCGTTTCCGCAACCGAAACCGGGCGAAGCTCCATCGCCGGGGCCGATGAAGGTCCCAGCCGACCAGCTGCGGACACTGCTGGGTGTAACCGACGTCAACTACGTTCGACACCGGCACGCGCTAGCTGTCACCGACAGCAACCTGGTCTAACGAGGTTCTGTTAAGTCTGGTTCTTCGAAGGAGACGGCCTTCAAAGACATGTCGCGACCGGTAAGGGAATCTGTCGGGGGAAATGCAGTTCGCACTCCGCCCAAACCAGCCGCGCAGCGGCGGGATGGCGTTAGCCCGGGGCGTAAGCCCCGGGTCAGGTGGGAAACACTCCCGAGCCGCGGAGCGGCGACACGGCTCCAGGGGATCACAAGCAAACTTGAAGAGGAACCAACATGAAAAACAAACTCTGGATCTTAGGAGTGGCGATCGTCTCGATCTCACTTGGAATCGGCAGCGGGGTAAGAGCAAACGCAGCCCCTGCGGGCGCTCCGTCTCCATCGGATGCAGCGGTCAAAATCGACAACTTCACCTTCTCGCCGGCCACCATCACCGTCCCAGTCGGAACCACGGTTCGCTGGACCAACCACGACGATATCCCACATACGGTCGTCAGCGACGACAAGACGTTCAAGTCGAAAGCCCTCGACACCGACGAGCAGTTTACCTACACCTTCACCAAGGCTGGCACCTACAACTACTTCTGCAGCATTCATCCCAAGATGACGGGCGTGGTCGTGGTTAAGTAACAGGAGACTGCCTTGCACCCCTTTGACATCAGGTCGGCCCTCCTCGCGAAACACGCGCAGCACGTGGTGCTCATCCACTTTCCGATTGCGCTTTTTTTGACCAGCGTGATGTTTGACTTCATCGCTCATTGGACCAGTAACCGCACGATGGCCGCCGTGGCCTATTACAATCTGCTGGTCGCGGCCATCTCGTGTCTGCCAGTGATGGCAACGGGGCTTCTGGCTTGGCAGTTGCAACTGGAGGGTCAGAAGATCAAAGGTGTTCTGCTCGACCACCTGGTGCTGGCAACCATTTCAAGCACTCTGATCTGGATTGTGTGGTGGCTGCACTTCCGGGCGCGGCGGAGGCCAGCAGGAAACTTACCGCTATATCGCCTCCCTATAGAACTGGTCGCGGCCGGCACTATCGCCTTGACCGGCCACCTCGGAGGATTCCTGAGCGGCGTCAATGGCACTGGATAGACGCCGTTCACGATCTGGATAGCTAATTTCCGGGGACCGGCTTCCAGGTCTTGTCGGGATTGAACTCGGTTATGGCCTTGGCCACATCGGTTGTTCCCTTCCCCAGGTCCTTTTCATACTCGATGCCGTTCTGGTTGATGATGAACGTCGCGATGCCGGTTTCGCCGTACTTCTCCGGATACGCAAGGAACGCGAAGCCTCCGGTCATCTTCCCGTTCACGATGTAGTTTTTCGCACCGCCTTTTGCGTCGGCGCCCTGTTTGGTGAGAACGCTGTAGAAGTAGCCATGAAACGGCTGCTGCTTGCCCGCTTCCGGAGTGAATCCTTCCGTCGCAGCAGCGTACGCCGCCAGCGGTCCCAACGGACTCTTAGGTTGTCCCTCCGGGGACTTCCAATACAACCCGTTCTGCCTTCCTTCGTCGCTGACGATCTTCTGCGCGTATTGCTTCACGCCATCGTGATTTTGCGACATGTATTCGGTCTGGGCGTCGCCCATGGCTGCCAGAACGCCAATCACGGCCAGCTCGTTATCGCCGATGCGCCGCGCAAGGATCTCGTCTTTTCCAGCCGCCGTGTCAAAGTACCACTGGCCCGCGGCGTTCTTCTTAAGCGGGATGGGAAAAGGATTGTTGTCGGCCCCCAGGTAAAGCACCTCGCTTCCGTCGGTCTGTTTGCGCCAGCGGTTCATGGTCTGGTAAGCGTCGGTAAAACGCTCGAACGACAGCTTGTCCTGCGCCGCATCGCCGGAGAAAATGAGGTCCTTGGATTGCTGGCCGAAGATCGCGAGCAAGGCATCGCGATCACCCGCCTTCGCCGCCGCAACCAGCGCTTTGCCGCCATCCTCGGGAGTGGCGAACGTTTTAGGCCCGGCTTGGCTGGCGGCAGGCTTTTCGGGTTCAGGTTTGCTGCACGAGACGAATGAGGCCAGCAACACTAAGAGAGCTACCAGTGCCCAGCGGCTTGAGTAAACCGACTTGCGATCTCGGACGATGTGGAACATGCCAAGTCCTCCGAACTAAGTACTATGAATGTTAAGTCTGACTTCTCGAAGGGGACGGCCTTCAGGCCGTCCGTAAATCCCTTAAAATCTCCTCGGCTTTAGCCGCCGAGGGACCTCGCCGTGACTTAAGCCGAGTCGCCCGACGGCATTGCTATCTCCGCCCACCGCCACCAAAGCTGCGTCCACCACCGCCGAAGCTGCGTCCACCGCCGCCCCAGCCGCCTCCGCCGCCACGGCTTCCCCATCCCCGAGAACTGGATGAGCGCTCACCCCAACCGCCGCCGCTCGAGGAGTGATCTCCGAAGCCACTGAAGGCCGTTGATCCGCGTCCGCTACCACTATCGCTACCTCCCCAGCCGCGATCGGAAGCGCTGGAGTTGGCATGGTCTGCGCCGGCATTCTGCCGATTCGCATTGTTGACGTTGACGGTATTGCCGCTCACATTCGTGGTGTGGTTGTAGTTGTTCGAGCCGGTGTGGTTGTAGCCGCTATTGTTGTAGTTATTGCCGTGGTAGCCGCTGCTGTTGTAGCCGTTGTTGTAGTTGTTGTGATAGGCGTTGTTGTAGTTATTGTGGTACGCGTTGTTATAGTTGTTGTAGTTACCGTAATAGCCGCCGTGCCACGCGGCGTTACCGTAATAGGCTCCGCCGTGATAGTACACTCCGCCGCCGTGCCAGTCGCAGTTCCAACTGCTCCAGCCCCAGCCGCAGCAGCCTGCGCTCATCATGGCTCCCACAGCTATTCCCGCTCCAAATGAGAGCAGCCCTGTGGCCACCAGAGCTCCTGTGCTGTAGCCGGGCGTGGTGTAAGGTACGCCGTAAATCACCGTCGGGTTATACGCCGGAACGTAAACCACCTGCGGGTTCGTCGGCTGGATAACAATGGTTTGCGGCGACTGCTGTACCACCGTGATCTGCGAGCCGGACTTGAGATTACCCGCGGCCTTGGCCTGCGCACGCAGGGTTTGCACCGCGGCCATTACCTCAGCTTGCTGGTTGTGATAGGCCTCTCCCAGTTGCGAAGTCCAGGCCAGGCTCTGCGCCATCTGGTTCAGCACCGATGGAAACTGCGTAAGCGCCTTGACGCTGGGGTCCCAGGATTGGCCGTTGACCGCGTTCATCAGGGCGCTGCCCGTCAAGCTCTTGTTCTGCTGGAGCCAGTTGTCGGCAACAGCCACCTGGTCAGGGAAGGTAGCAGCGCTGAGGATCTGGGCCACGAGCGCGTCAGGATAAAGCGCAATCGGCGCCACCAATCCCTGCAACTCGGCAGCGGTCAGCGGCGCTCCCTGCCCCGAGTAGTCGGAAGGTGCGGCAGATACTGGCGCGGCCTGCTGCTGGTCCTGAAAGAACATGGCATCCGCCTCGACCGGCGTCGTAAAAGCTACCAGAGCAAGGCAAAGAACAACGGATAAGGCTCGTTCACCAAAGGTCAGATTCATTGGAATAACCTCTTTACAACATCAAAGGCTTCGCTTTGCCGCGGAAGATATTAAGTCGCCGAAATTATAGCTGACGACCGTCACCCGCGACATCCAGGAAATTCGGGCGCCGCCGAGAGCCCTTACGAATTGGGCCCGCTATCTATTCCCGAAGGTCCAGCCCAGTCCTGTACTGGTGCCGTAATCGCTGCCCGAGAAGTTTGCCGGCGGCCGGTTGTCCCAGTTGCCATAGAACGAAATATTCCAGGTCAGGTTGCTGAAGACCTTTATGTAGTAGGACGTATTCATGTTCACATGGACGCGGCCGGGCTGGTTGAGCGCCGGCAACACGATGGCGCCAAGATCAAAGCTGGTCTTGTTGAAACGGAAGAACCGCATCTGCCCCGCCACCAGCGCGGCTGCGAGATTTTGATTGGGAATGGGTTCGGCGGTAGCCTGGTACGCCGTATCCTGCCAGGCCAAGCCCCCCAGCAGCGAGATCTGCGCGTTGTTGGTGTTCTTAAAGTAGCGTCCAATCCCGCCGCCCAGCGTGCCTTGCAGGTTGATATCCTGCTCCGAACTTTGCAGGAAAATGCCTATCCCCTGGTAGAACCAGTTATCCCACCGCAACAGACGCTGGCTCTGAAGATTCACCTGATTTCTGGTGGACGGACTGGCGCCGGTACTGGAAGCCAACGTCGAACTGTACTCCCCCTGCGCGCTCCAACGCTCGCGTGGATACTGAACCAGGGAGTCCAGGTTGAACTGGGTGGATTGGTTCCCTTTGGAATAGATAGCGCCCAGGTTTATGTCGCCGTTGAAGCGCTGCCAGAAACTTTGCGATGTCTGGTCGATTTTTACGACCTGCCTGCGTTCGAGTGCGACTTTCGTTTCCGGACCCGTGGCCACCTCGATTTCCATTGGCCGGTCGCTCGGCACATCAGAGGTGGAAAGCGTCCCGGTGTAGACTGAGCCACTCGCCGTCTTGACGATAAAGAGTTGCGTGCTCTCCACGTGGTGTACCTTGGACCACTGCACGGAGCTGGTGCCCAGAATGTAATCCATGTTCAAGTAGAGCACGCCTGAATTCAATCCCTTGATCTCGCCCGTCAGGCGATCGCCGTTCTTCATCACCACCACATCCGTTTTATCCCGTCCGAACAGCGGCGCGACCAGCAGAAGGAACGCGCATAGCACCAGGTTATGAAATTTCATTTAGGATGTTCCTTTGGTGCGGCGATTTTACCTGCCGTCTAACGGCAAGGGAAGGAATTAGACTTGACTCGACACTCAGAAGGCTATGAATACTAAGGGTTCTGGCTCGCAGGCTGCTCAGCGGTCGGCTGGGTTCAGGGCGCTGCGGATGCTGGGAACCGCGCTCCTGTGGCTGGTTGTCACCTTGCTCACCCTGTGGGCCGTGGCAGCCCTTTACGTTGATTTTCGCGTGCCCTGGCTGCGCGTCCCCATCACGGTGGTCTATATACTTGCGATCGTCGTGATCCTCTTCCGGGTCAAACGACGGATGTGGGCCGCCGCTCTCTGCCTGGCAGGCTTCTGTATCGTTCTGGCGTGGTGGCTCAGCTTAAAGCCGTCGAACGACGGCGACTGGCAGGCCGATGCCGCTCGCACCGCCTCGGTCGACATCGATGGAGATCGCGTCACCATCCACAACCTGCGCAACTGCCACTACGTTACCAAGAAGGACTACTCCGATTGCTGGAGCGACCGGACGGTGTATCTATCGCAACTCCGCCACGTCGACCTTTTCTTCACTACCTGGGGGCCAAAATACATCGGCCACCCGATTCTCAGCTTCCAATTCGGAGACAACGACCACATCGCATTTTCCATCGAGGCGCGCTACAAAGTCGGCCAGTCGTACTCGGCAATTCTTGGGTTCTTTCGGCAGTACGAGCTGGTCTTTATAACTGCCGACGAGCGCGACGTCATTCGCCTGCGCACCAACTACCGCAAGGATGAGGAAGTGTTTCTGTATCGCACTACCGTGTCAGCGGAACGAGCGCGCGAGATATTCCTCATCTACGCCGATTACCTGAATAAGTTGAGAGATCATCCGGAGTGGTATAACGCGGTAACTCGAAACTGCACCACGACGCTCGACAGCAAGATCGCCTCGGACATCAAGAATCCTCAGCCCTGGAACTACCAGCTCCTCCTCAACGGCACGCTGGACGAATTGTTATACGACCGGGGGCGTCTGGTGACCGGCGGCCTTCCCTTCCCGGAATTGAAGCAGCGGGAACACATCAACGACGCCGGTCGCGCGGCGGATGACTCTCCTGACTGGTCCGCTCTGATTCGCGCAGGACGAGTAGGGTTCTAGACGATCAATCCGGAGCTGAGAAACTCGCTGATACGCCGTTTTGAAGAGGCGCAGCTTTAGATGCGCCGTGGCACGCCCTTTTTTTATTGTCATCTCCAGCCGACTTTAGAGGCCGCTGAAAAAGTCGGGATTTCGGGACTTTCGGGTAGAGCCAGCCTTCAGGCTGGCGTCTAAGTCCTTTTTTTCGACTGCGAGTTGGCTTCAGCCGACGGCACAACTGGCTGTTTGCAGACTTTTTCAGCGGCCTGTTTAGTCGGCGAGGGATCCGTTTCAGCAACCTGCCGTCGGCCTAGAGTAACTCCGCCTCAACTCGATCCCCTAGAACAGTCTCCCCACGCGGAAGAAGAACTTGTGATGTCCCGTATCGCCGTAGGCGTACGCCGCTTCCACCGGCCCGAAGATCGTGTTGACCACGATGCCCGCCGCAGCATCGGTTGGGAATCCCGACGCCTTGTTCACCATCGAGCTCGGTGGTCCGTAAACCTGCGCAGCCTCATAGACACCCAGGAAGTAAACACCGCTGCCCAGTAGCGGTGGCAGCTTTGCCAGTTCTCGTATGTATCCCAACTGGAACAGGAAGTACTTGTCCATCAACAGCTCGTTGGTTCCGTATGCCACCAACTCTCGAGAACCTCCCAGGGAGAACTGCGGGAGGCCGGTGTCGTAGTTAAACGTGGTTCCAGCCGATCCACTCAGAAAAACCGAGGACGGTTCGTTCAGCTTGTGGTAAAGCTGCCCGGTACCTGCGAGGACGGGATACGGTTTGGGGGCTTCTGGACTAGCGTTATACCAATAAAAATCGCCCGTGAAGCTTTGTCCTGCACGAGGAATAACAGCGTCATCCAGGCGATCCAGCCGGTATTGGATCTTGCTGGCGCCGTAGCCACCCGAAAAATTCTTCAGCTCGGTCTGTCCGATTTGCCGTGCGAAGTTCTGCCACCCACCTTCGTAGCCGACGCGGAGTTCACCGGTGTTGCTGAACTGATATCCCGCGTCGAATCCGCCGCCCAGGGTGGTGCGCCGATAGGTGGCCATCAGTTGGTTGTCGTCGTACAGGTAGAGGGGATTGTTATCGGCCAATACGCGGGGCGCAACGAACCAGTGACTGAAAGGAGTTACGGGATGGTAATACTCCGAATTCAGGCCGTAGTCGGAGAATAGAACGAAGTCCGTGCGCCATTCCGAGCGGAAGCCGCCAAAATCCAGAAACGTTACTCGAGCTCCCATGTCGAGAGTAACATTCTTCAAACTGGATCCGTCGATGAGGATAAGCGGCCGAACGATGGGCGGCCCATAGGAGTTTTCCTCGGTCTTTATCAGCAGGCCCTGCTGGCCGTTTACCTGCTCGAAGGAATAGCTGAGCACGGAATATCGCCCAAACCCCTTCAAGCGCATGATGTCATAGTCCAGTTGGTCAAAATCGATGGGCTTGCCCACGACGCCGGCCAGTTGATGTTCGACACGCCGGGAAAGGTCTGCATTCACGCCCTCCACCGCGACAAACATCGGAACTGGATCGGAAAGGCGGCGAGATGCGCGATTGGCCAGGTATTGCTTCCAGGTGGCGTCATCCACCGCGAGGGTCAGAAGCACCTTGGACTTCGCCGCCGCAGCGTCATATCCGGCCTTGATGATGGCGTCAGCGTCGTCAAAACTTAACGCGCCCCATTTCTGCACTGGCACCGAGACGAGGATGTCCGCATTCTCCATGTTCTGGAGTTCATTGGCGTTGATCATTACCGACAGCGACTGGCCGAGGACCGAGAAGGTGTTGAGATTCGCATTGGGAAGCATCGGAGCCTCCGCCAGGTGAATCGCCACCGTCAGGTCTGCTCCCATATCTTTCGCTACATTGACGGGAATGTTATTGATCAATCCACCGTCGGCATAGATGGCATCTTTCGTGCGCACGGGTGTGAAAATTCCCGGCAAAGACATGGTGGAACGCAGCGCCAGTGACAACGATCCACCACGGAAAACCTTGGCCTTGCCGCTGACCAGGTCGGTGGCTACGCAGGCGAACGGAGTCGGAAGGTCGTTGAAGCTCTTGATCTCCGAGTAAGGAAGCGCGATCTTATCCAGCACCAGTGAGACCTGCTGGCCGGAATTGAAGCCCTCGGGAAATTGCAGTCCCTTTCGTAATCCGAACTCAAGGCTGTTGGGATAGGCGCGGACATCCTCTTTGCGGCGGAAGGCGAGGTCGTTAAAGGGCGTCTGTCCTGCCATCACCTCGTCCCAGGGAATGCCGTTCACGATCTGGCGCATCTCAGCGGCATTGTGTCCGGTGGCATATACCCCGCCGACCAATCCGCCCATACTGGTGCCGGCTATGTAGTCAATCGGGATGTGGTGTTCCTCCATCCACGTAATGACGCCAACGTGGGCGAGCCCCAGGGCCCCTCCACCTTGCAGCGCCAAACCAACGGTAGGACGGCTGGGCTTGGATGTTGGCGCTTGCGCGACGGCAGATACGACCGAAAGTATGAGGGCGACGCTCGTGAACACTAGCCTGAGACGTGGGCGCATAGCGCTTCTCCAGAACGGTGAAAACAGCTTGTGGTGGTGGCAGCAGGGCTCCATGAGTCCTTAGCCTAAAGCAACCCTACTGGTGCAGGTTGCAGTGGACGTGAACGGAATCCCGGTTTCGCGTGCTTGGGTGAAGGATTAGGTTACATCACCCGCTACTTCCATACCATCCATTCCATTCGAAAGTGCGGCACGGAAGCGCCTCCTGAGGATCAATGACAGGACCCATCATCCTGAAACTGGCCGCTGGATGCCATGGCCGCCAGCGAACGGGCGCAGGTCAGGATTTGCTGGTTCAAGGGGTCGTCCTTGAGCGCATCCGCGGAGATGTAGTTCATGTCTTTGCGCGCGGCCAGAACTTTATTGCTCAGCTTCTGCATGTTGTCGAACTCATTGCTGAGAAGTTGAAAAGCGCTGTGATCGGCGTCAGTTGACGCTGCCACGGAGGCTAACCGGAGACTCGTCGACGCCTGGCCCCGGTAAGTAGCCACGAAGGCATCGGTCACGGGATAGCCATTTTGAACGGCGTCAAGCAACGCGCTGCGCCATTCCCGGATAACCGACATCTCCTCGATGCCCGCCCTCAGAAAATCCTTCGAGAACGCGGAAGCGGGCTGGGTCGCCGCAGCCGGCGGCGGCGTGGCGTCGCCGCTGGAGCCAGGCAGCGTCAACGTAACTTGATTGCCCTTGAAGCTGAGCGAGCCGTTGATGAGACGCGCCAGGGCCGTGATGTCCACGTAAGACCTGCCGTTGATCTGGAGCACCGGAGTTTGACCCGGCTGCCCGCTTACCACGAGTGTCCCGTTCGGGTGGGCTTGCGGGAATGCCGGCATCCCCGCCGCGAAAATGAAACACAGCAATAACGGCAACATCCATTTCAGCATTTCGATTCTCCCTTTGCCTCTTCGCCAGCTGCCAGCGGAGGAAGCAATCACTTGGACAACGAGTCCTGAAGGCTTACCAGGTTTTGCGGCACCACGTGAATTAGGCCGCGGCGCGGGCTGTCGATGTCCGCTATCAGAAAGAAGGCGATGGCGGCGATCAGCGGCAAAACAAAAAGCAGGCCGGACTTTACTCCAGCACCGTGCGCTCCATAGCCGACCAAAACGTTGCAACAGATGGCCATCCCCAGCATCAAGCCCCATGCAGAACCAGGGATCCGGTTCCACCACGCCGCCTGAGTGTACCCCTGCGAGTTCAAAACATCATTCATACCCCAAACGGCAAGGGCGCTTATGGGGGTGGGATTCGCCAAGGCGGGATTCTGTACCGCCAGCCACATCTCGTTCTGTAGTTGTGCGGTATCGGCGTCAATGTGCTGTAGCTCCTGTTCATTGCGGGTTTTGTAGTACGAGATGCGTAACTCGAGATATTTCCTGAGCTCTCCACGTACCTTCGTCGCATCCGCAGCCGGCAGCAGTCCCGCCCGGACATATTCGGTGCCGATGGCGTTGGCTTCCGCTTCCTCGTAGTTCTTGCGCTGGTCGTAGCGGCTGATGGCCATGGAGAAACTGAATCCGATGATGAGGGCGAGCAGGGTCAGGGTGGCGGCCTGCACCGTGTTGAAATCCTCGCGCTCGTCGTCTTTCAGGGCCCGAAACCGGCGCAAGGAAATTCCGGCCTGCGCCGAGAGCCAAAGCAACACCACCGAAAAGAAGAAGAAAACGAATGGGTAGTTCAACATGCCGTCCGGGCCTCCGTCAGATCTGGCTCAGTTGAAGAAAAGGGCCTTTTTGCCGCTGTGTCCATCCTGGCCCGCCGTGCCAGTGAGAATGCGCGAAGCTCTTGCTCACTCCAGTGCACTCCGATTGCGGCGATTGAGGAACTGTCGCCTGCGACAGGTGCCACAAAGTGGGATCACAAGCCCTTGCGAAAGAACGCGCTCCCCTACTAGGGTTTGCCCAGCCACGAGTACTGCCAGGCCGCCGAGACGCTCTGGTAATTGCCGCCGAACCGAATGTAAGTGCCGTCGCTGTAAGAGAGCTTGAGCGACTGGTGGCGGGTAACCGGCATCGAGAACGTCCCACCGATCCGCGATCCCGTCTGTTTGGTTGCAAGGTTGCGAATTCCGTTTAAGGCGGTCACCCCGCCGAACCAGAAGTTGCCATCCAGCGAGACCCATGGGTAAAGCGTCTTCTTTCGTGCCACCCGGCTGAGGTCGTAACTCAAATGGCCCTCGAAGCTGCCAATGGGCTCCTCGGTCTGCGGCTTGGGAGCGGGTGGGCTATAGTAGTCGCTGTTGGTGGTGTAGAACCACACTCCGCCGTAGCCGTCGACCACCCAGTTGCCGAAGCGCTGGGAGTATCCCAGCTCCGGTTTGAAGGCCCAGCGATTGATTCCCCAGTTGATGAGCTTGGTGGGATCATACTGCCCGGTAGGAGCAATCATTCTCAAGCTGGCGCCCAGCAGCATCTTCTGCTTCCATTTTGAGAACTCCTTGGCGTTCATCGCCGGGCCGCCCTTCAAATTGACCGATAAGCGGGCGGACATGTCGAGCAGTCCGGAGCGGTAGAGAGACTTATTTTGTCCGAGCAGCATACCGCTGAAATTTCCGACGGCGTACGGCAAAGAGACGTTAAAATTCGCCGAACGCCCAAAGAAGTTGAACGCATGATAGTAGGTGAAGACGGGGACGCTGTATTTCCCAGTTGCGCCGGTGACGGGAATGGTTCCGTTGAAGTCGACCCCGCCGTCGTAGAACGAGTAAGTCAGGGTGACGGCATTCGAGTGATTCGGGGTAATGAGATAGGCGCGCGGCGCAAGGTCCTGGGCGGTGAGCCAGTGCATTGAACCCAGGGCGATCGCGGCCGACAATCCGAGCTTGAAGAAACGTCGCATCTACTTGACCGAGAAATAGAGATTAAGCATCAGTCCTAACTGGTTGAGTTTCTGATTGGGGCTTGTGCCCGTCGAATTCTGGTGCTCATAGTACGGGTTGAACTCCACATGCTGGCCGATGGGAAAGATGCAACCGGCATAGAGTGCGGTGTCGCTCCATTTGCTGTATTTGCTTTGGTAGAAGAATTCTACGCTGGCGTAGGGAGAGGGATGGTAGGAGTGGATGGTAATCGCCCTCTCGATCTGGAAGCGGTTGCGATAGCGCCAGGTGAAGTTTGTGCTCCAGTCAAGATCGGCGCGATTTCTATCGGACAGCAGAAGATCCCCTTTCATGGGACCGGTGAAGGTCACAACTGGCTCCATGCGGTTCGTCCCGGGCTCGTTATTTGCGCGCGGCAGGTAGCGGTATCCGATGGAAAACACCAGGGTACGGGATTTGGCATCGTTCAGATCGTACTCAGCGGCGTTTTTGAGATTGAACAACGGCTTGAGATAGAAATCCAGGCTGGGCCCAATCTCGGCTTGGATCGGCCCACCGTCCTCTCTCGTTTGCTTCGCCTGGAAATCGAAACGCAAATCGGAAGTCAGTTTAACGTAGGTATCAATTTCCGGCAGCAATTGGTCTTCGACCGTTTGCGCGCCGGCGGAAAGACACAACAGAATCACGAGCGACGCCAGCACCAGCGACTTTTCTGCAATGCCAGCCATGATTCGGGGCTTACTGGAAACAGCAGCGGGGACAATGAACGGGCGGCCCTTGAGGACCGCCCGCAGGTTGGGTGTTTGACTATTGGCCTTCGTGCGCCTTCATCATCTCAGTGATTTTGGCTTTTATGGCCGACAAGTTGAAGCTTGCTGGATCCTGCATCGGAGGATAATCGACGGCCGTCATCGCGAGTTTACCGACCTCTTGCTGCACAACGACAAACCGCCAGAACTCGCGGGCAAAGAAGTCATTCATGTAACCGCCGCCCATGTCGTTCGTACTCTCACCTCGGATCGACGGTGTGCGCTCGAACGGATCCTGCCGGATGTTCACGATGGTAGGCATATCAGTGGTGACCTTCTCTCCCGGCCAGCCCCACGGCTGCTGGAAGAACTGGAACTTGAAATCGTCGATACGGATGGCGCCCAATTGAGCTCCACCGAAATAGAAGACTTCATGACGGGCGGATGGTCCCTTACCCTCAAGGAGGGCGGTCTGGTTATAGCCGTCCAGGTGGTTTTTGTAAGTTGCGCCGCCAAGCGTCACTCCCTTCAGGAGTTGATTGGTAATGTCAGGATTTCCGGCTGCGGCTGAGAGAGTGGGTAACCAGTCGAGGCCGGAGAAGATACCGTTCTCAACCGAACCCGGCTTGACGTGTCCCGGCCAGCGGATAATCGCAGGGACGCGGAATCCGCCTTCGAAGACGGTGCCCTTGGTGGCCCGGAACGGTGTCATACCTCCATCCGGCCAGGTGAACACCTCGGCGCCATTGTCGGTGGTGAAGATGACTATAGTGTTATCAGCCTCACCGATATCGTCCAGATGCTTCAGGATTTCGCCAACGCTCTCGTCCATCTGGGCCATGCCGGCCTCTTCCACGTTGTAGTTACTGGTGGCGTTCATCATTGCCTGATACTTGGGCGGAAGATAGGTGAAGACATGCATGCGGGTGGTATTGTGCCAGATGAAGAAGGGCTTGCCGTCTTTTTTCGCTTTATCCATGAAACCGTTGGTGTCGGCGACCAGCACGTCGTCGAAGGTCTCCATGTCGTACTTGGCCGGCTTGCCCTTCTGCCAGTTCTGCATGTCCGTCATGTTGGGAAATGGCGCCAGCGGGCCCTCATCCACGATCCTCTGCTTTCCGACTGCGCCCCAGCGTGGCTGGACGGTTGGGTCATTGGTGTCCGTCGCCCAGCAGTGCGTAAGATCACGCGGCCCGGTTTTGTCGATCCAGTCCTGCGGATAGTCGAACCAATACGGATCGGACATGGCGTCGAGGTGATAGAGGTAGCCGAAGAATTCGTCGAAGCCATGCACGCACGGCAGGAACTTGTTCAGGTCACCGAGATGGTTCTTGCCGAATTGGCCGGTCTCATAGCCCTGTGCCTTGAGAATGGTGGCTAGGGTAACCGCCTGCGCGGGCAACCCTACGTCTGCTCCGGCCTGGCCCACCGTGGTCAAACCCGTGCGAATGGGCAGCTCGCCGGTGATGAAGTTGGCGCGCCCCGCCGTGCAACTTGCCTCGGCGTAGTAATCGGTGAACATCATGCCCTGAGCGGCAAGCTTGTCCAGGCTCGGGGTCTTGCCTGACATGATTCCACGGTGGTAGGCGCCGATATTGAACCAACCCACATCGTCGCCCATGATGACCAGAATGTTAGGCGGTTTTGCGCTGGTGGCCTGCGCATGTAAGGTCGCACTCCCGCCGGCAAAAACGCTCGCGACGGCCAATGCTCCCAGGGTGAACTTTCGAACACTTGCACCCAGATCCATACTTCTCCTTTTCGACCGGTCCCGGATACTCGCGCCAGGAGCGCCTTAATCTTGCGTCTGCCAGTTCACTACGATTACCTGTGTTTGGGAACTGTCGCTTGCGACAGGTGGGCCACGAGAGAACGGCAATATGGAGCTTGCCGTCATGCAGGATGGCAATGATATCCCTAAACAGGTTCCTCTATGGAGCAGGGCGTGCAACCTGCACGCCCTGTTGCAGCCAGGATGTTAGTCCGCCGAAGGTATGACCTGCGGCATGTGCTTGAGGTCCATTAACGGCAATGGATTCTTGGGATGCTGGAGGTCGGGGATGTTGTCGTTGGAAGCGCCACCTGGCGAGCGCTGGATGCTCGGATAGTCCACAATGGACCTGTCGAACTCCAGCAGCACTGCACCCATTAAGGCAGAGGCCCAGCCGTTGTCTTCGCCCGCGTACCTGCCTGGAGAGGTTGTGGTTCCCCGCGTCGGCGCTGCTCCGTTGAAGATCATGTCGTACTTCTCGTACGGATCCATGGTCAGGTTGTAGACTGCGGGGACCGAACCCAGATTTTGTGTGGGACCGAGCCAGGACTCTTTTGCGGTCCACATAAACTTCCAGGCGATGCTGAGCGCTGGATCGTTGGGGTCTCCGGCAATATCAGCGCGTATGGCATTGAGATACTCGCCATTGACGTAGATCCACGACCGGCGTGCAGAGTGCTGCGCCTTACCCAGGATGTATGCGCTATTGTCGACGCTGTCGAAGTAGATGGGCTTGCCGTTGTTGTCCTTCATTTCGCCAACCGGCGGAGGAGTGATGCCCGCCATCATGGCCAGGGTTGACCAGCAATCAATGTGCGACATCATAGGTCGAACCTGCCGGAATGTGGCCGGGCCACGTCATGATGGCCGGTACGCGCCAGCCGCCTTCAAACGCCGAGCCCTTCTCGCCGCGGAACGGAGTGGTTCCAGCATCGGGATAGGCATCCAGCTATGCGCCGTTGTCGGCGGTCAGGATAACGATGGTGTTGGGCGCGTCGGCACGGATTTCATCCAGCACCTTGCCGATGTCCGCATCCATCTCCATGAGCGAGTCCGAGTAGTCGCCCAGATGCGACTTGCCCCGGTATTCCGGCGCCGCATTGGTCGGATTGTGCATCTTGATCCAGTTCACGTCCATGAAGAATGGCTTGCCACTCTTGGCGTGCTCCTTGATGTAGGCGACGGCATAGTCGGCCTGCCGTTGGTCCATCGTCGCCATATAGTCATAAGTTATCTTGGCAACCTGCTTAGCCGGCTGACCGGCCACGCCCTCCCACTCGTACAGATTCACCACGGAGTCGAACATCTTTTCAAATTCCGGATTGTACGACGGGAACCAGGGATGGAAATTCTTGGAGGTGTCGGGATAGGAATAGACGCCGGCGTAATAGGCGGCGAACTCCTTCATCTCGTCGAAGCCGTGATTGATTGGGTAGGCGACTGGCTTGTCGCCCAGGTGCCATTTGCCGGAGAAGTAGGTAGTGTAGCCGTTCTTCTTGAAGAATTCGGCGATGGTTGGGGTCTCGGGCTTAAGGTAGTTTTCGTCGCCGGGAGCAACCACGATTGACAGCGCTGTGCGGATGGGAATGCGTCCAGTGATGAACGAAGCGCGGCCCGCCGTGCAACTTGCCTGTCCGTACCAACTGGTGAAGACCGCGCCCTCTTTGGCCATCTTGTCGATATTGGGTGTGGGATGGCCCAGAGTTGCGCCTCCTCCTGAATAGGCGCCGAAATCGTTCCATCCAGTGTCGTCGGTCATCAGCATGACGATGTTGGGTTTCGCGTTTTGAGCCGCGCTTGGGACCGCTCCGCCCGCCAGCAAAAAGCTGGAGATAGCAAGCGCTCCCAGAGTCACTTTTCGTACACTTGCTCCTAAATCCATCATTTCTCCTTGTGGTTTATTAAAGTCACTTTGTTACCGTTAATAACATCTTGGAACTGCTACCTATTACAGTGTCCGGATGCGGAGCCGGCAACCCAGAACGGATTCTTTAGACCCTGAAGTTAGGGGGGGGCTTGGGTGTTCCGGAGCCCTCAACCCGCTGCACGATGTCTTTCATGTCGCCGTCGATGTGCTGCCAGAACTTCATCAGACCGCTGCACAGGTAATTCAGTCCGGGCTCGCCATCGCGGGTGCGGATCAGCCGGTTCTTCGGACATTCTCCATTGCAGGCAAACAGATATTTGCAATCGCGGCACTGCTGCGACAGGTCGTCGCGCTTGGCGAAGCCAAACTTCCTCTGCTCGTCGGAAAAGATCATGCGCGAAATGTGTTTTTCCGCGATATTGCCCAGCTTGTATTCAGGATACACGTAGTGATCGCACGCGTAGACACTGCCATCGTGCTCCAGAGCCACGCCCTTGCCACAAAAGTCGTTATAGATGCATAGCTGGGAGGCCAGGCCCATCCACTGCGCCACCGCGGTCTCGAACAGGTTGACGTGGATCTTTCCATAGTCGCGCCGGTACCAGTCATCCCAAACTTTGCAAAGAAAGTAGCCCCAGTCATCGGGATCGACGGACCAGTCCGTGACCACGGAATCGGGATTGCCGGGATGCGCGGCCGGCGCTCCTTGCACCGGCAATGCAGCCGGATCCCATTTTTGGGGCGCGGTGTTCTCGAAGACCTTCGGTTCTACGCAAGGAATGAACTGAAGCTGCCGCGGGCGAAGTTCGCGACTGAGAAAGCGGTAGACGTCCAGTGGCTTTTTCGCGTTCACGCGATTGACCACGGTCAACGTGTTGAAGGGAACTTTATATTTCTGCAATAGCTGGCCGGCGGCGAAAACCTTTTCGAAGGTCGTCCGGCCGCCCTTGTCCACGCGGAACCGGTCGTGCAACTCCTGCGGGCCGTCAATGCTGAGGCCGACCAGGAAGCGATTGTCCCGCAAAAAAGTGCACCACTCGTCGTTTAGCAGTACTCCGTTGGTCTGGAGATCGTTCTCGATGGTCTGGTGGGGACGCTGGTACTTCTTTTCCAGCCCAACCACTTTCTCAAAGAAGCTTACTCCCAGCAGAGTCGGCTCACCTCCCTGCCAGGAAAACACGACTTCGTCGCCAGCCTGGCCTTCGATGTACTGGCGGATGTGGGCTTCCAGAATCTCGTCGCTGATGCGGAATTTGTGGTCGCTGCCCAGCAGTTCTTCTTTGTGCAAGTAATAGCAGTAGGCGCAGTCGAGATTGCAGATCGCCCCCGTGGGCTTCACCATCGCGTGAAACCGCGGCTTCGTGCCGGGATAAACCGGCGGAGGCGACAGAGGATCGCTGGGGTTGCTCATGAAGCCTTTCAATCTGAGGAGACGCGGTCGTCTACTCCTGGTTCACTGCGCTTGTCTCCGCAATTCCTGCAACGTGGCTTTTGCGCTGGGGTCGTCAGGAACCAGTTGGACTAATTCCTGAGCGTATACCGTTGCCGCCGGGATGTTCCCGTTGTCGCGTTCGAAGGCGATCAAGGCATTCAGTATCTGGCGATCGGCGGGACGCCCCTCGTGAGCTCGTTGCAAAATACTGATCGCCTGATTTACCTGCCCGCTGGATTGCAGAGCGACGGCGTACACATAGCTGTAGCGCGCGTTGGCCGGCTGTAGCGCCGTTGCCTTGGCCAGCAGCGGCAGTGCCTCAGAATATTGTTTCTGCCTGATCTTGAGCAGGCCGAGGGCGTAGACGGGTTCGGCCGCATTCGGCTCCGCTGCCATCGCTTTTTCCAGCCACTGCTGACCTTCATTGTCGCGCTGCTGCTCGCGGTAGAGGTCGGCCAGGTTGACCATGGCGGGCACGAACTTCGGATCGAGTCGCAGAGCGGTTTTCAGTTCGCTTTCTGCATCGGCAGTACGTCCCATCTGCGCGTATACCAGGGCAAGGTTCATGTGGCTCTCGGGACGTTCCGCCGAGACCATCTCGCTGGCGATCAGCTCGACGATGTCGCGGTCGAGCGCGGTCTTCTGGGCATCCGGCAGACCGGGCGCGCTTCCCGCCAGCGAGCGCGCCACCTCGATGCGTACGGAGAGAGATGGATCGGTCAGCAAGGGCGCAGCCAGGCGAACCCGGTCTTGCGGTGGGAGTGGTTCCAGAGAGCGCACGGCCTGGCTTCGTACCTGAGCGTCATTGTCCGCGAGCGCGGCTTGCACGGCTGGCATGGAAGCTGGCGACAAATACGGAGGTAGCAGGCTTAATGCGGTGGCCCGGGCAATGGCCGGCTTGGTTGAGTCCTGAATCAGCGCGGTCAGGGCGATCTCGGCATTCGGCAAGCCGCGACGGCCAGCATCGATTGCTTCGACGAAGTGGGCTTCCTGTCTGCGGTTGGGGCCATACCATTTCACGACCGCATCAACCGCCCAACCGTTGGACTTGTCTTTATGGCATTGGTTGCAGGCGTTCGGAGTTCCATAGGCCACGGAGAAATCCGGACGCGGCACGCGGAAGCTGTGGTCACGCCTGACATCGACCACCATGTACGTCTTGGTCGGCATGTGGCAGTTCACGCAGAGCGCGCCGGCGCTCTCAGCCTGGTGATGATGGTGCTGTGGGATGTCGAACTTGGCCGCTGAATGACACTTCTCGCAAACCGAGTTCAGATTGCTGGAACGCAGTTTGGCAGTGTGAGGATCGTGGCAGTCCGAGCAGGTCACACCCTCGTGATACATCTTGCTCTGTACAAACGAGCCCCACTCGTAGTCTTCCTCAAGTATCTGGCCATCGGGATAATAGACTCCTTCTTCCAGCAGGCTCGGGACATAGGCGTCGAGGAACGGCTGTCCCGGCTGGTAGTCGGCGGTGATGGGGTGGCGGCGCGCATGGCAAGGAGCACAGGTGTTGATCTCATTGTGCGAGCGGGTCTCACCCTTCCAGTGCATGGTCGCCGAGCCAGGCTCTAAAGCTGCCCACGCCCCTTTCGCTGGTCTTAGGTCCGCAACCAGACCATCGGCGCCGGCGCTCGACTGGTAGGGTCCTTTCTTACGCGCCTCAGCCCAGGCCACGTGATTCGAACCTGGGCCATGGCATGATTCGCAGGAGACGTCGATGTCAGACCAGGTGGTCGCGTAGCTGTCCTTGGCGAGATCGTAATTCTTGCGCAGGTTGGTGGAATGGCAATCGGCGCACATGTAGTTCCAGGTCTGGTTCCGTCCCGTCCAGTGCAGAGGATCGCCTGGCGTTATTTTTTGTCCAGGATAGAGATTGAACCAGCGCTGTCCGCCCTGTTGTTTGCTGCGCGAATCCCACGCGACAACGAAACTCTGCATCCGTCCGTTGGGAAATGGGACCAGGTATTGTTGCAGGGGCGAGACGCCGAACGTGTATGGCAGAGCATAATCCTGGGGTTTGCCGTCGGGGCCCTCGGTATGAACGTAGAACTTGCTGTCCTTCTTGAAGAAGCTGGAAGTCATGCCGTCGCTGGCGAATTGTGCGTTGTTGAAATTTCCCAGAACGCTGGCATCGCCGGCCGTCTGCATGGCCAGAGCATGATGCGACGTCCGCCAGGCCTGCGCCTGTTCCGCGTGACATTGGGCACAGCGCGCCTCGCCAACATAGGTAGCGGCGGCTGCCGCCGGCTGCTTTTCCTGGGAGTGCGCCGCGACTGACCAGCGCCAGATGCCTACTCCGCACAGAGCAGCGACAATCACGCCCAAGCTGATGGTGACGATCGGAAGAGACTTCCCAAATCTGCTTTTTGCCGGCGTGGATGGTTTGCGCACGAGTCTACCTGCTGGTGAGAGCCGCTCTCGCCGTCTTCGTCTTCCTGGATCCTGTCAGCTAATTGGAAATATCACAGACAGTCATAACTACTCAGGCTGGATTTTACCCTTCCGCGCCGTAAACGCGGAGACAAAGGTGCGTCCCTGCATCGCCTCCAGAATCGCGGGCACCAAGTCGGTAGACAGGCGAGCTTTGGTGACGTAGCCGCAGGCGCCGGCGGAAAACGCGGCATCGACATAATCATTATCTTCGTGAATCGTTAGAAAAACGATTCGGGCCCGGCGCTTCGCTTTCTGAAGGTCCCTTGCAGCCTGTAGCCCATCCAGCACCGGCATCGATATATCGATGACCAGGATGTCAGGATCGAGGGCCAGGACCGCAGCAACCGCTTGCTTGCCATCCTCCACGGCAGCGATGACATCACACTCCCCGGTCACTGTCCGCCGAACCTTGGCGGCCACCGCGGGATGATCATCAGCGAGCACGACTTGGATTTTTGTCACATGAGCCTTAGTCGCCCGGCAACATTGGCGGACGTATACCACAGTCTTATTGTTGTCGCGGCATCAGGGGTTGACAACTGTCGCTTGCGACAGTGACCGAAGAGCGGTTGCTGGGGACGGTTGGCGCGGAGGTTGGGACGGAAAGTCTTTTCAGCTTCCCGGCGGTCAGCTGCAAGGCCCTGAATCAGGGCAGAACACAGTTGCGCAGCAACTCTAGGGATACTGTTTGAACATTTTCACAATAGCATCTTGCACCTGGCTCTCCAGTTTCTCAGGTTTGGTGCTCAGATTTTGTTGCGACATGCCACGCCACACCAGTTTCTTGGCGCTGGCATTGATCAGATCGATGACCAATTCTCCCTTGTGGACGGTAATTGTCGTGTTGCCCCAGGTGCCAGCCAGCGCCGGCCCGGAAAAGCTGGGATCGAAAGGCGGAATGCCTCCGGTCGCGTTATAGAGCGGATCGGTGGAGTTGAACGACAGTTCCTGGTCGATGGACCCGTATACCTGAATGATGAGGTCGGGATTAGTGGTGACCTGGGTGAGGCCTTTCTGGGTGAGTTCGTCTTCGATGGTGCCGACGATGTCTGCTGCCAGCATGGGATGCGCGACCTGGCCGTGCGGCGCCCACGAGTAGGTTTTGAATTTGGAGAAATCGGCGTTGGGATCGTATTTGTTGACGTGGATCTTCTGCCCCTGCGCACCCAGCGATACCAGCAGGATCACCGCCAGTGCCTGCAAGGGGCGCGACAAAAACGACAAAATCTTACCAGCAGCCATGCAACTCTCCGTTGAGCGTGTTTAACTTGCGAACGTCTCGCCGGGGATTCGGCTGCGACGTTTACGTGACGTGGCTCTTCCTTAGTTCTTCGGGCACGAGGGCGAACCTGCACTTCTCTGCCCTAACCAGGGTGACCTGCGCAACCCACTTCGCGTCGCAAGCGGGTCCAGGCTTCGAGCTACGGCAGAATGACTAATTCGGGCTTACTGCCGCCGCCCATCCCGTAAACCGCCGATGAAACGAACGCCCCGACATCGTACTTGTAGCAACCCGGCGTGGCCGCCTTCACGGTGACCGGCTTGTTCCCACCGCCCATAATGGGGTCGTCCGGAGAGAAAGGCGAGTCCTCCGGGAAAGAAACCATGAACCCGATGTTTTTGCTCGAGGACATCCAAGTAACAGCCGTGCCGGCCTTAACGCAGAAGAGCTGGTTGTTCTTGGCGCCCGGAATTCCCGGCTTGACGCTGGCCCCGTGGCCTGCCCGGTTGATATCGACTGTGCAGGGAGCCGAAGCCGATCCGCAGGTGTTGGCAGCGCTACACATGGACGCCGGAGCTGCCTCGTCACACACGTACTTGCCCTTCTTTTGTGCGTGGGCAGCCGTACCGTTGAGGGTTATGACTGCGAATACGAGCAGAGCGCTAAGAGAAGTAAATCGCAAGGCTATCTTCATGAAGCACCTCATAACGAACTAGGAATCGTGAATCTAAGAAAGACCTTGGGGCAGTCATCCCCCGCAGCGGGAGGCGAACCCAGGTAAAGAGAACTTGCTGAAAGTTCTGCCCTGCCCCAAGCAGAATTCAGCCATCGAATTGTCCCCTGGGAACTAATTCTCAGATGTACCCTTCCAGTCGAGGAAGTTGCCCAGTCTCCAGGGGTTCTGATTGAGATCGAGCTGCATCTCGCCGTCCTTGTTAATGATCAACTGGGCAGCAGGGTACAGGACGCCAGTGCTCTTGCTCTTGTCCTGGTCATTGAGGTCGAGTTCACCGGCGGTAAGGTTATAGCTCATGGTCGGGCTGTCGGTGAAAGCCTCTCCAAACCGGACGGGGCGGTTGGTGGCGAAGGTAATCTTGCGGCCCGTCGGCGTTGGAACCATGCGTATATAGGCGACGTCATAGCCCAGGGTGCCGGGGATTGAGATGCGGCCAACCGCCCTCATCTTTTGCAAGGCGAGGACCAACCCCTGGTTCTGCCCCTTCTGGAAGGCTTGTACCAGGACTTCTCGATCTTCGGGAGTGGAAAACTCATAGATCGTAATTGTGATGCCGATGTTGTGCCCCAGTTGGGTGCTGGTGCCCCAAGCGGTGCAGTCGATGCTTTCGTATTTGTCTCTGGAGGAACCGGGGATGCTGCCAATCATCATCAGCGCCAGGACCAGCAAGCTTGGAATCGCGATTCTAAAGAGCTTCGATTTCTTGCACATAATTTGTCTCTTCTCCGATTGAGGCCTTAAAGATGTTTACTGCCGGGATGGCGATCACGCCTCGACCCGCCCTCCCATTATCCATTAGCAGTACCGTCCCGCAAGGAGCGAATGCCATTGTTGTCCCGGCCAGGACGCTTGGCTACTGTCGCTTGCGACAGTAGGGAAAGCGCGCGTTGGTTCGCCCGGGACCCTGCGCCGCGGTGCTTACACCGCGGAAATCACTCCGTGATTGATAGCGTACTTCACCAGGTCCGAGTTGGTAGTGATTTCCAGCTCTTCCATGATTCTAGCCTTGTGAAAGCGGACGGTGCGGTGGGTGATCTGCAAAACCTCAGCGATCTCCATCATGGACCGGCCTTCCGCGACCATCTGTAGAACCTCGCGCTGCCGCGCCGTGAGCTGTTTGCGGCGCGGCGCTTTGGGGTCGCGGATGAAGCGCTCGCCCATGGCCCGTTTGATTTGCGGGGTCACATACGAATTTCCCTTCACCACGGCGTGGACCGCCTGTAACAATTCGGAAGCCTTGGAGGTTTTCAGCAAGTAGGCAGAGGCCCCGATGCGAAAGGCTTCGGCGGCAATGTCAGCGGCAGGATTCATGGTCAGGAAAATAAGTTTGACCTGCGGCATCTTGCTGCGCAGTTCGCGCGCCGCGTCTATGCCGTTCAACAACGGCATGGCCACGTCGAGGAGCACGATATCCGGATTGAGTTCCGGCGCCGCTTTCAGAAGGGCGTGACCGTCGGCAACACAGCCCACGACCTCGTAATGCGGTTCCAGCAATTTCTGGAACGCCGTCGCGATCATTGTATGATCGTCGGCAATCAAAATACGGATTCGACCCATGTATCGGCCTCCACCGAATCACTGAATCACTTAGCTGAAGCAGTCCCGGCCGCCGTTTCCAAGGCAGGCGTCTCGGCAATTAGCGGGATGGTGGCGACAATTCTGGTACCGGCATTCACCTTCGACTCAACCGTGAAGACGCCTTTGACCAAGTGGACACGCTCCGGCATACTGATTAGCCCCAAGCCTCCATTCCGCATTGCTGTCTCCACGTTGAAGCCCACCCCGGCATCGCTGACCTCCAGACGGATCTGTTCCGCGGTGGCCCGCAGGTGCACAGAAAACTGGTGCACACCGCTATATTTCATAGCATTTTGCAGCGCTTCTTGCGCAACCCGGAAGAGGCAGAGGGAGACGTCTCCCGGCAGACGAACGGGAACATTCTCCGGCTTGAATTCTACGACGACGTCATACTTGCTGGAGAACTCCTCACAGCAACTCCGTAGAGCAGCTTCCAAGCCAAGATAATCCAGCTTGGAGGAGTGCAGTTGATGGGACAAGGCCTGAACATCGCTGGCGATCTCGGTACAGCGTCGTTGAATCTCCGCGAATCCGGCCTTCGCCGGCCCTTCGAACCCCTGATTCAACAGCTCCACTTCCAGCGAGAGCAGCGCCAGCCTCTGGCAGATGTCATCGTGCAGCTCTCTGGCGATCCGGCTACGTTCCTTTTCCTGGGCCTCGATTAATTTGCCACCCATTCTTTCGAGAGCTTCCTGCGCCAGTTTTTGGTCGGTAACGTCGGTGGCCGAGCCGATAAAGCCGGCAAAGGAGCCGTCTGCATTCAGGCGCGGCACGGCCACATCCAACATCCAGCGGTACACACCATCCCGCCGCCGAAGCCGGTATTCCTTGGAAACGCCCTGTTGGTGCTCCAGCGCCCGGGAATTTGCCGTCAGCACATTCTGTACGTCGTCCGGGTGAACAAACGCGGTCCAGGCGTCGGCAAATCCAGCCTCAGCATCGCGGCCAGTAAAATTGATCCGTCGGTCGCTGAGATAGGTGACGTTGCCGTCAGCATCGCAAATCCAGAGCAGTGACGGCGTGGTGGCCGCCAGGGCCCGGAAGCGTTTTTCGCTCTCGCTCAAACTGGCTTCAGCTTTTTGTTTCCGCCGGCGTTGCCAAAGCAATCCGATGATCAGCAAGGTCTGGACAACAATCAGAACAACGCCGGCAATAACGTACTTCCGGTATTGTTGCCATACAGTGGGCTCCCGGTACAGTACGATGGCGCCGGACGGAAGCGCCGATGCCGGAATATTCCATCGCCGGAGTTCTCGCCAGTCGACTTCCGGGAGGACGTGCGAAGCATGTATCACGGGAATCGTTTCCGGGTTTTCGCCGGAGAGAACGCGGGCGGCGAGCAGTCCTGCGTTCTGCGCCTGCTCTTCCAAATCAGGAAAGGATCCGCCAATCGCTCCGTGATCAAAACAAATATTGTGAATACAGTAGGTGGGAAATTGCCGGGAAATCGCCTCAAGAATATCCTCTGTGCTCATGGCGAGTTGTAGCGACGCTTGCGGCACCAGCTCGAAAATTACCGCCGTGTGTGGAGGAAGCGCCGACACCTGGCGCAGCAATTCATCGGGGGGAAGTCCCACCAGATCAATCTCATTCACTTGCTCCGGGCGAAGCTGAAGTTCCCGCTGCGTCGCCTTCACCCAGTAGCTCTCGAATTCCGAGGTTCCGCTGACCACGGCTACATTTCTGGTGTCAGGGTTGAGGTGAAAGGCCAAATCCAGAGTGCCGCGAACATCTCCCCGCAGGGTGACTCCGGTTACCCCTGGCCAGAGCTCGTGGCCTTGTAGTCTCTCCGGCACGATCATCATGAAGACGATGGGGACTCCGGGGAAAATCTGCTTCCGGAAATCAATCGCAAACTTAAGCGCCGGATAGACGGCGACGATGACCAGATCCAGTTTTTGCCTGGCGTAGGTTTGCCGTAAGGTCTCACCCAGGCTCTTCTCGTAGCCCTGGCTCTGGAAGCGCTGCGCTTCCAGGTATTCGACGTAGAAATTTACCGGCGCCGAGACGTGGGAACGGACGGTTGCCTCCAGGGACTGGGGATCCAGGAGGTCACGCTTGGAGAAGCTGTAGAGAATCAGGACGTTCTTGGCGGGCGGCGATTCGGCGGCAAAGAGTTTGGCCGAGTCTGCCGCGGCAAGCGTCCAGACGGTCAACAAGAAGGCAGCGGTCAGCCACTTTGTTACCCCAAACTCACGGGTTTCGCGAGGGCTAGCGCTCGCGTCCGACTTCTCTTGCATAACCTACCTGACACAGCAATCCCCCCGAGACCATCACAATGATTTTGAATTGGGGGAGCTACTGACATTATCGTCTCCAACCAGAGGCGGTACAACAAGTAATTGCTGACCTTATCGCCTTGAGTGATTAGATTCTGCCGGCATCTACCTCGAAAGTGGGGTATCCATTTCTGATCCTAACGGGACAGAGCCACTGTCGCAAGCAACAGTTTTCATCCTCAAATCCGCCTAAGCATCGTGTCGAGCGAACAGGTCCCGCGTATGAGATCCTATCGTCACAGCCTCGAACCCTTGTATAGTTCTATGCTTAAGTGATGACCTTGTTCGGAATAGTTCTAATTTGTTACTAAATCCGCTGCTGCGAAGCGTAGCAAGCACAATAGGAGAAGATCATGAAGCGAAGCAGGTTGAGAGCGATATCATTGGCCGCAACAGTGTCACTGGCAATCCTTCTGGTATTTGGCGGCAGCGCAGCCGCTCAGTCCGCTAAAGCTCAGGGACTGATAACCGGACGCAGCGGAGACACTATGACGATACAGACTCCGGATTCATCCACGGTCGTCGTTCTTCTGACCGACAGCACGCAAGTCGCCCAGGTGCAGGGAATGTTCAAGGCGCGTCGCAAGGGGATGTCGATGGCGGCACTGATACCCGGTCTCCAAGTCCAGGTAGAGGGCTCGTACAACCAGCAAAACCAATTGGTAGCGAGTTCCATCAAGTTCAAGGGCAATGACCTTCAGGACGCCCAAACCATCCAGGCCGGTTTACAGCCAACGAAGGAGCAGATGCAGCAGACTCAAGAGGAGCTGGCTGCGCAGAAGGCAGCGCTGGCGCGGCAACAGCAAGAGATGCAAGAGCAACAACAGCAGATGGCTGAGGCCCAGGCGAAGATTGACGCCAACAAAGCCATGATCGAGGCCGCGAACAAGCGCTTTGGTCAGCTGGCTGACTACAATATTCTCGACGAGGTGACGGTTTACTTCGCTAACGGCAAGGTGGCGCTGGATCCGAAGTACAACGCACAGCTGCTGCAACTGGCCGAAAAAGCCAAGACCATTACCGCCTACACGATTCAGGTGAAAGGCTATGCCTCATCCGTAGGCAGCGCTTCGCTGAATCAGAAGCTGAGCGACGAGCGGGCCAACAATGTAGCCGCTTTCTTGCAGCAACAGGGTCACATTCCGCTTACCAATATGTTGGCTCCCGGCGCTATGGGCGAAAGCCGGCAGGTCGGCAGTGACAAGACCGCTGAAGGCCAGGCGCAAAACCGGCGTGTCGTAGTGAGGGTCCTTCAGAACAAGGGCATCGCCGGTACCTAGCGGCAGCTCAACCATCCGTGGACTAAGAAGTTCGGCATTAGCCGCTGAGATAAATTCCGCAAGGGGTTTCTCAGCGGCTAATGCCGATGAGAGTCTGGCATCCAGTTCCAAATCGGGAAAACGCAGCATTGGCGTCTGGCGGCCTTCTGGCGGGCTCCAGCGTTCCAGACGACCTTTTGTACACTACCGACCACCCTTGCGGCGATTCTAGGGCCCTCCCAGGCCCCGCAATGGGCATTCTCGTTCGAACTCTCCGTGGAGACAGAAATACGGAGGGAAAAGCCCCAAGCGCTGGCCTTCAAGGCGCGCTCCGCCCCGGTTGTACACCGGCTCTGAATTGCATCAGGCGGGCGGCGATGATGGCGCACTGGGACTGCTTCCCTGCTGCCGATATGTGTTCACGCAGGCCATGAATCCGTCCATTTCGAAACGGTGGGCCGACGTGTCAGGCCACTTGGTGATGGCGTGAATCATCCACGAACCGAGATGGCGGTAGCTCTCGAACTGGGCCTCATTGAAAAACTGATTGGCGGTGCTTTCGTGGGGAAAATCCTCATGGCTGGCGCGGTAGGCCAGAATGTCGGGCGGTTCCGTGCCATTCAGCACCGGCTTGATGATGATGAGATCGCCCTTCTGCGCGCCTTCATCCACACAGTCGTAACCGATTTTGCCAGCAACGCAATACATATTGCCGGTTGCGACGACCTTCTTCATAGGCACGCCCTGGTGGTATCCGGGAAAGGTTATCGGAATACCGAGATCAATCTCGATCTTGCGAATGGCATTGCCGAGGTCGTCGAACTGGAGGTCGGGATCGGCGTCAGCATCCACCACCACAATCGCGCGGCAGCGGCGCAGCACCATCTCGTAGAGGCCAAGATTTTCGAAGTGGCCGCCATCGGAGAGTTCGATCCACTGATAGGTGTCGTCGGTATTGCCCAAGGCCTCATCCAACAGCGGTTTCAAGGCCAGAGTCGGGCCGTTCTTGCGCAGAAAGTTCTGAGCTTTCTTTTTCTCCGGGTCCCAGTTGCGCAAGGCCGGCCAGGCCGGATTGGGCAGCCACCATCCCAGGCGGGTATTGAAAAAAGTCATCAGCAGGGTCACCAGGGGCGACGAGTTGTAACCCATATTGGGACTCAAGGCCGCGCCGCTGATCGCCATCGCAGTTCCCACGCGCACGCCCCGGCTGCCACCGTATACGCTGGTCGGGACGTAGCCCAGCCTCCAACTGCCGCAGCTCACCGGGCTGAAGGTGAACGACTCCGCCTTGCGCTGCTGCCAGGCCAGGTTTTGGGTTGCGACCATATTCAGCGCGGTGTTAATCACGTGCAGCGGTGCATCCGCACTACAGGGCATCGAGTTTTGGTAGAGATTGTCGGCCGGGTCGAAGTTGGTAAAAGCGTCCGGATGGCGGGCAAAGTTGGAGGCCCCAAGATAAGCGCGGGTCAAGCGCATCCGGTACATGCCATGCAGCGAGAAGGTATTGACATTGACGAAGAGATTTCCCATGACGGCCAGGGCAGCGGCCCCAAGGAAGACGATGGACGTGGCAATTGCGCTCACGGTGAGGCTGTACAGCACCGCGTTATCGCCTCCCAACCAAGCCTTCAGCAGGTGATGAAGAATGGCCGCGAAGGCCGGCTGGGCGCGCATCCATACGTAGAGGCTATGACGGATTTCGCGGGTAAGCGCCGCCAGCGCGAAGGTGATGCAGACCAGGGCAACGCCTGACGCGAAAGGCGGCAGCAAGTTGTGGCGGGAGAGCCATTGTTGCCACTTGCTGAGTTGTTCGATTTTTACGCGCTTCAGGCCGGAAGTGGTAGCCGCGCTCAGTCCGGCCAAACTTCCCAGATATCCTGACCCCACGCCGATAGCAGCCAGAAGCGATGCCCACAGGAACTTAAGCGTCTCATCGGCAAAATAGGCGATGCCGTTGAACGCGACCCATGCCAGTACGCAGGCGAAAAGCAGTCCTCCGGCACGCGCCCACCACTCCCGCTCCTCTTCACTCTCGATGTTGCTCAGCAGTCCGGAAAGCAGACTGGAAGCGACCGTCAGCACCGCCCAAACCAGCGGCACCACCGCCAGCACAAACCAGCGCTTCACCCAGAAATGGGGAACCTGTCCGTCAAGGCGGGCGACGATCAGGTGCTTGTTCGAGGTCAGGTATACAGCCGAGACGGAGAGCAGAACCGCGGCGGTGGCTGCCACCAGAAGAGGCGCGATTAGAGACCAGAGCAAGCGTCGCCATGCTATTCGGCCGCTGCCATCATGCTTGTGGAACGGGGTTGGACGCTCCTTGCCGTCATTGCCGACGAGCACCCGCAACCGCACCAGCGAAATGGACATTGGTGGTAGCAGCGCAAAAACAAATAGCCACTTGGCGAGGGGCATGATCTGGTTCAACGCCCCCGTTTTGTTAGCCAGGATAGGATTGATGGCCGCCCATGCCCAGGCTTCTCCCAACAGCCAAATGCCCACCATGAGCGGTAGCACGAACAGCCAGAGCTCCAACGATGTACTGCCCTGCTTCTCTGAGTCCTTGAATCTGGAGGCGTAGGGAGGCCAGATCATCCGCCAGGCTGCAAACACCGAGGCAACCGTCACACATAGCACGGCCAGCCACATGACTGGCTTATACCAGTTGGTGTCCCGCTGCATCGCAAAGGGCAGCCCATACGACACGAGATACAGAAACTCAGGCAGACAAAGCAGACAGATGATCGCCGGCACCAGCGTCAGCCAATTGAGGATCATGTTCCGGCCCACAATGGCTCCCAGCGTCAGGGTGTCCAGCGTGAAGCCGTACTTGGGCGTCAGATAGCTGGTGTATTCACGCAGATGCCGGATCGGTTCCGGCTCGGGATCGCCGGAAGTGGGCGCGGAGGTCGCTAACTGGCTGACCGCATCGCTATAGCGGCTGCGTTGCGCCCATGCCATCAGCCAGCTTCCGATATAACCTCCGCCGGAAACCGTGGACAGGTAATCCAGCGAATCCATGATGGTTTTGTCGCCGAGCTTCCAGTCGCAGGGACGGCTGAAGCGCGCCAGCCCTTGCAGCACGCCGAGAGAAAAGCTGGCGCTACGAATCCCGCCACCGGAGAGGCAAACGGCGGTCGCTTGCATATCGTGCAAAATCTGTTTCAGCGGAGCGTCGCAACTCTGGCATTGTTTCTCGGCTTTGCGGCTCTCTTCGTAACCCGTCGCCACTCGGTGCCGGAAGGCCTCGTCCGCTTCTCCTGGCTCCTGACGCACCGTGGACAGCACGTCTTTCATTGCCGCTAACGCGGAATAGGCGTCTTCGGAAGCGGCCAGCGTCTTGTCCAGCGCCGTCCATACGGATTGCAGGTCCGCCGGCGGGCTGTCGACGTTCAGGATGCGTTTGGCAACGGCGGTGGCAAGATCACCCGGGCGGCGAGCCCGATATTCGCCGCATAACGTGCGAAACGGCAGCGCATGGTTTGCGGACGGATACGTTACCTGATCGAAGGAAACCACTGCGCCCCCAGAATGGCGCGCCGGAAGTCGATCCGGCCGCGATTACGCCGGACCACCCTCCAGACGCTTTTGTGCAGTTGAGGCTAGCAGAGGTGCAGGAAAAAACAAGTAGCTGGCACGATCCAGCCCAGTGGAAAGCCGGGTGAGAGAGTCCGAGTGCAGGCCTCGGTTGGGTTTGCCGCGCCGGATCCGGATACTGACGAGCGCAGCGGCGAACCTGGGCTGGAGCTGCGGCGGCGCTATTGCCCGCTCTTTGCCAACACCGTCTTGGCGCTGCGTAATGCGGGGCGATCAGAGTACTTTCCGTCGTCGCAGTTCTTCAACAGTTGCGCGTAGTAGAGGCTGGCTTTTTGCGGCTGATGGGCCAACTCGGCAGCCTGCGCAGCGCCAGCCAGTTCGTTGAAGCGATTGGGGTCGATCTTCATCGACTTCTCATATTCCGCCAGGGCTTCCTGCGGCTGCTTGAGTTCCAGCAGCATATCGGCCAGCATTTCGCGCGCCGGAATGTCGACTTCCGCTTTTCCTGTCTTGTCTTGCGTGTCCGCGACCTGGCGCATCTGGCGAATCGCCTCCGCATTCTGCTTTTCGGCAAAGGCCAGCCAGGCATGCACTTCCCCGCGCGATGAGTTTGGCCCGTCAAGAACGTAGGCGTCTTTAGTCTTGCGCGTGGCCTCTTCGGCTTCGTCGAACCCGTGCGCATTGCGACGGGTCGCTTCCACATCGCCCAGGCGCGCCGAAGCTATCGTCCGCGCCCACCAGGTGATTCGCTGCAAGTCCGGCGATGCGTTCGCCGCCGGCTGGAGCGCCGCCGCATCCGCCCAGTTGTGCATTTCCAGATCGTAGAGGGCGGGGAAATGCGCGGCAGCAAAGCCGTAATACCGCAGCATTCCTGAATCGCTGTTGTCCGCGGGCGCCGCCGCTATGATCTGTTTTGATTGCTTTACGATCTGCCTGGCCGCTTCATCCTGGCCGGTCTGCAAGTAGGCATAAAGCAGAAAATGCATGGCGTGCAGTTCGTGTCCGCCCATGTACATCGCGCCCGATTGTTTCGTCAGGGCAACCGACTTCAGGTTCGCCTGGATGTCCTCCTGCCAGAGTCCCAGGCGGGCAAAGATGTGCGAGGGCATGTGGACGGCGTGGGCTGAGGATGAGGCAATTCCCGCATAGGCGCGCGCCGCTGCCAGCCCCTTGGGCGCCAGTTGAGGATTATCGCTGGCGTGAATAATGTAGTGCGCCAGGCCGGGATGATCGGGCTGCTGCTCGAACAGCGGGACCAGCACTGCAATCGCTTCCTTACGAGTCATGAGCGACGGGTCATTTGGCGGGTCAGCCGCCAGCAATGACAGACCATAGAACGCGCCTGCCTCCACGTCCGTGGGATATTTCTGGTAGAGCTTCCCCATCGCATCCGAGTAGGCCTTGGCCCGCGTCAGATAATCGTTCTTGGCAGGGTCGGCGTAGAACAAGGCCAGGGCCGCAATATAGTCTCGCTCCCGCTCGGTCTTCGCGCCGAGCTGTTGCGCCTTCTCGATTTCCTGCTCACCCCGCTTCAGAACCGGGTCCGGCGGCCGCTCCCAGATCTGGTGATACAAGCTCATCGCAATGCCCCAATGGGCCATGGCACACGCCGGATCTTTCTGCGCGAGCGCCATGAACTGCTGTTCCGCCTCTTCATACTCGAAGGAATGGAGCTGGGCGATGCCATGCTCGAAGGCCTTCTGCGAACCAGGCGCGCACGAGATGGGGAACGAAACCTGGCCTAACTGTTCTGTAGCTTCATGGTGATGAGCGTGTTCCCGTGCTTCGTCCTGGGCGGAGGCGTGTATGGCACACAAGACGCAAACACACAGCAACAGACAGGCAAGCGATCTTGCGGAAAACATCTTCAACTCCTTACAGGGCTCACTTTACCGAAGCCTCACCGGCGTCGGCTATCGAATTCGGATCAGCTCGATGTCGAAGACGAGCATGCCGAACGGGGGCTGTTTGCCCTGATATGCGAGGTTCTCAGGAATCCAGAAACGCGCCTTCTCGCCTTCGACCATCAGCTGCAATCCCTCGGTCCATCCGGGAATTACTTTATTGAGCTGGAAGCTGGACGGTTGACCGCGCATGACCGAGCTGTCGAACACTTTGCCGTCGGTAGTCCAGCCAGTGTAGTGCACCGTGACCTCGTCAACGCTCTTGGGATGGCGTCTGCCTTCGCCCGGCGTCAACACCTCGTAGGCAAGACCGCTCTTGGTCCGCTGGGCGTCGGCAGGAGGCTTTTTCACGTCCGCGGGGGCGCGGGTGGGTATGTCGTCAAGCGTCACTTGGAAGACGAGCGTGCCTATCGGCTTGCCTTGCTGGCCTTTGTAAGCGAGCGACTGCGGAATCCACATCACGCGAGTTTCGCCCGGCACCATCAGCAGAACACCCTCGCTCATGCCGGGAAGCATTCGCTTCACTAGCAGGGTCGCCGGCTTGCCGCGCTCCACCGAGCTGTCCAGCATTTTCCCGTCGGGCGTCCAGATGGTGTAATCGATGGTGACGGCATCATCTTTGCCGGGGTGATTGCTGCCGGTGCCCGGCTTCACAACTTTCGTCGCCAGGCCGGAAGCGGTTTTCTGGGCATCAGCCGGCGGCGCGGCAACATCGGCAGGTGCGGGAGGCGGCAAGGTTGGCGATGTCTGCGCCGAAACCGCGGCCACGGCAAGTATGAATACGGCAATAGAAGAAAGAATACGCATGAGATCATTGTATCGCTAGCGTCGCTTGCGGCAATGTCAGCCGGACTCAGTTGTATTGGTATAGTTCCATTGACTGAGGGGGCCACATGCTGAGATTTAACACGCTCTTAGAGGAAGCCGGTTTCAACCCTAAGAAGGTTCTTTTGCTCCGACACGAGGACAGGAGACTGAGGCCAGGGCAGCTATATCAGGCGTGGAAGTCTGCGCCAAAGGATTTTGAAGCTTATCAAAACTTCCAAAACTGGAAAAAACGCTTTCCAGAAGGCTCTAGTCTTGCGGGGTTTGTTGTTGGCCCGGAAGGCGAAACCCTGTTCGTGGGGATGTGGGACGTTTTGAAACTCTCACGGATTGATGGACCCTATGATGATCCACTGCTTGGGCATCTGCCCGCTGAGAGTCGCGCCCTGCACCAGACAAAACATTCCGGTCGGATGCAGGAGTATGAGGAAAAGCTCGTTATCGAGTGGGGAAACGGAAAGCGCACATTCCGTCAGCGGGCGCATCTAAGAAACAAAATCGTTCAGGAAATTCGGGCGCAGGCCAAGGATGAGCCGTTTCCTCTCTATATAAATCTATTCCGCCGCCTCGGGGACCTGAGCAGCATCTATCCGTCCTGGCAAGTGCGGCTCAAAGAGCGTAAGGGGGTTTATCTCCTGACATTTGACGACGGAATGCAATACGTGGGCTCCGCTACCGGAGAACAAGGTTTTTGGCAACGCTGGAGTGACTACCTCACAAACGGGAACGGCGGCAATCGCGTCTTGATCCGTGATCAGCGCGACGCTCGCGTTGCTTGGGTTTCCATTCTGGAAGTCAGTGGATCGGCTCAGACTGGCCAAGACATCGTCAATCAAGAAATGTGTTGGAAAAAGAAATTAGGAATAAGAGCTAAGGCACTTGATAACGAATGAAATGGCCGTTTTTCATACTATACCGCCGCCGACTCGGCTGTTCCCGGCGGCGCGCCGCGGAGTGTGCACCGCAGACAAATGCCTTCAGAATCCCATGATGTTGTAGCCGCAGTCCACGTAGATGGTTTCGCCAGTGATGCCGCTGCCCGCGTCGCTGGCCAGAAACACCGCCGTCGTCGCGACTTCCTTCACATCCACATTGCGCTTTAGCGGGGCGCGTTCCGCCTGCTCCTTCAACATCTCGCCGAAGCCGGAAATCCCGCGCGACGCCAGCGTCTTGATAGGCCCGGCGGAGATGGCATTGACGCGAATGTTGTTCTTTCCCAGATCGTAGGCCAGGTAACGAACGCTCGCCTCCAGGGCAGCCTTGGCAACTCCCATCACGTTGTAGCGCGGGATAACTCTTTCCGAGCCGTAGTACGTCATGGTCATAATGCTTCCGCCCTCGGTCATCAGCGGACGGGCAGCGCGAGCCAGAGCCACCAGCGAGTAAGCGCTGGTATCGAGCGCGATGCGAAAACCCTCGCGGCTGGTGTCGGCGAATTCGCCTTTCAGGTCCTCGCCGGGAGCGTAGGCGATGCTGTGCACCAGCGCATCGAGCTTGCCGTAGCGCCCTTTCAACTGCGTGAAGAGTTGCGCGATCTCTTCGTCGCGCGAGACGTCGCACTGGAAGGCTTGCGCGTTGGGCAGCTCCCCAATCATGTCGGCAGCTTCCTGCTTCAGGCGTTCGTTCTGGTAGGTGATGGCGAGTTGCGCCCCAGCCTGCTGCATCTGCTGCGCAATGGCCCAGGCAATGCTGCGCTTGTTGGCCACGCCAAACACCACCGCTGTCCGTCCCTGCAAACTATTCGACACGCTTCTTGTCCTTTCCAGCTTTCGTCGCTGGCTGACTCGCCGCGTCAGGACGGCCGGGTTCGTGTCCTGGATATTCGTACACGCCGTGTCCGGACTTGCGGCCAATGCGCCCGGCCTTCACGTACTGCACCAGCAGCGGCGCGGGACGAAACTTTTCGCCCAGCGACTTATGCAGATACTCCAGAATGTGCAGGCGAGTATCGAGTCCGACCAGATCGATCATCTCGAACGGCCCCATGGGGTGATTCAATCCCAGCTTCAAGGCTTTGTCGATGTCCTGCGCCGAAGCCACACCTTCCTGCAACATATAGAAGGCTTCATTGCCAATCATGGCGTTGATGCGGCTGGTAATGAATCCCGGCGACTCCTTGATGACTACGACTTCTTTGCCCATGTGTTTGCCGATATCCACTGCCGCAGCCAGGGTTTCGTCGTCTGTCTCCAGCGCGCGCACAACTTCCAACAGCTTCATCTTGTGCACGGGATTGAAGAAATGCATACCGACGCATTTGGGAGCACGGTAGGTCACGGACGCGATTTCCGTGACGCTGAGCGAGGAAGTATTGGAAGCCAGAATGGTGGTTGGCCGGCAAACCTTGTCGAGCAGGGTGAAGATCTCAATCTTCGACTCCATCTCCTCGGGAACAGCTTCGATCACCACATCGGCTTCGCGCGCCGCCTGTTCGACGGAAGAGGCATATTCCAGCCGCTCAAACGCCTTGTCGGCATCGGTCTTGGTGACCTTTCCCAACTCAACGGCCTTATCCAGATTGGAGCGGATCTCGGTCTCCGCCTTGCGCAGCGCCGTCGGCAGAATGTCTTCCAGGATGGTGCGATAGCCGCCCAGCGCTGCGGCGTGGGCAATGCCGCGGCCCATGATTCCCGCGCCGATAACCGCGATGGTGCGCACCTCGGCCATCAGGCTATGCTCCCCTTTTCCAACTGCTCGACCACGCCGATGAAATTTGGATCGGATTTACGCATGTACTCGGCCAGGCGCCGCTTCTCGTCGGGGGCAATCAGATAAAGGCTGGCATTGATGCGGCGCAGAGTCGCCGCAATGTCGTCCACATAGTTCATCATCCGGATTAGTTCACCAGTAGCAACCATAAAATTCCTTTCGTGCTGGACCGTGGTAGGAGTGCGTTGGCTTGCCGAGAGTGTACGAGATTCAGCCCGCAAAACCGGGCAATCTTTTATTTTCGCCGCCCCCCGGCATTAAGTAAAGCCGAGGTCCGCGGCCGTCCGCAGACCAACATTGTTGTTATGCCGCGAAGTTGTTATGCCGCGAAATCCTTGCCGGCTTCCCGGCCGCTTGGCTCGGCATCGATTGAAGGCCGCTTCACGCAAACGTCGCGATCGGTAATCTCGACCAGCGCCGCCATTTTTGATGCCAGCTCAGGCGTGAGCGCTCCGGCACGCAACCGCCAGGTCCAACTGCCATGAGTTTCGCTAGGAACGTTCATGCGAGCGCCGCTGTCGAGCCCGAGCACATCCTGCACGGGAATCACACAGGAATTGGCCACCGAGGTCAGGGCCGCACGAACAAATGCCCAATGCACTCCATCTTTGCCGATCCCCATGTAGGTCTTTACCAGCTTTTTTTCTTCCTTCGTAGCGCCGCTATTCCACCAGCCAACCGTGGTGTCATTGTCGTGGGTACCGGTATAGACGACGCAGTCAGGCTCATAGCTGTGGGGCAAGTAGACATGTGCGCCTTTGTTACCGAATCCAAACTGCAAAACCTTCATTCCAGGGATTGCGAGGGTTATGCGGAGATCATGTACCGCGGGCGTGATGTATCCCAGGTCTTCAGCAATGAAGGGCAACTTGCCCAAGTCTCTTTGCAGCGCCTGAAACAGGCTCACACTGGGTCCCGCGACCCAACGGCCGTTGACCGCGGTTGGCTCATCCGCGGGAATTTCCCAATACGCTTCAAAGCCGCGGAAGTGGTCGATACGGACAATGTCGTAGGTGTCGATGGCCCAACGCATGCGCCCGATCCACCAGTCGTAGCCCCGCGCCCGCAGCGCTTCCCAGTCATAGATCGGGTTGCCCCAGCGCTGCCCAGTTTCGCTGAACGCGTCGGGCGGCACTCCGGCAACAACTTCCGGTGAGAGATCTTTCTTCAAGCGAAACAATTCGGGATTCGTCCAGACATCGGCACTGTCATAGCTGACGAAGATGGACACGTCGCCGATGATGCGGATGCCGCGAGCGGCGCAGTACTCGCGCAGTGCGCCCCACTGCTCAAAAAATGCGAACTGTAGAAAACGCTCCTGCTCCAGTTCTTCTTGCAGCTCCGACCGCAACTGCCTGACGGTTTCTGGATCTCGTCGAACCACTTCCCGCGGCCAGGCGTTCCAGGGCAGCTCGCCGAACTTTTCGCGCAGCACGCTGAACAATACGTAATCTTCCAGCCACCATTCACTCTCGCGGCAAAAATTAGCGTAGCGCTCGCGGGCAGCATCCGCCGCTGAATCCAGAAAATTCACGGCAGCTTGGCGGAGCAGCGGCAACTTGTGCAAGCGAACGCTTTCGAAGTCGACCGGCAGATCGCCGTCCGGGAGAGCTCCCACACGCTCGCGATCCAGCAGCCCGCGGTCCGCCAGACGCTCCAGGCTGATCAGCAAAACGTTGCCCGCAAACGCGGAAGTGCAGGAATACGGCGAGTCCCCGCTACCCACTGGTTGCAGCGGCAGCACCTGCCAAAGCGTCTGTTTGGCCGCGGCCAGCCAGTCGACAAATTCATAAGCGGCCGGACCAAGATCGCCGATTCCTCCGCGCGCCGGAAGCGAAGTGGGATGCAGCAGGATGCCAGATGAGCGCTCTGAAAGCATAGGGGCAAGTTATGACTGGATCGAGCCTGGTTAAATGGCCAAACGCCTGATCGGGAAACAAATGTGGCCAGCAGATCGTTTCTGCTGGCCATGAAGTTCGCCGCTAATCCATGGTTAGGAACCCTCAGAAGACAAGGTTGACAGACGATCCATTTCCTTCTTATTGATCTTGATCTTCCCCTCTTTTTCCAGCGTATTGCGCAGATTTTCTACGTAGAGATTCTGGAACTCCTGCTGCTTTTGTTCCAGCAGTGCCTGCTTCGCCTTGTCCCAATCTTGCTTGATCTGGTCGGGGCTTGGCTCCTGCATTTCAACAATCTTCAGGACGACTCCATTGGGGCCGCCTTGAATCGCGCCGCTGATTTCGCCGGCCTTCATGGTGAAGGCAACAGCGGCTGGGCCGGTCATCGGCCCCAGATCGGGGACCTGCGCATTGCGGTCCACCAGATCGCTGGTCTTCACGGATGCGCCTACTTCTTTGGCGGCCTTATCCAAGTCATGATCGGCGTGGGCGCGGTCCGAAAGCTGTTGGGTTTTTTGCGCAAGCAGTGCCTGCGCCCGCTGGGCCTTGAACTGCTCTGCCACCTTATCCTTCACTTGTTCGAAGCCTGGAGTTTGAGCCGGCTGGATCTCCGTAACCTGATAGATCACGTAACCTGCCGGAGTAACAGCCGTCGCCGGCGGATCGTTCTTCTTCGCGGCAAACAGCGCGCCCATGAATTCAGGGGCAGCGCCAATACCGGGCAGTTGGTCCGCTTGCGCAACCATGTCGGTGGTGGTGAGGCTAAAATTCTTCGCGGCGGCAGCCTTGTCCAATCCTTCAGTGCGAGCCAGGGCCTGAACGGCGCTGGCGACGCTCTGCGCCTCGGCCGCAGCTTTCTGTTTCTTGAGCACCGGCTCAATCTCGATCTTCACTTCAGCCAGAGGCTTCAGCCGTGGCTCCTGCTTGGCCTCGACGTGAATAATGTGGAAACCATAATTGGTGCGAACAATGCCGGTGGTTTGTCCAACCGGAGTATTAAACGCCGCCTGCTCGAATTCCGGGACCGTCCGGCCGCGCGTCAGCGGGGGCAACAGTCCGCCGTCCTTTGCGCTTCCGGGATCGTCGGAGTATTTCTTGGCCAAATCGGCGAAGCTCGCTCCGGCTTTCAATTGCTTGTCAACGTCATCAGCTTTAGCTTTCGCCGCGTCTACGGCTTTCTGGTCGACCTTACCGTTCGAGTCCGGAGTAGGCGCCTTGATCAAAATGTGGCGGACCGTTACCGTCTCCGGCAACCGATAGTCATCCTCATGCTGTTTGTAGTACTGCTGCACTTCCGCAGGCGTGACCTCAATCTTTTCGGCCAGTTGGTTGGTGTCGATCAGAATGTATTTCGCCTTGACTTTGCCGGGAATGGAGTTCACATAGGCTTGCTTGTTCTGATCGTAGAAGGCCTTCAGCTCCGCCTCCGTCGGCTTGACTTCTTTGCTCACATCGTCGAGCGTCAGCACGGCGTACTCGAACTTCACCTTGGTGCCGGCCTGCTTGACTTCCTTGGCAATGTCCTTGTCGCTGACCGTTATCGCTCCCCCAACCGCGGCCAACAGTTTGCGCTGCGCAATCTCACCTTTGACCTCCTGCTCGAACTGCTGCACGCTCATGTTGAACTGGTTCTCGATGAACTGTTCATAAGCCGGCTGTCCGACAAAGTTGCCATTGGGAAAAATCACCTGGCCAAACTGGCCCTGGTGAAGATAGTCGCGGAGTTCGTCATCGCTCACCCCGAGACCCATCTTGTCCGCCTCGTAGACAATCGCCTTCTCCGTGATGATGCCTTGCGCCGCGCGTTGCATCAGATAAGGCATCAGCTGTTCGGGAACATTACCTTTGAACTGTTGCTTGCCGATCAGACGGGCCTGCTGCTCCACTTGCTGGATGCCCACTTCCTGATCGCCCACTTTGGCCAATACCCCTTCCGCGGTGATGCCGCTGCTGAAGTAATCGCCGAAGAGGCCGCCGGGAACGAGTGTGATGACCATCATCACGCAGATGACGACCAGGATTCCGCCCAGGATGATTTTCTTAAGGGGCCCAGGCTTTTGCAGAAATCGAAGCATGTCTTTGGAAACTCCAGATGGGTTAGCTGAATCCTCTATTATAGACCAGCCGCGATTGAGTCGGGTTGGCAGCGACGGAAAACATAGCCCGGCGTGGAATTGCGCGCCTGTCTAAATGTATCCAGATGCCACTCAGCTGCCAAAATTCCCCACACGCAGCTGAGTACTTCACATCCCGGAAAGTGGGTGTGTTGTAATAGATGCCAGCTATACGTATGCAGAAATCGTCACCAGAAAGACATCGGCGGATCTTAGCCTACAAACGCCGGGCACGCGAAATCAAGATGATCGCCAAAGGGCTGGCCTCGACCGACCACCCGATTATGGCGCACATCATCCCCATTCGCCGCTGCAATCTTTCCTGCGAGTATTGCAACGAATACGACGATTTCTCCAAGCCCGTCCCGCTTGACACCATGAAGCGCCGCATTGATCACCTGGCGCGACTGGGCACATCGATCGTGACCATCAGCGGCGGCGAGCCCCTTCTGCATCCCGAGCTCGATGAGATCATCGCCCACATGCGCGAGTATCCCATTCTCGCCGGCCTGATCACCAACGGCTACCTGCTGACCGCGGACCGCATTCAGCGGCTGAACCGCGCCGGGCTCGACCATCTGCAAATCAGTATCGATAACGTCATGCCCGACGAGGTTTCCAAGAAGTCGCTGAAGGTGCTCGACAAGAAGCTGCAACTGCTGGCGGAGCACGCCGACTTTCACGTCAACATTAATTCGGTTGTCGGCGGAGGCATCCACAATCCGCATGATGCGCTGGTGGTGGGACGCCGCGCCGTGCAATTGGGATTCACTACAACCATTGGCATCATCCACGATGGCGATGGCCAGTTGAAACCTTTGGGCGAGTTCGAGCGCGAAGTGTTTCGCAAGATGAAGAACCTGGCCAAGCGGCACTATTCCCGCTTCAACTGGTTTCAGGACAACATTGCTGACGGCAAGCCCAACGATTGGCGTTGCCGCGCCGGCGCGCGTTATCTCTACATCTGCGAAGACGGACTGGTGCACTATTGCTCACAGCAGCGCGGTTATCCGGGCACACCGCTGGAGCAGTATTCGGTTGCCGACATACGTCGCGAGTTCCTGACGGAAAAGAGTTGTGCCCCGCACTGCACCGTCTCGTGCGTGCATCAGGTGTCTTATATCGATCATTGGCGCGCCCCGCAAACCATTCGCACTCCGCAATCGCCGCTCGACGTCGGACAATTCGCTTCGCGCATGGGCGCAACTCGCTCCACGCGCACCGAGATCACGCCTTCCTGGTTTTGCAGTTCGCCCTCCAGCAATAAGAATTTCTCCGACAAAATCACCAGGCGGTTTCGCTCAAGAATGTCAGGCGAGATGATCGCATTGCCAATGCCGGTTTCGTCTTCCAGGCTGAGGAAGACGAATCCCTTCGCCGTGCCCGGCCTTTGCCGCGCAATGATGCATCCCGCCGTCCGCACATACCGGCCGTGCGGAACCTGCGTCAGCTCGTGCGCCGAGAGCACACCGGCCCGCCGCAGATCGGCCCGACGATAAGCCATGGGATGCGGACCAACCGTAAGTCCAGTGCCATGGAAGTCGGCCACCAGTCGCTCCTCGGGGGTCATCACTGCGAGCGGCGATGCTTCATCGCTTTCCGAAATGCCCTCCAGCAGCGGGCCGGCAAATCGTGCGGCGCGCTCCACCTGCCACAGGGCATCGCGCCGATGCAAAAGCTGCTTAGTTGCTGCTTTGCTGGAAACTGTCTCAGGAAGCTGTTTTGAAAGGGCACGGCTTTTAGCCGTGCCGTGATGCGCCGTCCTGATTCCGGGCTTTAGCCCCTGCGGCACCTCGATTTCGTAAAAACTTATTTTACTTTTGTCATCCCGAGTGGCCTTCAGGCCGCGAGGGATCTGTTTTTTCTCGTCCTTCCATCCAATCGAATTCAACGCTCCAATCGAGGCCAGCAACACCAGCTCATTGCGGCGCAACTCGGGAACGCGGTATGCCAGATCGGCAATCGACTCGAAGGCCTGCTGACTGCGCGCGCGCAGGATGGCCTGCGCCGTCTCTTCGCGTAATCCCCTGGCATAACGAAATCCCATGCGCAGCCCGAAACGCTGCTCACAATTATGGTTTTTAAGGGGCGTGCCTTTAGGCGCGCCGATAGACTGCCCGCGGCGGAACGGGTTGCTTTCTAAACGGCGCGGCTTAAGCCGCGCCCCTTCAAGGCCATCCCACATCGTGGTACTCTCTTCCGGCTCCAGGGTGCACAGCCAGTCAGAACAGGTTATATCCACCGGCTTTACCCGCAGCCCATGACGCTGCGCATCTTTTACAATGGTTGCAGGACTATAGAACCCCATCGGCTGATTGTTGAGCAGGGCCGCGGTAAACGCCGCCAGATAATGGCACTTGAGATAAGCGCTGGCGTAGGCGATCAGCGCAAAGCTGGCGGCGTGCGACTCAGGAAATCCATATAGTGCAAAGGAAGTGATGGAGAGGATGATCTGCTCCTGCGCCTCGGGCGGGATGCCATTGCGTTGCATGCCTTCGCGCAGTTTGACTTCGATATCGCCCATTCGCCGCTCGCTGCGTTTAAAGCCGAACGCCCGCCGCAGTTCTTCCGCTTCGCCGCCGCTGAATCCGGCAGTGATCATCGCCATGCGCAGCAGTTGCTCCTGGAAAAGCGGCACCCCCAAGGTACGCGCCAGCACCGGCTCTAGCGAGGGATGCGGATAGACAACGGCTTGCCTCCCCTGCCGCCGCATCAGAAAGGGATTCACCATCTGCCCCACGATCGGGCCGGGACGGATGATGGCGACTTGTACCACAATGTCGTAGAAGTGCGTGGGATGCAGCCGGGGAAGGCACGACATCTGCGCCCGGCTCTCAATCTGAAACATGCCCACAGTGTCGGCCTTCTGCAAGGCGTCATACACTGTGGGATCATCAGCCGGCAGCTTCGCCAGATCGACCTCTTCCCGATAATGATTGCGGATGAGCGCGATGGACTCTTCCAGCGCGGCCATCATCCCCAATCCCAGCAAGTCAACCTTGACGATGCCCAGGTCGGCGCAATCCTCCTTGTCCCATTGCACCACCACGCGGCCGGGCATGGTAGCTGGCTCCAGCGGAACAATGGAGTCTAGTTGCCCCTGGCAAATGACCATGCCGCCGGAGTGCTGTCCCAAATGGCGCGGCAGGTCCTGCACGGCCACACACAGCTCAAAGAACTTGCGAATGCGTGGATGCCGCAGGTCGAATCCGGCCTCGCGAAACTGACGCTCCAAAGTGTCGCCGGGATCCTTGTACTCCCAGGAGCTCACCAGAGCTGCCAGGCGATCGAGGGTCTCGCCATCGAAGGTGAGAGCCTTGCCGACCTCGCGCGCCGCCGAACGACCGCGATACGTAATGACGTTGGCCGTCATCGCGGCGCCCAGCTTGCCATAGCGCTGGTAGACATACTGGATGGCGCGCTCGCGCTGGTCGCCGCTGGGCAGATCGAGATCGATATCCGGCCACTCGCCGCGTTCCTCTGACAAAAAGCGCTCGAACAGCAAGTCCATGCCGACCGGATCGACCGCAGTGATGCCCAGCGAGTAACAGACCGCGCTGTTGGCCGCCGAGCCGCGCCCCTGCACCAGAATTCCCTGGTCGCGGCAGTAGCGAACGATGTCCCACACAATAAGAAAGTAGCCCGCTAGATGGAGCTTTTCGATCAGCGCGAGTTCGCGTTCGATCTGGCGTTGCGCACGCTGCCACAACTCACCTTGGCCGGGACGCAGGTAGCGATCGCGAGCGCCTTCCATGGTGCGCGCCCGCAGGAACGTGTCCATGGTTTCGCCCTCGGAGACGGGATATCGCGGAAATTTATAGCCCAGTTCATTGAGCGTGAAGCCGAGGCGCGACGAAAGCTCAACCGTATTCGCCGTGGCCTCGGGCAAGTCGGCAAACAAGCGCAGCATCTCCGCGGGTGATTTTAGATAGCGCTGGCTGTTACACGCCAGCAGACGTCCGGCAGTGTCGAGCGTGTGGTGATTACGAATACAGGTGAAAACATCCAGGATCTGCCGCTCTTCCGGCTTGGCATATTGCACGCCCTGGGTTGCCAGCAGCGGCAAATGCAGGCTGCGTGCCAGTTCAATTGCAGCCTGATTGCGCGCCTCCTGCGCGCGATTGTAGTGGCGCTGCAACTCCACATAGACATTTCTGCTGCCATAGATCGCGACCAGCTGTTCAAGGAGCTTGTGACCTGCCTCCAGACCGCCGTTGAGCAATGCACTGGCCAGCGGACCCTCATCGCCGCCGGTCAGGCAAATCAGGTCTTCAGCATATTCCGAGAGATCGTCTCCCGAAGCGATCGCCTGCGATTGCAACACGTCCGATTCGTTGTCTGTGGTACTCCTACTCCGTGGTATAGAAACCGGATATTTTGGGGCCCGCAACTTGGTACGGGTAATTAACCGGCAGAGGTTTTGGTAGCCCTCGCGCGAAGCGCAGAGCAGGGGAAGGCGTGGGATGTTCCGCTTGCCTAACTGCGGACAGGCCAGCAGCGAAGTGATCTCCGCCCCGATATGCGCCTTTACCTTCAGCTTTTGCGCAGCAAGATAAAAACGCGGTGCGCCATAAACCCCATCGCGATCGAGCAAAGCCATCGCTGGCATCTGGTGTTGGGCGCAGACTTCGGCCAGTGCCTCGGGAACCGAAGCCCCTTCAAGAAAGCTGAATGCGGAACGGGAGTGCAGTTCGATGTACATCGGTTGTCAGTTACTCAAAAGTCCGCTTCCGAAAGCTTGGTGTCAGGGCACGACTTCAGTCGTGCCGATAAGCCCCTTATTTTCCTTCCCGAGCCGGCTTTGGCCGGCGGCACAATGCTCTGCTCCCAACTTTTCCGCAGCCCTTTCAGCCGTACCGTAACCAGCCAATCTTCAGTCGTAGCTGGCGTCAGCAAACCACTGACCGGTCGCGAGGTCGCGATAAATGCGATAGAGCGCCACATTGCCGCCTTCGCCTTTTGCGCCATTATTGCTGGCGCGGGCCAGCGCTATGTCCCATTCTTCGCGCTCCCACGGACCGGTCTGCCCAGCCCTCGCGTTATCCAGTTTTGCGTTTTCCGCCCACCAGTCGCCCGACGATTGCCAGGGCCCTGCTGACCACACTACCTGTCCTTGCAGCGCTTCACGATCTGTCTGTTTTGTCTCTGTGGCGAGTCGGTCAGGCCGCCCATTCACCAAACAGACACGAAGACAGCATGGCGGACGAAAAAGCCTCATGGCCAAGGGAGGATGATTATTTACATTCCACATTGTGGGACTCAATATTGTTTTTGGATGGTCTGCCGGGACCGCAAAACGGTCGACGCGAAAACTCTCTGGCCGATGGCTATCGAGCAACCGGGCAATGCCTGCCCTCCGTTCGCCAACCAACGCGCTGATGCGGGCCAGTGTGATCTCCAGCCTCTCCGCACCAGGTGTGGCCGGCAAAAACAGCCCACACTGCGCTGACCGCGGCGGCGCCGGCACGGCCAGGAGCCATATTTTTTTGACCGGAGCGCCCGGCGGATGGGCCGCCAACTCCAATTGCAGCAGTTTCAGAAACACTTTGCTATCGCGCATCGAAACCGGCAGCCGCAAAACGCGCTCCACTATTTGTTTATATGCCACATTGTGGGAGCAAAAAAAAGGGCCAACGCGGTTCTCGACGGTGGTGGTTTCTTCGTCGCCGGTCCGTCGCTCCAATTGCAAACGCAGATGCAGCTCGTGTGCTGCCAGTGCCCTGGCCTCCAGTCGTGCGCACAATTGCTCCAAAAGCCGGTTCAGTAGGAACGATAGAGACTCGATGGTTTCAACCGAACACTCCAGTTCCATCGCCTCCTCAAAGTGCGATGGCGGCGCGCACAGCACGAGGGTACGCATGCCCTCTCCACGGGCCAGCCGCCGCAACTGCGCCCCGGCTTCGCCCAGGCGCGAAACCAAGGCATGCTCCGGCAACAGCGCCAAGGTGCGAAAATCGCAGACTCCCCAACGTTTCAACGTGTCCAGCATCTGCTCCCGTAGCTTTTCCCGCCCGCGCTGGGACGCTTTTCCAGCAGCCTTTTTCTGTGCAGGCATTTCGAACCCCTTCAGCAACACCTGCAATGGCAACCCTCCCAATCGCTTGGCTTCCTTACCGCCGGGGATAACCGTCGTCCCGTGGAATCCCTGTGCTGCGTGCAGGGCGGCATCTGGATTAGCAGCCACCGCGATGTTCGCTTCCATTCCGACTGCCATCACACGCGCCGTCAGTTCGCTGGCCATCTTTGCAGGCGCACCATGGAGGCGATCCAGCCCCTCAAGATCGAGCAGCAGCGTGTCCGGAGCGGTGTCTTCCACGCGTGGAGTAAAAGCGTGGGCAACATCGAGCAGCGCGGCGTGGGCCGAAATCTCCTGCTGAAGCGAGCATTGGCGCAAGATAGCCAGCTTGGAATGCGACGTAGTATCCGTGCGCTTACTACCACCCTGTGGTACTTGCGCCTTCGCAGTCCCCGACGGTGAAGTCTCCACGAAAACAGCCGCCTGCAATTTGGTCATGCCGATTGCCATTCCCAGCAGGCGAGCTTTTTCGTTCAGCGCAATTACGCGCACCTGAGGAGGTCTGCCTTCCAGAACGGCCACCGCACGATCGCGCAGCACTGGCTCGGCGCGAACCATGACTTCCACCGGGAAATCGGGAACGTAGATGCAGGCAAACATATAATTGGCGCAAACCCGCGATGCAGCTTTTCACAACGCAGTGCGTAGTTCAAAACTGATACCAGTCGATTGCGGCGGTTTGCGCTGCGCCCAGGAGCGTACGGCCTTGGCGCGAAAACGCATTCCACGTAAGAGTGCGGCATGGTTCACAACATTGCTTTTGGGGATATGCGGGCCAGTACCTGCTAATCCCACACTGTGGGATGACAATATTGGCCCGAGCTGGTCTGGGTCCAGAAAAGTAGTCGAATTGGAGGCGAAGATCGCCTCCGGCTGCAATCGCAGCACCAGCGAAGCACAGGTCCTGGCACATGGCTCCTGTTCAAGCAACAGCAGCACGGTCGCAGTAGGCTCGACCGCGCGGCGAAAGCGAAACCATGAAGTGAGGGGCACGCGTCGTGCGCTTTCCACAGGAATGTCGCCGAGGTCGAGCACGACTATCCCAAAGCCGCCTCCCTGTAGAAGCAGGTCAGTCACCTTCAGCACCTGCTCCAGCGCCGCGCCAAAGGCAAAACCAGCGTTTGTGGAAGACCGGGATTTCACGCTGGCGACTTGGGGCTTGAGTCGCTCGTGGCAGCGCACCCACAACAACCGCTCCAGATTGACGCCGGCCGCTGCCGCCGAAGCAGGGTCAAAGCTATCGCTGGCATCTACCAGCGCGCACACCTCCTCCCGGCGAGTGGCGGCGGCGAGTGTCGCCAGCATTACTCCCGTGCGTCCTGAAGAACTTGGTCCGGCAATCTCGCTGAGGGCGCCGCGCGGCAAGCCCCCGATAAGAGCGTCGAGAGTGGCGATCCCGGTCGGGACAGTCAAAGGCGCAGCGCGTTCGCGAAGCAGCAGGGTGGAAGACAGGCCCTCGCCGAGCGATGACTCGATACGGGAACGCAGGCTGGAACGTGGGCTTCCGAAAGACACTTTTGGCGGAGTGACGGCGACCGACGACATGAGGAACCTCAGGGCGGGCGAAGCGGACGGAAAGAATTACTTTCGCTTTTTATTCGCCTACAAGTGAGATTGTGCTACGGGGAATCCGGGTTGTCAACCTCTGCGAAAAAGCGGTCGGAGGTGAGCAAAAATGTTCTACGGGGAACATTTGTCCATAAACTAAATGGAAAAGTACTACTTGCAAGGCCGATAGTAGGCAGGACGAAAGCCCTTTTGCTGTGCTTCAGATTGTTTCATGTACTCACCTGACTTGGTGGCCCCATACCAATGCGTGCCGGAACAGTGATAGACCCCTGACTTCGTGTTGACCCAGACCTTGACCTCGGGATTGCCCTGGGCCGCAGAGGATTCTTGCGGCGTAGCGGGTTTGGCCTGCGCAGCTTCAGGATTCGGCGCGGGAGGGGATTGTGTCTGCTGAGCCTGAGTTGCTCGCGACCCAAGCAGGATGCACAACACGACCGCGATCGTAGCCCATCGTCTCATGGCTGAATCTTGCCCCGGATACGAACCTCTTTCCCGGAATCCAGAGATTGCCGTGCCTTGAACCTGACTCGATGTCGAACGACACTAGCATTTCGGAAGGGTGCGCGCAATGCTACGCCGCACATAGCCATGTGCGGTCGTAAGCTCAAGGGTATTGAGAATGACGCCTGGACGCCGTTGTTTTGCAATCAGCCACATCACGATACGTTGGCCGTGCCTACCTTTTTTACAGAGGGTAGCAATCGGCAAAAGCATGATCCAATCACGGTAGCGCATTCACGGTGTGGAACCCTGATCAATACAGGGGATTTGTTATAATGCAGTGTCCTTCCAGAGTGGCGCTATCGTCTAGGGGTTAGGACGGAAGATTCTCAATCTTCAAACCCGGGTTCGATTCCCGGTAGCGCTACCAACTCTCGTTTTTCTCCCGCATTCGCCTCTAACATATTGAACATAGGACTAGTTGCACTGGTTCGATAAATCCCGTCTTTATACGTCAGTCCCTTTGGGAATAGAACCTGCTGCAAACGCTGTTTCTGCTCAAGACCGCTCTGGTTCCATGCGCCGGCGGCATTCAGTAGTAGATTCTCGGCAAAATCCAGCAGTTCGTCGATTTCGATTTCTTCCTGCCGCGCCTCATTTACTTTCAGTTCGAGCGTGAGGATCTCCTGCTCCAAGGCTTCTTTCATCTGACGGTAATCTCCCTCGTCGATCGCATTGCGATAAATGAAAGCCTCATTGAGCTTGCGCTTGGACTCGCGCTTCTCTCTGAGTTCACGCTCCAGCTTTTCTCGCAATTCCAGCGACTCAGCGAACTTGGTCTCGTAAGCAACGATGACGCTCTCCCTAAAGAGTCTTAGGTATTCAGGGTTCGGCCTGAGTTGCTGGACATACACCTTGAAGTCCAACTCCAGACGTTCATTCGAGACCCGTACCTGAGAGGAGCATTTCTTGTGCTGGCAGTGATAGTAAGCGTATTTCTGGCCCGTGTGACTGGTGGATTTGCTGCCCGTCAGCGGTTTGTCGCAAGAGCCGCATCGAACGAAATGCCGCAAAGGAAAATCTGAATTGGCACGTCTGCGGGGAGCTACCAAAGGACGTCTCCCGGATACCAGGAGCTGCACCTTGTCGAAGAGTTCGGCTGCGACGATAGGCTGGAAGCTGCCTTTCTCAACAATTCGCCAATCCTGCCCCGCGCCATCTCGCGCCCCCTGCACCACGATGCGTCCCGCATAAAGCGGATTAATGAGCATCCTGCGAAATGTCTCCGTGCTCAACCGTTTTCCTTGCCACGTCCGCAGTCCCTTGTCGTTGATCCATTCCAGGACTGCCTGTCGCTTGTGCAGACCTGTTGCATAACGCTCAAACGCCTCTCGAATGAATCGGGCGCGGTCTGGGTCAGGAATGATCGTCTTCACGGTGCCTTTCTTTACGTTTAGGTAGCCAAGGGGTGCTTTAAACGTCCAACTACCCTGCGTCAGCCGCGTTTCCATTCCGCCAAGGGTTCTTTCCTTTCGTAGCGCATTGTCGAACTCCGCCTGCCCAGAGAGGATGCGTTCCATGTAGCGTTCCATCGGACGCTCGCCGATAGGCTGGGTCGCGGAGCGCAACTTGATGTCCCAATTCGCCAGGAGTCGCCTAAGTGCATCATGGTCTTCCCCATTACGGGCGAAGCGGTCAACGGCGTACACGACGAAGTAGGCAGGGCGGGGCTTATGTTCTCGGCAGTATCGAAGCGCGTCCTGCAATTGCGTTCGATTCGCAGTTTTTGCACTTTCGCCTTCCTCACGAAAAACGGTTAATACGTTCCAACCTTGTCGCGCGCAGAAATCCTTACAGGCGCGTTCCTGTGTCTCCAGGCTAGCGTTCTCTACCTGACGCTCAGACGACACGCGAATGTAGATGATGGCGTAATGTCTGCTCAGCGGTTCGGCTGTTGTGTCGCCGGCGTATCGCACTCTGACCCTCTGGCCGGGAACATACCACCTGTGACACCGATGGTCAATAAGTTCTTTGCCTCCAAGCTGTGCGGCCTCTCCAGTACGATTTCGTGCCGGGTGGGGGCGGGCACCGGCAGTAACCAGCCAGAGAAGGAATGTCAGAAGACAGCTCAGCCGGCAGTTTTCCTTACGCTATTATGGGCACTCCGCATCGACCAATTATCGAGGCGACAGCCAATGGACAACATTGCCAACTTGCTCTTGTCTCTGACGGACGAAGTAGCGCGATACCTGAAAGAGAATCGAGTGCTTCGGTGGATGGCTCTGGTATCGTCGATTTGATCGGTAAGGGAAGACGGCTGCGAACAGTGCCGGTGCCGTCATGGTCCAAACAATTGCTGGATGCATGGCTCTCGCATTCGGGAGTTACCGAGGGACGAGTGTTCAGAAGGGTTTCGAAAGCGGGAAAGCGACAGGAGACCGGAGTGACCGCGAACGTGGTCTGGTATGCGGTCAAGCGATGTGCCCGGCAGGCCGGCATTCCCAACCTGGCGCCCCACGACCTTCGTCGCACCTGCGCCCGCCTGTGCCATGATTGCAGCGGCGAACTGGAACAGATTCGATTTCTGCTCGGTCACGCTTCTGTCCAGACAACGGAGCGATACATCGGCAGTAAACAGAAACTGCAGGACGCGGTCAATGACCGCTTCGAGATCTCAGTCGCAAGCGACACTGCCTGAAAAACGCGGTGGGCGCCCTACGTCGTGCAAAATTGGCGATAGCGTCCTTTATCATTCATTGCGATTTGCAGCTTAAAGAGGCCTTGAAGCCTTGCCCTAGATGGTCCAAATTGCAAGACCGGACTTCTCGCGAGGAGTTGCAACTCGGCCGGTAGTGCATTAAACACCAGAGAAAACCAAACCAATGGTGAAGATTGGTCAACCGTGGGGCTCGGCAAACCCTAGATTCTCTCGATTGACTTGCACGGATTGATAACCCTAAGATACGCCCAGATTGGAGAAGCCACGGACGCCGCCCACAGCCCGATGACGACATCTCGATACCGCATTATCGAGAAGCTCGGCGCGGGGGGAATGGGAGTGGTGTATAAGGCCGAGGACACCCGGCTGGGACGTTTAGTCGCCCTCAAGTTTCTTCCACCTGAAGGACGGCAGGATGCTCACGCGCTGGCGCGGTTTGAGCGCGAGGCACAGGCGGCATCCGCGCTAAATCACCACAATATCTGCACGGTTTATGACATCGGCGAGCAGGACGGCCAGACCTTCATCGCCATGGAACTGCTGGAAGGCGTGACCCTCCAGGAGAAGATGGGGGCGCGTCCGCTGCCGCTCGATGTGCTGCTCGACTATGCGCTACAGGTTGCCGCGGCCCTGGAGGCTGCGCACGAACACGGGATCGTCCACCGCGACATCAAGCCGTCCAACATCTTTATAACCAGCCGAGGTGAGGTGAAGCTGGCCGACTTTGGTCTGGCGAAACGGGTGATGATGGACGGTGCGGCGAAGGGCGAAGCGCCGACCATGTCAGTTTCGATCACCGGACGAGGCGCCATTGTCGGAACCGTTGCGTACATGTCGCCGGAACAGGCGCAGGATAAGGATGTCGACTCGCGGAGCGACATTTTTTCGTTTGGCGTTGTGCTCTACGAGATGGCCACCGGCAAGCGAGCATTCCCGGGAGAATCTGCGGTCACGATTCTTGCCGCGATTCTGCACAAAGATCCGAAGCCGATTCGCGAGTTGAATGTTCAGGTCAGTGAGGAACTGCAACGAATTGTTTCGAAGACTCTGGAGAAGGATCGGGAGGACCGCTATCAGACAACGCGGGAGTTGATGGTGGATTTGCGCCGCCTGGCGAAGAAGGAGATAGAACGGCCGGCGGAGTCGTCAAAAGAAAGACGGCCGAGGAAGTGGATTGGGATTGTCGCGGCCATGGTGGTCTGCGCCGTAGTGGCGTGGATTGCGCTCACCGGGCGCAGTCGGCCCTCCGAGTTTGCGCCATTGCCGATGGAGCAGCTGACGTTTTCGAACGACAGCAAAGGCCCCTCGATCTTTACCGACGGATCACGCATTTATTTCGTCAGCGGGCAGGCTCCTTTCGAAATGTCCGTCAAGGGCGGCGAGGCGGTGCCTTTGCGCGCCGCGATCGGCACTATGAGCATTCTCGATATTTCACCCGACGGCTCTGAGTTCCTGCTCTTGCAGAGTGACCTGAACGATGAGACCCAGCGAGGAACACTGTGGACTATGCCGGTGTTGGGAGGCGCAGCGAAGCGGCTGGGAAATGTGACGGCGCGCGGAGCGAGCTACTCCCCGGATGGGAAGCTGATTGCGTTCAACGAAAAGGAATCGGTCTACGTTTGCGATGCCGACGGGAAAAACGTGAAGAAGATTTGGGACACGCACCATATGGTGCCGGGCAATCCTTCCTTTTCTCCGGACTCTAAGAGAATTCGTGTAACCATCTCGCGAGGCACGCTGGAGGACGATATTACGAGGATCTGGGAGCTCGACGTAGATGGGAGCAATCCTCATGTACTCGCGCTGCCTGAGCATTGGCCACCAGACTCCGACGTATACGCCGGAATGTGGACAATGGGCGGGAAGCATTTTATTTTTGACTCATCCAGAGATGGGTCTAATAATATTTACGAATATATCGAGCCATGGTCGCACGTCTGGCGCAAGCCGTATGCAGTGCGGCTGACGCCGGAGCAACCCGAAGTGATCGCGACGGCGCCGAGCCGGGACGGTGACGGATTGTTCGTCGTGGGACGCACCGCCCAGGGAGCCATGCATTTCTATGACGAGAAGGAAAAGCGGTTTGTACCGTATCTGGGAGGGTTGGCGGCCGCGCAGGTCGTGATCTCACCGGACCGCAAATGGATGGTGTATTCAGATTATCCGCGAGGTTACTTGTGGCGGTGCAGGCTCGATGGCAGCGATAAGCTGCAGCTCACCAACAGTTTATCGCAAATGCCCACGTGGTCCCCGGACAGCCGGTGGATCGCCTATAGCGACTGGAATGAGCTTTATCGAGTCAGCGTAGATGGTGGGACTCCGGAGAAGCTGACGTCTGAGGGCTTCCAGGAAGTGCTGCCGAGCTGGTCGCCGGATGGGAAAGCGATCTACTTTAACGACTACCCAATCGCGGGACATTTTCGCATTCGAATTCTAGACTTGGCGACCGGCAAGGTGTCGAACATGCCGGGATCGGATGGTTACTATGCGCCGCAGTGGTCGCCGGACGGGCAGTACCTGGCGGCAATTCAGAACCCACCAAAGAGTCTGGCGGTCTATTCCGTGAAGACCAAGCAATGGGTGCGATTGAAGATCTTCGAACACGACTGGGGATTCTTTGTGTGGGCGCCGAATTCCAAGTCCATTTACGTAATGCGCGGCCCTGCCGAAGTAGCCACCGGCGAGCCAACCGGGATCTACCGGCTAACCGTACCAGAGGGCAAGTGGGAGCTGTACGCAAACTTTACGAGCTTGAGCCCATTAGTGAATGGAGCGCAGGACTTCCTGTCGGTCACGCAGGATGGCCACGTCGCGACTATGAGTGATACCAGTGTGACTCAGATTTATCGGATGAGGTGGAACCACGCGGAGTAAGCCTCCTAAGGTCTCAAGTTTCCAACTTGACAGGAAGTCGGCATCACGGACAAGTGACTCAGCGGCTTGTTTCAGCTTGTCAAAGCCGGTAGTGAATGATAAAGGACGTTATCATTCCTTATTTACTGCTTTGCATTTCGAGCCGAAACCCTAGTGACCATTAATAGCAGCAGTTGCGATATCTGAAGCGCTGGAAATCGTGGGGAAAATGCTCATCAGTTGTGGATGCACCTTCGGATTGCACAAGGAGAAGCTCCCGCCGAGGTAACAAACGACCGCGATTCCCAACTTGGTTGCAAGATCGAGTTTCTCCAAGGGAACTTGACAATCAAGAAACATGATCGCTGCCGATTGTTCGCGGAAATAACTATGGCGATAGTCCAGCAGCTGTCCAACCGCCATCCGGAAAGACTCCGTTATTGAAGGAGGGCCACTAACTTTTAGTTCTCCAAAAAACTGCCGACGAGCGATTGAGAATCGGACATCAATAAAATCTCGCTCAAATTCTGGTTTCAGATCCCGATCCTCTAGGTACGTCTTCAATTGCTTTTTGTAGCGCTCGTGCCTCTCTAACACTCTAACCTGTCTCTCCGCAGCAAGGTTGACGTTCTCCGATCACGCGTTGGCGGTCGTTTAGAGAAAGGCCTGCCCTTATAATCAGCTCGACATCCGATGCCTCTGTAGAAGAAACAGCGCTGTCGTCCTCAAGCGACCAATGTGCGAACCACGATTGGGGAAGAATGTGATCTACGTCCAGTTGGTCTAGCCCGCCCACAAAGACTTCCTCAGCTTTGATACCGGATGTGTTTCTCACGGATTGTCGGGGATGGCCGGCGTGGCCAAAGTCGAGGTTGCCGGCAAAGAACGGGCCTGTCCGGAAAGCGACTGACCGTTCACATTCACCACCTGTGCAGAACCCGATTGAACAGACGCCTACAAAGTGTCCAGAAAGAACCCGTTTAGGGACGGGCGCCTTGCACGCGGCCGAGAAACGCCCGTTCCACTCTCTTGCCTGAACGCGTCCCCAGGGCGAAACGTCCCCGTCACCGCCGTTGCGGCGAACCCCGCCCCAAGGCGACAAGAATGGGGAAAAATCTGGCTTTTCGTCTTGACGTGCAGTAGTTTTGTCCTACAGTACATAGGAAATGTGCCCGCGTCGATAACTGTTCTGGATTGTCGCGTGCACTTGTGAGTGGGCAAAGCTCCGACAGGAAAGGTCGACCTGTCGCCGGCTCGCCTCCCCCGGTCGTGAGCTCCGCACGACTAAAACTCTCCGCCATGTCGATCGTCAGGCAAGAAGCCGCACAACGGAGGTTTTTCCATGACCAAACAGCCAAGAAACCTAGGGAAATCTGGGGCCAAGGACAAACTGACAGGAGGTTGGGAAACCCCGAGGAACATTCAGCGGCATGAGTCTGCCGACATCGACGCTGCATCTTCGAGTCGCCTCAAGTTGTTCCCCGATGTTTCTTCTTCCTTGGTGTCTCGGTTCCTTTTGGTATCAAAGATTTGTCGCCGTCGGATGGAGCTGTTTTGCCGAAAGAACTATGGCCTTGAGCCAAACGTATTCCTCATCTTATTAGCAGCCAGCGAAGGGCACTTACAACAGGGCGTACTGGCCAGGAGTCTCGGCATTGACAAGAACGCGATGGTGTTTCTGATCGACAATCTTGAGCTACGACGGCTTATCAAGCGCGTCCCGAACCCCGACAATCGACGCGAAAGATTTGTTGAATGCACACTCAAGGGCATGCAGATCGTTTTGGAGACAAAGGCTAATTATGCAGAGATCGTCCGCTGGGGATTTTATCCCCTGACTGAACTTCAGATAGAACAATTAGGGACATCGCTGACGCAGATCATCGAAGGTAGGCAAGGCCTCCCCTGCCCTCGCTCGATTCTAAGTAAGCGAAGTGCAGCACCACGCCGAGTGTCTCGCATAGCTTCGCGCTTTGTAGCCCAGATGGCAAGGACGCCCATGGAGCAAGAGACAACAACTATCTTGCCCTAGTGAAGATCGGACCCGCGCGCCTTTCTGGTTAAGACAGGGCATTCTCGGAAAAAGCGGCAACAGCTGTGGCGAGCACACATCCAACCTTCGTCGGAAACACCAGTTCAACAACCCTGACTAAAGACTTGAGCACTCGATGTAACCGCCTGCGACGAGACGGTTGACTTGCCCCTGTTCGTTTCGCGGAATAGACTTCGGGAGCAATGGTCGCCCCACGCCATTCAGGAGCCATGCTCGGTCAAACGCTGGGCCGGTATCGGATCGTCGAACACCTTGGCGAAGGCGGTATGGGGGTAGTATTCCGCGCCGAGGATCCAAGACTTGAGCGCGACGTGGCGCTCAAGGTGCTGAAACCGCATGCGCTTCATGACGAGGATTCGAGGCGGAGGTTCCGGCTCGAAGCGCGCGCCCTTTCGCGACTGCTCCATCCCAACATCGCAACGCTTTTTGATTTCGACTCCGATGAGGGCGTGGACTTCCTGGTGCTCGAGTTTGTTCCCGGCGAGTCCCTCGCCCGCACTCTCGCGAACGGCCCGCTCCCCGAGACCAGGGCCCGGGCTATCGCACTCGATGTCACCGAAGCCCTCCAGTCAGCGCACGAGAAGGGCATCGTGCATCGCGACCTCAAGCCCGGGAAAAACCGTCAGCCGTCAGGACTCAAGGCGTGCGCGGGGCGCGCCACTCTACGATGCTAAGATCCGCAGATGAACGTAGACGAGATCGTTCGGCAACTGTAAAGAAGAAAGCAGCAGATTGGACTCTGCGATTAGAGCGTTGAAAGGTGTCGGCGGCGCAGGAACTAGCGTTGAGCGTCGCGGACGTCCTCCCGGAAACAACAACAAACGAACCTCAGCGCGACGGCGCATTTCGGCAGCTGCTCGCAAGCGGATCGCGGACGCAATGAAGAAGCGCTGGGCGGCGGCAAAGAAATCGGGCAAGAAGAGGCTTTAAGGTCAGAAGTGGAACCGGGCCATCAGTAAATCTCTCGACAGGCTGATGAATGTCAGCCTGTTTTGTTCTCCAGTCTGGCTAGAAGGATAAACGCAGATTAGGTGGTATTACCTAGGTGGACAAAAAGATCTTATTCGCAGTTGACGCCTTCATCGATCATGACATGAGGACCTATATGACCCATTCTTACACAGCCGCACTACCTTAAAACCAATCCACACAGGGTGATCATATTCGGCCCACATCAGGTGGTCTTTTTGCTGCCCCAAGCCGATCTCACCTAGGAGGGCCACGGCTCTTAAGGGAAGAGCAATCTTCTCTCCAGATGCACCGTAAAACTCGTATTTCATTTCGCGAACTCCAAGTGCCTCACTGATTATCCAGTCTCGATGACTCTCCATCAGGAGCTTGCAGTTTGAGTTGAGCCCTTGGACGATTGCGTATGAACTCAAAGCCTTCGAACTTACTCGAGTAAGGGAAACCGCAGCAAACTTGACACCTTTACTACGTAGCTCAGCCTCCACTCGACCAACTTCTTGTTGCGACGACGAAGGAGCGCCAGCCAGTTTCAGGAAGGCAGCCAGGTCGGTTCTCTTAAATGCTGAGTCGTATGAATCTGTTTCGTGTTCCTGGCGTGGACCCTGTATCGCACGCATCGCGAGGCTGTCGGCAGCAAAGCACTCACTAGCGGTCGCCTGTAACGAAGCCAGATCTGGAGTGTCGTATATGTACCCCAATAGGCTGAATGATCCAGGGCTGACACGTTCCTTGTATTTCTGCGCGCGTAGCCACTTCGACAGCTCGTCTTCTTGTGCAACTGCTCCGTTTATACAACCTATTAGCAATAATAGGGCCACCCACACTCGAGAAGACAATAAACGAATACCTAGCACTTGTATGCCTCCCTAGATTGCATGTCGTCGGGTCGGCTTGCAAAATTGACAGTCCCAGATCGAAATTCTGCCACCGGCTTATATAGATAGCAAGTCAATGAATAGACCACCAATGGTGCTTTCCGACGGAGGCGGTAATCTTCATCATTTCTGCATTCTCATAGCCATTTACAGTAAACCTAATTGATTGTTGACGGTCTCCCTTTTCGCGATGAGAGTAGGTGATTGTCATATCAAAATGGGTACCCGGCCCCAAGACATATGGGCCCTGGTGTTTTGGCAAGTGAAATGGCTCTTCGGCTGAGTGAGGCACAACCTGAATTACCGATTCCCCACAATTCTCAAGCCGGGCAGTATTGGTCATTTTTCGATTCCAGAAGTGAGCGATGCCAAAGCTGATCTGAGGCACGCTGAGTCGAAAACAACCCACTATATTCGCCCGTATTGTTATTGTTTGAGGCTGCACCGCTCTTGCTTCCAAAAGCGCATCACTCACCGCCGCACCGTTAATCGTGGTTTGGAGATGAAGATTCACTTGCTGTTGAGTGTCCGGCGCCATAACAGGGGGGAGCGAAACCGGACCGAATAACATCTCGGCGGACTGCCATTCCCACCGGGCATTCTCGACGGGACTTATGCCACATACCAATAGTGTTATGCTCTTGTCCACGCCTCCAGCCTTCGATGTAATATTCCCCAAGTCGATTGATGTGCCCTGTAGTATTTTCAGGCATGGCTTGATCAATTGCGCCTTTACTTTTACCACAACAGGAGTCACGGCAGTACTAGTAATCACCACATTACCAGCAAGGTCAGAGTCTCCTGCTTGCGACATCTTAAAGCGAAGAGTGCCCTCAGAATCGGGAGCAAGGGAGGTGAAGTCGGAACCCGAGTATGAAATCTGCCATCCATTCAGCGCGGCCACATCGACTCTTGTTGGAGCAATTGGTTCTGTGCCGCAGTTTCTTACCTCGATACTAAAGTCAACCGGCGCCTTGGCCAGCGTCGACGGCACTATAGAGCCTAGATCGATCAACCCACCAGGCGAAGACAGGCAGTGGCTAACGGCAGTTCCTGAAAGATGAACACTGGCAATAATCTTCGCCCCGTTCTCAATCATAACGTCACCGCGGTGCGGGCCCGGGGAAGTGGGTGAGAAACCAATTGTCAGTGTGGCCGCCGACCTCGGGAGTATCGAAAGTTGTTGCTTTGCAGGCGAAAAATCTGAATCGCCAATAGATGGCGTGACGGTCAAGTGCTCCGCAGCACTGGAATCGTTCCCGACGTCTACGGTCTGGTAGACCTGCGTGCCTATCTCGACATTGCCGAACGACACCTGCATCACCTTTGGCGGGATCGGCAGCGGGGGAGCAGGCGGCGGGGGAGCCGGGGGCGAGTTTTGTGCAGAGTCAGCTACCTCTGACACGTGGTTATATTCATATACTTCAACAAACTTAAAGTTGCCTAGCGTGCCTTCTTTAAGGATCTCCTTGCAATTGGCATACTTGGCATGCTGAGGCTCTTGGCAAACCGTATACTGTCTCCCCGAGTGTCCACTAGCATTTATATTTGTAATTTGTTCAATCAGTACAACATGATAGCCATACGGACCCTGGTATGAGATGGCATCTCCGGGGCGCGCCTGACTTAGCGGCTTGGTGTGAGCGTAGTTAGCAATACTTTGTACCGATAACGGGTGAGAACCTGAGATCCCCCAACTAAGTGCAACAAATGCACTGCAATCAAGACCAGTGGCGCACTTCCTCTTAGCTAGAGAAGCGTCAGTAAAAATCTTTGCGCCTGCAGCTGCGCGTTTCG
>JBEKCJ010000022.1:0-47678 GCA_050014935.1 Candidatus Korobacteraceae bacterium
AAGCCCAATGTCCTTCAAGACCCCCACGTCGTTCAAAGCCCGGCACCCTTCAAGACCCGACGCAACAGAGACTGCTTGGGAGATTGCGGCGTGATTTCTGCCTCGGTCCAGGGTCGGTGCAAGATATTCATTCCAAAAGACTAGGCGTCGTCATTTGTTATCAATATTTTGCGATGCACCCTTGGCAAGCTGTTGATAACGCGTAGGTTATGGTCATGATTAAGTCTAATGTTTCTAATATTTTGCGGGCAAAGTATTAGAAACAAAGATTTTGAGTGATATGGGGGAGGGGGGTACAAACGGGGCCGCGAAAGTTGGCGATCCGCGTACCTTCGGAAGGCTACTGCACCTGGACTTTGACCTGCATCTTGCCGCCGACGGGCACCTGAACGGTCTCGCCTTTCTTCAGGTAGGGTTGCAGCACTGCAGGATTGGCCCACTCCAGGTCCCAGCCATTGGCGATCGCGATCACCGTGTATTGTCCGGGCACAACGTTGGGCAGGGTGAAAGTTCCGTCGCTGTCGCTCTGGTCGCGACGAAACAGCGGGGCGTTGTTCGCGGGGTCCTGCGGAACCAGGATGATCATCGCTCCCGGGAAGGGCTCATCCTCGCGCATGGCCGTGCCGTCCACCTGAGCCGCTCCGCGGGAAGCGATGCCGCTGATGCGTACGCTGCCGGTGCTGCCAATGTCGACAGTGCGGCCCATCATCTTGGCTCCAGTTGCGGAAAGCTTCTGGAGGAAGAACCCACCGGTATTTTCCAGCGCGACGACGTAGCGTCCGGGCCTGACCTCATCGGACCTGAAATCGAACTCGCCCCTATCGTTAACGTCGCTGCGGAAGGTTTCTCCGGTTTCCGGATTAGTGAGTTGAAGGGAAGCCTGCCGTGGAGCGCGCGGAACGTCCTGGAAAAAAACGGAGCCGCTGACCGAAGCGAAGCTGGGACCGTCGGATGCGCTGATTTCGGCATCGCCGGCCAGATCGATGTCGCGATACCAGGCGCGGACGCTGCCTTTATCGTTGAGGCCGGTCGAAGGCGGCATCTCCAGGATGTAGTGACCGGGCGCTAACCCTGAGATCTCGATTACGCCCGGCGCGACCCAAGACACAGGCGCGTTGAAGACGGAATCGAGATAACCGTCGAAGATACGCTGCGAAATGCGGGGAAATACCATCCTGCCGAGCACGGCGTTTTCCGCTGACGCGGTGTGGATCTGGAGGTGCAGCGAGGGTACGGCGTGCAGCGTGACGTCGGCCGTCGCCTTCTCGCCCGGCGTCAACTGCAGCGGAGTTGCGCTGGCGGAATCCGTTGTGCCGGAATAAAACGTCAGTGGGTAAGTGATGTCGAGCGCGGCGGCGTCCTGCATGGCCTGAGGGTCGGTCTTCGGATTGGGATTGGGATTGGGATTGCCTGGACCGCGATGAGGACTGCTATTCTGCGCATACCAGGGCCGCGCTGAAACCGACAGGTAATATGTGCCCGGCGCGAGGTGCCCAATGCGATAGTGTCCCAGATCGTCCGTCTGATCCTGGTTCATAGGGGCGGTCTTCTGCTGTCCGCCCTCAGTACTCGCCTGGAACAGCCGCACCATCGCGTTCTGGATGGGCTCGTTATTGTCGTCGGTGATGTCACCTTCGATGGAAGCGTCGGGCTGCAAGCGGAAGACCAGGTGATCGGTATCCAGAGCGGGTCCGACAGCGATGGCGGTTGCGAAGGGATCGTGGTGCTCGAAATATTGCAGCGAGGCGCCACGTGCCTTTGCCATCAGCGAATACTTTCCGCGACTGAGCGCGACGAAGGCAAAGCGTCCATCGGCTCCGGTGGTGACCGACTTGGATATGTCGCGGTCAGCGCCCTGGGTGATGGGAGCGATGGCAACCGACGCCGACGGCACAGGCTGTCCGGTGAGCGCGTTCACTACCGTTCCGGCGATGCGATATCCCTGCGGAACGGGTGTGGACGAAGCGGTTAACTGCGGTTGCACCGGCAACTGTCTGGGCAGAGGAGATTGTTGCGATGGTTGCTGCTGTGATTGCGCAGGCTGCTGCGCCGAAAGGCTCGCCATTAAGAGCAGCGCACATGCAATGCGGGCCAGCACTGAGATCATTCTCCCTTCCCGACCTGTATCAGATCGAGCGAGACCTGTCCTCTTTGATTGCCGGTCAAGGTAATATGTGCAGCCTGCGAAGCGTAGGGTGCAAAAGATTCGGCGCTGGCGTATTCCATTCCGTCAATGCTATCGAAGGCGAACACCAGATACTCACCGGGAGCCAGGCCGGAAACGCTGAATTCACTGCCAATACCTCGCACTACCCGAGGCGTCATCTTCCCGGCGGGCTGGTTAACCACCACAACTGTTGCCGACGCAGGCTGGCTGGCATCGGAGCTCTTCACCATCCCGCTCAGGCTGGCGCTATCGTCGCGCAGCACAATTTCCATGGGATAGCTCTGGCCGCCCGCGACGACGACATCGTCATACAGCAGATTGCTGGGTCCGTAGGTCGCGGACTGCACATACCAGGGAAGCTGCGGCATCAGTTCGGCGGTGTAAGTTCCGGGGGCGACATTGTGTAGCACCATAGCGGAGTTTCCATGCTGCACGCTGGAAAACGATTCGGAAGCGTTGGCATCCGCCGGCAGCAGCCGCACCGAGATTGGCGGCCTGTCCGGACTCCGCGAAGAGCTGCCCGCGTTCGAGGCGCTTCGCGATTCCATGCGAACAACGATGGGGATCGAAACGGTCGGCGCCAGCGCAAGCCGCAGATCTTCGATATTTGCGGCGACGTTTATCTGCCGCTCGGCGCGCATGGGTTGACCATCGACTTGCGAGATGGCCCTCACAATATAGGAACCTGCGGGAAGACCCTCCAGCTTGAATGTCCCGGTCTCCATGTTGAAGCTGGTGGGCAAGGAGAGTTCTTCGCCCGAGGAGGTGAGCAGCTGAAAGCCGACGCCCTGGTCAGGGAGATGTCCCGTGATGCTGCCGGAGACCTGGTAAACCGGCACTGCGCTAAGCGAGAAGTCGGCCTCGGTCTGCTGGCCTCCGCTGAGCTGGATGGGCAAAGCTGAAGCCAGATCGGGAGCGCCAGGATAATACACATGGGCGAAACCGGTCTTAGGTTTCTCGCCGGCCGCAAGCAGTTGCTCAGCAACCAGCGGTCCGGCGGCCACATAGTACGTTCCCTGCATCAGGTTGGGGAAGCGGAAGTGGCCGTCGTCGTCGGTTTCGGTCATGCCGCGCTGCTCCCACAGTCGGCGCCCGTCGCGCACGCTTCTGGCGGTGAGGCGAATCGGCGCGTGCTCGACTGCCTGCCCGGACGCATCGGTGACCCGGCCGTAGATGGCGTTCTGGGGAACCAGCTTCACCACCACCGCGCCCGTGTTCGGGCCGATCTGGATCCACCCCGCCCCGGTGTTCGGGCCGATACGCTGAGTAGAGTAGCCGGGCTTTTGCGCGGTCAGGGTGACTTGGACGGGAGGCAGTCCATCGATTTGGAAGTGCCCTTCGCTGTCGCTAAACGCGCTGCGCTGTACCTGGCCATTCGTCCGCACCATGGCGCGGGCAATCGGCTCGCCGGTTACAGAGTTCACGACCGTACCGCTCAAGGTGAACGTCTCAGCGTTCGCGGATGGAGATGAAATCTGGGCTGCCGTCGCCTGGCAGAGAATCAGCTCCACGCTGCAAAGTATAAGGACAGCGGTTAACCTCAGCGCGCACGGCAAAATACGCCTACGCATCAGCGTCAACCAATCATGATCAAGTTCGCGAACGATGGTCCGTGGCCGAATCAACATAGAAGACCGATACCGCAGCGCAGTGATGCTGCTTCAAACCCTGGAATGTCTATGTTAACTCGCAATGAGAACTTTTCCCGGTTGGGCGATCGGCGAGCGAGGTGGGACGGGATTTTTTGCTGCCCAGGGCAAGCAACAGCTAGTAGCGACAACCGCTCACGACTTGCGGCCTGGCAAGGCTGCACCGGCCTGCCGTTTGACAGCCCGCGCCAGGAAAGTTTCCTGACTATTCAGAGCGTCCTTTTTGTCGTAGCCAGGATCCCGAACATACTTGCCATCGGACGTCATGTGCCGTGCCTTGGCTTGGTCTTTAAGGTTGGTAGCCAGAATCTCGTCCCGAACCACGCGAATCAATTCCTTGTCCTGGACGGGGAAGTCCACTTCCACCCGGTGATTCAGGTTACGCGGCATCAGGTCGGCGCTGCCCAGATATACTTCCTCGTTTCCGCCGTTGTTGAAGTAGAAGATGCGGCTGTGTTCCAGGAAGCGGCCAACGATGCTGGTCACGGTAATGTTGTCGCTGGTCCCCGCAAGGCCCGGTATCAGGCAGCAAATTCCCCGGACCAGCAGTTCCACCTTCACTCCCGCCTGCGACGCCTGGTACAGAAGCTGGATCATCTTCTTGTCGACCAGGGCGTTCATTTTGAAGATCAAGTGACCGCCGCGGCCGCTCGTCTGATGCTCGATTTCGCGTTCGATCAGGTGCTCCAGGCCCGCGCGCAGAGTCACCGGGGCAACCAGCAGCTTGCGATAGGACGTCTTGGCCGAATATCCCGTCAGGAAGTTGAACAGGTCGGTGCAATCTGCGCCGATCTCCGGATCGCAGGTCATCATTCCGATGTCTGTATAGAGCTGCGCGGTCACACTGTTGTAGTTGCCGGTGGAAAGGTGCGCATAGCGGCGAATCATGTCGCCTTCCTGGCGGACAATCAGCAGCGCCTTGCAATGCACCTTCAATCCCACCAGTCCATACACCACGTGGACGCCATATTCTTCCAGCTTGCGCGCCCAGCCGATATTGCTCTCTTCGTCGAAGCGCGCTTTCAGCTCCAGCAGAACGGCGACTTGCTTGCCGTTCTCCACTGCCTCCAGCAGCGCGTCCACCACCGGAGCGTTGCGCCCCACGCGATATAACGTGATCTTGATGGCCAGGACATTGGGATCGCGCGCCGCCTGTTGGAGAAGCCCCACGACAGGCTGAAAGGAATCGAACGGATGGTGCAGCAGGATGTCGCCGTGACGGATGCTGGCGAAAATGTCCTCGTCTTCGCCTTCTTTCGTCAGCGCCGCGGGCAGAGCAGGAACAAACGTAGGGAACTTCAGGTCCGGCCGGTCGAGTTTGGTTAGAGTGCGGACGCGAACCAGCGACTGCGGCCCCCCGCTGACCTTGTAGATGTCCTCGCGCTCCAGCTCCAGGTTCTTGATGAGGATGTCGAGAATCGGGCCGGGCATGGCTTCGTCCACTTCCACCCGCACCACATCAGCGAAGCGGCGTTGCCACACGCCTTCTTCCACCGACTCCAACAGGTCACCGGCCTCCAGGTCCTGGATCTCATAATCCGCGTCGCGGGTGACGTGGAAGGGATGCGCTTCCAGAATCGTCATGCCGGGAAACAGATACGCGAGGTTGGCCGTCACCAATTGCTCCAGCCAGATAAAGGTTTGGTCCTTGTTCACGGCTTTGGTGCGGCTTCTGGTCTTGGCAGCGCCGCTCACCGGAACCAGTTGCGGCAGGGTATCGGGAATCTTGACTCGCGCAAAGTGCTCTTCGCCTTCACCGGCGCGCAACATGACCGCGAGATTCAAGCTGAGGTTCGAGATATGCGGAAACGGGCGTCCGGGATCGAAAGCCAGCGGCGTCAGCGCAGGAAAAATTGTCTGCTGGAAATAGGAATTTACCGTAGACTGCTGCTCTTCCGTCAGGTCAGCATAGTTCTTGATGTGGATTCCCGCGTCGTCCAGGGCCGGCACAAGCTCCTTAGTCCAGCAGTCGTGGGCGCTCCGGAACAGGCGTATCACGGCGGCGCGGATGGCGCGCAACTGCTCCGGCGGCGTCATCCCATCGGGGCCCGTCTCGCTAACCCCTTTTTCAATCTGCCGTTTCAAGCCGGCAACACGCACCATGAAGAATTCGTCGATGTTGGAGCCGACGAACGACAAAAACATCAGGCGCTCGAGTACCGGATTACGGTCGTCCTGGGCTTCCTCCAGCACCCGCCGCTGAAAGTCCACCAGACTCAACTCACGGTTGATGTAGAGGGCGGGGTCGTCAAGCGATCGCGCTCTCTGCGCGCCGTTATGATTACGCGAATCGGAAGCTGCGGCTGCCCGGGCAGATGTACGTCGAGCTTTGGCAGGATTGAGTTTGGCGGGTGTGCTCATAGGTTGTTTAGCCACAAAGGTAGATGTTTCATTGTAATGCGGTCGTGGGGGATTGAACATCCGGCAAGCCATCGCCGTCGGAACTATCTACCGGTCCTTCACCGAATATTCATACAGAATTGGGTATCGGAAGACACTAATCGACTTCTGACGTTGATGCGTTCACGTTCAGCTGTTCTGCGATATCATCTACGGAATCAGTTAAGCAATTGCGCGCAAAGGTCCAGGCGACCATTGACTTCGGCCCCGTCTCGCAGAAGGAATCACCCCGGAGGAATGGAAATGAATCGAATTCTGGTTCCCCTGTTCACGCCAGATCGGCCGCGGTCTGTGCATGGATGTAGCTTGCGTTTCAGTTTGTCCCTGATGTTCCTACTCGCTCTGTGCAGTTTTCCCGGCTGGTCCCAGTCGCTCGTGATCAAAAACGTTACCGTCATCGACGCCACCGGTCACGCGGCCGAGCCAGATATGACCGTGGAGATTGCGGGCGGTCACATCGTTGCCGTGAGTCCGTCGAAGAAGGCCCGCATTCCCAAGAACGCCACAATCGTCGATGGCACGGGCAAGTTCCTCATCCCCGGCTTGTGGGACATGCATGTCCACGGCGCGTCAGACAGCCGCGCTCCCTGGAGTCATCTGCTTTTTGTGGCTAACGGAGTGGTAGGCGTTCGTGACATGTCAGGTCCGCCCGACGCCCATGCGTGGCGCGCTGCGCAGGCCTCCAATCCTGGTCCGTCGCCCACCATTTATCTGGGCAGTCCCATCGTTGATGGTCCAAACCCGACTTGGCCGGATTCAATTGTTGCCGCGGATGAAGCGCAGGGGCGCGAAGTAGTGGATCAGCAGCAGCAACGTGGCGCGGATTTCATCAAAGTCTATAGTGGGCTGTCGCGCAACGTTTACTTCGCGATCGCCGAAGAGTCCCAAAAACGCGGCATCCCATTCGAAGGGCATGTGCCAGAAGCCGTGAGCGCCGCCGAAGCATCCCACGCAGGCCAGAAAAGCATCGAGCATCTTACGCTGGTGGCTGAGGGCTGTTCAAAAGAAGAGAAGACCATGGCCGCAGAACGGCTGCGGCTGGAGGCCTTGTTCCACGCGCCGGACGCGGACATGCCTAAGAAAATTGCCGCCGGCCAAAGTATCATTCGACTCAATTTTCATGTAGTTGAAACCTTCGACGACCCCACGGCCCAGTCTTTATTTGCCCAGTTCGTAAAGAATGGTACCTGGCAAACTCCCACCCTCACCTTGCTGCAAGCACATATCGACGATCCCCTGAGTCCGAATGACCCACGATTGAAATTTCTGAGCAAAGAAGTGCGGGCCAAATGGGATGCCGGTTACTACAGTCGCTTTCCTCCCCCGGCTCGAGCCGCAATGGTCCAGTTGGCCAAAGCTGAGTTCGACGAATCCAAGAGGATTGTGGGTCTCATGTACCAGGCGGGCGTTCCCATCCTCGCCGGCACTGACACAATGAATCCGTACTGTTTCCCCGGCTTTGGCATTCATGACGAGCTCGCGTTGCTGGTTGAATCCGGTTTATCTCCCCTCGCCGCTCTCCAAGCCGCCACTCGCAATGCCGCCCAGTTCATCGGCCAACTTGACAGCCGTGGCACTATCGAGGTCGGCAAGACCGCCGATCTCGTTTTACTCGATAAGGACCCGCTTGCCGACATTCATAACACCCGCTCCATTCAAGCGGTCGTGCTCAACGGCAGGCTTTTCCAACGCGCTGCGCTCGACGCGATGCTGGCCAAAGCCCAGACGCTAGCCAGCCGCGGAGATGCCAGTGCGTCCGAAAAATAAGCGGATTCGTCGGCTTCTCTGAACGCAGGCTGCATTGAGTGAGCCATGGTTACGAGTCCAGGGTGGATCTACGCAGTGCCGGAGATTTTCAAAACGCACCGCGGCGGAAGCCATGATTAGTCACGGGTTGGTACACGACTTAACCCAAGCGCCCGCTCGGGTTGCAAACCCGGAACGGCTAAACTAAGCTGTTTCAGAGCCTCTCGAATCAAGCCGGGATGGCGGAACTGGCAGACGCAGCGGACTCAAAATCCGCCGAGGGCAACCTCATGGGGGTTCGACCCCCCCTCCCGGCACCACTCACTGTGGCAAGGACTTAGTGGCAGAATGTTGAGAGGAAGAGTTCTCCTTTTCCTCAGGACTATGCCCGTTCTGTTGGACCTCCAGCTTTCTCATTGCTTTCGCCATGTCGGTCTCTGACACGATCGCACGTAAGCATACTTGCAAAACGAGATAGCTGACGAAATCAGGCCAATCGCAAGCAATCGCCACGCCTGTTATGTGCTGGACGCAGCTCTCCCAATAAATCTTTTGTCCACTATGAGCAATTCTGAACAGAGCTGCAGCCGACCGGATGCTCTACTAAGCGGCTCGTGTTTTCAAAAACAGAAATTCAAGTATCGTGCAGGAGCTACCATATGGATAAACAAACATGCCGGTCAAGAGCATGGATTCTACTCCTCACGCTCGCCGCCCTTGGCTTGACCGGATGCGCAGGAACGCTGAAGAAGACGCTTTACCACTATCCCGTTATCAACCTGGAACGACGTCACCCCACGACTCGACGGTAAGCGCCGCTTGCATTTTCCATCCCCTCTGCTCCATCTTGGGTACATGTCCCAGCACGAACGCGTCGACGGTCATGAAGTAAAAAAGGAGCAGATCGCCAACAACTGCTTCGGTTGCGGTCCCGGCAACGAAGCCGGATTGCGGTTGGAGTTTGTTCTGGACCAGCAGCGCCAGCGCTTCGTCTGCCATTTTCAACTTGAGGACCGTTTTGTCGGCCCGCCCGGACACGCCCATGGCGGCATCATCGCCACCATCCTCGACGAGGCCATGGGTAAGGTCAACAAGCTGCGCGATGTGATCGCTTTAACCGGCCGGATGGAAGTTGACTACCTCAGGCCCGTCCCGTTGGCTACTCCGCTCATTGCCGAGGGTTGGGAGATGGAGGTAAGCGGCCGGGAACACATTCACGCGGCGGAGATTCGCAATGGCAAGGGCGAAGTGCTGGCCAGCAGCAAGGGGAAGTTCATTGAGATCGATCCCCATCGCATGTTCGCCAAGTATCTGAAGAAGACGCACAGCGACGCGACGTAAAGTTCTTTCGGATCACAGTATTCCACCTCGGGTGGCGCGCTACTCAACGTACTCCGCGTAGTAGCTCAGCCAAACATGTGCCTTAGCCTGGCCGTTGTAATGAACGTCCACATCGCCGCGGGTCACGATCAGGAACGTCTTGCAATCCTCCGGGGCCGCGAGAACGATGGGTACGACCGCCTCGGCTCCCGGGAGTGAGGGCGTGGTCTTGCCCAGTTGATACTCGAGCCAAAGAGTTCCGGCAGGCTGAGACGGCTCTCGATACTCTTCCCAATGAATCGTGAGCGTCAGCTTGAACTCCCGTCCATTTATGTTAGGAGTATCAACCGACTGATCGGGGTTGGCACTCGTCAGAATGAAAGCGTTGCTACCGGTCATTACTTTTATCATCCCATTACCTGCCCTTCATTTCTCAGCTCTCGCATTTGGGCGCGGTCCGCCCGTTCATCCAGGGACTATACATCACGAGTCTCCGTGGCTATCCATCTCGCCTTCTGCTGGCGAGACGGTATAGAGACTGCCCATCGATACTGGATGGATCTTCCAAAGTCCTAAGCGATGTTGAACAGACTTCCAAGAACAATTACGCGCCCACAATCGCGCTTCGGCGCTCCATCAGCACCGTATCCCGCCATGTGCCCTTCAGACAGGCGATCCGCTCGCGCGTGCCCACGATGCGGAAAGCCGCTCGCTGATGCAGACGGATACTGGTTGCATTTTCAGCGAAGATGCCGGCCTGCAAGGTCCAAATGCCATTGCGCTCTGACTCGGCGATCAGCGACGTCAGCAACGCCAGCCCAATGCCGCGGCCGCGGGCGCCCTCGGCAATATAGATGCTGACCTCAGCTACGCCCTTGTAAACCTGCCGTGAAGAAACTCGGCTGAGCGCGGCCCAGCCGAGCACGGTGTCGCCGGTCCGCGCAATCAGCCTGCACGTTGGCAGGTGGCGAGCGTCCCATTCTGTCCACTCAGGAACCGACTCTTCGAACGTAGCTTTGCCGGTCGCGATGCCTTCCCAGTAAATCTGGCGCACCGCATCCCAGTGTTTTTTCGTCATTGGCAGGATGTCGCAATCCATGGCACGGGAGTCCACGACATAAGAGTATAGATTCCCGCCGCGGCGGCGGAGTCCCCGGAGGAGCTGTGCGGGGTTACGCGCGGCGTCCGCGCAGGGTAAAATGAACGTTACGCAACCTCACGACGTGCACGCGCTTGCTTGGCCAATTGTTGAGTGTCAAATGTCCGCGGCCAAGTACTTCCACGCCCACGCTCCGATCAGGAGAAGACGATGACAGAAAACAACGGTAACAACAACAGTTTGCGCCTGAAGACCGGCTTGGCCGAGATGCTGAAGGGCGGCGTCATCATGGACGTGATGAGCGTCGACCAGGCCAACGTGGCTGAGAAAGCCGGCGCGGTCGCGGTGATGGCGCTGGAGCGTGTGCCCGCGATCATTCGCGCCGAAGGCGGCGTCTCGCGCATGGCCAATCCCCGGCTGATCAAGCAGATTATGGCTGCCGTCTCGATTCCGGTGATGGCCAAGTGCCGCATCGGCCACTTTGCCGAGGCGCAGATCCTACAGGAGATCGGCGTCGACTACATCGACGAGTCCGAGGTGCTGACGCCCGCCGACGAAGAGCATCACGTTGACAAGCAGGCCTTCACCACGCCATTTGTCTGCGGAGCTCGCAATCTGGGCGAGGCGCTGCGCCGCATTGCTGAAGGCGCGGCCATGATCCGCACCAAGGGTGAAGCGGGGACCGGCGACGTGATTCACGCGGTGAAACACATGCGGCAGATTGTGAAAGAGATGAAGCAGCTCACCGTGATGAGCGATCAGGAACTTTTCGCCGCCGCCAAGGATCACCAGGCTCCTTACGAGTTGGTGCGCATGGTGGCCAAGGCAGGGAAGCTGCCGGTACCGAATTTCTCCGCTGGCGGCATTGCCACACCCGCCGACGCTGCTTTGGTGATGCAGCTCGGCGCAGAGGCTGTCTTCGTGGGCTCGGGCATCTTCATGAAGGGCGGAGCAATCGCTCTCGATCTGCATGTGAAGGCCGAACGCGAAGAAGCCGAGTCGCGCGCGCGCGCCATCGTGATGGCGGTCACGCACTTCGGCGATCCCAAGGTTCTGGCGGAAGTCAGCTCGCAGATGACCGGCGCGATGAAAGGCCTGGCGATCGCGGCGATTGCAGAGAAGGATTTGCTGCAAACGCGGGGGTGGTAAGGAAAGGCGCGGTTCGCCTTTCGCTCTTCGCTTTTCGCCAGAGCGGCAAAATGGAGGTTGGGTGAGAAATCATGAAGAGCTTGAAGTGTGGCAAAAGGCGCACGCTCTCACCATCAAGTTGTATCGGATGACCGAGTGCTTTCCCCGTTCAGAGTTGTTTGGTTTGACGTCTCAAACTCGCAGGGCTGCAGGATCAATCGGCGCCAACCTTGCTGAAGGATGTGGTAGATGGGGCGAGGTTGAGTTCGCGCGATTTGTTCAGATTGCTATGGGCTCTGCGAGCGAGTTGCAGAACCACCTTCGGCTGGCCAAGGATCTTGGCTTCCTGAGCCCACCCGACTACGCGACCACTCTCAAGGACGTAACCAGCGTTCGCCAGATGTTAACCGCATTTCTGCAGACCCTTCGAAGAGTACGGACCGCAGGCAAGCTCACGCCAAAATGTCTGGCGAAAAGCGAATAGCGAACGGCGAAAAGCGTCCATGATCATCGGCGTTCTCGCACTACAAGGCGACTTTGAAGCACACCGGCGGCGCCTCGAGGAACTGGGCGCGGAAGTTGTCCTGGTGCGCAATCCTGAAGACTTCGACGTTCTTGATGGCCTCGTGATCCCCGGCGGTGAGTCGAGCGCTTTCCTGAAGCTGCTCGGGCAGGATACTTTCCAGAAGCTGAACGAATTCGTACACAGCAAGCCGACCTTCGGCACCTGCGCCGGCGCCATCATGCTGGCGCGCGAAGTAGAGAATCCGCATCAGCCTGGCCTGAACGCTATCGACATCAGCATTCGCCGTAACGCCTACGGCCGCCAGATCGACTCCACGATCGTTAAGGCTGCGAGCGCGCTCGGCGGCGAGCCGCTGGAGATGGTCTTCATTCGCGCGCCGCGTATTGAGAGCGTGGGTAAAGATGTTGAAGTCCTGGCCAAGCGCGGCGAATATCCGGTGCTGGTGCGGCAGGGAAGAGTGATGGCGGCGACGTTCCATCCCGAGCTCTCCGCCGACAAGCGGGTGCACCAGGAATTCCTCAAGCTGCTGAAGAACGGCGCCGGATAGCAGAAAATCTTACCAGTAAGATCGTCTTACTAGTAAGACGGGTGCGAGTAATCTTACTAGTAAGACCGTCTTACCAGTAAGATTTTCTTGGCCGCTTTACCGTTCCCCGAGAATAGAGCCCTGTTTTCATCCGTTTAGGCAGCGCGCTCACGGTTATTTCAGACTGTCTGCTCCCGCCTTGGAGCACTGAGCGTCCTGCGCGCTGGTAGCGCCGGAAACGCCGATGCCGCCTACAATCTTGCCGTCCATCATCAGTGGAAAGCCGCCTTCCACCGGCACGGCGCCTTCAAGCCCCAGGACGCGAAGTCCCTCGCCGCCGGCGGCCAGGGCATCCTGAAATGCCTTGGTGGGACGCTTGAATCGAGCAGCGGAACGCGCTTTATCAATTGAGATGTTGGTGCTGGCCAATTGCGTGTTGTCCATCTTCTCGTAATAAACCAGATTGCCCCCCGGATCCACAACGGCGACCGCAACCTTCCAGTTATTTTTTGCCGCCTCCGCCAGCGCTGGGGCCGCTGCTTTCTTGGCGTCCTCGACGGTGATGGGCAAGCCATAGGGATTCGGCATCTGCGCCCTGACGGCCTGCAAAGCTCCGACTGCGAACATCACAACCGCGAGATATCTCAAGCCCAACTTTGTCGACATGATCTTTCCTTTCAAGCCTGCTCAAATCACCCTCAGATAGAATTCGCACGCTTCAGCAGCACGCCATCTTGACGTCAGTGTCCTTCACCGGCCCGAAAGCCTCTTCTGGGATTGGCACTCCATGCAGCGTCTTCCAGCAGCGCCGTCCACACTCAATCAGCACCAGAACCACGCCAGTCACGAAGATCACCATCAGCGTGGCATCCAGGTAACCTTGGAATTCGTGACCCGGCTTCTGCGCCAGCGGCAGGTAGATATTCTTGATGGAGAGCACTCCCGCAGTGAGCGTGGTGACGCCGACGAAGCACATGGGGATGGCCGTAATCGCGGCATACTTTACTTTCCCCATGTTGACCAGGAAGGTGGTCACAACTGCCAGTGCGATGGTAGCCAGTAATTGGTTGCCGGTGCCGAACAGCGGCCAGATAGTGGAGATGGAGCCGGTATAAATCAGATATCCCCAGCTCACCACCACCAGCAGGGATGTCATCAGATTACCGGGCAGCCATGCGGTATTGCTAAAAGGTTTATGCACCTTCCCCAGCAGTTCGTGCAGCACGTAGCGAGCGACGCGCGTTCCGGTATCCACTGTCGTCAGAATAAACAACGCCTCAAACATGATGGCGTAGTGATACCAGTAGCTGGTCAACGTCTTCATGCCGGGAATGCCGCGGAAAATCTGCGCCATGCCGATCGCCAGCGAAACCGCGCCGCCGGTGCGTCCGGCCAGCTTCTCGCCGACCTCGGTTGAGTACATGGGAAGATTCACGGTATGCAGCCCTAACTTGGCAAATACGGCAGGAGCGGAGTTGATAGCAAAGTAGTCGCCGGGATACATGGAGCAGGCGGCGATCAGGGCCAGCACGGCGACGATGCCTTCGCACATCATGGCGCCGTATCCAATGAAGCGCGCGTCGCTTTCCTTCCACAACATCTTCGGGGTGGTTCCGGAGGAGATGAGCGCGTGGAAGCCGGAGATTGCGCCGCAGGCGATGGTCACAAACAGGAAGGGATACAGCTTCCCTCCAATGATGGGGCCGCCGCCGTGAATGAACTCGGTTACCGCGGGAAACTGGATGTTGGGATGAACGATAAAGACGCCGATGATCAGCAGAGCAATCGTGCCCAGCTTCATATAAGTGGACAGATAGTCTCGCGGCTCCAGCAGGAACCAGACCGGCAAGACCGAAGCGACGAAGCCATAAGTGGCCATTGCGAACACGATCTGATGACCGTTGAAGGTCAGAAAATGCGCATAGGCGGAATCGGCAAACCAGCGTCCGCTGATGACGGCGCCCAGCAGCAGAATCACTCCCGCTATGCTGGGCCCGACAATCCTGATCTGCCCAGGCGAACTCTTGAACATGTAGATGCCCATCAAGATCGCGATGGGGATGGTCATCCCGATGGTGAAGACTCCCCACGGGCTGTTGGCCAGAGCGTTGACCACAACGATGCCAAGTCCGGCCAACGTGACCAGCAGAATGAAGAGCAGCGCGATCATCGTCACCAGCCCGGCGTAGGGGCCGACTTCGGTCCGCGCTACATCGGCCAGGGAGCGTCCTTTGTGCCGCACCGATGCCACCAGCACCGTGAAGTCGTGAACGCAGCCGCACAAAACTGCGCCAAACAGGATCCAGATAAATCCGGGAGCAAAGCCGAATTGCGCCGCCAGCGTCGGTCCCACCAGCGGACCTGCGCCGGCGATCGCCGCGAAGTGATGACCGAACAGCACCCACTTCGGAGACGGCACATAGTTGTGACCGTCTTCATAAATATGTGAGGGAGTGGTGCGGCTGTCGTCCAGAGCAAGCACTTTGGCGGCGATGAACGCGCTGTAATAGCGATAGCCGAGCGCGAAGACACAGAGTGTCCCCAGCATGATCGGAAAGGTATTCATAAAGCCCCCAATCTAAGTTCTGTCGGTTGCCGACTGGGCGCGCAATTTTTCCAGCCAAACTGGGAACTAACGAAGCAGAAAAGGAATCGGCCGGAATTCTCGCTCTAGCTCCCAACAGCCGCATACTATACCCATCCGAGCGGTTCGGGCGCGTTTCTTTTTCGTCGAAGGGAAACGCCGCGTGCCAACTCAATGGCACTTCGCTGCGTAATGACAAGCGGCAGATCAAGGGGATCGGCGCGGGAAGCGGCCCTAAGAGTGTGTGCCTTCCCGCCAACGATCTATCGGAATCTCAAGGCTTGCACTCGTCGGCTAGACGTTTCACGCTTTTTACTTCAAATACTTCCTGCTCACGCGCGCTTGATGCACCCCCGACCAGCGTACTATCCGCCATCCTCAACCCCGGCTTGCCCGTGACTTCAATCTGGCGGCCGACCTGACGGCCAAGCTTACCCACAGCACCGACAAGTTGATGCGTCGTCCCGTTCTCTTCGGTGAGCGTGTAAGTATTGTGTGAGTTTTGTAGACACCCTTGCATCGTATTCCCATCCGACGTTTTGCCGGTGGCCTGGCTCGCATCTTGCGCGTGCAACCCAACCGCTGAGATCAATAGCACCAGGGAAAGTATGAATGTGTTGCGCACTGGAAATCTCCTTATAACGCATCGTGCAGCGTCAGGCCATGTTAGGAAGGTTGAGGCCTCCCGTCAACGGATAATGCCATCGCGGCAAGGCCCATTGAGAGATCTCAGCGACGTACTGATTCCGCCAATAGTGAAAAGGAACCACTCGATACAAGGCGCACAACCGCTACGGCGCGGCGCATAACCGTAAAGTGGTAGAGCCGTTTGAGCGCCTGTCATATTTTGCTATCGATTGCATTATCAATGATTTGCAGCGAATCGGATGTTTCCTTGGCCACTTCCGTCACATGCAACTTGTGTTGTACGTCACATTTCGCATCCTCAATTCTCCATTAGATTCGCTCTAGGCCATTCACCAGGTGGACCTTACCCGGTTACCGATCCTAGCGCCTTATGCTTTCCCACCTGACAAAGAAATGTGCCAACTCTAGGAGGCGAAACGATGCGAAACTCCTTCCGGTCAAAGGCAGGGTTCTGGGTTGCCACCGCATGTCTTGTGATGGCCGCAACTGCATTTGCTGCCGATTCAACTAATCCCACCGCAGCGTCAACCACCACGGCGACGGCCACGGCAACTGCCGCGGCGCCGGCCGCTGGTCCCGGCTCTGCGATCAATCCTTCTCTCGTCGATCTGCTGGTGAAGAAGGGAATTCTCACAAGCGCAGAGGCCAGCAGTCTGCGCAATGCCTCCGGCTCAGCAGCCATGGAACAATTGCTCCTCCTGCTGAAGTCGAAGGGGGTTGTCAGTGACACGGAAGCGGCAGACTTGAAAGCCGCCAGCCCGGACGCTGACACCATGCATTCCTTGGTTGATATCGAACCAGGCATGACGACGGCAAACTTGAGCACCGCTTCCGGGCAGACCAAGCCTGCGGAGCCCAGTGGCCCCACCGTGATTCCGGCCATCGCGCCAGTACGGGTGCTGCCTCTGAATCCCCCCACCAAAGATGGACTGCTGGGCATCAAGCTCGGCTCGGGTGCGATACTGTCGCCCTACGGCTTCATCAAGTCCACCGCAGCGTACGACTCCTACCAACCCTACGGTGACGACTTCATTAAGCCGCTGTTCCTCGCCGGGGGTACCAATTCCGGTCCGGGCAGCAATCCGGAATTCCATTTGAAGGCACGTTCCACTCGTATGGGTTCCAAGTTCGAGTGGCCTGATGTCTCCAAGAACATCACCATCACCGGACAAATCGAAGCCGATTTCGAGGGCAACTTCAGCGCCGCCGACAACCGCAACGTCTCCAGCATTCGCAGCAATGCGCTGTCTCTGCGTCTGGCCTACGGCAGAATCGATTGGACGGTGGCGCCGAACTCGGACGTCTTCTTCGAGGCTGGACAAGACTGGACGATTTTCGGCTCCAGCGCCATGATGAACCTGTTCGAGACCACATTCTACGGCGCGTACTTTGGCAACCTTTACGAGCGCTCTCCCCAGATGCGCGTGGGCCTGGTGCAGAAACTAGGCGGCTCGCGTGACTGGAAGCTCTCACCAGAGTTTGCCATCATGATGCCGTCCGAGGGCAATCTTGCGGGAACCAGGATTACTTGCCCGGCTCCCGAGTCGGGAGTGTCGCCGGTTTGTACCGCGGCCAACCTCGGAATCACCACTCAGATTGGCCAAGGCGAACGCCAGGGAGCGGACAACGCTAAACCGGAGGTGGAATCCAGGGCTGTATTGCAGTTCCAACTGGATAAAGCTCCCGGCGTAGTTCCGGCGCAGATCCTGTGGAGCGGCTTCTACACCGGCCGGCAGATGACCGTGACCGAAGCGGGCGTTCCGGCAGCCTACCTGTCGGCGTTTCCTAACGGCGTCGACCTCAACAGCAACGGGTATGGCAACCAGTTCGCAGTCTCGCTTCCCACCCGCTGGGCGACATTCGTTGCCAGCGCTTATGCGGGATCTGACTTGCGATTCTTCTTTGGTGGCCAGAGCTTGTCCTACTACAACCAGGCGGCTGGGCTCACCAATACCTCAGACGGTTACTCGGTCGACTACAACCCCGTGGTCTTTGGCAAGAGGGATGGCGTAGCCACGGTTGCGCCGCAACTGCCGGTGCGCGGTTACGGCGGATTCCTGCAAGCAGGATTCCCGATCTCGCGCTGGTTCAACGCTGATCCAAAAGGCAGAAATGCCGGATGGCAGGCTTACTTCGCATACGGTATCGACGCGGTGAACGCCACTGATTTCTATCACGACAAGGACATAGGCGCGGACGGCGGCGGTCCCATCAAGAGTACGGTCAAAGCCGTTACCGTCTTCTACAAGATGAACCCCTGGGTACAGTTTGGCTTTGAAGAGAGCGCTTACTCCAGCTACGCGGTACCCGCGATCAGCGGTGGCGATATCGGCGTCTGCAATGCCACCAAGGTCGGCAATCAGCCGGTCTGCAATGCCACCGACTGGCGTACCGAGTTCGGCCCAGTATTCACCTTCTAACCCGGAACCACTTGACCATTTGGCGGCCCGCCTCAGCGAGCCGCCATTTTTATTAGCTGAAGGCCTATTCGGGCAGAACTTCGCCCCGGGTTTCTACTGCAAAGGGAATGACCAGCAGTCCGATTCCAAACGCGATCGCGGTGAATGCAACCGGCTTGCCAACGTCCCCATGTGATTTGACCAGCGCGCCGATGGCGAAGTTGACTCCAGCCGCCAGGAAGCGTCCGAATGAAGTAGTAAACGCAAACGCCGTCGCGCGCACACTGGTTCCATACTGCTCCGGCAGCCAAAGGCTGAACACGGCGAAGTTGCCGCCAAAGAATCCCAGAAAGAACAACACCGCGATAAACGGATGAAGTCCTTGCGGCAGGTAGAATGCCCATCCGAAACTGAGCACGATGCAGATCGCCATCCCCAGAAAATAAAAGGCGAGAGTTCGCTTGCGGCCAAAGCGTTCGGCCAGTATTGGAACTGCCAGGCATCCCAGAATAGTGCCCAGCGACAGCAAGCCCATGCCGAGCGACGATGTGCGTACAGCTTGCGCCTGCAACATGCCGGCACGCTTCGCCAGGTTGATAATTGCCGTCGGAGCGTAAACCGCTGCTGCCCACAGGCCACAGATGGCCGCAGTCAGCAGGACGGTGTTAACCAGCGTCCGCCGCATGTAAACCGGACTGAAAATCCTGCTGAGGGAAGAAAGTCCGCCGGCAGCTTTGACTTGGGCTTTTTGCTTCCAGCGCTCCGGCTCGTTTACGTGAAACAGGACCATGAAGGCCACGACGACCGGCGTCATGCCGCACCAGAACATGGCGCGCCAGCCAAAACGCGCTCCCACGGTGTAGTTAAGCGCCGAGGCCAGAAAGAAGCCTGCGTAATAGCCCGTTTGCAGATATCCCGCGCCCATTTTGCGGCGGTCTTCCGGCCACGCTTCAGCAACGTAGGTGCCGGCCAGCGCCCATTCTCCGCCAATCCCAATGCCCGCCAATAGCCGGAACAATCCCAGCTGCCATACCGTTTGCGACATCGCGGCAGCGCCAGTGAATATCGCATACACAAAGATGGTTGCGGCCAGTACTCGCGTGCGGCCGAACTTGTCGGCAATCGGTCCCCAAATCAGCGACAGACCCCATCCCACCAGGAACAGGGCAAACAGAATCGATCCGGTGTAACCGACCGTCGCGGGAGTAGCTTTAATGCCGGACTTCGGAAGCAGCTCCGTAAGTGCGGGACTAAGGACCAGCGCATAGATCACTGAATCCATGCCGTCCAAAGTCCAGCCGGTCCAGGCGCCCCAGAATCCAGTGATCTGCTGACGTGAGAGTTTGGTGTGGGTTGACGGCGCGGGAAGCGTGGCTGCGTTGTTCGCCAATGATGTCCTCCTCTGCAAGGCGGGTAAGCAAAAAAGACATCCAAGCTGCATTCGCGAGAGCTGCACACCGGCTCGATGACCGAATCGCGAGTGCTCACCTCACGATTCCAGCCTTATGGGCGCGCGCAGAAGGATAACACGGCGCGATAGAAGTGCACGCAAAAGCTGTACAAAAGGTAAGCGCTTCACCCGCCGGGGTGAAGCGCCGTAGATCGCACTGGCGGCTTTTACCTCGCTTTACTGTCCGGATAGGTTCGTGTCCGATACAGAGACTGAATCTGCGGTAACACTCGGCGCGGTGTTGGTTGCTTTGGAAGCGGCTTTGGCCACAGGTTTCGCCGCCTTTGCTTGAGGCTGGTAATAGTCGTTGCACTGGTACTCCGGATAAGAAGTGCAGCGCTGCGCGTAATCCACGGCTTGGTCAAACGCTTGAAGCTGGCAGGCCCTCAGGGCGCCCAGACTCGACCAGCAGGCATCGTCGTGCGGGTTAGGCAGACTGGTTTGGGCCGACAAGGTGGCCACGGAAACTAACAGCAGAACACTAATCGAAATGAGCTTTAAGGTTTTCATAATCGTCCTCCTTGCTGCATATATAGGATTTCGCTGACCCGTATTTAGCACGGACAACTTGTCCTCGTTTTATGCCAACTTTCGAGAAGCGTTTTTATTCCCACCGACTTCTTCCGACTGAAGCATATTTTCATGTAGCTTCGCGCGCAGGCCCGGCATCTCTGTTACATGGGCGTAATACTCTCAAACGGTACGGCGCAACGGTCTCAATTGAAAGAATGGCCTACCCGCCGCGTAGCTTTGTTGGTGCTCTCCAGCGGTCACCTGATGAGTCTGGCTGGCCCCTTCGACGTGTTTACCCGCGCATCTCTGGTTCTGAGTCGCTCTGGAAAACGACGCTCGCCCGCCTACGAGATGCAGCTCCTCACGCAGGACGAATCGCCACTGTCAACCGGGCCCGGTTTGTCGGTGGGCGGCGGCGTGCTGTGGACGGAAGCTAGTTTTCCGATCGATACCTTGTTGGTGTTGGGGAGCTCGGATACCGCTCAATCGCGTCTCGACCCTGCGTTACTGGCCTGGATGCGCGCGCGCGTGCACGATGTTCGCCGCATCGGCTCGGTGTGTGCCGGTGCCTTTGTCTTGGCAGCGGCTGGCATACTCGACGGACGCCAGGCAACGACGCATTGGGAATTGGCTGATCTGCTGGCTCGGCGTTATCCGCGGATTTCCGTGGATGGTGACCGCATCTTTACTCACGATGGAAGAATCTGGACCAGCGCGGGAGTTTCCGCCGGTATCGATCTTGCTTTGGCGATGGTTGAGGAAGACCACGGCCACGCCTTGGCCTCGGAGATCGCGCGCCGCCTGGTTCTGTTTATGCGGCGCGGCGCAGGTCAGAGCCAGTTCAGCTCGCAACTTGCAGCTCAGGCTGCGGACCATCAACCCATCCGTGAACTGATCGCGTGGATTTCAGAACATCTGGACGCTGATCTCTCCGTTCCCGCTCTGGCTCGGCGAATTGGGATGAGCGAACGGAATTTCAGCCGCGTCTTCACCCAACAGGTAGGCACAACTCCCGCCCGCTTCGTTGTCCAACTGCGAACCGAAGCCGCAAAGGCGAAGCTGGCGGCAGCCCCGGCGAAATTAGAGGCAATCGCTCAGCGTGCCGGATTCGGCGATGGCGAAACGCTGCGTCGCCATCTGCAAGCTGACCAGGAAAGATTGCGTTGGCCTAATCCCGCACCCGCGAGCGTTATGACCTAGCGATCGTAAGGTAAGTCAGGTGCGCCGGGCAGCGGCCAAGGCTTCGACCGTGGACACTAGTTCCTGCGTAACCGGAACAGCAATTCCGTAGCGTTCCCCGCCACGAACGACAGGACCGGCAATGCCATCCAGTTCCAGTCGCAGCCCAGCCGCCAGGTGTTTCGCCATGGAGCTGCGCATGGTTGGCGGCAATGTGCCAAACGCGGCTTGTTGCTTCGCCCGGTCCACGTCGGCCCCGGATGCCTTCGCGACGGAACAGGCTTCGGCAACAGCGGATTCCAGCTTGGCCTCCCACACCGGGTCGGCGTTGATCTCACCCAGGTTCTTACCGGAAGCGGAAGTCACCAAGGCGAACGGCTCCAGAAAGCAAAGCTTGCCCCACAGCAGCCTTAGCTCGTCAGCGACAAACTTGCAGGTGAATCCTATCTCGCTCAGGCGCTGGACTACGCCTCCTAAGACGGGCTCGCCGCCGGCTGCAATGTTCAGAAGGACCGATGATCGCTGCACGAAGCGGCCTGGCGCCAGTAGCTCGGCCTCCACTGCGATGGTTGCCGGAACCACACGATCGCGTCCGAAGCGCGCCCGCAAGACTGCGACGTGGTCCACTCCATTGAGCAGCGGAACAATCATCTTCGGGGTCGCTTCCACCGTGGCCAGCGCCGCTTCCAACTGATAAGTCTTGGTGGCTATCCACAGCACATCCACGGGCTTGGTCAGCTTGTCCACAACCTTCGCTTTTGTAGTCAGCGTAGCGGAAGGCTGCTCCAGCGTCAGAGTATCAGGGTACGCCGACAGCTTTTCTGGCCGCACAATTAACGTGACGTCTTCGCCGAGCGATCCCAGCGCCGTGCCCATGAGCCCGCCAATCGCTCCCGCTCCCAGGATTGCATGATCCATACCAGACCCCTTCACAAAAGCATTATTTCGATTTGATACCAAAGCGGCCGAAACGACGCAGCGCTGGGTCTAAGTGCCGGGCCCTTCGTCGCCGGCGGTTTGAAACAGCGTCGCTATTGCAGGCTTCATCGTCTTCCCCATCGCATTGCGGGGCAGCGCATCCAGCACAAGTAGCCGTGATGGCAGCTTGTGTGGTGCCAGCGACTCCCGGGCCCAGTCGCGAAGTGCTTGCAGATCGAGACCATCGCCCCCTCTCAACACCACCGCAGCCGCGACGCGCTCGCCCCACTCCGGATCAGGGATGCCAACCACGGCACACTCGGCAACTGCCGGGTGCTCGCGCAGCGCTTCCTCAATTTCCAGCGCCGACACCTTGTGCCCGCCAGTCTTCAGGATGTCGATATTTGTCCGGCCAAGAATGCGATAAACACCGTTCTCGATGACAGCAGTATCACCGGTACGAAACCAGCCTTCGCGGAAGGCATCGCGGGTCGCATCGGGCTTGCCCCAGTATTCCGCAAACACGCTTGGACCACGGACCTCGATCTCGCCCGGGGTTCCCGGCGACACCGCCTTACCGTCCTCGTTGACAAGTTGCACCTCAACCCTCGGCAGCGGCTTCCCCACGCTGCCCGGCACACGCTGGCCCCGTAACGGGTTCGACAAAGCCATGCCGATCTCGGTCATGCCGTAACGCTCCAGCAGTGTGTGCCCGCTTATTTCCTTCCATCGCTCGAGCGTGCTCACCGGCAACGCTGCTGAGCCGGACACCATCAACCGCAGCTTGGCGCAGGCCTCGCTCAGAACCGCACGGCGTTCCGCCGAAGCTGCGTCCCACGCCGCGATCAGCTTCACGTAGATCGTAGGGACAGCCATGAATAGTGTCAGACTGCCTGACGCGATCCGGTCCCAAACGGCATTCGCGTCGAAGCGCGGCAACATCTCACAAGTGGCGCCGGACCACAGAGCGCAAGCAATCACATTTATGATTCCGTGCACGTGATGCAGCGGTAGAAACAGTACGATTCGATCGTTCGCCGACCACTCCCACGCCTCCACCAAACTCTTAATCTGCGCAGTAATGTTGGCGTGAGTTGTGACGACGCCTTTGGGACGACTTGTCGTGCCGCTGGTGTAGAGAATCATGGCGGGCCGCTCGCTCGCTGTGTCGGGTAATGCCGTTGGTTCGCAGGCCAGAACCTGATCGCAAGACAATGCTCGGATGCCACGCGCGGCGGCGATCGGCGTCAGCGCAGTTTCTGCCTGAGCGTCGAACACCAACGTCGATGTCTGGGTGTCGTCGATGAAATACTCCAGCTCAGACTTTGGAGAGTTGAGCGGCAACGGAACCGCAACGCCACCGGCGCGCCAGATGCCCCATTGCATAACAACCCATGGGAATCCCGGCGCCACCAGAAATGCCACGCGTTCTCCTCGCAGGTCATCGCGACCGGAGAGCAACGCCGCTGCCACCCGCCGGGACGCATCGAGCAAATCGTTGTAAGCGCATGAACCTTGCGAATCGACAACAGCCGTACGTCTGCCATGCCGCTCGGCATGCGCAATGAGCGGAAGATGGGTGGGGCGGCTGATCACAGGCAGACTTTACGTCGTATGGGTCGACGTTGTCCACTGTGGCAATCGCTCTATTTCATCGGCGGAATATATGGAATGTAGTGCGCAAACAGCCAGCACAAGAAAAACACGACGGGGACGTGCACGATCAACTGCAGCATCCCGTAGCCCACAATGTCCCGCGCCTTCAACCGCAATATGCCCAGCAGCGGCAGCATCCAGAAAGGATTGACCAGGTTAGGCAGCGCTTCCGACGCATTGTAGATCTGCACCACCCAGCCCAGATGCACCTGATGCAGATTCGCAGCTTGCAAGACATACGGCGCTTCGATGACCCACTTGCTGCCGCCGGAAGGAATGAAGACTCCGAGCACCGCGGAATACATTGCCACCAGCAAGGGATAGGTGTTGTGGGTGCTGACGGAGGCGAAAAGCTTCGCCAGTGCGTCTGCGATGCCTGTTCCCACAATCATTCCGAAGATCACCGCGTAGAACGGGAACTGGATCAGCACCCCGCCGGTCGCGGGGATGCACTCCGCCACCGCCCGCATGAAACGTTTAGGGCGCCAGTGCAACAGCAGTCCAACCGTGATGAACATCAAGTTGTAGGTATTCAGGTCCAGCGCCGCTAGCGCGCCTTGTGGCGAAGTGCGAAACACGTCGACCAGATACCAGCACAACAATGCGGCTACCAGGATTGTCAGCAGCGGACTGTACTCCAGCCACTCGCCGGGCTTGCTCTTGGGTTCCAGAGCGGAGCTGATGGGCTTATATTCGATGCCGTAGGATTCGGCGGTCCTGGCGTTCTCCGCCGACGGCGTAGATACGTAGCAAATCACCACCGACAGCGTAATCAGGATAGCCGTCGTCGCAATGCTTTGCCACAGGAAGAGAGTTTGAGTGAGCGGGATCAGGCCGCTGATGCTGAACAACGAAGCAGGAATGGAAGACTTGGTCGCCATCAGCATGGCGGCGGAAGAAGACAATCCCATCGCCCAAACAGCTCCCAGTCCGAGATAGGCGGCGGCGCCCGCAGCACGGTAATCCATTCCTTTAACGCGGGGAGCCAGTTCGCGAACAAACAGCCCGCTGAAGATCAAACTCAAGCCCCAGGAGATCAGCGAGGTCAGCATCGAAAACAATGCCACCATCGCGACCGCTCCCTTCGGTGTCTTCGGAATACCCGCCAAAGCCCGGATCAGGCGATACACCGCGGGCGTCGAAGCCACCACGTATCCCCCGATGATGATCATCACCATCTGCATGGTGAAGGGAACGAGTGCCCAGAAATTCTTTCCTCCCTGGATCGCGAGTTTGCCGGGGCTTTGATGAAGCAATAAGCCGACAACAAAGACCGCCACGATTCCCAGCAACGCGAAAATCAGCGGGTCTGGAAACCAGCGCTCACTCCAGTTCGCCAGGCCCAGGCCGAAGCGGACAACGGGACCTTCCTGAATTGCTGCCTGCTTTTCTCGAGGCGTTTGCATACTCGATCCTTTCGTCGAGGCGGGACATTTGTGACGCTGCTTGACGTCACCGCCGCGGAAAAAGCTGAACTTCAAGTTGTGTCCGACATTGTAGGCGCGGGCTCCGCGCTGGGGAAGCAATTGTTTTGTCTCCCAAATTGTCTGGCTGGGACGGCGTCTGGCGGTCGGGGTTCTCGTTGGAAAGCGGAGCACTGATAACCGTCGACGCTCTGCTACACTCTCTTGTTTGCAGGGTCCTGCCCATCTGCCGATTGAGTCCCCGACAACTGCGTCGGCGCACCGGGATCTTCTCGCATACCCTATAGCGATCACGCTCGGTCTATTCTCCGGATGGGTCAACCAGAAGGCGGACGACGCGCTGCTGACCGCTCTCTGCGTGCTGGCCTTCAGCATGTTTATGGGTGTGTGGAAGAAGCAACAACCCTGGAGATGGCTCGTGCTGGTGTGGATCGGCGTCCCGGTCGTGCTGGCTTATTATCAGTTCGTGGTTGGCTGGCCGCATAATCGGGGACAGGTGTACGCAGCCTTTCTTCAGGTCCTGGCGGCCAGCGCGGGCGCCAACGGTGGCCACTTCATGCGCCAGATGATCGACAACGTGTTTCTGAAGCAGGAGTGACTGCGCTGCGACTCAGGGATCGGGCTAGCTTTTAGCTGTTAGCAATCTGATTTGGTGGCGCCGCGGGATAGGTTTGCTAAAAGCTGAAGGCTAAGAGCTAATAGCCAAGGTAGTGCTTGATCTCTATTCGCGACACTCCCGACGGCGCGACGTTTCAGGTAAGGGTACAGCCACGCGCGAAGAAGAACGCCGTGGCTGGCGAAGTGGGCGAGGCGCTGAAGCTGGCACTCACGGCGCCGCCAATCGAGGGACGGGCAAACCAGGCTTGCATTGCTTTTCTCGCCGAGCTTTTGAATGTACCGCGCTCGTCGGTTACGATAGCCGCCGGGCAAAGCAGCCGTAACAAAGTGATTCGCGTCGTCGGCCTGTCGGCCGCGCAGGTCGAAAACAGGCTGTCGAAGAAGTAAGCAGTTGTCTGACCACTGGTAACTGACAACTGACAACAGGCTACTGATATGACTCTTGCGCAACGATGGCGCGATATCCGCACCGGCTTCGAGCGGCCCTTCTGGGTCGCCAACCTTAGCGAGCTATTCGAGCGACTCTCGTACTACGCGGCCTTCGCTTCGCTGGCGCGATATCTGCACGAGGTCCTGCATTTCCCCATCGAGCAAACAGGCACACTTACCGGATTCTTCGGCGGACTGGTCTGGTTTCTGCCGGTGTTCGGCGGGACACTCGCCGACCGCATGGGTTTTCGCCGGGCGTTGTCCGTCGCCTATTTGATCCTCGGCTGCGCCTATTTCATGCTGGGGTCGCTGGGCGCGCCGTGGCTGGCTCCAATACGCGACCACGTACCGCTAGTTGTGCTGGTGACCGTCGTGCTAGCCCTGCCCGCCTTGGGCGTGGCGCTGGTGAAACCCAGTGTGGTCGGAACCACGGCGCGCTGCTCAAAAGAGAACGTTCGCTCCATCGGCTACTCGATTTACTACACGCTGGTAAACATTGGCGGCTTCTTTGGGCCTCTAGTCGCCTCCTGGGTCCACCAGCACATGCGGGTGGAGAACGTCTTCCGCGTCGCGGCCCTTAGCGTCTTCCTGATGTTCATAGCGGTGCTGCTGTTCTTCCGCGAACCGCGCCGGCATGACGAAGTGGAAACCACCAGTCTGGCCCAGGCCGGACGAAACTTCTGGACCGTCCTCACCAACCCGCGCTTCATGCTCTTCCTGGTGATCTTCACCGGCTACTGGATTGTCTACTGGCAGCTGTTCATCACGCTCCCACTGTATATTCACGCCTACGTCGATCCCGGCGCTAATACCGAGCTGCTGCTGGCGACCGGACCGCTGGTGGTCATCACGCTCACGGTCGCGATCAACCTCTTGACGCAAAGGCTGCATGCCTTCAACGCAATCATCATCGGGACGCTGATCACGTCGCTGGCGTGGATCATCCTGATCCTGAGGCCGACGGTAGTTGGCGTCGTGATCACGCTGATTGCGGTTGCGCTTGGCGAGATCACGCAATCGCCACGCTACTACGAATACATCTCGCGGCTGGCGCCCTCGGGACAGCAGGGAACCTACATGGGCTTCGCGTTTCTGCCGCTGGGCATCGGATCGCTGATCGGCGGCCCGTTTGGCGGCTGGCTCATCCACTACTTCGGCGAGGTGAAGCATGAGCCGCAGATGATGTGGGTGGTGATCGTCGCAGTTGGCGTAGTCACGGCGCTGCTGCTGTGGATTTATGACAAGACGCTGCGGCCGAAAGAAGCCAATTAGCCGTTAGCCGCCAGCTTCGAGCCCCGAGCTAGGAGCCATTCCTCGAGTTACTTGCTACAACCCGCTTCATACATCGTTTTGCGGTCAGGACCTATGCGAAAGACTCGTTGCTCGCAGCTCGTAGCTAATTGCTACTGCGAATCTCCATGCTGCACGTCGCTCGCACCTCCCGGCGAGATCAGCTGACCTCCAGTGATGATCTGTCCCGGCGGCGTCTGCCGGCGAAGAGGAGCGGGGGCCGGGGCTCGCGATTTGGCATAGGCGCGATAGGCGAAGATCACCGCCAGCAGCGGAGCGGCCAGCAGCCATCCCCAGAATCCGAAGACCAAACTCAGCAGGATGGGCACGATCAGCGACGCCCAGATGGGCACGCGCGCGGTCCGGCGCATGATGATCGGCTGTAGCACCAGTCCGTCGACGACGATCACCACACCGTACAGGATGAGCACATACAGAAATCCCTCGAAGCCATCCGTGAACAAGGCCGTCAGAGCTGGCCCGAAAAACGCAATCACCGGGCCGAAGTGCGGAATGAATTGCAGGACGGTCGCAACCACCGCCCAGAATAACGCGAACGGTACATGCAGATACCACAGACCCGCCCACCACAGCGCGCCCACGGCGAGCGCGTCGTAACACTGCGCCACCAACCAGCGGCGCAGCGCGTCTCCGGTGATGTTGATGTGCCGTGAGAATGCCATTAGCTTCTTGGATGCGCGCGTGCCATAGTGGGCGCAAAACCCATGCTACACTCGAAAAGGCAGCACTTGGCAATTAGCAATTAGCATTTGGCTACGAGCTGCGAGCCTCGAGCCAGCGGGCACTTTTGCCCCGCTTGTTTCTTGGGGAAGCCCAAGATTCTGCCGGGTAGATCGACGTTCGCAGTTCGTCTTTGGCTCAAGGGTCATTGCCGCCCGTAGCTCGCGGCTAATTGCTAACTGCTAATCGCTAATGGCTGCCTTATGAAATTCGGCGTCATCATCTTCCCCGGCTCTAATTGCGATCACGACGCGTATTGGGTGATCTCCCAGGTTGCGAAGCAGCCGGTGACCTTCCTGTGGCATGACTCGCCCGATCTTCAGGGCTGTGACGCGATCGTCGTTCCCGGTGGCTTTGCCTATGGCGACTATCTTCGCACTGGAGCAATTGCGAAATTCTCGCCGGTAATGGAGTCGGTGCGCAAGTTTGCTGCCGACGGCGGCCTGGTGCTCGGCATCTGCAACGGCTTTCAGATTCTGTGCGAGGCCGGGCTGCTCCCGGGTGCGCTCATGCGTAATGCGGGGCTGAAGTACGTCTGCAAGCCGGTACACATTCGCGTGGAGAGCAACAACACGCCGTATACGCAGCTACTCACGAAGGGCGAAGTGCTGGAGATCCCCATCGGCCACATGGAAGGCAACTACTTCTGCGACGAGCGCACCTTGGCCGAGCTCAAAGAGCAGGACCGCATCGTATTCCGTTACACTACGCCCGCGGGCGTAGTCGCGCGCGAAGCCAATCCCAACGGATCGCTGGAGAATATTGCCGGAATTTGCAGTGAAGGCCGCAATGTGCTGGGCATGATGCCGCATCCGGAGCGCGCCAGCGAGCCGGAACTCGGCATGACCGACGGCGCGAAGGTGTTTCGTTCGCTGGTGGAAGCGGCAGTTAGCCGTTAGCATTTGGCACTTGGTCCGTAACGATTAGAGGCCGCCACAAGACCCTTACAGGTGCTTCTTCGTCCACTGATCGATGCGGCTCAGCGCTTCCTGTAAATTCTCAATCGAATTCGCGGTGCTGAAGCGCATATAGCCTTCGCCGAACGAACCAAACGCCGTTCCCGACAGTCCCGCGACGCCGACGTCATCCAGTAGCGCGTCAGCCAGCTTCTTCGACGGCCAGCCGGTCTGCTTGATGTTCGGGAAGGTGTAGAACGCGCCCTTCGGCAGGCGGCAGGAAAATCCCTTGATCTGGTTCAGGCCCTTAACGAACACATCGCGTCGCCGCTGAAACTCCTGGCGCATCTTTTCCGGCTCGCTCTGGTCGCCGCGCACCGCCTCGATGCCCGCCATCTGCGTGAAAGTCGCCGTGCAGGAGGTTGAATTGGTCGCCAGGCGCGCAAACTGGGCCGCAAGATCGGGCCGCATCACGCCGTATCCCAGGCGCCAGCCGGTCATGGAATAGGTTTTCGAGAAGCCAGTGAGAATAATGGTGCGGTCCTTGAAGCCGTCCACCGAGGCGATGCTGTACGGCTCGCCTTCGAAGAGCAGCCGGCTGTAAATCTCATCGCTGAGCACCATGATGTCGCGATCGCCAATCGCCGCCGCAATGTCCTGAACATCCTGCTTGGTGATGATGCCGCCGGTTGGGTTCTGCGGCGAATTCAGAATGATGAGCTTGGTGCGATCGGTGATGAGGCTGGCGAGTTCGTTCACGTCGAGCCGGAAGTCGCGCTCCTCGCGCAGCGGAATGGGCACCGCCTTTCCGCTCAGGAAGTTGATCATCGACTCGTAAATAGGGAAGCCGGGGTTGGGATAGATTACCTCGTCGCCCTCGTCCACCAAGGCGAGCATGGTAAAGAAGATGATCGGCTTGCCGCCGGGGACGACGACAACTTCCTCGGGGCTCACCGTGATGCCGCGCGAGCTGGAGACTTCGGCCGCGATGGCCTCGCGCAACTCCGGCAGTCCGGCCGCCGGGCCGTAGTGGGTGTAGCCCTTGCGCAAGGCGTCGACGCCAGCGTCGACCACGTTAGCGGGCGTGTCCATGTCGGGCTCGCCGATTTCGAGGTGAATGATGTTTTTTCCTTGCCGTTCCAGGGCGCGGGCGCGAACCAGCACCTCGAAGGCGGTTTCCGTTCCCAGCCGCGACATCCGCTTGGCCAGGTGCAATTCGGTCTGTGTAGTAGTCATAAGCAAACTCACGATTATACGACGGTATTGCCTCCGTCAACATGGCTACGGCAACCAGCCCCAAGCCGGTAGCCGGGAAACACTAAGGCGCCGCAGAGCGCTCGTAAATGCTCGTCTCTCCCACCATTCGCACCAGCGTGTAGCCGTAGGTGCGCACAACGGCGACCGCGGCTGAGTACTTAGGGCCACCGCTCGCAGGCCCCTGGTTACCGATTACCACCAGCCGCGGGCCGTGAGAAGCAAACTCGTCGACAATTTCCGCTGAGCTGGGGACATGGTACTTCTGGCGCTTTTCGCGAGTTAACTTCCTGGCCACAACCAGCCCAAAGTCGTTCTCGAACCCGGGGTACGGATCTGCCTGGGAGGTGAAAATGTATCCAGGCCAGAAGCTAACCACTTTTTCGCCGGGCGCGGCGAGTTGGTCGATTGCCCTGGAAACAGTAGTCACCTGCGGCAAGGTCCAGTTTGTCGCGTCGGTGGAATCCTCAATGCCCGGAACATTGTCGCCGGTGAAAAGGTAGCGGCGAAAGGTTGGAACCGCAAATCCTACAAAGCTGACCAGCACAACAACACATAGCGCCACAGCCATGCGCGTCTCACGTGGAGATTGCAAACCCGCAAGATAATCGCTGACCGAGCAGACAGCGGCCACAATCAGGAACGGTATGAGCATGCAAAAGTACTGCATGGATGCAGGCGTGGGAAGGCTGCTGACTACTCCCAAGGCAAATGCGATGCAAAACGCCAGCAGCGACGCATCTCTCTTCATGCGCCGGAGGACGATGAAGCCAACGCAAGTCAGAGTCAGGACGCTGAATTGAAATCCGGTAAAGCGTCCGCCGAAGGTTGCCAGCAGCACCATCAGTTTGTCTTGCCAAAGTCCGATCAAACCGGCTTTGGAGCGCATCGCATGGTACCCCAGGTTGTTAAACAGGAATGCGTCGGGAGATGCGAAGAACAAAATCAGGGACGGTAACATGCCGATGGAGCAGCCGCCTGCGAACCAACAAAGACGGTTTGGCCAGCGCGCCCGGTCCGGGCGGAAGATCCACCAGAGGAATACAGGCGCAACCGCAACCACGTAGGAACGAGTGTCAACGCTCAGTCCGAAAAACAGGCCGGCCGCCGCAATCCACCATCCCGGGGACGATTGCGAACGGCGGGTGAAAATGACATACGCAGCAAACAGAAACAGCACTGCCAAGGGAAACGTCTTTACAATCGGATACCACGCGAAAACGAAGCTGCTGGAGGCAAAAAGGACGACTGCCGCAAGTCCCGCAATCCATTTGCCGGTCTCACGGCAGACGTGCTGATAGATGAGGCCGCCTAGAACGGCAGTCTGTAGTGCGGCAAACCCACGCGCCGCAAACCACGAAATTCCCGTGAACCTGAACCACGCGGCGTACGCATAAGGTAGCAGTGGAGCTTGGGGGTAAAAGAAATCCAGATAAGGTGCCTTGTGCTGCATCACCAGGCGTGATGCCAGCAGGTAGTAACCCTCGTCGCCGTCGATAAAGCGGTGCTGCGAAACGAACAGGAAAAAGCCGGTCTGAAGAAGAATGATAGGTAGGAACAATAACTTGCAAGTGCGGGTCATCTCGGGTCGTGCCGTGCGTGCTGCGCATTCATCCGGCATATTCGATCACGAACTCGATGGCGGCCGTTTTTTCCAGCATGGCAGAGACCGAACAATACTTCTCCTTCGACAATCGCACGGCATCTTCCATCCCTTTGTGCGTTACATTGCCACCGACGCGATAAATTACCCGGATGGAAGTATAGACTTGGGGAAAGTCGACAGTGCGTTCGCCTGTGGCGCGGACCTCCAGGCTGGTGAAGGGCTCGCGTTTCTTACGCAGGATTCCAACCACGTCGCTCCCGGTGCAGGCGCAGAGGGCGATCAGCAGCAGTTCGATGGGGCTGTTGGCCGATTTTTCGGCGCCGGCATCGACCACCAGAGCGTGCCCGCTGCTGGCCTCGCCCAGAAATCGCTCCTTGTCGGTCCACAACGCGCGCGCTTCGATCAAGAATCTCTCCTAATTATTTCGGCGGGGTTGAACTCCCGTTTCCACTGTCGTCGTCGTGCTTGTCATATATAGAATACTGCCCTTGTGGCCGCTTCAGGCGAATCGTAATCTCCTGCTCCGCCTGATTGACGCTGTAGTCGCCGCCGAAAGTCTGGAAACCATTTGCAATCACCTGCACGCGCCAGGTGCCGTACGGGATCCCGTCAAAGTGCGTCTTGCCGTCGTTGTCGCTCTTCAGCTCAAATCCGCCTTTCGCCTGCTTGCCGTGCTGTCCCACCGGATGCAACACGACCGCAGCGTTGCGTATCGGCTTGCCAGTATCGTCCTTCAATACCATAAAACTCAGCGACGATTGTGGGCCGTCATCTTTCCCGCTGGCCATCAGGGTTGCGGAAATCAGGACCGCAGTGAGCAGGATCAGCAGCACGCGTGACGTCTTCATTCCGACATTTTAGATCAGTTTAGGTTGCGGGCGTCCTGCATGCCCGGATGCGTCCTGGCCGCGTGCAATTGCTGCTGACGGCGGCGGGCATTATGATGATGCTATGAACCTTGGCCTGCAAGAGATGACCTTCATTCTTGTACTTGCCTTGGTCCTGGTGGGACCACGCAAACTGCCGGAGCTGGCCCGGCAGTTAGGCAAGTTCCTCGCCGAGTTCAAGCGCACCAGCAATGAATTCAGAAGCCAGCTCGAGGCCGAAATGCTGAACATGGAGCTGCAGGAGCGCTCCAGGAAGCCCGAAGAAAGTCCGAACCTGCTCCCGCCGGAGCAGCCATGGGAGCGTGTAATGAGGCCGATCACGGAATCGGTTAGCCGGACAAAAGCGGAACTGGTTTCGATCGTGAACCCCGAGCCAGCGCCGGTCACGACCATCGCGCCTCCGGCTCCGCCCGAGGCCCAGCCGTCCTCCTCCGCTAGAACAGTGGAAACCGACTGACCATGCCCAGCCCCGTCCTGGAGACCGCCCAGCAACGCGCCTCGGAAGAAATGACGGGCATGAGCTTTCTTGCTCACCTGGAGGAGCTCCGCCGCCGCATCATCTACAGTGCGCTTTATGTGGTGGCGGGCTTTGGCCTCTGCTGGGGATTCCACGAAAAGATCTTCGCCATCATGCAGAAGCCCATCATGACGGCGCTGGCCAACCATCACCTCGATCAGAAGCTGGTCTACCTCAACCCCACCGATCCCTTCAACATGTATCTGAAGGTCTCGTTTCTGGCGGGGATCTTCGTGGCGTCGCCGTTCGTGCTGTACCAGGTGTGGGCGTTCATTGCGCCGGGACTTTACCGTAATGAGCGCCGCTACGTCATGCCGTTCATGTTCAGCACCGTTGGGCTGTTTCTTGCGGGCGGTTACTTCGGCTACAGGATGGTCTATCCCGCTGCGCTGGATTTCCTTATCAGCTTCAGCGGGCAGTTCACGCCCATGATCACGGTCCAGGAATACACCGACCTCTTCCTGACCATAATCGCCGGCCTGGGCATCGTCTTCGAGATGCCGATCCTGGTCTTCTTCCTCTCCCTCATGGGCATTCTGAGCGCCGGCTGGATGTGGCGCAACTTCCGCTACTCCATTCTGGTGATCTTCATCATCGCGGCGATTATTACCCCAACCACCGACATCATGAACATGTGCATTTTCGCCGCGCCCATGATCGTCCTGTACATTCTGAGCATCGGCATCGCCCGGCTCTTTCATCCCACCCAGCGCAAGAAGCGCGCAGCGAAGCGGGCAGGAAATTAACCAGCCGCGAGCTACGGGCCGTGCGCAACGAGCAAACCAAACGTGTCGAAGGACCCTATGACCGCAGAACTCGATTTGCTTCGGCCTCGTCGCCCGTGGCAAAGTTCTTCTGCCATGCTTTCCCGTCCCGACACCACCGAGTACGCCGATTTCTACAAGAACTACGTTGCCCTCGTTCCCGAAGCCCCGATCCTTGATTTCCTCGCCAGGCAGCCGGGCAACTACCGTCACCTCCTTGCCCGAGTCTCCGACGTTGACGCCACCGCGGTTGCCGCGCTTGGCAAGTGGAGTATCAAGCAGGTCTTGGGGCACATTTGCGATACCGAGCGGGTGATCAGCTATCGCGCCCTGCGCTTCTCCCGCGGCGATGCACAAGAGCTGGCCGGATTCGAGCAGGATGACTACGTCCGTGAGGCGAACTCGAACGCGCGCAGCACAGAAGACTTGCTGGCCGAGTTTGAGAGCGTGCGCCGAGCTACCATCGCTCTCTTTAGTTCGCTTTCGCCCGACGTCGACACCCGAGCGGGCGTGGCCAACGGCAATCGCGTGACGGTTCGCGCGCTGGTTTACATCGTCGCCGGGCACGCGCAGCATCATTATGAGTTGTTGAAATCGCGCTCCGGACAAGCTACTAAGACCGCTTAATCTTGTTGTCACCCCGAGCGTAATGCCCCGTTCTGTTGTCCGGGCGCAGCGCCGCGCCGTCGAGGGACCTGCTTTGTCCTTTCTTGGCCAGGGCGGGCTTCGGGATCGCGCGCCGCAGGTGCTCCGTTGCTATACTAAAGAGCGTTATGGGAATCGTGAAAAACATAGCCGCAATCGCCAAAGGCATGAGCGTTACCTTCATGGAGATGTTCAAACCCACGATTGTCGAGAACTATCCCGATGGCCCCGGTCCCACCCGCGGCGCGATGTTCCAGGACCGCTTTCGCGGCATGCATGTGCTGCAGCGCGACGAGAACGGCCTGGAGAAGTGCGTGGCCTGCTTCCTCTGCGCTGCGGCCTGTCCCTCAAATTGCATCTACATCGAAGCGGCGGAAAACACAGAAACCAACCGCGTCAGCGGCGCCGAGCGTTACGCCAAGGTCTACAACATCGATTACAACCGCTGCATCTTCTGCGGCTATTGCGTCGAGGCCTGTCCCACCGACGCCATCACCCACGGTCACGGCTTTGAACTGGCAACCTACAATGCCAGCAGTCTGATCTACCGCAAAGAGCAGTTACTCGCCGGCACCCCCGCGCACGAGGGCGCCAACGCGGTCTTTAGCCAGTACGAGAGCGGCCGCCTCATACCCAACAAGTAGCCGAACCTTGACGCCTGCCCTGTGGCTGCTTCCCCCATCCTTTCGCGACTCCTGCTGAAGGGCGCAAGAGAAAGAATCCCCTGACGGGAAAGTCCAGAGCGGTGGCTCCCGCTTCCTGAAAGAAGCGCGCGCACCCGCACTCCAGGAATCAGCCGCGGATCCGGGGCTACCACTTTTGTCGCAAAACCTCCAAAAGTTTTGCAAAAACACTTGCCCGGCTGCTACTATGTATTAATATACGTTGATGCGTATATTTATCCGATGTCCAAACTGTCGCGCCAGGTCGTAATTCGAGAGTTGATCAATGACCGGGAGATCGGCAGTCAGGACGAACTGCGGCGGCTGCTGTTCCGCCGCGGACATCGCGTGACCCAGGCGACATTGTCGCGCGACGTGCACGAACTGGGGTTGGTGAAGACCGACGAAGGTTACAAGCTGCCGCAGGGAGAGGGTTCCGAACCGTCTCTTCCGTCCATCGAGCGTCTCATCGAGACTTTCGTGTACGACGTGAGGACGGCGCTGAACCAGGTGGTCATAAAGACCAGCGCCGGCAGTGCCCAACCCGTTTCGGCGGCCATCGACGCCGAGGAGTGGGAGGAAGTTTTGGGAACCATCGGCGGCGACGACACCATACTGGCCATTACGCCGAACGCCAAAGCTGCCGCCCAGCTTGCACATCGTTTGCGCAAGCATTTTGCTTAAAACCATGAGCGCTTCGCTAAAATCCGCGGTCTTTGGCGCCACCGGATATTCCGGTTTCGAGCTGGTGCGTCTGCTGTCACGGCACCCCGCAGCGTCGAAGCCGATATTAGTGCGGCGCAACGGCGAAAGCGGCGGCTATGCCGATCTTAGCGAAACCTATCCGCAGCTGGCAGGGAACGGCGGATTTCCATTTCAAGAGTTCTCATGGCAACAGATGAAGAACGCGGGAGTGGATATCGTATTCTTTGCCACGCCGCACGAGTTTTCGCGCGAGTTGGCGCCCGAAGCGATTGCGAACGGCTTTCGCGTAATTGATTTGAGTGGCGCATGGCGGCTGAAACAGGCCGGCAATCGCGAGGTCTACGGATTCCTGGAGAAGCCGGAAGACGCCGAGCTCGACGCCGCCGCGGTCTACGGCTTGCCAGAGTTGCATTCCGACAAGATCAAGGCAACGGCACTCTTGGCCAATCCCGGCTGTTATGCCACTTCGATCATCCTCGCCCTGGCGCCGTGGATTCGCGCCGGCTTGGTCGATGTCGATCACGGCATTATCTGCGATTCCAAGTCGGGGGTCTCGGGGGCAGGGAAGACGCCCTCGAGCAAGACCCATTTTGTGGAAGTTGACGGAGACTTCTCCGCCTACAGTGTTTTTGGACACCGGCACTCGGGGGAGGTGCTGGAGCAGCTCGGGATCGGCGGCGCATCGCTGCAATTTACGCCGCATCTGCTGCCGATCCCGCGCGGCATCCTTTCCACCATCTACGTAAAGCTGGCGCAGCCGGTGACCTCGGATGAGCTCGAGCAAACGCTGCGCGACTTCTATGTTGCTAAGCCTTGGGTGCGCGTCTTCGGAGCCGCACGTTTGCCGCAGATCAAGTTTTCTCTGAACACGAACTACTGTGACATCGGCTTTTCGCTATCGCCCGATGGCAAACGCGCCGTGCTGGTGTCCTGTCTCGACAACCTTCTGAAGGGTGCGGCCGGACAAGCGGTACAAAACATGAACCTGATGTTCGGGCTCGACGAGAAAGCAGGGCTGCAATGAAGTTAGTGGTAAAGATCGGGGGCGCGGCGCTTGACGACAAGGAGCTTGTCAGCAAGTTCGCCAAGACCATTCCGAGCCTGTGCCGCGAGGGCCATAAGCTGGTCATCGTTCACGGTGGCGGCGCGGCGCTCACTCGCACTCTAAAGCAACTTGGTTGCGAGACCACCTTCGTCAACGGCCTTCGAGTCACTGACGCCCAGACCCGTGACGTAGCCATGATGGTCCTCGCGGGTCATCTCAATAAGCAATTGGTCGCGGCCATCGGCGGCGCAGGTCAGCCTGCCATTGGACTCTGTGGAGGCGACCTGCGCATGGTGCTGACGTCGAAGCGGAAGGATCCCGATCTCGGCTTCGTCGGGGAAGTCTGCACGGTCGATGCGCAATGGATCGAGCGTTTCTGGAGTGTTGGCGTGGTTCCGGTGGTTGCGAGTCTCGCGCTCGGCTTCGACGGCGAATACTACAACGTGAACGCCGATCAGATGGCCTCGGCCTTTGCGGTGGCTTGCGATGCTGATGCTCTGGTCTATCTCACCGACGTTGCGGGGGTGAAAGATGCCGACGGAGCCATTATTCGCTGGCTTGACGTCGACGCCGTTGCCGCCATGGTACAGCAATCCACGGTGAGTGGAGGTATGTTGCCCAAGCTGGAAGCCTGCACCACCGCCTTGAAGAAGGGCGTCACTCGCGTGCGCATTTTGCCCGCGGCGCGCGCCGAAGTTCTGCCCGGATTCTTCACCCATCCCATCGATTTCGGCACCGAGGTGATCGCCTAGTGAACCACCTCGTCCACATCTTCCACCCGACCGAGCGCAAGGATGGCGCCTGGCCCGGACCGCGCTTCGATCGCGCCCTGGAACGACGTAGATAAGCCTTTCTTCGATTCGTCCACTGTCCCAGCTCATTGCGGGCTAATTGCTAATTGTTTCTTTTTCGAGGTGCGACATTGATTGCTGCTACCGTTCTTCCGGGACTGAGTCCGACCTCTTCCGCTTATCGTAGCGTGACCGGGCGCGACTTGGTCTCGATCCAGGACTTCTCGGCTGACGAACTCGCCTGCGCGCTTGAACTGGCGGCGGCCTTGAAGGCTCGCCCTGCTGATTTCCGCGGTATTTTATCGGGCAAGCAGATCGTCTTGTTCTTCGAGAAGCCTTCGTTGCGGACGAGGCTGACGTTTGAAGCCGGCATCAACAGCCTCGGCGGGTCTTCGTTCTTCGTCGATCAGACGCAGTCGCGTCTGGGCGCTCGCGAGAGCCTGAGTGATGTGGCGCACAATTTGGAGCGCTGGATTGATGGCATTGTGTTGCGCACATTCGCCCACGAAACCGTGACCACGATGGCGCAGCACGCTGCCGTTCCGGTGATCAACGCGCTCAGCGAACTGGAGCATCCCTGCCAGGCCATGGCCGACATGCTCACCTTGCAGCAGCACTTCGGCGATCTGCGCGGCGTGCGTCTCGCCTACGTTGGCGACGGCAACAATGTCGCCAATTCACTAATGCTGGCTGCCGCGAGCCTGGGCGTTTCCATTTCGGTCGGATCGCCTCGCGGATATGAGCCGGACGCCGCCATCACGGAAGCTGCCCGCGAGCTCGCCACCGCATCCGGCGCGAGCGTGTCCGTGGTCAACGACCCAAGCGAGGCCGTGACCGGCGCCGACGCCGTCTACACCGACGTTTGGGCCAGCATGGGGCAGGAAGATGAATCTGCTGACCGCAGCAAGACCTTCGCACCCTTTCAGGTAAATCAGAAATTGTTCTCCTATGCCGCCAAGCACGCAGTGTTCATGCACTGCCTGCCCGCGCATCGGGGAGATGAAGTTGCTGCCGCGGTCATCGATTCGCCGCGTTCCGTTGTCTTCGATCAGGCGGAGAACCGCCTGCACGTTCAGAAATCAATTCTTGTTTTGTTGCTGGAAGGCGGTAGCCACCGCTTCCCGCCGAGGAGTGCCAATGCGTGAAAAAGTCGTACTTGCTTATTCGGGTGGGCTCGATACCTCCATCATCATCCCCTGGCTGAAGGAAAACTATGACTATGACGTCATTGCCTTCGTCGCCGATGTCGGCCAGGGCGACGACATCGATGCGGTCGTGGAAAAAGCCTACGCAACCGGCGCGTGCAAGGTTATCGTCGAGGATTTGCGGCAGGAGTTCCTGACTGACTATGTCTTCCCGGCGATCCAGGCCGGCGCGGTCTACGAGCACAAGTATCTGCTGGGAACCTCGCTGGCCCGCCCGATCATCGCGAAGTATCAGGTAGAAGTTGCGCTGCGCGAAGGCGCGACAGCCGTCTCCCACGGCTGCACCGGCAAGGGCAACGATCAGGTGCGCTTCGAACATGCTTACCAGGCGCTGGCACCGCAGCTGAAGGTCATCGTGCCCTGGCGCGAGTGGACCCTGCAGTCGCGCGAAGACTGTCTCGACTACGCCGAGCAGCATGGAATCCCCGTGGCACAGAGCCGCGAAAAGATCCACAGCCGCGACCGCAATCTGCTGCACGTGAGCCACGAAGGCGGCGAGTTGGAAGATCCCAACAACGCGCCTCTGCCAACAACCTGGACCTGGACCAACTCTCCGCACGATGCACCCGATGCGGTCGAGAAGGTGACGATTACGTTCAAGCACGGCCTGCCGGTCGCGGTAAACGGCGTCGAGCTTGATCCGGTCGCAACCGTCGAAGTACTGAACGAAATCGGCGCCCGCAACGCTATCGGCCGCGTCGACCTTGTGGAGAACCGTTTCGTCGGCATCAAGTCGCGCGGCTGTTACGAAACGCCGGGCGGCACATTGCTGCTCAACGCGCATCGCGAACTTGAGGCGCTCTGCCTCGATCGCGATTTGTCCCACTTCAAGCAGCACATCGCATTGAAGTACGCGGAGATCGTATATTTCGGTCTCTGGTTCACACCGCTGCGCGAATCGCTGGAGGCGTTTGTCGAAAGCTCCCAGGCTGACGTAAATGGCACGGTGACTCTGGCCCTCTACAAGGGCAATGTCGAGATTGCAGGCCGAAAGTCGCAAACGTCGCTGTACCGGCCCGACGTGGCCAGCTTCACCATGGGAGCCAGCTACAACCAGAAGGACGCCGAGGGCTTTATCCGCATTCTCGGTCTGCCGGCGCGCTCGCGTGCCATCATTCACGCCAAGCAGCCCGAGCGAATGCCTTTGCGTTCAACCGCGCGTAAGGAGGCAATGCAATGAAGATGTGGTCGGGCCGCTTCAGTCAAGGGCCTGATGCTGAATTCGAGCGGTGGCAGCGGTCGTTCCCTTTTGACCGTGTGCTGCTGCCTTATGAAGTTGCGGCCAGCAAAGCGCACGCCTCAGCGTTGGCGAAGGCAGGCGTGCTGGACACCGATGAACTCGCGACGACACTTTTTGCGCTTGACCAGATCGGGCGCGAAGGCGTGCTCGATGTCGACGATCCGGCGATCGAAGACGTGCATCACTACGTCGAGGCGCGCCTGGTCGAGCTGGCCGGCGAAGTCGGCTACAAGCTCCACACCGGTCGCAGCCGGAACGAGCAGATCGCTACCGACCTGCGGCTTTATGTGCGCCAGCAGATTGACGAAACAACGCAGCTGCTGGCGGAGTTTGCCAGTGCATTTGTGAAACAGGCAGAGGCAGCCGGCGACAGTGCAATGCCGGCCTATACACACTTGCAGCGAGCCGAGCCTGTGCTGGTGGCGCATTGGCTGCTGGCCTACGTCGAGATGTTCCTTCGCGACATCGATCGTCTCGCCGACTGCCGCAAGCGGGTGAACGTTTGTCCGCTAGGCTCGGGCGCAGTCGCGGGAACGATTCTGCCGCTGGATCGTGCAGCGATTGCCGACAAGTTGGACTTCGACACTCCGACAGCGAACAGCGTGGATGCCACCAGCGATCGTGACTTCGCCATCGAGTTTGTGCAGGCGCTATCCTTCGTAGCCTTGCACCTCAGCCGCTGGGCTGAGGAGTTCATCCTGTTCTCGACCGCGGAGTTTGGCTTCGTGAAACTGCCGGAACAATTTTCAACCGGCAGCAGTGCGATGCCGCAAAAGAAGAATCCCGACGCGCTGGAACTAATTCGCGGCAAGGCGGGCAAAGTATTTGCCGAAGCCACGGCGCTGTTCATCGGTATGAAAGGCTTGCCGATGGCCTACAACAAAGATCTACAGGAAACGCAGCAGCCGGTGTTCTCGGCAGCGCAGCAAGTGTCCCGCATGGTCCTCGTCGCTACCGGCTTTATGGGCACGGTCGAATTCAACTACGGCCGCATGCAACAGGCTGCGAGCTGCGGATTCATGAATGCGCAAGCGGCTGCCGCCCATCTTGTACGACGAGGAGTTTCGTTCCGCCGGGCTCACGAACTCATCGGCAAAGCGGTACGGCTGTGCGTCGAGCACCGCTGCGAACTTGAGCAATTGTCGACGGAAGACTACGCGCTCTGCGGCATCGATGCCGACCAGCAGTTTTACAACGCGCTGGCACTCAAGGAAGTGCTGGCCATTCACCACGTCCCGGGAGGTACTGCGGCATCTCGTGTGCGCGAGGCCTTACAGACGGCGAAGGAAAAACTATCCCAATATTTTGGAGTCGCCCATGCATGCACGTAGCGCGAAACTTCCCGACGCATTTGTCATTGAGCAATTGATCCAGGTCCACGTTGGCGATGGCACACTGTTGCCGCGCTCTCTGGCAGAAATATGCGAAAACATCCGCGATTTTACTGTAGTCGAACACGAAGGCGAGATCTTAGGCTGCGGCGCGCTGCATCTGTACGGCCTGCACTTGGCGGAGATCCGCTCCATCACGGTAACCAACAGAGCGAAGGGCAGCGGCGCGGGTCGTGTGCTCATCGATGCGCTGTTGCAGGAAGCGGAGAAACAAAGTGTGACCTGCGTTTGCCTGTTCACGCGCATTCCCCAATTCTTCGCTCGCATGGGCTTTGACGAAGTGAAAAAGGAAGCGCTTCCCGACAAACTACTCAAGGACTGCGTGCGCTGCCCTCGCCAGAACGCCTGCGACGAGATCGCGATGTACCGCGGCACCTTGCCGAAATCCACCGCGCGCCGCCGGCCGCGCGCCGCGCAGAACTATGTGCAGATTGCCCCGGTGCACGCTTAAGTCGTAGAGCAGGCCTTCAGACCTGCGTCCATTTAATGAGAAGGCCGGGCTCCTAGCCCGGCGACCTTCATTACGGAGGCTTGCGAAGCTACTTCAAATACTGCAGCAGTTCCTTGAACTGCGGCGTTCCCGAGCAGCGCAGCAACTCGTACATCATCATCTCCGTCGAGGAGATGACCGCGCCAGCCGCCTTCATGCGGTCAAGACCAATCTTCCAGTTCCACTCCGCGCGCGATCCCGCTGCATCGGAGGCGACGTGCACCAAATACCCATTGTTTAGAGCCCCGATCGCGGTCTGCATCACGCAGATGTGCGTCTCCATGCCACACAGGAGCACTGTGTTGCGATTCCCCGGTAGCTGCTTCAGGCTTGATCGGAACTGATCGCTGCCAAAGCAACTGAACTCCAGCTTATCGATCGCCGGCGCGTCCGCCAGCAGCGACGCAATTTCGGGCACGACCGGGCCAAGCCCCTTGCTGTACTGCGTGGTCACCATCACCGGAATCGACAGGATATTTGCCAATCGAATCAACAGCTGAGAATTCTTCAGCAGCGTTTCTTTGTTGAAGATTGGCGGCAACAGTTTTTCCTGAATATCGACGACGACCAGCGCGCACTGCTCGGCTGCGAGCGGTCGGCGCGCGACCTCGGTCAAATCGCTGGCGATTGCTACGTTCCCTATCATCGATGACATAGGCCTTCTTCACGAAGATGACGTTTGTGAGTTTCATTCTAACGCGGTTCCACAATCCCCGGAATGTGGCCGCGCGGACTGCTGCGTCGCGGACCGGTTTCAAATGAGGGGTTGCCTGGCAGGCGCGGCTCGTGGATTGACGCTGTCTTTGCCCCGGCAATACAATTGAGGGAGCGCACGTATCATGCGCGTTCGCAATAATCGCACGTACTGCCCCCTCGTTCAACGGCAGGACAGCTGACTCTGGATCAGCATATCGGGGTTCGAATCCCTGGGGGGCAGCCAAATATTTTCAATCACTTTTGAGTCCTCTCTCTTCAGCTCTGGGTCTTGCGCTTGCGTCCTGTTTGCGGATCTGGTTGGTTGTCAAGGCGATCCACGTGAAAGTTCGCCCAGGAACGTCTTGATCTCCTCGCGCTTGATTTCCGACAGCCGCCTCTGGCCAAAACGTGGGATGACGTGAACACGCAGCAGCCGTGATGTCTTGCGTGCGGCCGGTAGCGACAGCGGCCAGAAGTGCGAATATAGCTTCTACGGGGGAGAGTATCGGACTTTGCGCGGCGAACGCCCAGAAGCTCTCGCTCTTTTTCGCAGTGCCCGTGATGGCTGTCCCAAAGGCTTCGTTGAGTGGGTACGCGATCAGTGGCGACGGAAACTGGCTTGCATGATCGCAGTTTAGCCGTTAAGTATCCGAAGGATTGGCAAAAAACGCCATTTCCGCTGAGGGGACGAGCCCGGAGTTGGAGACATCAGCTCACGCAAACCCTAATCTATTTGTTACTTTTGCTTCTCTGTATCCTTCAGTTCGATAAGCGCCGTAACGTACGCGCCTACCTTCGTAGGACTTCCGGCACAACGCCGATCCACTTGCATCCAGAAACGTTATCTCGTGCCCCGGACTAACGAACGTGTGACTGCTACCTAATCAGGCGAATGTGTAAAGGGCCCGGACTCGAAAGCCCGGGCCCTCTTGCCTCAGTGACCGGCAAACGCCGGCGTTTCTATTTTTCGCCAACCAGGGCATTGATCAGGCCCTGGCCGTTGGGGCTGCCCCATCCTGTCACCAGATCGTAGCCGACAACCGCTGAATAGCTGCCGGACTTGCCGCTGGTGATGTCGTGGAAGTCCGTGCCATAGCTCGAACTTACGCCAAACGCGTAGAGATAGGGGTTGATGAAACCGAGGGTCGTGTATCCGTCGGCCACCAGTTGCTGGTTGACCAAGGCAATGTAACCGGCCCACATCGGGGTTGCAAAGCTGGTTCCACCATACTCGTTGGCTGTGCAAGTGGTCTGGTCCGCACAGACGTAGAAGGTGAAGTTAGCATTGGCCGAGACATCCGGGCCGTTGCGATATGTGGTCGAACCGTGGTTGCTGGAGTTGATCACGCCCGAGAGCTGTTGCCACGTGGGAATCGCGATCTTGTCCGGCGAGATGCCACCGCCGCTGTCAGACCACGCCGTCTCCGACTTCCAGGGACCGCCGGCGCTGCTGGTCGACAGGTCCGTGCCGCCCACCGAGACAACATGGGCGTCGTCCGCTGGCCAAGCCTCATTTCTCGAGGACCAGGTAGAGCTGTCGCCCGAAGCCGCAAAGAAATTCTGGCCCTGAGCGGCCATCCTCTCGAAGTAAGGATCCAGGGTGCTGGGATCGGCCGGTGTCCAGCCCCACGAGCAGCCGATGGTCGTCGGTAGGGGGTTGTGCGTCGTCATGGCGCTGATGATGGCCGTGTCGGTGGAGCCGACATACATCACCAGGCTGGCCAGCCCCGGAGCCATCCCAAGGGCTTGGGTCATGTCCAGCGTCTGCTCAGTGTCGTCGCAATAGCCTCCCCTTCTTGTATACAGGCAGCTGGTGCTGGTGCCATCGGTGGACAGCAATGTGATCGGCACACTGTTAGTCTGGTGCACATTGGTGTAGTAGGTGTTCAAGTCGGCCAGGTCGGTGCCCAAGTACTCAAACAAACCGAGGTTCTGGCCGGCGCCCGTCAGAGTCGAGCCGCCGTAATAGGCTGCGCGCATGTCGCTGCCCAGGAAGGAGCTCGAGGGACCGGAGCCGGTGGTGGCGTCGTTGATCACTTGATCCGGATCTATCCCATGTGCCTTGGCATAGTCGCCCTTCTTCACGAACATCGGATGCGGGATGGAGTAATTGTCCAGCCCAGAGATATGCCAGAGCGGGAAGGGCAGGCCTGTAGTCGGCTCGCGGTCCGGCGCGTAGAAAACGCGGTTCTCGTCGGGGTGCTGGTAGGTCAGCATGTTCACATGGAAGGCGGACTCGATGGCCGAGACCGGCCCCTTGACCTGAACTTCCATGCCTTCCCACGAGCCGCCGACAACCACCAGGCCGTGGTTCTGAACGTACTGCACGACCGTGTCATAGTCCTGTAGGGTGGGACCGAACCTCTCGATGAACTCGACCGGGGTCAGGAACTGTCTGTAGTCGGCGCTGTTCGGATTTTGCAAGTTCGCCAGGAAGGCGTCCAAGCCGGCCTGATCGCGTAACGGCAGAACGACATCCAACTGCAGGGTTTGACTGGCAGGAAGCTTCCCGAGCACCTTTGCCTGCCCATTGAGCGTTACTTCACGCACTTGCCGCGTCATGAGCGTTTGCGCACGGCCGATCATGACGCCGGCGGAGACAAACGTGGCGATCGAGAGCAGTAATATCCAACGTCTTTGTTTCACGACTCCCCCTCAGTATTTTGGTTTGTTGGGCAGGAGATTCTATCGCTGTTTAGCGAAGGTCGCTTCCCCAATTCCGGCAAGTATAGGGAAGAACGGGACGCTGTCAACCCCACTAAAGGGGCGGCATTGACCAGCAACAGCCAACACCCACCATCGCCGGCGAGCATGTCCTTCGCGTCCGCTTTGTAGGATCAACCGTCTTTGTGCTTCACGGGGGATAAATCGCAATCTCGCATGTAATCCCTGCGGGACCAGTCGAAGAAGGCGCCCACCCCAACAAACTCTTGTACTAATCCATCCTCGCTAAATTAAAAGAGAGACTTCCCTCGCCGTTGAGTCGCCAGTTTCCGGTTGAGCGTCCGGGGGCCGATCTTCCAGCAACGGCGTGGTGTGGGAGATCACGCCGTAATGTTTCGGGTCATTGCACGATTACTTCCGTGAACAGGTCATTTCACACGTGATCCCAAAACCAACCCTCGTCGCAGATTGCGTGTGGGTTGGGACACTCACTGGCGAGAACAAGCAGATGCAAATTGAGGAATCTCAATGAAAATGCCCCAGCGGTTTGAAAGTCTATCTCGGCACCTACGCAAAATCAAATTCAAGTTGGGTTGTTAAATGAGGTGCCAACCATGAATGGGGCATCGGAGATCACCGAGCGGCGGACGGACCAAGTTCGGTGTTTGCATGGATAGCTGTCGATATCAGGCCAACTCGCAAGCAATCCTGAAAGTGAGCAATATTGCACAGACAGCCGAAACTCGGTCACCTTAGGCTTTGCGAAGCTGAATCCAAAACCGAAGGGGGAGCGGAACTCAAGGGGGAGTTCGCTCCTCCTCTGTTGGCCAGTCGCCCGCACGAGATTGGCCAGGTTCTGCCGCGAGGTCTCCCCATCTTGATCGCAGTGATAGCAGTAACTCTCGCGCTGATCTTCTTCACGGTGTATCTCATCGGCCGCATTCTGTTTGAACTTTTCAAGCCGCTTGCTAGCCTTGAGACTTTCGCCCAACTCCACGGCCGAGTGCATTAGAGATACCAGTTCGGTGAGCAGATATTAGCCTTGACCCTCAGGGCCCCCAGTCAAAATCAAGCCCAGCCTATTTTGCCTCGTTGACGGCCGGCGGCTTCCAACGCCCATCGAGGATTGATGGTGGTGTCTCCTTGGGCCAGTACAGCCGCGCAGTTGTTCCTCTTCCAACCTGCCCTAGTAGAGCAGTTTACCCAAGACGTGCGTCAGTCGCGAGCCGCAGGAATCGTACTTGTAATTGATTTCTTTATGGCGTCGTGTCAGGTGCTCCTCCAGATCCCACAGTTTCCGAAGGCTGCGCCTTACGAAACAGACCTGTTAGTAGACACTCACTGCTGCGTGGAAATCGAGAGCAACGCGAAGCGGATTCTCGTTTGGCATTTGGAGGTCGCAGCGCACACCATGCGTGGCTCCTTGCGGAGAAGCTGCGCATGCCACGCTGTTTGCCGACAGAACAACTGGTTTCGAGCTTGCATTTTCCATCAACTCCCTTCATGATCTCGGGGCGTTACGCAGGAGCCAATGAATGACTACTTTCCGCAGAAACATCCAGATTGTAATGTTAACCATGGTTGCAGTTGTCTTATTTGCAGGTGCAGCCCTTTGCCCAGCATCGGCACAAACCCGCTACGAGTCCGTTTACAACGGACACAGGATCATCTATCCGGCATCCAGCATTCCCCAGCCCGGTCGCCCACACACGAATTACTTTTTTGTCGACTCGGACCAGCCGCAACCGAATCCCGACCCGGGTGATGAAACCCCAGGCTCAGTAGCCTGCGTATATAAATTCGTAACGGG
>JBEKCJ010000023.1:0-64461 GCA_050014935.1 Candidatus Korobacteraceae bacterium
TGACGTATTGCTCACTCCCACCGAACTCAAGAGAGGCGTTGGTGGTGAAGGTTCGCCCCAGATAAGCCCACGCCGGCGCATCCTTTGGTTCCAGGGCGATCGACTTCTCCAGCATGTCAATGGCGGCTGAAAAATCGTTCAGGGAGTAGAGGTCAATTCCGCGCAGATAGTCTTCGTAAGCTGCGGCGTTGATGGGCTTTTCGGCCTTGAGATTGGCGGCCTCCGCGGGCGACAAGTTCAACTGCAATTCCTTGACTATCTGCTGTACCACCCGGTCCTGCACCGTCAGGAGGTTGTCGTACTTCAGGTCAATCGCTTCCCGCCAGAGGATCTTGTCGGGTTTCACATCAACCAACTGAGCGGTGATCCTTAAATCATCGCCGTCCTTAATGTAAGTACCGGTGAGCAGCGTGTCGACGTTCAAGTCCGCCGCAACTTTCCTGGCGTCGACGATCTGATTGCGATACTTGTCGACGGAAGACGAAGGGCGAACCGTCAGGGCATTTACATAGTCAAGCTTGGTGATAATCTCATCCGCCAGGGAATATCCCAGGAAGTCGGTGTTGGTGTCTGGCGTGAGATTGCGAAATGGAAGGACTGCCAGACTACGGGGCTCCTGTGAGGTTGGCACCGGATGCAATCTTCTGGCGAAAAAATAGCCGATGGCGAAAACCACAACCAGCAAAACCGCGATTCGCCATAGCCACCAGCTGGCAGAAAAAGAACCGGCAGTTGGGGCTGGTGCCGGGGAACGTCCCGGAGTTTTGCGTTCCGACCCTGGCCTGGGCAGGTGAGCTCGGACCGGCGATTGCAGCTTAGCTTGAAATTCCGCCTCCTTCTTGAAGTTCTGTAGATCAGCCAGCAACTCGGCAATTGACTGATAGCGGTTCTCGCGATCCTTGCATAGAGCTTGGCCGATGATGCGCTCTATTTCGGGGGGAAGGTCCGGTACCAACTCGCTCGGCGATGCCGGTTCGACCTTCAGGATTTCAGCCATCACATCGCTGGCGGTCTCGCCTTCGAAAGCGGCCCTATCGGTTACCAGCTCGTAGATCACTGACCCCAGGCTGAAGATGTCGCTGCGCGCATCCACTGCAAGACCGCGCGCCTGCTCCGGAGACATGTACTTAGCCGTACCCCGAACCACTCCTGGTTCGCTGTCCGAGAGAGCAACACTCAATATGTTGCGACGAGTTATTTGTCCGGTATATCGGGGGCTGAGCTTGGCGATTCCGAAATCGAGGACTTTGACGATTCCATCCGATCGCACAATGACGTTCTCGGGTTTGATATCGCGATGAACGATGCCGCAGGCATGAGCTGCGGCCAGAGCGCCGGCAATTTGTATTGCGATTTCGATCGCGGTGTTCAGTTCAAGCCGGGCGCCGCTCATTTTCTGGCGAAGGGTGACGCCCTCAACAAACTCGGAGACGATGAAATGCAGACCGTCAGCCTGACCGAATTCGTAGATAGTAAGGATATTGGGATGGTTCAATGCTGACGCAGCGTGCGCTTCCTGCTCGAAGCGACGCAATCCGCGCTGGTCTCCGGTCAGCTCCGGCGCCAGCATCTTGATCGCGACCTTGCGCCGCAGACGCGTGTCCTGGGCAAGGTAGACCTCGCCCATACCGCCTGCCCCAATGATGGACACGATGGTGTAATGCGCCAGCTGAGTGCCGGGAGCAACCGGGGTCCGATCGGGCGGCGCCTGGGCAAAGGCGTCCGATATTTCCTGGCCATCGTCCGCGGACAGTTTCCGGGCCATCTCGTGTAAAGCCTGGGGCACAAAGTCGATGGATTTTTCGGCGGAGTCCAGAAGCGATTGCACCTCTTTCAGTAATGCGGCGTCGCTTCCACAGGCTTGCTGGAGGAATGCTTCACGGGCGGGCGGATCATAGTTGAGGGCAGCATGGAACAGCTGATCGATGCGGCCCCAACGCTCAGCGCTGTCCATGCCGCTATCTCCTCTAGGCCTGGCCCCGGGCCAGCTCCCGATGCAACCACGCCTTGGCTAATTTCAGTTCGCGGTGGACGGTGGCTGGAGAGATGCCCAGAGCTGCGGCAGTTTCGTCGTAGGTGAGGCCGCCGAAAAACAGCATTTGGATGATGTCACTCTTGCGCTCGTCGAGCGCTGACAGGCGCTGAAGGGCTTCGTCCAGATCCAAAACCGTCGACGCAGCCTCGGGTCCAACCACGATGGCTTCGTCCAGGGGAAGCAGTTCCTCGCCGCCGCCACGTTTCTGGCGAGTATGTGTCCGGGCGTATTCCACAAGAATGCGACGCACCACGCGGGCGGCTACGGCATAGAAGTGCGCCCGGTCCTGCCATCCGATGTCGGCATCCATCAGCCGAATGTAGGCCTCATGGACCAAGGCCGTCGCGCGCAGGGTATGACCCGGACGTTCCGAATATAAGCATCGGGAGGCCAGGCGTCGAAGTTCGTCGTAGACGATGGGCATCAACTGGTCAAGGGCTTCGCGGTCTCCACCCTTCCATTGCTGGAGGAGCCGTGTCACGTCTTGCCGGTCCGGCATCACCGACTCCTTACATTAGACATCTGCTGAAGGTTGACGGTTAGTTAATTCCCCATGAATCGGCCTGGCGTGGGGTCATACCATGTAGGTGCCCCTAACTGGAAAAGCTCTTAAGCCCAGCAATTTACCTTGCTACGGCGGGCTTATTGCAACGCAGTTTCAGCGTCGAATTATACCCCAAGACTGGCACTTTACGGATGGCTCATTCAGCCACTGGTGAGCCGGAACCGGAGATCGTGAGACCTCCGGGCTGAGTAATTTCGAAGGTCAACTCTTCACTTGCTGATCTCCCAAGGTCCAGCCGGCGAGTTTTTTTTCGTCTCCATGAGGGAATCCGGACGCGAATGTCACATATGTAAGTGAAGCCGGTTGTAGATGTCTGGCAAAACGGCTTCCTACTGGCAATCCAAATTCATGCTTGCGGCCGACGGCCGCCAAATAAAGAGGAGAATTACCATGAAACGCTTTCAACTGTCCTTCATTCTGGCTCTCGCGCTGATGCTTTGCTCTTCCGCGTTTGCCCAACAGAGCTACACCTTCCGCAACGTCGTCTTCGGCGACCCCAACGTTTCCTTTACCCAGTTGTTGGGCATCAACAACAACGATGTAATTGCCGGTTATCACAACTTCAATCAGAACCAGGGATTCACGCTGGTGCTGCCCAACAGCTTCAACAACGAAAACTTCCCCAACTCCATGATGACCCAGGTCATCGGCATCAACAACCTCCTGACCACCGATGGTTTCTACGTTGACAACGCCGGAATCACTCACGGCTTCTTCCGCACCAGCGATGGCCGCTTCGCCACCGTCGACTATCCCGGCGTCCAAATCGCCACTTCCTTCAACCAGTTGCTGAGCCAGAACGACTACTACCAGGCGGCCGGCTACTACAGCAACAGTATCGATAACACTACCCCTGACATCCCCTATACCTATGACGAAGTAGGCGGAGTCTTCCACGTGATCACGATCCCCGGCGCAGTGGGCGGAGCGCAGGCCACAGGCATCAATAACTCGGGCGTCACCTGCGGCTTCTTCATCGATGCCAATGGCGTAAACCATGGCTGGCTGATTAACCGCGGGATCTTCATGCCCCTGGATGTTCCCGGCAGCACTTTCACTCAGGCTCTGGGCTTGAACAACAGCGGTCAGGTTGTCGGCACTTTCACGGATGCCGCCGGCCTGGGTCACGGTTTCGTCTACACCATCGGCGCCGCCAGGTTTGTGACCATCGATGCTCCTAACGGGGTTGGCAGCACCATCGTCAACGGCATCAACGACACGGGCAAACTGGTCGGCTTCTACGGCGCGGCCCCCATCAACACGGGCTTCGTCGCCACGCCTAGCGGCGTACAGCCCCAGCTTCGCGGAGGACAACCGGTCGCTCGTGGACCAATCGCAGTCGGTCGCGGAGCGCAGCCCGAAGCTGTGCGTTAGTCCAACCTTAATCTGACCCTTTTGGCGACCGAGAGCTGTCTCGGTCGCCACTTTTGTTTTTGGGGACGTTCTGGCCAAACCGGGGGTGCCGAGGCGGTTACAGCAGTCGAGTCTCAGCGACAACTGCGTGTCAATTTGACGCAATCATATGGTTTGGGAATCGGAACGCCTGGGCGAGTGCGGGGCCGCTGGTGTACGAGTTTTGGTAACAGCCTTGTCCAGTTGTGACGCGAGCTCCTCAAACGCGGGCGTAGGGCCGCTCCAGCGCAACTGCTCCACATCATCGAAGAGGGCAATGTCGGTACGAAGTGTGGCCAGGGTGCGAAACAGTATTGCCTGCTCGCGCTCGCGGGAAAGAGTGTCTGCCAGTCCGATCGCCCTGGTGGTGCTCAAAGGCCACTCGCGCCAGTTCGCCGGGATAGATTCAAGATGAGCAAACTTCGCCAGGACGGCAGCCGCCGACTTCGCGCCCCAGCCGGGCAGTCCCGGATAGCCGTCGGCCGCATCCCCCACTAGCGCGAGGTAGTCGGGAATCGAGGTGGGCGAAACTCCGAATTTCTTGACCACGCCTGGCTCGTCCACGGTGACCCCGGTACGGCGATTCAGTTGGACGATGCGAGAACCGAGCACACACTGGGCCAGGTCCTTGTCAGGTGTACAAATGATCACGCGTTCGACACGGGTATCACGGGCGGCGGCAACGGCCGCGGCCGCGAGCGCGTCGTCCGCTTCGAACTCGACCATTGGCCAGACCACAACCCCAGCTGCCGACAACACTTCTTCTAGTAGTGGGAATTGCGCCAGGAGGTCCGGTTCAACACCTTCGCTGGTCTTGTAGCCTGGCCACAGTTGGTTGCGAAAGGACTCGACGACATGATCGGTTGCGACCGCGATGTGCGAGGCGCCACCCTTGATCATCCCCAGCACCGACGCCAGGACACCCCGCACGGCGGCAACTTCTCTGCCCGTTCCATCCCGTGCCGACGGCAGAGCGTAGTAATGCCGGAACAACTCGTAGGTGCCGTCGAGTAGGTAGATTTTCAAGGCGTGTTTTTCCGGCATAACGCTTCCAGATTCACGATCAGACCGACGAGAGACATTTTACGCGCAGTGCGTTCCCCATGCGCTGCGGGCTGCGGCACAGATGGCCCGAGATGGTGGAGGTCCGAACCAGCCGTGCGGGATTCATGATCCAGCACCCTGGTGAGCTACCTTATACAGACAAGCGAAGCGTGGCGCCGCTAGACTCCTGGCAGCGGAATAACACGCCCGTGTACCATACTGCAGATAGCAGATAAAAAGAGCGTCACCGGCGTTTCTACCAATTCGCCAGAATTGTTGAGGATGGCATATGGAAACCAAGAAGCCCTCGAATCAATTCCAAGAGGTACATGAAAAGGTTCAGGAACGTCTTGACCGCGCCCGCAAGCTTAAAGAAGAGGACGCTGCGCTTTACAAGAAAAAAGCGGAAGAGGAAGCCGTTCGTGAGGGCTTCGACCGTGCTTAAGCGGCAAATCAGGATGGTGCACGAACACCCACTGCTCGCCATCTGTGAATACTGCAACCTGCAGGTTTCCGGGGCTGACGATCAGCTTGCAAACAGCGATCTTCAGGCACAGTTCAACGCGCACAAGTGCGAGATCGGTCCCGTGAAGAGCGATTCGCACGAATAACCCTCTCACCAATAAATGTCCGGTTCCGGTCCCAGGAACGGCCTGGCGATGGAGTGGGCTGGCCATCGATGCCAACGGGAATCTTTTCGGTACACCGGGAATCGGCCGCAATAGGGCGCGGCAACTGCTCTCCCGACGGTTGCGGGGTCGTCTGGGAGTTTAATGCCCCAGCTGAGAATCAACTCGGCGACGGTAATCGCTGAGGTAACATCGCCATCCCGCAATAAATCCCTGCCGTCTGGATTTGGTTACCGCATGGCCCTGTTCACGGGCCATCATCTCGAAACCGTCTAAGCTAAGCCCCTTCCCGTCAGCTTATTAGGCCGTAATGTGAAATTAAGTTGACGCGGACGAGAGGCGGGGCTAATGGTAAGGCCACGCGAGAGCAGAATGAGGAGGCTTTCCGCATGGCGCGCTCAGAGCAAAACACCGGCGAGATCGACATGACTGTTTTGTGGACTATGGTTGTGGCCTTGGCGGTTTCGGTCTGGTTGATCGTCGCCGCCACGGACGTGCAGGCCCAAACCTTCACTGTCCTGCACACCCTCAACGGCGGCTCGGACGGCAGTGGGACGGCAAATGGTTTAGCCATCGACCAGGAGGGAAATCTATACGGTACGGCCGTTACCGGCGGAATCTCGAACTGCCCATTCGATCCGCCCGGATGCGGGACCGTCTTTAAGCTGTCGCGCCACAACGACAGCTGGATCTATACCGTGCTCTACAGCTTTAGCGGAGTGAGTGACGGATTTTGGCCCCAAACCATAGCCGTCGGGCCGGATGGCAGCCTCTACGGCACCACGATTTTCGGGGGGAACGGCTGTGGCCACGGCTGCGGCACGGTGTTTCGGTTGCAACCTCCGGCAACCTTTTGCCGCTCGGTGTCGTGTCCCTGGACAAAGACCACTCTGTTCCAGTTCGGCCACCTCCTCGATGGCGCCGGTCCATCGGTTACCGTGACCTTTGACAGTTCGGGGAATATTTACGGCGGGACCAACGCCTACGGAGAAAACGGACTCGGTACTGTCTGGGAGTTGGCACGCTCCGGTGGTGGCTGGAGCTTCCAAGTTCTGTATGCCCTTCAGTTCACGGGTGGTCAGGCTGGCAACGGTGTAGTTTTCGACGCTGCGGGAAACCTTTGGGGCTCAGGCGACGGGGGCGACCCGAACTGCGGTGGCCAGAATGAACTGTATGGCTGCGGGGTGATCTGGGAACTGACGCCTTCAGCGTCGGGGTGGAATCAGACCATTGTCTTCAACCTCGACAGCACCACCGGAGGTGGTCCGAACGGTACTTTCAGATTCGACCAGGCCGGCAATCTTTACGGCACTCTCACAGATAACGGGCCCGAGGGGAATGGCGGTGTCTTCCAGTTCGCGCCTTCGAGCGGGCAATACAACCTGCTTTACGCCGCTCCGGGAGATGTGAACGTCGCCTATGGTCCTCAGGGCGGCGTGGTGATGGACGGGGCAGGCAATATCTATGCTGCCGACCCTGCCAACGGTCCGCACGACGACGGTTACGTTATCAGGTTGACGCCTTCGAATGGCCACTGGATCTACACCGATCTCCACGATTTCGCAGGCGGTAGCGATGGAAGCGCACCCTATGGGCCGCTGGTAGTGGACGCAGAGGGTAATGTTTACGGCGCCAATGCTGCGAATGTCATCTTCGAGATTACGCGGTAGCGCCAATGGAATCGAGTTGTTTCAGGTTGGGGTGATACATGGTTATCACAACAGTACCGGCACATTAGACACCAGAAGCTGTCCACCGTTCTTAAGTCACGAGGAGTGATCATGGAAAACGCCAAGGAGCACGTCATGCGCTGTCTCACGTCCCACTTTCTTCTCGGTATTCTCGCTGCAATTGCGGCGATCACCGCCATCACAACAACAGCGCGGGCCCAAACCTATCATGTGCTGTACAACTTCACCGGACACGCCGATGGAGGGAATCCAGCCGGTGCCCTGGAGATGGATGCGCGTGGAAATTTGTATGGCATGACGAGCGATTACGGTAACGGGAACTGCTCATTTGGCGGCACCGTTGGCTGTGGGACAGCTTTTGAGTTGGCGCACAGAGGTACGGGATGGATTTTCAATCTCCTGTACACGTTCACCGGAGGAGATGACGGACAATACCCTTCGGGCCGCATGGTCTTTGGGCCTGACGGGAGTCTGTACGGCACGACTGTCTTCGGCGGCGGCGGTAACTGTACCTTCGGTCAAGGTTGCGGCACCGTCTTCAACCTGAGGCCTCCCGCCAGCGTTTGTAAGTCCGTCCTTTGCCCGTGGTCAGAAACCGAGCTCTATCGGTTTACCGGCGGCAGCGATGGAAATTGGCCCCAGCTGGGAGACCTGAGCTTCGATCAGTCCGGGAACGTCTACGGCACGACGCCCTACACAGTTTACGAAATGGTGCATTCCAGTGGCGCGTGGACATTCAACCTGCTGTTCTCCTTTACCCAACAGGATGGCGGCTGCTGCTCGTTCAGTGGCGTGATCTTCGACCCGGCTGGAAACCTGTATGGCACAACCTACGGCGGTGGCGATGGCAACGGGGTCGTCTTCGAACTCTCACCCTCGGCGGGCGGTTGGACCTACAATCAACTTCACAGCTTTCAGTTCTCGACCGACGGAAGCGAACCGCAAGGCGACCTGATTTTCGATCAACAAGGGAGTCTCTATGGCACGACTCCCATGGGCGGAGCGTACAACACCGGTACGGTGTACCAACTAACGCCATCGAGCGGCGACTTCTCAGTGCTTCACACGTTTTACGGTGGAGTCGAGCAAGAAGGGCCCTCCGACGCGGTGGTCTTCGACGTCAATGGCAACCTCTATGGCACAACTTATGGGGGCGGCTCTCATGATCGAGGCAATGTCTTCAAGCTGACCCCTTCCGGCAGCGGTTGGATCTATCAGTCTCTGTACGATTTCACCGGCGGCAGCGATGGCGGAACGCCCGACGACAAACTGATTGTGGATGCCGGCGGGAATCTCTATGGCACAACCTCTTTTGGCGGCAGTGGCAACTGTGATGGCGGTTGCGGCGTAGTCTTCGAGATTACCCCGAATTGAACTCCTTCAGCGGGCACCGATTTCCAATCGACGCTAAATCACCGTTACACAGGTAATCCGCACGACGGCCTTTCGGCAGGCTGATAAGGTAGGGGCCGTGCTCTACTTCCTCCCTATCTCGACCCTGGTCCTGACGGTAGTTGCTTTCTTTGTGCTCGCTCGTGGCCGCTTCATCTCTTTTGGCAGATGGCAGGAGGTTCTGCGGGTGGTGTTGGCTCTTCCGCTGTTCGTATCGGGCGTCGGACACTTCGTCCGCCTGGAGATGTTCGCCAGCATTGTTCCACCCATCTTTCCACAGCGTGAGTTTCTGGTGATCCTAACGGGCGTATTCGAACTGGCAGGAGGCATCGGATTGCAGCTATCTCGAAGCACTCGGATGGCGTCGACCTGTCTTGGCATTCTAATGATCGCGGTCTTTCCCGCGAACATATACGTGGCCAACCGGGTGGTCGGAGGTTTACATATGCCCAGCGTACTCATTCGAACTGGGGTGCAGGCGCTCTACATTGTTTTACTCTTGGCTAGTGGGTGGGGCATCCCGAGTGGACACGATGCCTGACCCAGCGTCAGCCAAGACGAAAGAGCTTCCGCACGAAGGCAGGGTTGGCTGAGGTTATCAGGCCGGCTACTCCAACACGACCGGACGGTGTAATGTTGACGAGAAGAGACTTAGGTCGCTTGTGGCTGGGCCTACTACCCAGGTTCGATGTGGGGCAACATGCTGTGGCAGGGTCGGTATAACTTCGAGACGCCGCCGCCGATGATTACCCGCGAGGGCTTCAAGCCATTTCCGCCGAGTGGGGCGCGGACCCTCGACTCCCGCACGGCGTTCTACTACGGATACACCGTGGATTCGCCGGGCATGATCATGCGACTGCCGAACGTCGGCTCGCAGTACCTTATGGGCTTCACGGATGCCGACAGGAATTACCTCGATGGTGGCAAGACGTACAAGGTGACTCTGCCACCGAACATTCCAGCAGCGGCATTCTGGTCGTTCACCGTTTACGACAATCAGACTCGTTCCATGCTGCAAACGCCGCAGCGCTATCCCCGTGCCGGCAGCCAGACCTATCCGACACCGGCCGCCGTGGCGAGTCCCGACGGCTCCACGACAATCTATTTTGGTCCATCCAAGCCCGCTAATGTAAAGGACGGCAATTGGATTCAAACAACACCCGGCAAAGGCTGGTTCACGCTATTGCGCCTCTACAGTCCGGAGGAGTCGTTCTTCGACAAGACCTGGCGTCTGAGCGAGATCGAACTGGTGAAGTGAGGTAACCGACACAGCTCGGCTAATGCAGGATGCTCATTTCTTTCCAAACAGCAGATTCCGCATCTCCCTGCGGCCTAGCACGCGCGCCATCTCTCTGAATCCGAAAAACGGTATCAGCAACACAAAACATGAGAAGCCCACTGCCAGGAGGCCCTTCGGGTTCCATCCGAGAATAGGTGGAATGCTCGCCGCGAGGGTATTTCCATGCCACATTCCCACGGCGATGCTTTCGACGGCGTGAAAGAAGATGAGCACTACGCTGAAGACGAGGCATTTGTATAGAACCGGGTAGATGAGTGGCCTGTTTTGAAAACGCCTTCCAAGGTGAAGCTCCTCTCCTACGAGCAGGACCTTGGCGAAGACGAGCGCATTGACAATCGCAAAAGTGTGCTCCTCGTAGTCCAAATGTTGCTGCGACAAAACGAGGCTTTTATGGATCGAAAGCAGCCCAAAGACGACCCAAAGATATAGGAAGATTGCGACAAAACGTTTGAACTCGTCGACGGCTTTTTCCTTCAGGTTGCGTGGCTGCGGAATCGGAACGCTTTCACCTGCCATGTTTGTATTCCCCGACTAACAACTATCCGAAGATCACAAGACCAAGATCTCCTGATCAGGACCGGCGGACAACTAGAAATCCGAAGGGCGATGCGGAAACTGAGATCACTCGCCGACCTCTTGATCGCCATGTTTTCGCCCATCGGCGTCTCTGGAGAGATATGTCAATTGTGTCGGCCCCGCAAATCGTGTGCCGCCGCCTTCACAATTTTCGCTATCTTCAAGTATCACGTCCGTCGAATTACCGTGAATGCCGCATAGTCGCCAGTCTTGGCAAAAGCGAACAGCTCCAATTCGAAGGCAGCGCCCGCGGAAGGGTTGGTATAGGCTGTTAGGCAGTTCCAGTTTCTTGGCAAGCACCGGTCCTTGCTGGGCGGATTACCATCAGACAGCCTTCGAGGCAAGAATATACCCTTCATGACAAGTGAACGACCATCGGCTCCCGATTTCTTCTATGGCACTGCCTGGAAGGAAAACCGCACTGCGGGCCTCACCGAACTAGCTCTCCGAGTGGGTTTTCGGGGAATCGACACAGCGAACCAACGCCGGCATTACTTCGAAGCTGGAGTGGGCCAAGGCCTGGCCGCGGCTTATCGCGCCGGAGTGGTTGCGCGCAGCGATGTTTTTCTCCAGACGAAATTCACCTATCAGAGTGGCCAGGATCATCGGCTACCCTACAACCCTGCGGCCCGACCTTCCGCTCAGGTGACTCAATCGTTGACCAGTTCGCTCGAACATCTCGGGACCGACTATGTCGATAGCTTTGTACTGCATGGCCCCTCATTGGACTACAGTTGGAGCGATGCTGACGCCGAGGTCTGGGAGGCGATGTGCAAAGAGCGTCAGGCTGGACGCACCCGATTTCTCGGGGTGAGCAATGTTTCCCTAAGGCATCTCGAGCAGATGACGGCCGCTCACGGCGACCTTCCTGCATTTGTGCAAAACCGTTGCTTCGCTCAGCTGGGCTGGGACCGCGAGGTTCGCTCGTTCTGCCGGGAGCGGAAGATGCGCTATCAGGGATTTTCGCTTCTTACCGCGAATGTAGAAGTGCTGCACCATCCTCTGGTACTCGCGCTCGCAGCGAGTCAGGATGCGACTCCCGCTCAGGTTGTTTTCAGCTTCGCACGCAGGATCGGGATGCTGCCTCTGACTGGTACCTCTAACCCGGAGCACATGAAACAGGACTTGTGCAGTCGCGACACGACGCTTTCTCCAGAGGCAATGCAGGCGATCGAGTCTCTGGTAGGCTGACGGAAGCCAAGCCCGGACGACGGTTCGACGGTGGCCAGGTAATATATTCCGGCGTCTCAGCGGAACTGGGCCAAATGCTTTTCTCGTGCACTCAGGCGGGGGTTGAAAGAGGGGCGCTATGGAAAAACTTGGAGTATCGAACACGGTCTGCATCGCTGTTGTGTTTTGTGCGGCCACGGCGATTACGTCGCCGGCACAAGTCCTGACGACTCTGGCAGCTTTTGCCGGGTCCGACGGTGCTAATCCCAAATCGACTCTCATTCAGGGCATCGACGGGAACCTCTACGGGACAACTTCTGACGGCGGGGCCAGCAACAACGGCACCGTCTTTAGAGTTAGCCCTGGGGGCATGCTGACCACACTGCACAACTTTGCTGGACACCCGGCTGACGGCGCTAACCCGGCGGCGGGCGTGGTGCAGGGCAGCGACGGGAACTTCTACGGGACCACCCCCGCAGGCGGGGCCAACAACTTCGGCACGGTTTTCAAAATTACCCCAACGGGTACGCTGACCGTGCTGCACAGCTTCAATACCACCGACGGCGCAAGCCCTGTATCGGTGCTGGTTCAGAGCAGTGACGGGAGCTTCTACGGGACAACCGAGAGCGGCGGCGAGGGCGGTGGCACGATCTTCAAAATCACCCCCAGCGGCACGCTGGCCACGGTGTACAACTTCTGCTCGCAATCGAATTGCACGGACGGCTATCTCCCTTTCGGCGGCGTGGTGCAAGCCAGCGACGGGAATTTCTACGGGACCACCAACCAAGGGGGGGCCCATAGCGGTGGCACGGTCTTCAAAGTCACCCCAAGCGGCGTGCTGACGACGCTGTACAGCTTTTGCTCGCAAACCGGTTGCTCGGACGGCCAAGCCCCATTCGGCGTGCTGGTGCAAGCTATTGACGGGAACTTCTATGGGACAACCGGGGAGGGCGGGAACGGGGTTGGCACGGTCTTCAAAATCACCCCTAACGGCACGCTGACCACGCTTCACAGCTTTACCGGCGGCAGTGACGGCTATGCCCCTGAGGACGGGATGGTGCAAGCCACCGACGGGAACCTCTACGGGACAACCAACCTGGGCGGGGCCCATAGCGGTGGCACGGTTTTCAAAATCACTCTCAGCGGCACGCTGACCACCGAGTACAACTTCTGCTCGCAAGCGAGTTGCACGGATGGCAGATCCTCTTACGCCGGGCTGGTGCAAGCCGCCGACGGGAACTTCTACGGGACAACCAACGGAGGCGGGGCCAACGGCGATGGCACGGCCTTCAAGCTGTCGGTTGGGATTGTTCTGAGCCCCGTCCAATTCGTTAAGGTAACGCCCTGCCGTCTGGTGGACACGCGCAACCCCAATGGCGAGTTCGGCGGACCGTCGCTTCAGGGCGGAATTCCCCGGTTCTTTATCATTCCTGACAATCAAGATTGCAACATTCCCGCTACCGCCGCTGCTTATTCCTTGAATGTCACCGTGGCGCCGCACGGGCCGCTGGGATATTTGACCATTTGGCCCACAGGAAAGAATCAGCCTGTGGTGTCCACTTTGAATTCGGTTGACGGGCGGGTGAAGGCCAACGCCGCCATCGTACCTGTTGGAGTCAGCGCCGCCATCAGCGTTTTTGCCAGCAACACCACCGATCTGATTTTGGACATTGATGGTTACTTCGCGCCAGTGAGCGGCTCGACTCTGGCGTTTTATCCTTTGCCTCCGTGTCGCGTCGCCGACACGCGCAACCCACAGGAGCCTGAAGGCTTGGGGCCGCCGTTCCTGGGAGCTGGCCGGCAGCGCAATTTTCCAGTCCTGAATGCCACCTCCTGCCTCCCGACAGGCGTAACTCCGGCGGCCTACTCGTTCAACGTCACCGCGATCCCGCATGGGCAGCTGGGCTATCTGACGGTTTGGCCGACTGGTGAGAATCAGCCGGGCGTTTCGACTTTAAATGCCCCGACCGGGGTGAACACAGCCAACGCGGCGATCGTACCTGCGGGCACGGGAGGCCAGATCAGTACCTATGTCACCAACAACACCGACCTGGCCATTGACATCAACGGCTACTTTGCGCCATCGGGCCCAGGTGGGCTATCACTCTATCCGGTGGCGCCCTGCCGGGTGATAGATACGCGTCCGCCTTCCGGCAGCGGACCCTTCCAGTTTGAGCTTAACCCGCCGGTGGATGTGCGGGGCAGTGCATGTGCCCCGCCATCGCAGGCGCAGGCCTACGTGTTCAACGCGACGGTGGTGCCGCAGGGCCCGCTGGGCTACCTGAGCTTGTGGCCGGACGGCGGTACGCAACCGGTTGTCTCGACATTAAACGCCAACGATGGTGTGATCACCTCCAATATGGCGATTGTGCCGGCGGGCACGACGAACGGCGAGGTTGACGCTTATGCCTTCCCGGGAAACCAGAACGACCCGAATGACCTGACGAATCTCATTCTGGACATCTCTGGCTACTTCGCGCCGTAGTTGTAGTGTGTCACTCACCCTTTGCGCCCGTGCTTGGCGCAAAGGGTGGGAAGCCAGCATCCTTCCACCATTCGTTCCCCTCGCGCCCGCCCCGCCCAATGTCGTCTCGTTCTGAACTTTCTGGAAAGGTATACTGCTCGCGATGCCCACATCGATAATGAAAGATCCCCTCACCTGGCTCTATCCTCCGATCGAGCCGTACAACACTGGTCGTCTCCAGGTTTCACCCGTCCACGAGATCTACTTCGAGGAAAGTGGTAACGCCGCCGGCAAACCCGTGATATTTCTCCATGGTGGCCCGGGCGGCGGCTCTGAACCCAAACAGCGGCGTTTCTTTCATCCCGAGAAGTACCGTATCGTCAACTTCGACCAGCGTGGCTGCGGCAAGAGCACGCCCTATGCGTCTCTTGAGGACAACACCACTTGGGATCTCGTGGCCGACATCGAGAAAATCCGCGAGCACCTCGGCATTGGGCGCTGGCAGGTATTCGGCGGGTCCTGGGGTTCGACCCTGGCCCTCGCCTATGCCGAGACCTATCCGGACCACGTTTCCGAACTCGTCCTGCGCGGCATTTTCCTTCTCCGCAAGCAGGAGATCGACTGGTTTTATCAGCGCGGCGCATCGGTCCTCTATCCGGACGCCTGGGAGCCGTACCTCGCGCATATTCCCGCGGCCGAGCGAGGCGATCTGCTCACGGCCTACCACCGCCGCCTGACCAGCGACGATCCGGCCGTGCGCCTCGCCGCCGCGAAAATCTGGAGCGGGTGGGAGGGTGCAACCTCGAAGCTGCTGCCTGACCCTGACTTCACTAGCCACTACGAAGAGGACGAATTCGCGCTCGCCTTTGCGCGCATTGAGGTCCACTACTTCGCCAACCGGGGGTTTCTCGAGACTGACGACCAGTTGCTGCGCAATGCCTCGCGCATACGCCACATTCCCGGAGTGATCGTACAGGGCCGCTACGACGTAGTCTGCCCTATGGAAAGCGCTTGGGCGCTGCATCGCGCATGGCCCGAGGCCGACCTCATTATCACTCCCGATAGCGGGCATAGCGCGTTCGAGTGGCCGAACAGTCGGGGCTTGGTCGCAGCGACCGACAAATTCGCTGGCTAGAGACCCGTCAACACTGAGGTGTTCTCACCTCGTTGCTGATAAGAAGTCTAGCTCCGGCCGCAGGGCCGGAGCGGATCAGAAGAGTCCGGCCTGCATCGCCCCTGACACGTCAGTAGATTCTGAACAATCACGATCGTCATTGGCGACGCTGTTGACCCGCGTGCTAACGGCATAGCGTCGCATCTGCCCAGCGTCGTATGGCTTGAGCATCTCGGTCGTCGCTGCCAATTCTCGAAATCCAGGATCAAGCCACAGGTCATAACTCGTGGGCGGAAGAATGACCGGCATCCTGTCGTGCACGTCGGCCAGAAGCTGATTGGGCGTTGTTGTCAGAATTGTGCAGGTCTCCAGAGTAGTGCTGTCAGGCCCTCGCCATCGGTCCCACAGTCCAGCGAAAGCGAACAGCGAATCGTCTTGGAGGCCAAAGTGGAACGGCTGTTTGGCCTTTGCTCTGCGCGGCCACTCGTAGAATCCGTCCGCAGGAATCAGACAGCGACGGCGTTGGAGTGACTCTCTGAAGGCTGGCTTCTCCGCGGCAGTTTCCGACCGCGCATTGATCATGCGAGCACTGATGGTTGCGTCGTTTGCCCAAGAGGGGATGAGGCCCCATCGCATGAGAGAAGCACGGCGAACGGCCTCACGAGGATCCTGTCGGATGACCGGCACGGCTTGAGTTGGAGCGATGTTATAGCGGGCCTCCCAGTCCATGCCCTCGTATTCTGCGCAGAAATGGCTGGCCAAAATCTCAGCACGGCGGGAGAGTCGGTATCGTCCACACATTTGCTGTCGATTGTAGCGTCCGCGGCAGATTGGCGAAGGGCCGGACCAGGAAATCCGTGCCGAAGGATGAGCACCACGCTGTCGGAACACGGATTCAATTGGGGCGTTACCGTGACGTACCCAGTTTCGGGGGCGGCCTAACTTTGTTGGATTGTGATGGTGGAGCTAGTCGGGATCGAACCGACGACCTCATCGTTGCGAACGATGCGCTCTCCCAGCTGAGCTATAGCCCCACAGCAGAACGGGTACGAAGGACTGGTTGTGGGCAACCAGCGTCTCTAATTATACAAGCCCCTAGTGTGCAGCGAAGAATGAGGTGAGGAGCCTAGATTCAGGACACTACAGGGAGTGACCGCCGAAGTGCTGGCATAAACTTTCCCATGGCGCAAGAATGCAGGGGCCTGGGTTAAGCCAAAACCGGAGAGAAAGCTGAGGAGGTAATTAACGCGAGTCGGTTCCCTGCATCAGTTGCACCAGGAGCGCAGCCTTCAGTTGGCTGGATTCGCCTTCAAACTTGCTGAGCAGGCTCTCGACCCGCTGGAGGAGTTGCGGATTTTCCTGCCGCAACGCCTGTCGTAGTGCCTGCATCGCAACCTGGTTCTTAAACAACTCAATGGTTAATAGCAGAAGTTCGGCCTGCTCCGACGGGGAGTTCTGGGCGGTGACAGAATCGCCGTCCGACTGCGATCCTGCCGATGCGCCGCTGGCCATCTCCTGGCGGAGCGCGGCGATTTGCTGTTGTAGTCCGAGCATGTCCTGGCGAATTTGCTGCAAGGCTGCGACGGTGGCGCGATCGAACTCGTGCACGGGCCGCGAGTACCAGCCGATCGCTTTGCGCATGGCGCGCTTCAGGAACACGCCCGCCGCGCCCATCTCACTGTGGGGCTCAATGTGCCCCAGGCGGGCAGCAATCTCTGACAAACCTGCGAGGTTGGCGCTTTGCAGGTTGAACAACTGGGACGGAGCCGAGCCCGAACCAGTTTTGTCCGGGCTGTTCGAGAATGCGTATCCGGAACCGGCCTTATTCTTTGCCGCCAGATATCGGCGCACCTCCGCCATGGCCTGCTCCAGGCTCATGGAGGAAAGGATCCGCAACTTGGGTACATTCGCCTTCGTCGACATAGTATGGCACTCGGTTTATGCCGTTGCAGTCAGCAACTGCTCCAGGTCGGTCGTGAATTTTTGCAGCGTTTGCAAGCGCGCGGGCGTCGCTTCCACAACCTCCGTTTTCGCCTGGAAGGCTTTCCTGCCGTCTTTCTCGACAAGCACGCCCATCACTTCCCCCATACGCCAGCCGGGAGCGCCGATGACTTGCAATCCGGCTGGAGTTGATCGCAGTAAGGCAATACAGCCGTCGCGAAGCACGCCGACACTTTGGGGATAGCGCTCGAAGGTCTGAAGTTCGAAGCCAGCGAGATAGATGCGTTGCAGTTGTTCGGCGGAAGGATCGGGCATGGGAAGAAGCAATTAGCAAATTAGCTTTGAGCCGCGAGCTACGAGCCACGGCTCGTGATCAAAACATTCTACGCAGGCACATCCCGGAATATTGACTGGGCGCGCTCATCGCCTCGATTCTGGCCAGCTAGTTCTCCTGCTGCGCGTAATGGCGATGGGATAGCATTGTGAAACGCTACAAGCTCGCGGCACGCGGCTCGTTCCTGTCCTTCACATCTTGTACCTACCCAGGTCGTCCTCGCCCAGGGTCTCCAGCCACTTCCGCAGTTCATCGCTGGATACCTTATCGCTGACATTTCCGGCGACCTTGCTGCTCTTCAGCACTTCGTCCTCGACGAAGATGGGGCAATCCATGCGCAAGGCCAGCGCGAGCGCGTCCGATGGGCGCGAGTCGATGCTGATGCTCTGGCCTTCGCGCTCCAGCCAGATCACGGCAAAAAAAGTATCGTCCTTCAGTTCGGTAACCACCACCTTGCGCACCATGGTTTCCAGCCCGACCAGCAGGTTCCTCAGCAGGTCGTGCGTCATGGGACGCGGCGTCGTGATCTTTTCGATCTCGAGCGCGATGGCGTTGGCTTCATAGACGCCAACCCAGATGGGCAGCACGGTTTCGCTACCCTGGTCTTTCAGCACCACGATGGGCATGTTGGTCACGGGGTCCATCATCAACCCGCGAATCTTCATCTCGACTTCCATCGTGGCCCTCCGTGTTCCCTGTCCCCTTGATACTCTCTATCGAGTACGCGGCGCAAGCGGTTTGTGGATGTTCAGCCTACCATCTTGCCCAGCAGACTGTTGGGAAATATCTGTGTGACCTCGACGTCGACGTACTGTCCCGCGTCCGGCTGCTGGTCGCCATTGACGACGAAGTTCAGCGTCTTGTTTTGCGAGGTGCGGCCAATTACCTGCCCGCGAGCGGTGTTTTTTCCTTCTACCATTACTTCAAGGACCTGCCCCAAATGCCTGATATAGCTGGCGCGTTGGATCTCACGCTGACGCTCTTGCAGGACCTGGAGCCGGCGCGATTTTTCGGCGTCGGGAATCGAGTCGATGTATTGCAGCGACGGCGTGTTGGGACGCGGCGAATACTTGAAGGAGAAGACGCCGTCATAGCCGACTTCGTCAAGCAAGCTGAGGGTCTCGCCGAACTCGGCTTCGGTCTCTCCGGGGAATCCGACAATCACGTCGGTGGTGATGCTGATTTCTTTGTTGCGCGTCGCCTTCATCCAGGCGATGCGCTCCAGATATTGCTCGCGCGTGTATTCGCGGAACATCGAGGCCAGCACGCGCGACGATCCGCTCTGCACCGGCAAGTGCACGTGGTCGCAGAGCGCAGGAACGGAGTCGATGGCATCGATGATGTCCTTGGTGAAGTCGCGGGGATGCGAGGTGGTGAAGCGCACGCGGCGCACGCCGGTCAACTCGCCAATGGCCGAGAGCAACTCCGCGAAGGTCATCTTCCCTGCGGGATCGCGGTACGAATTGACGTTTTGCCCCAGCAATTGAATATCGGTATAGCCGTCGTCGGCCATGCGCCGGGCTTCGCTGAGCACCGACTGCGAGGTGCGGCTGCGCTCCTTGCCGCGGGTGTAGGGAACGACGCAGTAGGCGCAGAACTTGTCGCAGCCCTCAATGATGGTGATGTAGCCGCGATGCGGATTGGTGCGCGCGGTGAATTCGGTCTCGAAGGCCTGGTCGGTCTCGCGGTCGTCGAGGCCGGTGACGCGCGCGGCGCCTGACTCAATCTGTATCAGCATCTCCGGCAGGTTGCGATACGACGCTGAACCCGCCACCAGCGAGACATAGGGCGCGCGCTCGAAAATCTTCTCGCCCTCCTGCTGAGCGACACAGCCAAGAACGCCGAAGCGCTTCCCTTCCTTGTGCAGCTTCTTGAAGTCGTTGAGGCGGTGAAAGACCTTCTGCTCGGCCTTATCGCGAATCGAGCAGGTGTTGTAGAAGATGAGGTCGGCATCTTCTTCGCGCTGCACCTGCTGGTAGCCTTCGGAGATGAGCGTCCCCACGACCTTTTCCGAGTCGTGGAAATTCATCTGGCACCCGAAGGTCTCGATGTAAAAGGTTTTTTGCTGAGAGCTCACAACCATCCCCGATGAGATCAGTATAGCGCGGGAAATCGGGTGAAGCACCGCCTCAACGCCGCAGTCAGTCGCAGCTCGCGACCAGACCCGCTTCACGACTTGGCAGGTGGCACTTGACATTTAGTCTCTGGTCACTGACGGTCACTGACCACTGGCCACTAACCACTAGCGGAGCGCCCACGCCCGTGATCTCCCATACCACGCCGCAGCCGAGTTGGCAGTTGTTGCTCGTCCCTCCATACTCCGTTGCGCCGTAGAGATTGCCGTTCGCGTCGAGCGTGACGGGGCTGGAAGGCATGCCGCCGTCGCGACCAGTGAAATCGTGGAGATCCACTACGGTGCAATGTTGGTTGCAATTGGTCAGCTCGAAAACCCAGCCGATCCCACTAGCGCCACCATAGACACATTGCCCATAGAAATTACCCTCCGTGTCCATGACTACGCCACCGTAGGGTTGGCAAGATGAAGCGAAGGGATAAAGCAAGGATGGCGTAAACCCTCCATCGGAGGGCGCAAGTTTGAAAACGATACCATTTAGGCTATTCTGCCCGGAGTAAATCGTGGTGCCATACAGGTTGCCGGAGGCATCGAGGACAAGGGAGCTGTAAGGATAAATCGCACCCTCCAGGCCGGCATCCCCAAAGTCGAAGTTAACCAGCACATTCTCCTGCCAGCTGCCGTTGGAAGGCGTCAATTGGAAAGCCGTTCCACAGCCGAAGTCGCACCCGCGGCCGGTTCCTCCGTCACCGGTGGTTCCGTACAAATTTCCGGGCATCGAACACCACGCCGGCGAAGGGGTTCGCCCCGTCCGGACTGCCGGCAAAGTTATACAGGATGCTCTCCATGTATCCGCTGCCTGACCGGGTCAGCTCGAACACGGTCCCCGCATCATGTGCGCCGCCGTTGGTGGTCGTGCCATAGATGTTTCCCGCCGCATCGAAGACCAGGTTCACGGTCCACGGGTTGAACCCATCCGGTACCCCGGTAAAGGTGTGAAGTATAGTTTCGTCCCAATAGCACGTTAGCGATCGGCAAAACGTCGACGGGGGTGTCAGCGCATAGACTGTGCCGTCGTTTTCGGGACCACCCTGTTGGGTCGTACCAAAGAGAGCGCCATAGGGGCCTATCACCACTCCGCCGATTGGATCGGCTCCATCGCTTCCCCCGGCAAATCCGTACAAAGTACTGAATACCCAACTTGAATTCTTCTGGCTCAGGCGGAAAACTGTGCCGTTGTCATGGGGCCCGCCGAATTCCGCGGTTCCGTATAGCACGCCACCGGGTCCGACGGTAATCGCGGATCTGGGACCTGCCCCGTCCGTGCCAGCGGTGAAGTCATGGAGCACGCTGAACGTCTGCGCCTGCATCGTCTGTGACAGAACTACAGCCAACACAAATGAGAAAGTTAGCGGGAATGCCCGGAATAGCAGTTGCAACCGAGTTCGCTCAGAAAATTGTGCCGGGATCGTCATTGTGGTCTCCTTTACTGCGTGCGACCGTTGATGGTTGCCCCTTTCGAGGGTGGAACTCTACACCCGGAATCGGCGCATTTTCAAACGGAAACGATACCTGTTGCAAACAGCGACAGCGCAAGTAATCCCAAGAAGGGACGCCGGGTGCCGCGCTCCTCACGGCTCGCAAACGACCCACGACTCGCGACCCACGATCCACTAATTCCCAATCGGCGGGACCGGCTTGCCATCCAACAACGCGGTCACATTGGCGGCAACGCCGGCGGCCGGTATTGGCTTGCCCGGAGTCATATCCAGACAATCGTAGAGCACCACAATCGCGCGGTCGCGTTCGGGATCAAAAGTGACCAGGGCCGAGTATCCCGCGGTGCCGCCATCATGCCAGTAGGCATCGGCTTCCGCACGGACGAGCCATGCCAAAGCAATCTTCAGGCCTCGAGGTCCGTCGGCCTGCGGCTGTTGGGCAAGGCGCAGGGCGGATGCCAACGTCGACGCCGGACCGGCATGCGGCGTCGGCAATTTCTCGGGGTGCAGATAGGCTTCGGTGTAAGTCAGCAGGTCGTCGACGGTCGAATGCAGAGCGCCGGCGCCGGCCATCGCCTGGAAGGTCCACACATGCGCCTTGTCGTGCGCCCCGCCGTAGCCTTGGATAAGCCGCGCCTGTTGCGATGCCGACAATACGATCGTGGTGTCCTTCATGCCCAGTGGCCCGGTGATTTGCTGGCGGATGAGGTCCTCGTAGGATTCGCCCGCCTTGTCAGCCAATGCCTGTCCCAGCAATCCAAATCCCAGATTGCTGTAAAGGAAGCCCGTTTGCTCGGGACGTCCCACCCCATGCTTGGCGACAAAGTCGTACAGATCTTTGGCTGTATAGTTCGCGTAAGGATCGGCCTGGTTTTGCGGGTGCATGTTATCTGGCATGCGCGGCAACCCGGAGTGTTGCGTGGCCAGATCGAGGAGCGTGATTTCCGCTCCCGACGATGGCTTGGCCGCGGTCCCAGCCGGCAACAGCGCACGCACGGGCTGGTCGAGAACAACCGTGTGCTGCTGGACCATCTGCGCCAGCGCGAGCCCGGTAAAGGTCTTGGTCACCGAGCCGATCTCGAAAATCGAATCGGCCCGCGCGGTCCCGTAGGCGAACACCTTGCGTTCGCCATGATCAAATACCCCGATCACCACGCCCACCTGAGGCCACGCCGCGATGACCGGTGCAAACTCCTGGTCCAGCACCGGCTTCAGGTCTTGCAGGGCGACTGGGGGGCCGGCGGGTGCAGGCCCTGCGGCCGCCGCGGGCTTGGCCTCGCGCGTCAGATCAAGAGAGAAGACCCGGTGCTGCACCCATGTTCCGGAGAGATGGTTGCCGTCTGCGCTGAGGGTTGCTTTATAGATTGCACCGACGTTGGGAACGCCGAGCGACAATTTGCGTCCATCGAGTTTTACCACGCTGAAGGGAATTCCCATTGCTCCCTGATCGAGCGAATCGAGTGTGCCGTCGATCTTGTCTCCGGGTGCGGCGTGGAAGTGAAATACCAGTCGCAGGGAAGCGTCGCCGGTGCTCAGCACGCCCGTCCAGTCGCCGTCGAGGGGAGACGCCTTGACCTGCGCCAGCTCGGCCGCGGTTGCGGTCTGCTTCAACACCAGAGGCAACGACTTGTTCTGTGTCCATGTCCCCGCAATCGTTTTGCCGTCAGCGCTCACGGTTCCGGTGTAGGAGCCGTGGACCGAAGCTACTTCAAAGCTGATGGCCGATCCGGTTATCTGCACGTTGTTTCCCGGGATTCCGTAGCCGCCTTGTGCGGGGCTGTCCAGCGTGGCGATCAGCTGGCCGTCGGGCGCGGTCCTGAGATGAAGCACCAGCGGCAACGACCCTGCGCCAGTGCCCAAAGTTCCGCGCCAGTCGCCGGCAACGTTTTGCGCCGTGGGAGCCTGGGCCGATGCGGACAATCCAAAGAGTGCTATTGCCAGCAGCGCGATCAGGCAAAACGAACTTCTTGAGTTCATAGCCGCTTGGTTCAAACTAATACTCTATCCGTTACTGATTTGCGGATCGATGGCTATGATACAGCCAGTCTGGAACTGGCTCTCGGCGGAACCAGGAGTGAAGTGTGCGGGCGGCGCCCGGCGAGTCCGCAAAGGCTACAGCCTGCTCTGGCCGAAACCTGGTACACGAAGGAGCTTCCTCGCCTTCAATGGGCTTTCTCCGGTTCGTGGTTGACTCGCGTCTGGTCCGTGATCCAGTTCACCTCCCACGTCTTGCCGCCATCGTCGGAGAACGCCTGCTCGAAGTGCGGCGTGCTGGTGTTGAGGTTGGTCCAGTGAAATCGGATAAGGATGGTCTTGCCGTTGATGGTGTCCTGCGCGTAGAACTCACCGACGCCGTCCTTGAATTCGCCGACCTGGGGCGGGTCCAGAACGCCGGCTTTCTGGTTGTCCCAATACAGCCGCCACTGGTGAGACTGCGGATTATAGACCCGCAAGGTGAGGCCGACGATGCGTCCGGTCGGGCCGTTCCACTCGCCCTGGTCGATCTGCGCACCGTCGAAGATCTTGCGGCAGACACCGGTGCCTTCGAATTCAACCCACTGGTTGGAGCCGGTCAGCGGATGCAGGCGCCGCTTGAGATGGTATTTCCATGAGCCCAGCAGCGGGTCGAAATCGTTTTGTCCATCGCGCAGCGCGGTTGCCGGCTGAGATTGTGCCGCGGTGGCTTCCGTTTGGGCCAACATCCCTGGCGCGAGTGCCAGCAGAATAAAAGCACACAATAAGCACGTGCGATGCATCGGTCGTATCCCTTCGGGTTCGAGGATCGGCGATTGGAGAGTTGAGTTGCCTCGAGCCCCGTTCTGTCATCGCGAGCGGAGCGAAGTCGAGAGCCCGCCCTGAGCCTGCCGAAGGGAACCTGCGTTTCTCCGTTCGATTTGGCCCGGGACGGGGTTCTCCAGTGCTGCTGGTTCTCAGCGGCTACTTGTTGATGTCCTGCTGCGCTTGCAGCTTCTTGATCAGCCCCTCCACTCCGGACTTTGCCGGATCGGGAGCGGCAGCCAGCGCCAACTGCATCTGCTTGGTGGCCTCGGGATAATTCCCTGCCCCGCACGCGATGCGAGCCAGTCCGGCGTGGGCGAGCCAGTTGTTGGGGTCCTTGGCCGCCGCCTGCTTGAAGACCGCGAAGGCTTCCTGCTGCTTGCCCTCGCGCTGAAGCTGTCGGCCATAGCCGTAGAGTTGCTGGGCATTGCCCAGAGACAGCGCCTTTTGTTTCGCCTGGTCCGCTTCGGATTTCTGGCCCATCGCTGCCAGAATCTTCGACTTCGTCATCTCGTTCTCGAAGCGGTCTTCGTTGCCGATGGAATTGTTCTCGTACTTCAGGGCTTCGGCCAGGTCCATCTTGTTGTCGACCATGTAGGTTGCGGCATCGTCCCAACCGTCCCAGGTGTACTGCGAAAGGCCGCGGAGCTGATTTTGCAAGCTCGCGTCGACCACCTTGCTGACGTCGACCGAAACCTTGAACGGCACTGCGACCTTATCCCAACTCATCACCACGACCGCAGAATCGGGCTTGAGTTCGTCGAAGTCATACGCCAGCGCATTGTGGAATTCGGCCGCTTGCGGCTTCACGTTGATGCGCAGCGCGTCTTCGGATTCCTTGTAGCTGAAACTGCCCCACGCCGAATGCATCTTGGAAAAGATGATGGTCCACTGGTCCTGGTTGGGAATCATGTGCAGACCATAGGTCCCGGCGGACAGCGGCTGGCCTTCCACCGTGACGTCGTTGGCAAAGGTGATAGTGGTGTTCAGGTTGGCGCCGGCCCGCCAGACCTGTCCATATGGCACCAGATCGCCCCAGACTTTGCGTCCGTTCACCAGCGGGCGATGATAGTTAACGGTGATGTCGGTGATGCCGATGGTTTGCGTCACCCGCGCGGCCTGGCTTTGCAGGGGTAGATCCAACTGCGTCGACTGCGCGCTGCCGATCGCAGCCAACCCCAAAACACATGGAAGCAACATCAGGAAGCGAAGCTTGCTCATCGAACGTACCTCTTCTTTATATGGAGTAATTCCGGCGGCGAATCCGCCCGCGGAAATCGTGGCTCGCCCCACGGATTCTTCGGAGAACTTGGACTGTAGCACAGGCGCGGCGGTGAGCACGCGAGTGACGAATGCTAGGAGCCGTCCTACGGATGCATGTTTCGGCGTGACGGAAGAGCGGGATGCGGTTTAACCCGCGCCATCTGCCAGCAAACGCGGAGCGTTATCCCCCGTTGGTGCGATAGACGACCGCGAAAGCCACGGAGTATAAAAGAAAGTTACAGTTCAATGTGACGGTTACGCCGGGAGCGCGACCACTATCATCCACCGCGGTCGGAGACCGCAAGAGGTATTCATGTCGACGACGGTGCAAGGCCCTAAGGGACTCGAAGGTATTACCGCTGCAAATTCCGGCATCTGTTACATCGATGGCGATCTGGGTGTGCTCGCCTATCGCGGCATCGACATCCACGAACTGGCTGACCATGCCACCTTCGAGGAAGTCTGCTACCTGCTCTGGTTTGGACGGCTGCCCAACCGCGCCGAACTCAATGAGCTGAAGCTGAATTTGGCGCGCGAACGCAAGCTCGACGCCTCCATCATCAGCCTGCTGCGGCAAGCCCCGGCGCACGCGCTGCCCATGGACGTGCTGCGCACCATCGTCTCGGCCCTGTCGTACTACGACCCGGAAGAGAAGGTGAACGATCACGAAGCCAACGTGCGCAAAGCGATTCGCATTACCGCGCAGCTGGCCTATGTGGTCGCGGCTTATGATCGCATCCGCAAAGGCAAGCCTCTGGTTGAGCCCGACCGCTCGCTGTCACACGCCGGCAATTTTCTGTATATGCTGAACGGCGAAATTCCCAGCGACACCGCGGAGCATGCTCTGGACGTCGCGCTGGTCCTCCACGCCGATCACGAGCTGAACGCTTCCACGTTTGCCGCGCGCGTGGTGGCGGCAACGCTCAGCGATATGCATTCCGCGGTGACAGCGGCCATCGGCGCGCTCAAAGGGCCGCTGCACGGCGGCGCCAACGAAGCCGTGTTTCACATCCTGAAAGCCATCGATATGTCCGGCGCCGATCCCGTCGATTACATCAAAGGCATGCTGGCACAGAAGAAAAAAGTCCCTGGCTTCGGGCACCGCGTCTATCACACCGAAGATCCGCGGGCGACACACCTGCGCAAGATGTCGCAAGACCTCGGGCAATCCAGCGGCAACGCGCAGTGGTTTGAGATCTCCCACAAGATCGAAGAGTTCATCGTTGCCGATCGCAAGCTCAACGCCAACGTAGATTTTTATTCCGCCTCGACGTATCACACGCTGGGCATCGACATCGACTTGTTCACTCCGGTTTTCGCGGTGTCGCGCGTGTCAGGTTGGACCGCGCATGTCATCGAGCAACTCAACGATAACCGGCTGATCCGGCCCCGCGCTGACTATCACGGCCCCGCCTATCCCAATCCCTACGTGCCGCTGGATAAGCGGTGAGGAGCTGTGATCGTTATTCCGACGACTTGAAGGCGCACCATTTTCGAGGCTACCGCGAGCTTGCCGAGGGTGCGCCGATCGAAATCCGTAGCGTCGTCGGCGCGACATAGGTTGGCCCCACCGTTTACGGCTGGGAAGGCTGCGCGTTTATATCCTGAGTGCCGCAGGCACGCCACCTCCTCCCAATGATTTACGATGAGAATCGCCCCGCACCGGGCGATTGTCCCATGCACATTCCCGACGGCTACTTGAGTCCATCGACCTGCGCTGTGCTTTATGTGGGCGCAGCCACCGGATGGTACTCCGCGCTGAAACGCTTGAAGCGCGTTCTGCTTGGGCGGATCATTCCCCTGATCTCGGTTTTCGCGGCATTTTCGTTTGTGGTCATGATGTTCAACCTGCCGCTACCGGGCGGAACCACTGGACATGCCCTGGGAGTAACGATCGCGGCCATCGTTCTGGGCCCGTCTGGAGCGATCCTCGCGCTATCGATTGCAATCACCATACAGGCGCTCTTCTTCGGCGACGGCGGCATCAGCACGCTCGGCGCCAACTGCTTCAACATGGCCATCGTGGGCTCATTGCTGGCTTACGCCAGCTACAGACTTATCGCCGCCGGCGCAGCTCTTACCTCCCGTCGCCGAGTCGTCGCCGCCGCCATCGCCGGCTATCTGGCGGTCAATGCGGCGGCTTTGTTCGCGGCTGTAGAACTCGGTATTCAGCCGATGTTCTTCCATGACGCCAACGGAACGCCCCTGTACGCACCCTATCGCTTGGGCGTCGCCATTCCCGCCATGATGATCGGCCACCTGACCCTCGCTGGATTTGCTGAAGCCGCCATCTCGGCTGGCCTCGTTGCCTATTTGCAGGTTGCCGATCCCGCTCTGCTGCGTTCAACCTCAGGTATTGTGGCCGATGCGCCTGATGCGGCCCTGGCGACGGCGGCGCGCTCGCTCCAGACGTTGTGGGTCGCGATTGCGGCGCTCATGCTGTTTACGCCTTTGGGGATACTGGCAGCCGGGACTGCGTGGGGCGAATGGTCTCCTGCGGAGTTGGCACGAGCCACGCCACATGCGACTCCCGGCATGCCGCCGGTCCCCGCCGGCCTGCAACGCCTCTCAACTCTTTGGACGGCTCCCTTCCCGGCTTATGCGCCTTCGTTCGTCAAGAGTCACGCCTTCGGATATCTGCTGTCGGCGATGTTCGGCGTCGGCTTCTTGCTGGCTGTTTCTCTGGTTTTGCGTCGGTTGCTGGATCGGCAACAACGAGGGGAACACTCGACATGAAGCGTGGATTCCTCGAAGCCACCACCCTCGGATTCACTCGCAACCTGACGCGTGCCATGCTCTCTGAGCAGACCGCTCGCCAGCGCGGACTGCTGCAATCACTCGATCCGCGTGTCCGGCTGGCAGGGCTGTTGATGCTCGTCCTGGCGGTCACCATCTCTCGCAAGATAACTGTCGTTGCAGGTTTGTTCGCGCTCGCCCTCGTGATTGCAGTTCTATCTAAAGTGCGGCTTGCCACGCTGGTCACGCGCGTGTGGCTGTTGGTACTGGCCTTTACCGGAGTGATTGCCCTGCCTGCCATCTTCGTCACCCCAGGCCACGCGGTTGCGACACTCGGAACCGCTACCATCACCGAGCAAGGTTTGCGCACCGCGGCGCTGCTTATCCTGCGCGTGGAGACGGCAGTCACCTTTACTACTTTGCTGGTTCTATGCACCCCGTGGACCCACGTGCTGAAGGCGTTGCGCGCCCTGCGGCTCCCCAAGGAAGCCATCACCATGCTGGCCATGACCCATCGCTATGTTTTCCTTCTGGTGGAGACGACGGGCCAGATGTTCGAATCGCGGCGCAGCCGGACCGTCGGAATTCTGAAACCGGCGCAACAGCGGCATGTGGCGGCTCGCACCGCGGGCGTGCTCTTGAGCAAGAGTGTCAGCCTGAGTAACGAAGTCTATCTGGCCATGCAGTCGCGGGGGTTTCGCGGCGAGGTTTACGTCCTCTCCGACTTCCGTATGACAATGTGGGACTACTGCGGACTGTTGGCGTTCCTGTTGGCCGCGGGCATCGCCGTTTGGATGGGGAGATAGCTCCCTTGGTTTCGAACGGGCACGGCTTCAGCGGTGCCGTCCCATCTGCATAAGCGCTCGGGCTTTAGCCCCTGAGGGAAAGATAGAACCAATGCCGCCTCTGTTTGAGCTGCGCGACGTGAGCTATGATTACGACGGTGTTCCCGCGCTCCGCGGACTTTCTCTCGAGATGGCGGAAGGCGAGCGCGTCGCATTGGTGGGCGCGAACGGCTCGGGCAAGTCCACCCTGCTGCGCCTTCTGGACGGTTTGTGTTTTGCCTCGCAAGGCGTAGTCAGCTTCGCCGGACAGCCCTTGACGGCGGAACACCTGGCCGACGATCGCTTCGCGTTTCCCTTTCGCACCCGGGTGGCCCTGGTCTTCCAGAATCCGGACGTACAGCTCTTCAATCCCACCGTCTTCGACGAAGTCGCCTTCGCGCCCTTGCAGTTGCAGTGGTCGAAGGAAAAAGTACTGGCCACGGTAACGGAAACGTTGGAGGTCATGGGTATCGCTCATCTTCGCGACCGCCCGCCTTATCGTCTCTCCGGCGGTGAAAAGAAGCGGGTAGCCTTGGCTTCAGTCATCGTCATCGAACCCGAGGTGCTGCTCCTGGACGAGCCCACAGCAACCCTCGATCCTCGCAGCCAGAGCCAGCTCATCGATCTCATCCACGACTGGAAGGGTTCGTCGAAGACGGTGATTACCGCGACCCATCAGTTGGAGATTGTGCAGGACATCGCTGACCGCGTCCTGGTGCTGGAAGCTGGAGCGGTTGCCGCCAGCGGCACACCAGCGGAGGTCCTGGCGAATCACGAGTTGCTGCTGCGCGCGAACCTGGTCCACGCTCACCGCCATTCCCACGACGGGGTAGTTCACTCGCACCCGCACCTTCATTCGCACTCCGAGCACGACCATTAATCGTATGACGGTCTTTTATCTCACCTGACCCCACCGTTCCGCGGGAGTTCTCCCTCCGCAGCGCTCGCGACAACCGGTTGCAACTCTTCGCGGATGGATGAGGGCCCATCACTGTTCCAATCAATATCCGAAAGCCGCTCTCAAATTGCATCACGCACGAATTCCATTGTGCCCGGCGGCGATTTCATAGGATAATCTTGTGATTTTTCCCAATCCATGGTTGGGCGGCCTGGGTCTGCGAAAGGGCCTGGATCGCCAAGGACGAGTACGATTCGATGAAAAAGATCTATGGCTTTTCCGTTCCCTGCTTCGTGGCGTTATTTGGCTGCCTGCTGACGGCGCAAGTAACTGTTCCGATTTATCAATACGACAACAGCCACTCCGGCACAAACACGAATGAAACCATTCTCACCCCGTCGAACGTTACCGTCTCGCAATTTGGCCGCAAAATGGTCTTTCCCGTACAAGGCTACGTGTATGCCCAGCCCTTGTACGTACCGAATCTGACCATCGGGGGTACGTCTCACAATGTGGTATTCGTGGCCACTGAGCACGACCAGATGTATGCCTTCGACGTAAACAGCGGACAAACTCTGTGGCATACCAATTTCCTGGCTACTTTGGGACTCCAGCAGATCATTAGCACGGTCTCCAGCAGCGATGTGAATTGTGGCGACCTCGTTCCGGAGATCGGAATCACGGGTACACCGGTGATCGATACGGCTACCAACACCCTCTATGTGTCGGTAGAAACGAAGCAATATAACCTTCAGAACCAGGCCAAAACTTTCCATCACACGCTGCATGCGCTGGACATCACGACCGGTCTCGACAAGGTCGCTCCCCGCAACATCACTGCCCTGGCACGAGGCATCGGGAGCGGTTCTCTGGGCGGCACCATCAGCTTCAATGCATTACTGGCGAACCAGCGTCCCAGTCTGCTTCTCGCCGACGGTCAGGTCGTCGTCTCCTGGTCATCGCACTGCGATCTGGGCTCCTACCACGGCTGGGTCATGTCATTCGACCAAAACAGCCTGGCTCCCACCGGGATCTTCATCGATACGCCGAATGGCTACGAGGGAGGCTTCTGGGGCGGCGGTTCCGGGCCGACGGTCGATGCCGCTGGTTCCATCTATACCGCTACCGGCAATGGCTGGTTTGACGTCAATAACGGGGGCATCGATTACGGGGACAGCGTTCTGCGGCTGACTTGGTCTGGGTCCGGTCTGGCGGTCGCCGATTACTTCACGCCTTGGGACCAGCAGACACTGGATAACGATGATGCCGATGTCGACTCCGGCGGCGTTCTTCTCTTGCCCGATCAGTCTGGCTCCTACCCTCATTTGCTGATCCAGGTTGGCAAAGAAGGCACCATCGACCTGATCAATCGCGATAACATGGGCCACTGGCATTCTGGAAATGATGACCAGATCGTGCAGACCCTGCCATCGGCCATCGGCGGAGTCTGGGGCGCCCCGGCGTTCTGGAACAACAACGCCTATTTCGGTGGCCAATACGACCATCTCAAGGCCTTCTCGTTCAACCCCCAGACGGAGCTGCTTTCCACCTCCCCGACCTCTGACTCGCCGGAAAGCTTCGCCTTTCCGGGGCCGACGCCGGCAGTCTCCTCCAGCGGCACCAGCAATGGAATCGTGTGGATAATCGAGACCGACGAATACAGCAACGCTGGAAATGCCGTCTTGCGGGCCTACAACGCTGGCAACCTGGGCTCTGAAATCTACAACTCCCAGCAGAACGCCGGACGCGACCAGGCGGGACAGGCCGTCAAGTTTGCTGTGCCTACCGTGGCTGACGGCCATGTGTTTGTCGGTACCGTTAACCAGGTAGACATGTACGGCTTGCTGAACTGACATTTGACCCTCGCCCGTGTAGCCTGCGGGCGAGGTCTTTCCTTCTCTGCGCCGTCTCTGGAATTTATCGGAACTGCGGCAGCACTGCCTCGCCGAACAGTTTCGCCTGCTCCTCGCGCTCGTCGCCCCAGATCTCCAGCATGATGTTGCTGCAGCCGGCCTCACGATATTCCGCGATGCGCTCGCAGCATTCGTCAGGGGTTCCGGCAATCGGAGACACTTTGCCCAGGACATCGTCCGTCACCGCTTGGCCGGCGGCTTTACGGCCGCCTTTCTCCATGGCTTCGGCGATGGGGGCAATCTCCTCGAAGCTGAGCCCGGCTTTTTGCAGGAGCACGTCGGCCGAACCGCGAATGTTCTGTACCTTGTTGGCGAGATACATCGCCGCCATTTCGCGCGCGCCTTCCCTGCCCTTCTTGGAATCTTTATTGATGCTGCCTACAATCACCGCGCCAAGATCGAGCGCTTGCGGATTTTTGCCGGCCTTCCTCGCGCCTTCCTCCATATTGCCGCGAGCGTAGCGCACGAAGTCCGGAGTGGTAATGCTGGCGGTCAGCAGCCCGTCGGAATGCGATCCCGCTAGCCTCTGCAAAACTGGCCCAGTCGCGCCAACGTAAATGGGAACGCGCGCTCGCGACACGTGGGCCTCGGCTTTCAGCGCGGGGGCCGAAGCGTCGAATGCCTTGCCGTGATATTCCACGGCGTCTCCGGCCAGCATCGCCTCGATGATCTCGATGCTCTCGCGCATCACCACCGCCGGGCCCGCGTCTCTTCCCTTCTCGCCCTCCCCTATTTCTTTCATGAAGATCTTTGAGGCCCCGAGCCCCAACAGAAAGCGGCCCTCGCCGGCCGCATCCTGCAATACCCGTGCCTCCATGGCGATCTGCACCGGATGGCGCGTGTAGGGCGAGATGATTCCCCACCCGATGACCATACGCTGCGTTTGTGCGGCAATTACAGCGGTCATGGCGGTTGAGGAGCGCGCTTCGAAGCCATGCTTACGCCACCAGGGATAAGCCTCGGCCAGCCAGAAGATGTCGAAGCCCGCGCGTTCGCAAGCCTGCGCCATGCGCACGGTTTGCTGCAACGGCTCCATGCTTAATTGCAGTACGCCAATTCGGAAAGGAACGGTCATGAGTTGGATATTGCCTTTCGATAACGGTCGCTGCCCGCCATTCGCCCTTCGCTATTCGTCAGAAGCCGGTAGCACTCGGGGAGGCTCCATGAGACGACACCCGCTCTTCGATCTCCTGTAGCCGATCAATGGCGACTATGGTGTTGCCGTTCGGGCGAACCGCCAAAGCGACCAGCGACTTAGCTGCCTGCCTCTGTACGCGAATGCTCCAGTCCCTTGATCAGCGCCCACATTGCCCTGTTCAGCGGCGTCGGCACATCGTACTTCTCGCCCCACTTCACAATCGCGCCATTCATGAAGTCCACTTCGGTCGTGCGTTCGGCGAGCACATCCTGCAACATGCTGGCCTTGTGCTTGCCCGGAGCGTTCGCTCCTTTGGCTACGAGGTCCCTGGGATCGCCGTGCAACTGAATTCCCATCGCCTGGGCTACCGCCTCGCCTTCCTCGATCAGCGCTTCGAACAACTCGCCAGTTGGCGGAAAGCGCGTCGCGGCGCCGTGATGCAGCCGGGTGAGCGCTCCCACTGGATTGGTTGCGGCGTTGAAGATCAACTTCGTCCACTGCGCCCCGCGCGCGTCCGCCAGCGCAATCGTGTTCATACCGCCGCGTGTCAGATATCCAGCCAACGCTTCCACGTGCTCCATCGCAGTGTTCGTCGGCTCGAACGGGCCAATCCAAGTGTCGCCTTTGATGTCGAAGCCCACATGTCCCGGCTCCTTGATGTGCCCGGCCGGGAATGTCGTTCCCCGCATCACGTACTTCACATGTTCAGCGATGAGCTCCTCATTGCCCACGCCATTTTGCACGGAGCATACCACGCTGTGGGAGTCGAAGCAGCGTGCCGCGGCCTCCATCGCACTCGCCGTATGCATCGCCTTGGTCGCCACTACGCCGTAGTCGCACACCGGCAGCGCCGCTGGATCGGTGCTCGCTTTCGCCAGCTTGACATGAAACTCCGCCGCTCCCGAGAGCCGCAGGCCGCCGCGGTTGATCGCGTCCACATGCGGTTGTGAGACATCCAAGGCGTAAACCTCTACCTCGCCGCCCTGCGCCAGGTGCGCCGCGAACAGGCTGCCAATCGCGCCACATCCCACCATCAAGACCTTCTTCATGGTTTGCCCGTCAGACCCTGGGCGTCAGCTTTGCAATAGAACTTCCAGGGAATGCTGCTGAGATTCTCGGCTTCGTTCTCGCCGATGCGAAAGGTGTCTTGCGTGTAAAGGCAAACAATACCATCTTTATCTATAACCTGGGGATGTAGGGAAAATATCATGTTTTGCTTTAACTCTATTTCGCTGCGCGCGCCAATCGCTGGGTGCTCAATCATCGTCGTCCCGATCGAATGTCCGGAGAGATGTCCCAGCTTGAATCCGTGCCGCGCGAATGTGTCAGCAACCACTTTATGAACATCGCAGGCGAGCACGCCTTCGCGCATCATCTTCCGCGCGGCGTCCATCGCCTCAGGGTAGACCTCGGCCATTTGCAGCGTTCGTCTGCTTGGCTCACCCTCGATAAGCGCCCGTGAGAACTCAACCCAGTAGCCGCCCGCTCCAGCAATCTCCAACGAGTAGAGCATAAGGTCTCGCGCACCCACCCGGCGATGTCCCGGCACTTTGAAATGCGCCTCGGCCTCTCCGTTCGCGCCCGAAAGCACGATATTCATCATGCGCGGCCCCGCGCCCCGCGCGAAGAATACCTCGACGGCAGGCGCCATGATTTCCGCCTCGGTCTTGCCTGGCGCGAAGCCTTCGAGCAACGCCCGGAAGCCCTGGTGGATGATATCCATCGAATCGCGTATCTCAACCAGTTCCTCTCCGCTCTTGACCGCACGCGCCATGTCGAAGTGAAAGTCGAAAGGCACCAGCTCAAACGGGCCCTGCTGCAGCTCGCGATAGTCGCGCACCGCCATGATGTAGTCGAGGCCGTACACGGCAACGCGCTTCCAGCCTGCGTCGTGCGCGCGCTCGCGCAACCAGCGGCCAGGCACCTCGGCCCATACTTTGTCCTGCACAAATGGCTTCTTCTTGTCGCCAATCCAGCGCCCCTCCTGCGGAAACACCAGTGTCGGATCGCCCCTCAGTGGAATCAGCACGTAGACATAGCGATGAACAATCTCGAAGCCGGAAGTGTAGAACACCGCGCCCTCGAATCCGGCATACTGATTACCGCAGACAATGAGCGCATCGACGTTCTGTTCGCACATCGCGGCGCGAATGCTGTCGTAACGACGTTGGATCTCGGTGGGACTGGGCAGATGAAACTCCTTGGCAACTAGCAATTAGCAATTAGCCAAAACGCTTTGTATCAGAGCTCGGCTCCCGCCGATCCGCAATTCAGGGCCATGTATGCGACGTTGCTAGTTGCTGCTTCCACATATTTCCACTGCGGTAAGCGCATAGACTTTTGTTATCTCCACCAGCGTCCTGATCGCGACCTTCTCTCCCTCATGATCGCGCGGCCCGCTCGAGGGTCCATAGTTCACGGTCGGACATCCGAAGCGCGACAGCACTGACGCATCCGAACACCACAACACTGTATCGCGCACCGGCGGCTTGCCAACCACGTGTTGATGGTTTCTTTCGATAGCTTTCACCATGGCATGGTTCTCATCAATGGTCGCGCCCGGAACGGAGACATACGTCTCGAATTCCAGACCATACTCCGGATGCTTGTCCCTCATTGTCAGATACAACGCCTTGGCCGCGCGGCGGGCGTCGGTCATGCTCATGGTCGGCGGCACACGTACATCCAGAAACAGGTCGGCGCGCTCCGGGGTACGGCTGGCTCGCCAGGGATGTCCGGCTCGCAAGCTTCCAATATTGACGAATCCCGGCCTACCGGCCCAGCGTGCCTGCTCTTGCCACTCCGGAATCCACCGCATCACTTCTCCTACAACGTGGTACATGCGGCGGATGGCGTTCTGCTCTTCCTTTCCCGGCGCAAACGCCGAGTGCACGTAGTTCCCAGTCAGCCCGAAGCGCACCCACATCGAGCCGGCGTGTTCCAGAACCAGTCGCATGTCCGTGGGCTCGCCCAAGATGCACATGTCGGGGAGGATGCCGTGGTTCACCAGGTAATGCGTACCTGCGCCGTAACCGCGATATTCTTTGCCTTCGAATTCGCCCCACTGCGTCTTCTCGATCTCGCCGCAAACCGCGCCCAGAATAACGTCGCCCTGCAGCTTGACTCCAGCTTCCAGTAGCGCCTTCACGGCATGGACGTAACACGCCAGCGCGCCCTTCATGTTGTAAATGCCCAGGCCGTAGATCATGCCGTCCTTGACCACGGCGTGCGGTTTGTAGCCGATGCCGGTGAGGAACTCCTCGTCCCCGGTGTTTGACGTGTCCATGTGGCCATTGAACATCAGGCACTGGCCGTTGCCGCTGCCCTCCAGTCGCCCGATGACATTTGCGCGACCGTCTTCCACCGGCTGCCAGGTGATTGTCAATCCCAGCCGTTGAAAAGCCCCGCGCAGGTACTCAGCCATCGTTGACTCCCCGCCTGTGGGACTAGGAATATTAATCACGTCGCAGCACATGGAGACAATCTCGTCCTCGCGAATGCAGCTGAGGATCGCCTGCTTCATGCTGTCGCTTAGCGCGGCTTTGCCGGTGGCCGCCATTAGCGCGCTGCCTTCCCCGCATGGGCGGCATTCACCACGCGGAAGTCGTCTGGGAACGAACAGAGCTTCTGGTTGCCATCGCCGGTAATCCAGAAGTTGTCTTCCAGACGCAGGCCGCCACCGCCCGGCCAGTAAACTCCAGGCTCAATAGCCAGCACCATGCCTTTGCGAATCGTGCCTGTTCCTGCCTGATGCGCATAGGGAGGCTCGTGCGCGCGAGCTCCCACACCGTGGCACACGGCATGCGACGGCTGCCCGGGGTAGCCGCCCTCAGCAATGCGCGCTCGGATCATGCGATCCAACTCCGGCAGGCTGGCACCGTCTTTGGCAAATGCGGCCGCCTGGTTGAAAACGCCAAGCAGAAGATCGAGCAGCTTGTGATACTCCGGCGTCAATTCGCCGGGACAGAGGTTCTTGGTCAGGTCGTTCCAGTAGCCGTCGACGCATACCCAGATCTCGAACAACGTAGGCTCGTGCTCCTGCACCGGACGGTCGCCGGTCGCGGTGAACGTCCGAATGCCTTTGCCTGACCACACCAGCGTGAACGCACGCGCCATCTCAACTTTGTCTTTGAAGCCGATACCGGTGGCATGAACAAAACCTTCGAAGATGGCTGCAACCTCGCTCTCCTTCATGCCCGGGCGCAGATGCTCGAAGGTATGTTCCATGGCGAGCGCCGCCAGCTCGTTCGCCAGCTTCATGCGCTCGATCTCCTGATCGGTTTTGAGGGCGCGTGCTTCGGCGAGCAGTCCGGTAGCGTCGACCACTTCCCGCACGACCGGCTTGAATGCGTCGAACCATGGCTGGGTCCAGGTAGTTGGCTCGCCCACCATGCGGTCGGCACTCTGCGTTCCCTGCGAAAGCTCCAGCCCGACTCTGCCGGTCAGGTCGCGCTCCTTCAAGACGCGCAGTGCAACTTCGAGCGAACGAAACGTAGGCGGGCGCGGATCGCGCTCATCGTAGCTTTTGAACAGCCGGATGTCCTGAGTCCATGAGGTGCGGCGCGCATCCTCCTCCTGCGGCTCGATCGCGATGAGCGTTGGCTCGCCCTCGCGCGGAAAGATGGCGATGTCGTAACCCTTCATGCACCAGTAGTTGGTGAGGTACACGATATTATCGGGTGCGCGAACCGCCAGAGCGTCGAGGTCCTGCTGCTTCATAAGCTCGCGGACGCGATTGAGTTTCAGATCGTCGGTCGGGTAAGGCATCATGTTCTCTCTAGGTACCGCCTACCGCAACACCTTGGTGCACGTTTTCATTCTTCCATTCCCAGCTCGCCTCTTTGGCCTTGATCAGCCGATAGAGGGCGGTATGCAACGGCGCTGCCACTCCGGCTCGTTCCGCCTCGCGGGCGATAGCGCCGCCCAGAAAATCAACTTCTGTGGGCAACCGGTGTCGAATATCGTAAAGCATCGATGGCGGATGGTTGGTGCGCGCCCCGATGCAATTCATCGTCCAGGGATCTTCATGCAAGTCGATGCCAGCCGCTGCGGCCACTATCTTGCCTTCTTCGATCAGCAGATGCAGGAGATGTCCGAGATCACTGAAAGCCGTCTCGTCGGCAAAGTGCGGCGAATGCGGCAGCTCTGTCAAGGCTGATACGCTGTTCACCGAGGCGTTGAAGATCAGCTTTGACCACTGCGCTGGCCGCGCGTCGCGCAACGCTTCGGCCTTCAGTCCCGACGCGTTCATAAGCGCCGCCAAGTCTTCCACCAGCTCGAAAGGCGTGTTTGTTGGCTCGAACGGCCCCATCCAGGTGGCTGTGTTCAGTTCGTAATGCACGTGATCGTCGGCAAAGCGCGTGCCGCTCATGAAGGTTGTTCCCCGAATTACGTATCCCGACGGCATCAGCTCGGCGATGACCTCTTCGCTGCCCAGACCGTTCTGCGCCGACAACACTGCGCCGCTGTGAAACAAATGTGCCACCGGGGCAAAAGCCTCGCGTGTCTGGTTTGCCTTGGTCGCGACAATACCAAAGTCAAAGTGTGGCAGCTCGCCCGCGTCTGACGAAGCCCGCAATCGTGCATGGAACTCATTGTGCCCTGTGACCCGAATGCCGCGATCGTTGAGGCTGCGGGCGTGCTCCTGGCGGCGGACAAACACCCACACCTCGGCCACGCGCGCCAGGTGCGCGGCGTAAAGGCTGCCGATGGCTCCGGCTCCGACGATGAGAATCTTCTTCATTTAGAGCATAGATCGTGGATGGTTGAAGGACAGCTCGCGAGCCACGATTCACGACCACGAGAACGGCTTGCTATCCGCGCTCGATCTTCACATTCGGCTTCAGTTCTCCCCGCCGGCTCTTCTGGATCAGCTCGTACAACGTGCTGGCATTGTTGTGCGACTCGTCGATGATTATGCCCTCGCGAAACAGCGCGTCCTGAAGAGCGGCGCTGATCGCGTGCAGCGGCGCGCCTCCGCCTTCGCCCATGCCCTTAGCTCCGCTATAGCTGTGCGGCGAGGGCGTTTCAATGTTGCCGTATTTCAAGTTGGGCATGTTCACGGCGGTTATGGGCGTGTAATCGCTGAAGGTCGAGGCCAGCATGTTGCCGTTCTCGTCGTAGGCGCAGTTTTCCATCAGCGCTGCGCCGATGCCGTGGGCCGTCGCGCCATGCACCTGCCCCTCGACGATCATGGGATTTATCACCGTGCCGCAGTCGTCGACCGCAGCGTAATCGAGAATCTTGGGGATGTACGTCTCTTTGTCGATCTCGATCACTGCAATGTGCAGCTGCGACGAGTACGTCAAGGTGAGATTTCCGTACTTCCTTTCCACATCAGGAACTTTGAAAGGTGCGCGCCAGGTGTAACGGCAGTTCAACGTGATCGAGCGCAGCTCCTCAGGAACGACCGCGGTATTCACGTTCGCCAGATTTGCGAGGCCGATGTATGGAATCGCCTTTTCTGTATCTCGAACCCGCACCTCCGGCCCCTGCTTGCCCACTCCAAGTTCCAGGTCATCTTCGCTCGCCTGGAGCGCAAACGCTGCCAGCTTCTTGATCTCCGCCTTCAGCAATTGCACTGCGCCGTGCACAGCTGAGAGCCCTGACACCGCGAACTGACTGGCGTAAGTGCCGCTGTGTCCGGTATGTACGTTGCGCTCGGTATCGAAGCCGACGCGCACGTTCACCAGCTCGGGCCGGATGTTCAGGATGTCGGCTACAACCTGCGAGACCGTCGTCTCGTGTCCCTGGCCTTGCGGCACCGAACCGACGGCGACGATTACCTCGCCATAGATGTCGAGCTTGGCATTGGCCGCCTGCGAATTGCCGGAAAACGGCGCTTGCGGATTGACGATCTGTGCCTGCCCGAAGTTATTGGTGCCGGAGTCGAGCGTGGTTCCGATGCCGATGCCCAGCCAGCGTCCCTCGGCTTGCGCCTGGGTTCGCTCGGCCTGCCACTTTTCCCAGCCGATCAGTTCCTTCGCTACTTGCAGCATGCGGGGATAATTCCCCGAGTCGTAGATGCAGCCATTAGGCGTGGTGTAGGGAAATTCTTCGGGCCGAATGTAGTTGCGCAGCCGCATCTCATCGGCGGGAATTCGTAGTTCGTGCGCACAGATATCGAGCACGCGCTCCAGAAACCACAAGTGCTGCATGCGCGAATAGCCGCGGTTGGGCCCGACCGGGCACTTGTTGGTGACCACCTGCGTGAAATCGATGCGCAGATTCTTCAAGCGGTACGTGGCCGGCGTCACCTGCGACCAGATCACGCAGCCCAGTGGCTCGTAACGCGGGTACGCGCCGCAGTCGTCGATATGCCGCGATTCGACGGCGAGAATCACGCCGTCCTTATCCAGCGCGACGCGCGTATCGCGGAAAGTACGCTCGTTGCCATGAGCACTGGAGGTCATGTGTTCGGAGCGCGTCTCGCTCCACTTGATGGGCGCGCCGCCGGCTTTGCGCGAGGCCAGTGCGCACACCGCCATCTGCGGGTAGTTGGTGATCTTGATGCCAAAGCTGCCGCCGATGTCGTGGGTCTGCACCCGCACCTGGTCCATACGAAGATGTAGCGCCGGTGCGAGCAACTGAATGCCAATCGTCGGAAAAGAATTGTTGCTCCAGAAGTAAAGGCGTTCGTCATTCTCATCCCACTGCGCAACCACCGCGTTGTTCTCCAGGGGCGTGCTGGAGAAGCGATGCATGTGCAGGTGATCGATGTGGATGACGTGCGCGGCGTCGGCGAAGGCCTTGCCGATATCGCCGTATTCGAAGACACCGTTCCAGACGACATTCGTACCCATCGCGGAGTGCAGGATTGTCTCGTCGCTGGCGGCCATCTCGCTATCGATGACCGCTTGCAGCGGCTCGTAATCCACCTGCACAAGCTCGGCGCCGTCTTCCGCGATCGCTGCCGTTTCGGCGATCACTGCGGCGACGGGCTCTCCCTGATAGCGTGCACGATCGACAGCCATGGGGTAGTCGAGAATCTGATTGCTGGGCGCGGGACCGATTTCGAAGAAGGGATCGATGAGCTTGGTGATTTCAGGACCGGTCAGAGTGCAGACGACGCCGGGCAGCGCCTCAGTCTCTGAGACATCAACGCCGGTGATCTTGGCGTGCGCGAAGGGCGAGCGCACGAACGCCAGGTGCAGCATGCCGAGCATCTTGATGTCGTCGACAAACTTGCCTTTGCCGCGGACCAGGCGCGCGTCTTCCTTGCGCCGGATCGATTGGCCCACCCAGTCAGTTGTTGGACGGTGCGTCGTGGTTGCCATGATCTCCTTCGCCGCCGCTGTCGGCCGCGATTGCCTGAGAGTCAGTCGTCGCCGGACTGACATCCGGCGCTTGCCTCCCCGCTGAAGTTGCAATGTGTGGTAGCTCAGCAACCTGCGCACTACTGTTCCCCGCTTCCGCCGTTGCTGAAGCCGCGCCCGGTAAGGTCACGACATCTGTCGCGGCGACTGGTTGCGACAGCGCCTTTTGTAGCCCGTCAACCAGCTTCTGAATATTCTTGCGGCCCAGTGGCTCAAGCATCCCGCCAGCCATTGAGGCCAGCTTTCCGAAGACGCCGGCTTCGCCCTGCCATTTGACAGACGTGCCGTCAGCCAATGGCGACAGGTCGAAGCCGGCGCTCACCGTCACCTGGCTGCCCACCGCAGTTCCCTGCCCCTTGTATTGCGCACGCAGCGGCTTTATTGATTCACTTAGCTCCATCTTGAGTTCCGCTGAGCCGCGGATATTGCCGACGCCGACCTTGACTTTCACGGTGAAGTGAGTGGGACCCTGCATGCTCATGCTTTGGAAGTCAGGAAGCAACGGCGCGAATTTGTTGGGATCGGAAAGAAAGTCGAAGACCTCCTCCGGAGTTCGCGGGGTGGTGAACTCGCCGGAAAAATTAATGGCCAATGTCTGCTCCTTCACCGGCAGCGGCGGCGGCGTAAATCGCTTTGAAGATGTTCTGATATCCGGTGCAGCGGCAGGTATTGCCGGCGATGCCCTTACGGATGTCTGACTCTGTGGGATAAGGATGTTCCGCCAGCAACTGCACCGTGCTCATCAGGAAGCCGGGCGTGCAATATCCGCACTGAAAGCCGTGGCAGTCGCTGAAGGCCTGTTGCACGGGATGAAGCCGACCGTCCTTCGCCAAGCCCTCGACGGTGAGCACTTCTCCGCCGTCAGCTTGAAACGCAAACAGGGTGCACGATTTCACGCTCCGGCCATTCAGCAAGACCGTGCAGGCGCCGCAATAGCTGGTGTCGCAGCCGATGTGCGTTCCGGTCAGGTTTAATTCTTCGCGAAGGAACTGCACCAGCAACATTCGTGGCTCGACCTCGCGCACGTATTGCTTGCCATTGATCTTCGCGCTAATTTTCACGCGTGAAATCTCTTCAGGCATAAAGATGGGAGACCTCCACATGTTCTCCGCGAGCGCGTTTCAGCGCGGTTTGCACGGCCAGCTTCGCCAGTGCTCCCGCCGCATGGCGTTTGTACTCGGCGGAGCCCCGCATATCAGATGTGGGCTCGGCAATGTCCATCACTGCCTCGCGAACCTTCGCGATGGTCTCGGCGGTCATCGGCTTAGTCCGCAGCAACTCTTCCGCAGCGGTCACGCGCGTTGCGGTCAGGCCAAGCACCCCCAGATAGACCCGCGCATCCTGGCATGCGTGGTCGTCGCGCATGGTGAGCTGCACCGCAATGCTGGCGCTGGCATACACCGGGGCGCAGCGCTTCAGCGCGAAGTAAGCTCCGCCGCTTCGCTCCGCCAGCAGGGGTACAGCTATCTCAGTGATGAGTTCGCTGGGCTGCAGGGCGGTGGTGTATGCGTCGAGGATAAACTCACCGATGTCGATGCTGCGCTCCCCGCCCAGGCCCAACGTCTTTACCGTTGCACCCGTCGCCAGCAAGACCGGGGCCCAGTCGCCGGTGGGATCGGCTTCAGCAAGCGAGCCGCCGATGGTTCCCATGTGCCGCACCTGCGGATCGGCGACGCCGCCGGCGCAGTCGCGAAGTATGGGAATTCGAGCGGCTTCAGCTGAGGCGGCGATATCGGCGTGGCGCGCCATCGCTCCCAAGCGCACCGCCCCATTGCTGCGGATATAAGAACTCTCCGGGATGCAGTTGAGATCGACCAGGTGTCGAGGAGCCGAGAGGCGAAGCTTCATCAGCGGGATCAGGCTCTGTCCTCCGGCGAGAAACTTCGCGTCTTCTCCTAACTCGCTCAACAGCGAGATGGCTTCGGGATACGATTTCGCGCGATGATACGCAAATGCTCGAGGATACATCCCGCCCCCACGACCCTGCCCCAGCAAGCGCAAGAGCGGCGCTTGTCAGGGGCCTGTACGAAATTTCTGTGCGGCTTGAAGAGTATCGCAAATTGAGGCACTTTGAGAAACCGCGGATCGCTCCGCGGCTAAATGGCCTCTTGTGATAACAACTCGCAAGAACAAGGCGATGCCGGCCATCCGGTATAGTTGGTACGTTATCGCCGCAATGCGGACATTCAGCATGAATGAGCTGGTCACGCCCGATGAATTTCGCGCCGCGCTGGGCCGCTTCGCTAGCGGCGTGACGGTCATTACAGTCGAAACAGCCGAAGGCCATATACACGGCATGACGGCCAACGCGTTCTGTTCGGTCTCGCTTCAGCCGCCACTGGTGCTGGTCTGCATCGATCATCTGGCTGAGACCTATTTGCGCGTGCGGGAGCGAGGAGAGTTCGGCGTCAACGTGCTGAAAGACGAGCAGGAAGCTCTCTCGGAGTTTTTCGCCGATCCAGAACGGAATCCCGACGCAGCTTATCGGCTGGGAATTCGATTTCGCAAGATGAAGACTGGAACTCCGGTGCTGGAAACGGCTCTGGCCAATCTGGACTGTCGCGTGGTCGACGCCCACGCGGCAGGCGACCACACCATCTTTGTCGGCGAGGTGAGGGAGGTCACCCTGGGTGAAGGATCGCCGCTGCTGTATTTTCGCGGGCAGTATGGAATGCAGGGACTAGCGCGGGAGTGAACGCCTGAGGTGCAGCGCCCGGCTGGTTGCGATATTCTCTCCTCGTGGCGCAGATGGTGGTTTGGCGCGCCATGAGCCCGACATGTCTTCGTCACCGACATTCATAGCACCACGCAATCGTGTTGCGGACGTGTCTGCCGACTATCTCCCCGCGCACCTGCGCGCGGTCCACGACGGCGCGGAGCTTGGCCCTGACGTTGCGGTGCGGCTTTTGCGTTGCGATGACGATGTTCTTCCCGAAGTGTTGGCTGCGGCCCGAGCGCTGAAAGAGCAATACCACCCCGGCATCGTCACCTACTCACGCAAGGTTTTTATTCCTTTGACCAACCTTTGCCGCGACTACTGCGGATATTGCACGTACCGGCGCGATCCCGGCGACGTGGGCGCGCATACGATGACGCCGGATGAAGTTCTGTCCGTTGCAAAGCAAGGCGAAAAGCTCGGCTGCACCGAAGCGCTGTTTTCGCTGGGCGATCGTCCGGAGGCGCTCTTCCCGGAGATGCGCCAGACGCTGCGGCGGATGGGGTATCGCAGCACGCTGCATTATCTGGAAGACATGTGCGAGCTGGTGCTGCGCGAAACGCCATTACTGCCGCATGCCAATCCAGGCCTCTTGAGCGCGAACTGGATCGGGCGATTGCGCGCGAGCAATCCCAGCCTGGGTTTGATGCTGGAGAGCACGAGTGCGAAGCTTTTTGCGGCGCATCCGGCGGGACGCGCGCCCGACAAAGTTCCAGCGCTGCGTCTGCGGACAATCGAAGACGCGGGAAAACTTGGCGTGCCCTTCACGACCGGCATTCTTATCGGCATCGGCGAAACGATGGAAGACCGCGTCGCATCGCTGCTGGCGATCAAGCGCCTGCACCAGCAGTACGGGCATGTCCAGGAAGTCATCATCCAGAACTTTCGCGTGAAGTCGCGGATTCCGATGGCGGCGTGGCCGGAGCCCGACATCGGCGACATGCTGCGCACCCTGGCCGTCGCGCGGTTACTGCTGCGCGATATGAATATTCAGGCGCCGCCGAACCTCACGGACAACGGCTACGAGCGCTTGTTGCAGGCCGGCATCAACGATTGGGGCGGGGTCTCGCCGCTGACACCGGATTACATCAATCCCGAAGCGCCCTGGCCGCATCTGCTGGAATTGCAACGCCGCACCGAAGCAGCGGGACAAAATCTGGTGCAGCGTTTGCCAGTCTATCCGGAGTTTGTGGCAGATGTGGTGAAACGTGGCGGATTGCTGGCGGAGCGCTTGCAAACTCTATCGGACCATGACGGATACCCGAGGGCTGCGTAGATGATCGTCGTCTTCACAGGCGGGACGGGGGGCACCAAGCTGGTGCAAGGCTTGCGGCAGGTGGTCGCACCGGACGAGCTTACGGTCATCGTCAACACCGGCGACGATCTGGAATGGTGGGGGCTGCACGTTTCGCCGGATGTCGATTCGGTGCTCTATGGGCTGGCTGATCTGTTAAGTAAGGACCGCGGATGGGGTGTCGAGGCCGACAGCTTTCGCTGCCTGGAGCGCATGCAGCAGCTTGGGCAGCCATCGTGGTTCAGCCTGGGCGATTTGGATCTGGCGACGCATCTAACCCGCACTGCGATGCTGCGTGCCGGCAGAACCCTGGCCGAGTCCACGGTTGAGCTGGCGGCGAAGTTTGGCATTCGTGCGCAGGTGCTGCCCATGTCAAATGATCGCGTTTCCACCATGCTCGACACTTCGAAAGGCACCCTGACTTTTCAGGAATACTTTGTGCGCGAGAGGCATCAGGTGGAAGCGCAAGCGGTGCGCTTTGAAGGCGCGGAGCAATCGCGTCCCGCTCCGGGCGTGATTGAGCGCATCGAACGGGCCGAAGCAGTCGTGTTTGCGCCGAGCAATCCGGTGACCAGTATGGGGCCGATTCTGGCGGTACCTGGCATTCGCGACGCACTGCAACAAACCGCTGCGCCAGTGGTTGCGGTGAGTCCGATTGTAGGCGGTGCCGCCGTATCTGGTCCCGCGGGTGAGTTGATGAAAATGATGCGATGGCCAAGCACCATCGGCGGTGTGGCCAAAGCTTACGAGGATTTTCTCGATGTTCTGGTTGCTGACCGCCTCGACCAAGCCGAAGCGGCCAGGATGTCGAGCGGAACGTTGCGCGTCGTGTGCACCAACACCATCATGAGCTCCGCTGTCGACAAGCGCGCACTGGCGGAGTTCGTGCTGAACGCTTGCGCCACTCCGCAAGGCACGAAGGACTGACATGAACGGAATCCTTCTCATCCCCTTCAAGAGCCTGGCGACGGCGAAGCAGCGCCTCGCCGAGGTGCTGAACCAGCAACAACGTTCGCAACTTGCCGAGGCGATGCTCCGCGACGTGATGGCCGCAGCAGCTGGCGTCACGGACCGTATCCACGTGGCTCTGGTGACTGGCGATGCGCACGCCCGGCAACTGGCCGAGCAGTTCGGCTTTCTGGTGATCGAAGACAGACACAACGAGAGCGAGACAGCCGCGATCGAGATGGCAACTGGGTGGAGCGAGCAGCGCGGCTACGACACAACCATTGTCGTCCCGGCCGACATCCCGCTCGTCACCAGTGACGAGTTGCGGCGGGTGCTGGAGGCGGCGCCGGATGAGGGAGCGGTATTCGTTCCCGCTTACGATCGCCGCGGCAGTAATTGCATTCTGCGGCGGCCCGCGTCGGTCATTCCGCTGCGCTTTGGCAATGACAGCTTTGCGCCACACTGCGCTGCGATGAAACAGACGGGCAAGGACTTGATCATCCTCGAGCTGCCGGGGATTGGACTGGATGTCGACAACCCACACGAACTGGAACTGCTGGTGCAAGGCGATGGCGAAACTAATGCACAGCACCTGCTGCGATCATGGGGTTTTAGGCAGCGTAACCTCCAGACGTGGGAGGCAGCCGTATGACCGCACGCCGGCAAGTTGCGAACGCAAGCGGGACGACCGACCTCCGGGCGATTCCGGTGCGCGGAATTCGCGACGTCCTCGCTGGCGACTCCATCGCCGACCTCGTGGTGGATGCCCTGGCCCTGGGCGGACGGCGGCTGCACGAAGGCGATATCCTGGTCCTCAAACACAAGATTGTCTCCAAGGCGGAAGATCGCCGCGTCCCTCTGGATTCGGTCAAGCCGTCTGTTGCCGCGCGGCAATTCGCCGCCAGAAATGGCGCTGACCCTCGCGTGGTGGAGTTGGCGCTACGCGAAGCGAAGCGGGTAGTTCGCAAGAAACACGTTCTGATTACCGAGACGCAGCACGGATTCGTCTGCGCCAATAGCGGTGTCGATGTCTCCAACGTCGACGGCGGCAAAACGGCAGTGCTGCTGCCTGCCGAGCCCGATTTATCGGCTGCGCAAATTCATCGCAAATTGAAGAAGCGGACGGGACTGCACATTCCCGTGATCATTGCTGACAGCTTTGGACGGCCATGGCGCGAAGGCTTGTGTGAAGTAGCAATCGGCGTCGCCGGAATGAAAGTGCTTCACGACTATCGCGGGAGGGTTGATCCCTACGGCTACAAAATGCACGCGACGGAAGAAGCCGTAGCCGATGAGCTGGCTTGTGTTGCGGGCCTGGTTTGCGGGAAAAACTCCCGCATTCCAGCCTGTATAATTCGGGGTTGCCCGTATCGCCGCGGCGCAGGTAGTGCGCGGCGGTTAGTGCGGGCGGCAGAGAACGATTTGTTTCGATAGCGAAGGTTACGAGGAAGTGATGCAAGGGCCAAGTTGGTGCAATCAGCAGACGCTCCAAGCCGCGACGAATGTCTGCTCCTGGCCAACTGCGACGGTGATGATCTCTTCGGCTTGGTAGTGGCGGCCAATCAACTGCGACACTTGTTGGTGGGCGATACGATCAGCTACGTTGTGACCCGCAATATAAATTTCACCAATGTGTGCTTCGTGGGATGCAAGTTTTGCGCATTCAGCGTGGGCCCGCATCACGAGACGGCGTATTTCCTGTCGCTCGACGAGGTTGCGCGGAAGTGCCGGGAAGCCGCAGAGTGGGGTGCCACCGAGGTCTGCATTCAGGGCGGGCTGCCGCGCAATTTGCCGGCGTTCTACTATCGCGACATTCTGCGCGCGGTGAAGTCGGCGACGCCGAGAATGCATGCGCATGCCTTTTCGCCCATGGAGATGGTGTACGGCGTCGAGTTGACGGGCATGCCGGTGCGCGACTACCTGCTGATGTTGAAGGACAGCGGTCTCGACACCTTACCGGGCACGGCAGCGGAGGTCCTGGACGACAGGGTGCGTCAAGTGTTGTCGCGCAACAAATTGACCACCGCGCAGTGGTGCGAGGTGATCGAGACGGCGCATGAATGCGGCATTCGCAGCACTTCGACCATGATGTATGGCCACAGCGAAACGCCGGAACACTGGGTAAACCACATGCTGCTGCTCCGCGAGATCCAGTCGCGCACAAACGGCTTTACCGAATTTGTGCCGCTGGGTTTCATTCACGACAACACCTTGCTGTTTGCGCAAGGCCTGGCCCGCACCGGCGGCACGATGGCAGAGCACATGAAAGTTCATGCCCTGGCGCGCCTGGTGCTTGCCGGATCGATTGACCACATTCAGGTTTCGTGGGTGAAGCTGGGCCGCGAGGTTTCGCAACTTTCGCTGCTGGCCGGAGCCGACGATTACGGGGGCACACTGTTCGAAGAGAACATCTCGCGGTTGGCAGGATCAACCGCAGGGCAGTACACGTCCGCAGCGGAGTTTCAGGAGAGAATAATCGAACTGGGCCGCGTTCCCGCGCAGCGCGACACCCTGTACACGAACTATGTTGACGTCGTGCAGGCAAGGTTGTTACCTCAGCGGCTGACGCCGGACGGATTTTCGACCGCATTCGACAAGGCTGAAGCCGTGCCCTTTCAAAACGCTACGCCACTGGGTGGCAACGCATGATCGCGGTCGTCGGAGGCACCGGCCCTGAAGGCTCGGGACTGGCCCAGCGTTGGGCGCGAGCCGGCGAATCGGTGGTCATCGGCTCGCGCGACGGCGATCGCGCCAAGGCGGCTGCCCTACAGATCGCAGAGAAAGCCGGCGTGCTGGGCAACGTGGAAGGCGTGGAGAACTCCGTCGCTGTAAAGATGTGCGACATTGTGGTACTGACCGTTCCCTTCGCCGGACAAGCCGAATTGCTGAAGCAGCTGAAACCCGCGTTTCGACCGGGCACGGTGTTGATCGACGCTACCGTTCCACTGGCGGCGGCCGTGGGCGGACGCCCGACGCGCGTGCTCGGCGTGTGGCAGGGATCGGCAGCCGAGCAGGCACAGGAGATCGTGGGCAAGAACGTTGTGGTGGCTGCGGCATTTCACAGCCTGTCGGCTACGGTGCTGGCCGGCGATGGCGAGGTCGATTGCGACGTGATCGTTTGCAGCGACGATGACCATGCCCGGCAGGTTGCATCGGAACTGGCGACAAAGATTCCCGGCGTGCGGGCCATCGACGGCGGCAAGCTGGAGAACGCGCGCATCGTGGAAGCGATGACCGCGCTGTTGATCACCCTGAACATCCGGCACAAGGTGCATGGAGCGGGATGGCGGGTGACGGGGCTGGGAATTTAGGCCAGTGGGCCGCTGGTCAGTTGCCGCTTCCTATCGCGTGTAACGCAGTTTCGTAAACACCTTCTTCAGCGACTGCATGGCCAGGTCCGTATGGTGGCCCTGACGCTGCGCTTCGCTGGTGAGGGCATCAAACTCCTTCCAGGGCGGCTCAGCCAGCCGCTGTAGTACCACCGTATCGCCCTTCCCCAACACAATGAACGCCGTTCCAGGTTCGAGGTTGAGCCGCTGACGAATCTTAGCCGGGATAACAATCTGCCCGCGTGAGGACATTATGCTCGTAGTTGGGATCATAATTTCTTACCAGTAAGACGTCTTACTAATAAGATTATAAGCCCTCGTCTTACTAGTAAGATTTTCTGCAGCTTAGCGGCTGGCCAATCCTCCGGCCGTCTCACCGCCGTCAATCACGTAGACCTGGCCGGTAAGGTACGCGGCATCCTCAGAGGCCAGGAATGCGAACAGGGCAGCTACTTCTTCCGGCTGCGCATGGCGGCCCAGCGGGATCTTCTGGTTGACGGCCTCCAGCATCTCGTCGGAGTATTCGGCACGCTGCATCGGGGTGAGCACGTAGCCTGGGGCGACCGCATTCACTCGCACTTTGGGAGCCAACTCCAGTGCCATCGAGCGCGTCAGTTCGATCACACCCGCCTTGGTAGCGTTGTAGTCAGCGTAGTAAGGATGTCCCACCATGCCATTCGTCGAAGCCATGTTCAGAATGACGCCGCCGGAGCGCTCCATCATGTAGCGTGCAGCGGTCTGCGCAACATAAAAGACGCCGCTCAGATTGACGGCAAGAACTTTGCTCCAATCCTCCGGAGTGATGTCGAGAAACTGGTGGCGAATGCTGATGCCGGCATTGTTAATGACGACGTCCAGCCCGCCCAATCCGACCATGATGTTGCCGAAGGCATGCCGCACCGCATTGAGATCGGCGACATCCGCGCGAAAGGCCCCCACAAGTCCAGGCAATTCGCGGCCAATGCTGTCGCACCCGTCCGCATCGCGATCCAGGACTGCGACCTTCGCGCCTTCTTCAACCAAGCGGGCAGCCGTGGCCGCGCCGATGCCACTGGCGCCACCGGTGACGACAATGCACTTCCCTTTCAATCCTCGCATGGTGGTGAAGGTAACAGCCTGGCCCACAACATAACAAACGGCGCCGCTTCCCGCATCAGCAGAAAGCAGCGGCACACCGCACTAACCTGATAAACTTTTGCGCACCATCTATGGGGCGCGCACCTGCACCGTTACGAACGCAGCTCTTCGCCGATCCAGCGGGCAGGTTTGTGCATGATGTTGTGCTGGAGTCCTGCCGGCGACATGCGTCGAAGATCGCAATGGTCGACGTGTCCTGCATACCGGCACAGCGCATCACTTATGCCGCGTATGGAGCCATGGTGGAGAGTGCCGCGCGGGGACTGGTGGCGGCCGGAATTCGCCCGGGCGAGGTGGTCGCCATCTTCCTGCCCAACTGCTGGGAGTTCGGCGTGGCTTATCACGCGGCCACCCTGGCCGGCGCCGTTCCAACCACGCTGAACCCCACCTACCGCGACCGCGAGGTCCGCTATCAGCTGGAAAATTCCGAAGCGGTTGCTCTCATCAGCGATGGCGCACTGCTCACAGGAATCGATCTTGCCGGTCTGCCGGCGCTGCGCCAGGTGTATACTGCGCGCGCCCCCGGACCGAGCGGCTCCCAGCCCTTCGACTCGCTATTCGAAGCGGCGGAGAGCGTGCATTTGCCGGCGCCCGAGCAGGACTCGCGACTGGCGCTGGCCACGCTTCCCTACTCCAGCGGCACCACGGGCCTGCCCAAGGGCGTGATGCTGTCGCACTACAACCTTGTGGCCAATGTCTATCAGACGCTGATTCCGGGCGAGGCCGGCGCGGTCAGCGGTGACGATGTCATGCTGTGCTTTCTCCCGCTGTACCACATTTACGGACTGACGGTCGGCCTCAACCTCGCGCTGATGCGGGGCAGCACGCTCGTACTAATGCCGCGCTTCGAGTGCGAGAGTTCTCTGCGGCTGGTCGCCGACGAAGGCGTCACCATTGTCTTGTGCGTGCCGCCCACTCTGCTGGCGTATTGCCAGGCTGCGGAGCAGGGAAAGTTTCCGCGCTCGCATCGCCTGAGTTGGGTCAAGTCGGGTGCCGCGCCCCTGGCGCCGGAATTGGCGCGCCGCTTCACCGCCGGCACCGGCGTCCCCATTCGCCAGGGCTACGGAATGACCGAAGCCTCGCCGGTGACCCATCTCGGCTTCCTGGAGAAGGAGCTGTACAAGCCGGAATCGATTGGCATGCCGGTGGCTGAGACCGCTTGCCGCGTGGTGGATGAGAAGGAGCGGGAGGTTGTTCCGGGCGAAATCGGTGAGTTGATCATGCGCGGGCCGCAGTTCATGCTGGGTTACTGGAAATCGCCCGACGCCACGGCCGCGGTCTTGCGCGACGGCTGGTATTGGACAGGCGACATTGTGCGCGTCGATGAGGATGGGTTTTATTACGTGGTCGATCGCCGCAAGGAGATGATGAAGTACAAAGGATTCTCCATCGCGCCCGCCGAGGTGGAGAGTGTGCTGCTCGAACATCCCGCGGTGCGCGATTGCGGCGTGGTATCGCGCATAGATGCCGCCGGAGAAGAAATCCCTTGCGCCTTCGTGGTCGTGAGCGAGGAAAAGCCGCCCAATCAACAGACCGCGGAAGAGCTTCAGGCCTTCGTGGCCGAGCGCCTCACCCGTTACAAAATGCCGCGCGAGATTTACTTTGTGCAGAAGGTGCCACGCACCGCGTCGGGCAAGATCTTAAGGCGCGAACTGCGGAAATTGGTTTGAACTTGGGGGATGGATCGCGCTTCGAGTCCCAACCCGCTTCTCCCTTACCAGGGCCTCGCAACAGGAAAGGGAGCTTGCGCTCCCTTCTCAATCTGCTCAAAGGTTGTTAGCTGTTACTGCCCGGAACTGGACATAGCTGTTCCGGAATCGAACGTCACGCCAGTCTTGCTGTTGCTGAAATCGATCTCGCTGATGGTTGAGCTTCCATTACCATCCTGCGTGACAACCTGGTTGTGGTCGGGTGTGTTGGCGAGTTGCTTGACTTGGCCGGTGGCGGAGGCCATTTCCTTGCCGTTCTTCACGAACTTCACCTGAGCGGTAGAGCCGGTGGTATCGCACTTCACAGTGTAGTCGCCGGCAGGTAGCGTCTTGCCGTTCAGTTGCGCATCGTGGAACAGCGTGACTTCCTGAGACTTGGAGGCGGCAAAAGCGCCGATAGACATGGTGAGAGCGAAGACAAATAGAGTTACGCGAGCCAGTGTACGTGTCATGGTTCTAGTCTCCTTACTTTTTGACTATCGTTCTGGCAGCCCATGCGGCGATAGCAACGCCCCAAGCTCAGTTGGCCGGGGCGGGATCGGCTTGCATTTCCCGCCCCTTCGCATAGAATGTGAGGCCGGGGTTAAACAGCACGGGGACGCCTTCAAGTTTCCCTCGAGTTTGTTCCGCCTGGGCCGCCAAACCGCTGGCGAAACACACTGTTTGACCCCATCTTTTTGTTGATGCAACTGGAGTGCCAGCAGAGACGACACTCTTACTTCCAGTATCCTTCACTGACATATACGGCGACGCGAGTGAAAAGTTCACTCGTGTGAACGTTTCTCGCCTCGTGGTTTGGACGAATTGTCTCCGGCGAGGTGAGCGGCGCGCGCCTCCTGCGACGGCGATTCACTGCACATTCAAAGATCGGGCCTGCATGACTCTGCGATTTACAAAAATCGCAACGGTGAGAATGGCTCTATGTCGAATTCTGGGAGTCGTCCTTTCAGCAGTTGGGTCATGATCTGTGCGGTCACCGGTGCCAGCATGATGCCGTCGCGATAGTGTCCGGTGGCCGCGTAGTATCCCGGCAAAGAGGTTGCGCCAAGAATTGGAAGTCCGTCCGGAGAACCCGGACGCAGTCCTGCCCAGGCGTCATGAATGCGCATCTGGCCAATCTCCGGCACGACATTGGCCGCCGCTCGCTGCAAGCTCTGGACGGTATCGGCATCCACGCGCTTATCAAACCCGGCTTCCTCGACCGTCGCCCCCAGCAGCAATCGTCCGTCGCTGCGCGGAATGATGTACACCTCCGGCGTGCGCACCACATGCCGAAGCAGTGGACCGGTAGCGTGAGCGCCGGCCTGCGGCACCAGGCAAACCATCTGTCCTTTCACCGGACGCGTCGGCATGCCAAACGGTTTGATCAGCGACGCCCATGCTCCTGCACAGTTCACCACTGCGGCCGCCATATAGAATGCCTTCGCGGTGCGCGCGCCCGTCACCCGCCCGCCCAGCACGGCAACCTCGGTAACGGCGGAACCGGTCACGAAGTCGACACCAAGTTTGCGCGCGGCTTTTTCCAGGGCACTGGCCAGCTTGCGCGGATCGACAGTGCATTCGGGCAGAACGCAGGCGCGGCCGCGTAAGGCAATCAGCGGCTCCAGGTGCAGCAACTCGGCATCGTCATGGAGCATGCGCACGCCTTCGCACGCTGGCAGTTCGCCGTCTGCCGGGAACGCGATCGTCCCGTCCTGGCGCAGGTCAGGCGACTCGAATGCCTCGGCCCGCAGTGCGGCAATAAACCGCGGATACATACGCCCACTGGCGGCGATCATTGGGGCCATCGCGGGAGGATTTTCCGGATCGCAGTGCGCGATCATGCCGCCAGCGGCGTGCGTAGCTTCGCGGGCAGGCTCAGACTTCTCCACGACGAGAACGCTGGCGCCGCCGTGCCGCAAGCTCCGTGCCAGCGTGAGCCCAATTACACCTCCGCCGATGATGACAACATCCCAAGTCTTCACCCTTCGATTGTAGAGGAAGGAGGATTCGACAAACCAAGGCCTCTTGAATCGTAACGCTGCCCATCGCGTGAGTTTGACTAGGATGTCCGAGTGGGAGAAAATAGTCGAGGCGCTGGATTCTCAGCGCCATCTTTCGCAAGTGGGCCTGTGGCGCAGCTGGGAGCGCGCTTCCATGGCATGGAAGAGGTCGCCGGTTCGATCCCGGCCAGGTCCACCAAATCCTCCCAACCCGACCGTACCTCTCCGGCCTTTGTCTGCTCTTGTCACCCACCATCGGCATGAGGTTACGACGCGGCCTGCTATGCTCTTCAAACGGATGGAACCTGGCGGTCAGGAGTCGCCGCGAGCTACGCAAAAGCGGGTTGTGGTACCTTTTCAGATATTCTGAGTTTCAACCCGATAAGCGGGCCCTGATTAGCGGCTGTATCGCCCGTCGGCAGATCACTTTGCCTTCGAGAGGTTCGGATGAGACGCATACTTGTTCGCTGTATCGCGATTCTGTTCGTTATAGCTGCCGTGATCTGCGGTGAGGCGCAAGAGACGCCGGACACCTACGAGCAAACTCCGACTCGTAAGTCCGCGAAGAAGGTCGTTGCCGAGGCGCCACCCTACATGGATTGCTTCGGCGAGGTGCCCAAGTGGAGCATACAGTTCGTCTCTTGGGGCGCGCGATATCTTGGGGGCGTCAATCAGCCGGATCAAGACTTTCCAGGCGGCTTTTTCTGGCTGGCGGACCAAAAGGCATGGTTGTGGCAGATGAGCAGCGGAAATGCGCTGTCGGCCAAAATCCGGAAGGCCGACTGCACCGAACCCGGGGAGAAACCAACGCTCCCGTACGCAGCCACGGTCTACTTGCCGAATGGTGACATATTAGGTGGCTGCTGCCGCAAATTGAAAGCAGGGGAAGGTCCGGCCTCGCCGCAGAACCCGCCCGCCATCAATGCTCCGCGGAAGTGACGAGAGCCGCGCCAATAACTTGCTAATCGCGTTTTCCTGGCAACTGCGCGCCGGAGATGGAAGCGTCCAGCAGTTCCATGTAATGCAGAACCGGTAACGGGTGCCCCGCTTCGTTCAGCAGTGCCCCGATTTGCAACTGGCATCCGGGATTACCGGTCGCCACTGCCTCAGCCGGGGTTGCGACAATCATCTCCACCTTCCTCTGGCCCAGGTGGTGGGCCGTCTCCGGCTGAATCAGACCATAGAGACCGGCCGAGCCACAACAGCGTGCGGCGTCGCAAAGCTCCAGCAACTCCAGTCCGGGAATGGTGCGCAACATGGCCCGCGGCTGCTCGCGCAACCCCTGAGCATGTTGCAGGTGACAGGGATCGTGGAAAGCAACCTTTAAGGCTATCGGGTGCCGTGGAGCGCGGGGTTGCAATTCCGCCAGCACCTCCGATACGTCTTTGCACTTGGCGGAAAATGCGATGGCGCGATCACGATACTTGGGATCGCCGCGCAACAAATATCCATAGTCCTTGAGCGCTGCTCCGCAACCGGCGGCGTTCACCACAATGGTATCGACGGCCAGAGGCTCGAACAGGTCGATCAAGTTGCGCGCGTCGTTTATCGCGTCCTGTTCCCGGCCCAGGTCTTTCTGAAGGGCTCCGCAACAGCCCTGGTTCGGCGGGACTAGCACTTCACAGCCCTCGGCTGCCAGCACCCGCGCGGTGGCCGCGTTTACCTGACCCAGGAAGACGCTCTGCACGCAGCCCGTCAGCAAGGCAACCCTGCGGCGCTTCTTACCTTGCGCCGCGATGCGCGGCGGCAGGGTCACCGACGGGTCGCGATGACGCAAATCAGGCAGCATCTGCTCCATGGCGCGCAGGCTCGGTGGCAGCAGCGCCATGAGGCCGAGGGCGTGCGCGAGCTTTTGTAAACCCAACCGCTGATAGGCACGCAGGGGCAAGATCAGCTTACGCATGCGCCCCGGCCGGCTGAACACTGCGGCGATCATTTTCCGCAGCGCCCGCTCATGCAGCGGCCGGCGGTATTGCTGCTCCACCTGGGCGCGCATGGCTTCAATCAGGCGTCCGTACTGGATCCCAGACGGACAGGAACTGGCACACGCCAGGCATCCCAGGCAATGGTCGAAGTGCGAGACGTAAAGCTCGCTTACTCCCACTTCGCCCGCAATCGCCATGTTCATCAGGTGAATGCGGCCACGCGGCGAGTCCTGCTCCTTTCCCCAGAGCGCGTAGGTCGAGCATGTTTGCAGGCAAAAGCCGCAATGGACGCAGGCATTCAGAAGCTCCGCGTCCGGAAAATGGTGCTCATCGAGTGTCCTGCCGCTGGCGTTCGCCGGCGTTGCGAGCTGCGATGTCATATGCCCCCCACGAAACGACCCGGATTCAGAACCTCACTCGGATCGAACTTCTGCTTGATTCTGAGCATGAGCGGAAGCGTATCTTTTATGCTGCCCCACACATCCATTTCACGCTTCATTGCTGCCGGGCACTGCGCCACAATCAGCGTCCCGGCAAGACGATCAACTTCACCACGCAGAGCACGCAGCACCGTTGTCAGCGGCTGCGGACCGGCGGCATCCAATCGCACTTCGGCCAGCCCCGTTCCTTGTGCTACCAAAGTAAAGGCAACTTCAGTCTTCTTGGCGTGCAGGGACAGAACGTCGCAGAGCGCGCCAATCTGCGAAGGCAGCACAGAGCACTTGCAGATCACGGAGTTGGTGGCGTTGACGAACAGTTTCTGCCGCGACCTCCAGACATCGCCGGCGCAATCCACAAACTGATGAGCGCCCGCGAGGCAGCCCAGCTTTGTATATAGGTCCTGTAGCGATTCGGGAATGCCTTCGAATCGTATGTGGACAAAAATCTGGTCATCGCAACGGGCGCGAATCTGCAGCCCGCTGTAAACGAGATGTGAATCCAGAATCGCGAGCAGCAGTGTTTCCGCCTCCGACGCGGTCGGCAGCATGGCGGCAAAAGTGGCCGTGGCCACGGGCACGGGATGCAGGCGGAACACGGCTCGAGTGATTACGCCCAGGGTTCCCAGCGATCCGATGGCCAGTTTGGTGAGGTCATAGCCGGCAACGTTCTTAACTACCTTGCCTCCGGCTTTGATTACGCTGCCGTCGGGCAGAGCCATTTCCACCCCGAGGACCAGGTCGCGAACAGCGCCATAACGGATACGCAGGGTTCCACTCTCCGCCGTAGCCAGCAGGCCGCCAACCGTGGCCTGCTCCGGTTGCATGGGATCGGCAGCCAACTGCTGACCATGTTCACGGACCACGCTCTGCAACCTGGCGATGGTGCAGCCTGCTTCCACCGCCACCGTCATGTCGCCCCAGGCGTGTTCAATCACCTGATTGAGCCGCTCCAGCGAGAGGACAAAGTCCGCCCGGCGAGGACGATTACCCAGCCCCAACCGCGTGCCTCCACCGCGGGGAATGATGGCGAGGCCGGCGGAAGCACTGTAACGCAGTACCTGCGCCACTTCCTGCGTGGTGCCGGGGGCAATCACGCCGGCGGGTTGCACTGCGTCCACGGCATCCTCTGGCGTCGCCGAACGCACATGTTCCGGGCCCACGATCGCACTCAGTTGGATCCATGCTTCGTTGTTCTCTACTCGAGTTTGGCTCATGATTTAACTCCCGTTCGGGTCCCCGGCTAGTACCGCTGTGCCAGTCCCGCTAACTCGATCGGATGGGGTTCGTAGGCGACCGGTCTTTGCAGCTTCGCGTCGGTACCGGGAAACATCTTCGTCGGATTGCAGAGGTCGTACGGATCGAAAGCCGAACGCAGGCGCTGCATGGCGTCCAGGTCGGCTGGAGAAAACATCACCGGCATGAACATCTTCTTCTCTTCTCCGATCCCATGTTCCCCGGTGATGGATCCGCCCGCTTCTACGCAGAGCCGCAAAATGTCTTCCGCCAGCGTCATGGCTCGTTCCTCTTGTCCGGCGATGCGGCGATCGTACAGCACCAGGGGGTGAAGATTTCCGTCTCCGGCATGAAAGACGTTGGCGACGCGCAGCCCGGCATCGGCGCTGAGCCGGTCAATCTCTCCCAGGACCCTCGGCAATGCGGTACGGGGGATGACGCCGTCCTGCACCAGGTAATTCGGGGAAATTCGCCCAACAGCGGCAAATGCGGCCTTGCGTCCTTTCCAAACCGCCATACGTTCCGGCTCGGACTTCGCCAGACGTATCTCCCAGGCGCCGCAGGATCTGCAGATCGGACCAACCTGCTCCATCAGAAGCTCGACCTCGCGGGCGGAGCCGTCGAGTTCCACCAGCAGCAACGCCTGGCAATTCGGATAGTTGGCATGGACCGCCGCTTCGGCGGCCTCCAGGGCCAGCCGGTCCATAATTTCCATGGCTGCGGGAAACATTCCGGAAGCGATGATGTTGCTGACCGCCGCTCCCGCTTCGCTGCTGGAATTGAACGCTGCCATTAATACCTGTGTGGTTTCAGGCTTCTTGATGATTCTTAGCGTGACCCTGGTAATGATGCCGAACGTTCCCTCCGAACCGACGAAAGCTCCCACCAGGTCGTAGCCGGGCTGGTCCAAAGCGGTGCTGCCCAGATTAAGCAGAGTGCCATCGGAGAGCACCACTTCGAGCCCGAGGATGTACGTCGTAGTTACTCCGTACTTGAAGCAATGCGCGCCGCCCGAGTTCTCCGCCACGTTGCCGGCGACGGTGCAGACTACCTGCGACGACGGGTCCGGGGCATAAAAATAGCCGCGGGGAGAAACCGCGGCAGTGATGGCGGAATTCGTCACGCCCGGCTGCACCACCACCCGGGCGTTGGGCAGATCAACCTCAAGAATGCGATTCATCCGGGTGACGCCGATCACCACGCCTCCCTTCACCGGCAGCGCTCCCCCGCTCAGTCCTGTGCCCGAGCCGCGTGCGACCATCGGGATTTTCTCCCGGTAACACACCTTCACGATGGCCTGCATTTCTTCCGCGCTCGCAGGCAGCAGAACCAGGTCAGGAACGACCCTGAACAGGGTCAAGCCATCGCATTCGTAGGTCCGGAGCTGCTCGGGCCCGCTTACCAGGCCGGCATCTCCAACGATGGAACGAAATTCACTTACCAGTCGAGCGTTCATTGCAAACACCTCGAGGATGGCGCTTTGCGGGCCTTAAGATGGAGGATTGAGGTACCCAACGAAAACCCCCGGACGGGGAGATACGGTTCGGTTTTAGCACCACCAACTTGGAGCGTCGGTGATGGCGGTCACACCACAGGAGGTCAGAACCTTGCTTGAATCCGAAAGCCCGCGCTTGCTTGACGCAGGGGTCTTTAGCATGGTCTGCTCCTTGAAGGATCCGTATGACGTCATGTGCAGCTTAGGCTGCGGCGGCAGCGAGTCCAGGCTGTTCCAGACCATCCAATCATCTGAGGCAATCATGGACATAAGAACCGTAGGAGTAATCGGAGCGGGCACCATGGGCAATGGCATTGCCCACGTCTTCGCCAAGAGTGGGTACAAGATCGTACTGGTTGATGTGGAGCAGCGCTTTGTCGATCGCGGCCTGGAAACCATCCGCAAGAACCTGGAGCGCGAAGTCTCGAAGGCCAAACTTACAGCCGAGCAACGCGACCAGGCGCTGGGCCGAATCACCTCCGTTACCGACCGCAAGCAACTCGCAGGCTGCGACTTCATCGTCGAGGCCGCCAGCGAACGCTTCGAGATCAAGGCCGAGCTGTTCCGCGATCTCGATGCCATGTGCCGGCCCGAAGTCATTCTGGCTTCCAACACTTCGTCCATTTCAATTACCAAGCTGGCGGCGGTGACGACGCGGCCCGACAAAGTCGTCGGGATGCATTTCTTCAACCCCGTGCCGGTCATGAAACTGGTCGAGGTGATTCGCGGACTGGCGACCTCGGATGAGACCTACGCCGCAGTCAAGGCCCTGGCCGAGAAGCTGGAGAAAACTCCGGTTGAGGTGAACGACGCTCCGGGATTCGTCTCGAACCGGGTGCTGATGCCGCTGTTGAACGAAGCCATGTACGCGGTGATGGAAGGCGTCGCCACGCCTGAAGCCGTGGACGAAGTCTTCAAGCTGGGGATGGCGCATCCCATGGGCCCGCTCACGCTGGCTGATTTCATCGGCCTCGATGTCTGCCTCGACATCATGCGCGTAATGCAGTCCGGCCTCGGCGATCCCAAGTACCGGCCCTGCCCGCTGCTAATTAAAATGGTGGACGCGGGATGGTTAGGCCGTAAATCGGGCCGCGGCTTTTATCAATACTGATCGTCGCAGCCTGCTTTCAGGTCGGGTAACAATAGATTTTCACTTTTGCCTTTGGAGCGCGACCCACGAAAATCAAGCGCCGTAGGCGCGACACAAGATAGCCCAGCACGTAGCCGAAGGCGGGGTCCCCGATTCGCGCCTCTTTTGCGCATTGGGGTGGGAGGGCGGAGTGCTGGGTACGGCGGGAGCAAATGAGGAGCCCCTCGGGGGCGACACAGTTCTCACGCAGAATCTTCAAGCCGCCTTCAGATTCTGCAGTTGCGGTGACGAACACTCACCTTCGACTGGTGCGGCTCTTCCCTGCCTCCGCTTTAGGCAGAGGATCGCTCGGCTCGTAACCCATTTCAGCCGACAGAATCTTCACCAGCTTCGCCAAAACCCTGGTCCGCGCCCAGTATTTGTCATTGCCCTCAATGAGCGTCCAGGGCGCGGTGGCGGTGCTGGTCTTTACCAGCATCTGCTCCACGGCTTCCTCATAGGCTGCCCACTTTTCGCGATTGCGCCAGTCTTCCTCTGTCAGCTTCCACGCCTTGTACCCGATGGCTTTGCGCTCATCGAAGCGGCGAAGCTGCTCCTCGCGCGAGATGTGGATCCAGAACTTCACCAGGATTACGCCAAAATCGCGCAGTTGCCGTTCGAAGGAGTTGATCTCTTTGTACGCGCGCTTCCATTCGGCTTCGCTGGCAAAGCCTTCCACGCGCTCCACCAGAACGCGGCCGTACCAGGAGCGATCGAAGATGGCGATCTGTCCACGTTCCGGCAGCCGTCGCCAGAATCGGTACAGATAATGTCGTGTCCGATCCTCGCCATGCGGTGAGCTGATGGGATAAACGACGTAGCCACGCGGGTCGAGTTTCTCGGTGATGCGCTTAATCGCGCCGCCCTTGCCCGCCGCATCCCAGCCTTCGAACGCGACGATGATCGGACGCTTCTGGAGGTAGACCTGATATCCCAGCTCGCGCAGCTGAATTTGCCGGCGCGTCACTTCGCGCACATACGACTGCCGGTCCAGAGCGTGAGTAAGATCTACTGTCTCCAGCATCAGTGGCCGCCCTCCGTCAACGAGTCCATGGCGGCACGCAATTCGGCATCTTTGGTGGACTCCGTGGAAACAGCGGCGGACGGCGCATTGGCGCCCAGGTTCTTTTCGATCGCGCTGATGACCGTCTCCAGCACCCTCATCCGCGTGTACCACTTCGAAGTGGCTTCGACGATCGACCAGGGCGCGTATTCCGACTCGGTGAGCTCCAGCATTTCCTCGGTCGCCGCCAGATACTGGCCGTATTTCTTATGCCGGGCCCAGTCGGCCTTAGTCACGCGCCAGGCTTCCAGAGGGTTTTCCTGGATCAATTCGAAGCGTCTGCTTTGCTCCTTCTTGCTGATATGCAGAAAGAATTTCAGGATCACGGTGCCATCGTCGGCCAGCATGCGCTCAAATTCGATGATGTCGCGGAACGCCTGCTTCCACGACTTCTCCGGGACCGTTCCCTCCACCCGCTCCTCGAGGACGCGACCGTACCAGCTATGGTCGAAGATGACCATCTCGCCGCGGTCCGGCACCTTCAGCCAGAAGCGCCACAACCACGGACGTTGCTGCTCGTAAGTGCGGGGAGCGGTGATGGGATACAGTTTGAAGCCCCGTGGATCCAGGCGCTGGGTCAGCGCCGCTATCGTGCTTCCCTTCCCCGACGCGTCCCAGCCCTCGAAAACCATGAGCGTGGGCACTGCGTTGTCCCAGCAGGCTTTCTCCAAGTCATACAAGCGCAACTGTAGGCCGGGGACAACGCGCTTATATTCTTCCCGCGAAAGCTTCTTCTTCAAGTTAATGTTTTCGAGCATGGTGGAAAAATAATTCTACTCACCTCAACCATGGGTTTACCGCCAATTGTACTAAGGAGAAGAATTGCCAACGATTGACGGATAGATTGCATTGACAGTCCGGCTGCTCGCAGTTAGGCTTCGACTCGCCGCCTGCGGACGCGAGCGGTAAATGGCGAGACGATACTAACGTCCGTTTAGATTCGCGAAGTACGAGTGTCACATGAACGAACGCACGCCTTTCTGGAAAACCGTCCCAGCAACTTCACGGGCCGTCGGCCTGCTGGGAGTCTTCCTGCTCTTCAGCACCATCGGCTTTTCCAACGATGTTATCCAGTTGGGCCGCGAGCCTGTGCTGGTGCTTGTTTTGGCCGTCCTGTTGTATGGCGGCTTCGCCGTCGCATATGCCGCAGCGGGAACCGTGTTTGAACAACAGCGGTGGAAGGCGATTGCGCTGATCTTTATCGTCCAGATGGTGGCTATGAATCTGGTGTATAGGTTGATCCCAGTGCCCCCGCCTCCAGCCCAGATGGGCGCTGCCGACATTGCTCGCGTGAGTGAGCGGCTTGGGGTAAGCGCCTACGCCAATATTGCCGCCATGGTTTTGGGCTATGTGTGTTTCGTTTATGTCTCGATTACCGAAGGCCGTCGCTACTTCCGGGCCCATGCGGAAATTGAACTGGCGAGCGAGATACACCGAACGCTCGTCCCGGCAATTGATATCAAGACCTCCGGCTTCGAGTTCTACGGCCGCTCCATCCCCAGCGGCAAGGTGGGCGGCGACCTGATTGACGTGTTTCAGGATGAGCGCGGCTGGATTGCCTATGTTGCCGACGTTTCCGGCCACGGAGTTGCGCCCGGTGTGGTCATGGGCATGGTCAAGAGCGCTGCCCGCATGCGGCTGTCCTGTAGCGACCAAAGCGTCGGGCTGTTGGAGAGTCTCAATTCCGTGCTCTACTCGGTCACGCGGCCGGAGATGTTCGTCACCTTCGCCTACCTGGCGTCAAACGGAAGGCAATTAGATTGCTCCCTCGCCGGGCACCCCGCCATCCTGCACTATCACGCCGCGACCAAGGAGATTACCGAGATTTCGTGTTCCAACCTGCCGTTGGGGATGTTTGACGGCCAACAGTTTGCCAGCGACTCGGTCGAGTATGCTGGCAACGATCTCTTCCTGATGCTTACAGACGGCCTGCTCGAAGTGGAAAACGCCAACGGCGAAGAGTTTGGCGTTGCGGCCGTAAAGGCAATCGTGTTGGAGCACGCCGCCGATTCAGTCAATACAATTTTCCAAGCCCTGGTCACGGCTGCCCAACGTCATGGCCACGCAACTGACGACCAGTCGCTGCTTATCGTCCACTCCCGCGCTAGTTCCTCTTAACCCAACTACATGATCTTCCTGCGACGCGCCGCGCAGTTATCTTCGGGCGAACTGAGGAGGATAATGAGGAATGTTCATGTCACTTTTGTACGACTGTCTCTTCCCTGCAATGTGGGTCGGTTATTCGGTGTACTGGTGGGCGATGTCGAAGGACGTCAAAGAAACCGAGCGCCAGGAGCCGGCGTCGTCGCGGATTACGCGGATGGTTTTGATTGTTTGCGCATTCGCGCTTCTCTGGTTACCGAGCGTTCCCCTTCCTTTGCTGAACCGGCGATTTCTTCCGCTGGGAGTCTGGTATTTCTGGAGCGGCGCGGTAATCACCGCCAGTGGTCTCCTCTTTTCCGTCTGGGCGCGCCGTCATCTGGGCAAAAACTGGAGTCAGGCCGTCACCCTGAAGGAGGATCATGAACTCATCGCAAGTGGACCCTACGCACTGGTTCGCCATCCCATCTATACCGGGCTTCTGTTGGGATTTGTTGGTTGCGCAGTCGCCCGTGGCGAATGGCGCGGCCTACTTGCGGTTGCCCTTGTTTTCGTCGCGCTATGGCACAAACTTAGGCTCGAAGAAAAGTGGATGCGGGCGCAGTTCGGCGTCTCGTATGAAACCTACTCTCGACATGTGGCGGCGCTAGTGCCATATATCGTCTGAGCAAAAGGCATTCAATGAGGAAGAAACGGGCATTGTAACTAGATTGTCATACTTCTTGTATATGCTCGTGATCGCGCCGGAAGGTATCAAGCGGACGGGTTGAAGCTCTGCGGTTAGGACGCGGTCCAAATTCATCCCCGAGGCCCTCTCATAATTGGTCATGACTTGCATCAGGGCACGACTTCAGTCGTGCCGCTAAGAAACCGCAA